>CAJQKV010000001.1 GCA_905479015.1 uncultured Cyclobacteriaceae bacterium
AGCGTAAGTGTGGGGCAAGTCATTGATGTGGGTACGCCCATCGTGGAGGAGCAATTGCGGAGACTTCAGTTAACATCAGATTCAGCGATACATTATTCTTTTTTCAAGCGGCCCTTGAACATGAGCTATTTTGATCACACATTGATCAAAGATCATTGGTTTGGAAATTCAATACTTAGCCAGAAGTCGTTCGAATTGATTTTTCTAAATCCACGAGTGGATTTGGATTTCAATTCAAATCACCCCTATGAACGCAATAATGGGAATTTTAACCCTGCGAAAGGCTTGCAATACAGAAGATCGATAGGTCTTTACGCCCAATGGAAATTCATAGAAATACAAGTCAAACCCGATTGGCTTTTTGCTCAAAATGAGGACTATGAGGGATTTTCAGAGCTGAAAGGGCCAAGAACTTGGTGGACGCGTTATAATTGGTGGACCTATGCGGATCACCCCGAGCAGCACGGAGCCACAGATGAATGGCGACTCAGGCCGGGACAATCCTATTTAAAGTTTAATTATCGTAAGTTTTCTTTAGGCCTTTCCAGTCAAAATTTATGGTGGGGTCCTGGAAAAAAGAATTCCCTACTGATGACGAATGCAGCTGAGGGGTTTTGGCATCTCTCGTTAGAGACTCAGATGCCGATTGATACTAAAATTGGTACTTTTGAAGGGCAATTCATAGGAGGTATTTTAAATAATTCGGATTATAGCCCTCCCGATACGTTACGGCAGTACGGGGGTAAGACCAATTTATACGTTCCCTTTAGAGACGCGGAGCGGTATTTATCAGGAATTCATATTTCCTACCAACCTAAATGGGTGGAGGGGCTGTTTTTTGGCTTTTCCTATGTCAATCAGCAGTATTTAAAGGATGCCCAAGACGAGGGAGATATGTTGGCTGCTCTGACAGATGCTTTTAATCGAAATGAAGGAATAGATGATCGGATGCGACCGGATAGATACGCTTCCTTATCTTTGCGTTGGATTTGGAAGGAGGCCCAAGCTGAAGTGTATTTTGAAGGTGGGAAAAATAAGTTTCAGGGATTTAAAGAGTTTTTAATGGTCCCTGAAAAAGATGCGGGATTTGTTTTGGGATTCACCAAACTATTTGATTTGCCCCGACCCAATAACTTCCTAGAAGTAGGAATGGAACTGACCAAATTGGCCCAATCCACTGATTATAGTCTAGCAGAACTGAACAGTTGGTACCTTGATCAAAATATCAGGCATGGATACACGCACAAGGGGCAGTGGATTGGGGCAGGCATTGGCCCAGGAAGTAATCTGGCGACGATTGACCTCAGTTGGCTCAATGCAGACCATAAATTGGGCTTCATTTTGGAGCGAGAGCTTCACAACAGCGATTTCTATTATTTGGCATATGCACACAATCGAGATTGGAATAAATACTGGGTTGATTACAGTATTGGGATTCAGGGATATACGCAGATCAAAGATCTCATGATCCAGGGCAGAATTACGCGTATTACCTCACTCAATTATCAGTGGGTACATGAGCGAGAACCTGGAGACCCTTATATCGGACCAGGTAATGATCTGATCAATTGGAACTTTAATTTGAGTGTGATTTATCATCTACCCACCAAAAGAAGGCAAATGAAAGAGAAAGGAGCTTAAGATCGTGCGGAAAGTGATACCTAATATATTACTGATGGGATCGATCTAGTTCCATGTGTTTTTTGGATGATTTTTTTTGAGTTAACGGAAGAAAGGATAGGTTTTATTTGAGAGGTGTTACAATAAGAGGACATTCATGGGGACCAAAAAACACTAATGACATATATTTGACAGCGATACTAAACATTACCTAAAAACAGGGGGATAAGAGTCTTTGAGTTCTTGTTCACATGAACGTTAGAAAAAGCAAAATTTCAATCATATTCATTGAAGCTTATTAAGACCAAAAATCAATTCATGACTTCCATCATTTCAAAAGGGATCCGCAATCAACCAGAAAATGAATTGGAATAGATTGATTCTCCAGAACGTGGGTTCCTTGGGTGTCCTGCAAATGACCAATTATTTGGTGCCTGTTTTAGTCATTCCACTGCTTTTGGCTCGTGTGGGTCTTGAAAGCTATGGGATGATTGTTTTGGCGCAAGGCATCATGAATGTTGCGGTGGCCATTACTGATTTTGGTCTGAATTTAACGGGGACACGCTTGATCAGTCAGGCCAAAGGGGATCTCAGTTTGGAGCGGACGTTGACCCAAAAAATTTTGGTGATTAAAATAGTTCTATTGTTAGGAACGTTTATTGGATTGGTTTTTTTGGTAAAAACAGTTTCCCCATGGCAGCCTTATGAATATCTAATATTGACTTCTTATTTTATTGTTATTGGCAATACATTGATGCCCGTTTGGTACTTCCAAGGGATTCAAAAAATGACATGGTTGGCTTTGTTGAATTTCCTGAGTAGGGTGTTTTACGTTGGGGCCGTACTTTTTTTTATAGAATCGAATGATGATTTGCTGTGGGTGAATGTTTGTAATGGGTTGGGGTGGTGTATCGCTGCCTTTTGTGGATGGGTGGTATTGTTTATAAAAACGAAATTCCGTTTTGAAAAACAATCATTCAAAGCAATTTATGCATTTGCGCATCAAAACGTTCCAATTTTTCTCTCGGAAGGAGTGACTACGTTTTATAGAAATATTGGTATTGTAATCGCTGGATTTTTTCTGAGTGCTCCTCTCATGGGGATTTATGTAATTATTGACCGAATCATGATGCTGATAGCTAATTCATATACCTTGGTATACCGGGCGATCTTTCCGATGCTATGCAATTTTGTGAAGAAATCAGATCGTTTTTTGAGAGATTTTTTATACTCGATTTTTTCAAAGCTGTTGGTTATGGTATTATTAGGTATGGCTGTCGTCATCTTTTTTGGGGGGCCACTTATTGAGATGCTTTCCGATGAAATTATCCTTACGGATATAGGACCTTTTTTATGGATTTTACCCGTGTTTATTTTTTTACTTTTTTGCAATCTCCCGATTAGCTTATTAATTATCGCTTTGGATATGAAAAAAATGTATTTCGGCTATCACCTGATCGGTCTGATTACAGCACTCGTTTTACTTCCTTTTTTGGTTTCTTTTTTGGAGATCAATGGATTACTGATCAGTATAGCTTTAGCAGAATTGGCGATGTTTCTTTTTGGCGCGGCCGTATTGTACAGAACCTATCGGATGCCCATCAATCCATAAATGGCATCCATATATTGATCACAGACATGATCCCAGGTATATTTTTTTGAAATACCGGATCTTGAATGATTCTTTAAGTCCGTGACTCTTTTTGGATGAAGATCAAAGTCCTTGATTTTTTCACTGACGGAATCAATGGATTTATTAAAAAAATCACCAAAGCTACCATCGGCTAACATTTCATCATTAAAAGGAGTTTTTAAGGCGAGAATCGCGCAGCCATAGGCCATGGCCTTGAGCATGGTGGGATTGGTGCCTCCGAATTCATGTCCATGAAGATAGGCGTAACAATGGTGATACAGTTCTGCTAGAGTTTCGGCCTCATTTACATAGCCCGTCATGATGACGCGGTCCGTAGTTTGTGACCGGGCTTTTATTTTTTTAGCAAAGGCATCTTGAAAAGGAACGTCACCCACAATCACAAGCTTCTTATCCGAGAGACTCTGTAAAAAGCCTTCTAAAATGAGGTCTGAATTGTTATCTGGAATCAGTCTACCCACGATCAAATAATAGCTATTGGGTTGGAGGCCCCATTTTTCAATCAACGAAGGATTCTGTGAGTATCTAGGCTCGGCTCCATAAGCAATGACTTTAGAATCCGTTTGAAATTCTTTTTTATATACCCGTTGCATCTCGAGGGAATCATTGATGATCAAATCAAAAAAACGGGTCGCCTGCTTTGAAGACCAATAAAAATATTTGGAGCCCAAACCTTGCCATTTGGGACGCATCCATTCTAAGCCATCCACATTGATCATGGTTTTTTTTCGAAACAATCTGGTCAATAAACCAAACGGTCCGTTGGCTGAGTTGACGGCAAGTACAACATCGTAGGGTTGCCAGCAAGCATGCAAAAACGCAAAAAGGGAATGGCTCAATTGACTGAGTATTTTAGTTTCGATGGCCGGAAGGTAGACCAGATGGATCCCTTTTATTTGCTTGGGCCGGTGTTCAAAAAGATTCTTATGACAATAAATAGTCACCTTGATCCCTTTTTCAACCAGGCGTTCCGAGAGTTCTTTAGCAAAGGTTTCATAGCCACTGTACACATAGGGATAGCCTCGCGTACCAATCAGGGCAATACTGGGGGGGTTAGTGTTCATGGATTACAGTAAGGAGTTGCATGATGTTTTTTTCAAAGGAGACCAGTGAAAAGTCGGCATTCACTTTTTGTTGAGCCACTTGCCCCATAGCCCTACGTATTTTTTCATCAGACAAGTAGGGCGAAATAATTTTGGCAGCCTCTTGCGCATTGTCTAGAGGAATATGGATGCCTGAAACTTGATGTTCAATCATTTCCAAGGCGCCGCCTTGTGCCGTAGCAATGACCGTTTTCTGACAAGACATCGCTTCTAATATAACGGTAGGAAAAGGATCGGGTGCCGTGGAGGGAAGGATAAAGAGATCTAGTGTATTGAGAATGGCCATGATGTCTTCTCGATAACCTAGATTGATAAAATGGCTTTTGAGTCCAAGGGTTTCTAGTTTCGCATTCAATTCATCATAAAGGTATTCATTGCCAGGATAGGCATCACCGACCATGATAAAAGTAAGTGCTGATTTTTTTTGCAGCAACGCTTCGGCAAGGTCTATAAAATAGCTTTGACCTTTCCATGGATGCACTCTGGCAATCATGCCAATGATCAGATGGTTTGGACGGAGAGATAATTCTTTAGATAAATTTTGATTCGACGATAAAGATGAATAATCTAATCCATTATAGATGACAGAAATTTTATGTTGTGGGATGAATGTGGATAGGTGGTCTTTGACCGCACGAGATACCGCTATGACATGATCGGCATTCCTTGCGATCATCTTATGAATTAAAAAAGCAAACCAAGAGGGGGATTGTATGATTTCATGTATGTGAAACACATGTTTGAGCCGGCATTTTCTGGCCACCCAGCTGCCCACGATAACCGCCGCCGTATTGGAGTAGATCAAATCAATATTTTCTTGAATGCATAATTCAGTCAATTGATTTTTTGCGATCCAAAGAGTCCTAAACCTATTGATTAGGCCTTTGAAATTAAAGTATTTTCTTCTGATGATGCCGAGTTTAATAAAGCGGACCTCAATGTGTTCCTTTTTTAATGCTTGGCTTAATAATCCATCTTCAGATAGCACCACGAGAGGTTTATGGCCATTTTTTTTAAGCATCTGAAGGGTGATCAGCAAAATTTTACTGGCACCGTACATGTCAGAGGAGCTATGTAAGAAAAGGATGCGCAATTACGTTCGTGTTTTTAATTTTTTCGCAGGATTACCGCCCATGACCGAGTAGGGTGCAACGTCTTTAGTTACCACACTGCCTGCGGCGATTACAGATCCTTTTCCTATGCGTACCCCGGATAGGATGATGCAGTTGGCGGCAATCCAGCAGTCGTCTTCGATAATAATAGGAGCTGTGGCTACGCCTTGATCTTTCATGGGGACATCGATAGAATCAAAATTATGATTTTCAGCGTATAAACTCACTCTGGGGGCCATCATCACGTTATTACCAATTTCTATATATCCTGAACATCCAATATAACTGTAGGGCCCTATATTCGAGTGGTTACCTATTTTGAGGCCCATTCCAACGGCGCCACCATATAAGTTACTAGGCCGAATGGTAGCATAACTTCCGATGGTAACTTTTTCACCCAATTGAATGCCTTCAGAGCTGATACAATTAATTTCAGCACCTCTTTCTATAATGAAGTTTTTGCCTACAGATAATTTGTGCCCAGAAATAATTTTGACCGAGGGACCTATCAAAACAAGCCCCTTACTTGAGCGCCAAAATAAACGGAAAAACAGGCCCCTAATGAACCAAATCAATAATGTGAATAGAGAAGATAGGGTATTCCGCCTCCCCCAACCAGCTTTATATTTATCACCGAGTATCATTAATCCTAAGCAATGTAATTTTCAATTCCTTCAAGAAAATTCTTTTTGGAAAACTCTTTCAATCGCAATTTACCATTCTTTATGAGGTCATTTCTAAGATTGGATGAGTTTATCAGCTTTTTCATTGCTGTGGACCAAGCGTGAGGGTCTAAAGACTGGGCAGAAAGCCCCCCAGTACCTGCGATCTCATTGGTGGCTTCATTCTCCGACAAGATGACCGGTAAGCCATAAGAAAAGGCTTCAAGTATAGGAATACCAAAACCTTCATGGACAGAGGGGAAGGCATAGGCCCAGGCATTTTCATAAAACCATTTGAGCTGATTCGCTGAAGCGTATCCCGTAAAGAGAACGTGCTCGTCTAGATTCAGTTGACGAACCAGAATTTTAAGCGTTTGATAATCATCTAAATCCTTTGCGGGTCCTTTTTGACCTACCAAGACCAGTTTGTAGTCAGGGAATTCTTTCAAAAAAAGAGCAAATCCTTTAATCAAAACAGCCAGATTTTTACGCTTTTCAAGTACACCTACGTGTAAAAAGTAGGATTGATGGACTAATTTTTCATAAGGTTCTGCGACGGCTGCTACATTAATTTGAGGGGCACTTTGATAAATGGTTTGAATGAACTTAGGCTTCAATAAGGAGGTGATTTTTTTTTCTGTTGCCAATGAAGCGGAGATGATTTTACTTTCACCATTAAGACCCTCAATAATGGACCATAAATAGTATTTTAACCACCATTTATTATAATCTTGTGGATTTTCCCAAAAAAAAGCATCGTGAAATACGATGATTTTGGCACATGGAAGGCTCCAAAGGGGTGCATGAAAATCAGGAAAAATGATGGCTTTGGGACGATGCCATAATATTAGCAAAGGAATCACCAATTGCTTCCAAAGTAAAGTATAAAAATGGAATAAAATATGGCGCCATTTATTATGATGCTTGAAAAAATTATTTTTTTCAATTTGATATAAGTTGGGATAGATCAAATATTCATACTTATTGGATTGGGCCGTAGCCGCGAGCAATTCTTGGATATACGTATTGAGACCTGTTTTGGCCATCAGTAAATATTGAATATCAATGATGACTTTTTCTTTAGTCATGAGGTATCGCATTAGGTAAAATGGTCGTACTGTTCTTTATTTTCACACTTTGACCCACCATCCACCAGCTAATTAAGGATACGAACAGATAGAGTTCCGCATTTGCCGTGAATAAGGGCAAGAGTAAGGCAAATTTGGTGGTTCCAGCTACAAATGAAATGATTTGGTCATTGGGGGTGAGTGCCTTTCGATAGGTTTGAATACTGGTTTTTATGGCCAGGTATAGTAGATTGACATAAAGAAACAGGCCTAAAACGCCCATTTGAACGCCAAAAATGAGAAATTGATTTTCTCCTCCTACGCTATTTTCATTATCGACGCCATTCCCATTACCACTCATGGCCAGGCCGATCCCCTCTGGAAATTCAATCATACTTTCGAGGCCTTCAAACCATTCAATAAGGTGACCCAAACTCGAAGCATTTTCAAAAGTCAACGTATCCAAAACAAAAAAATATAAATCCTCTGAGGCAAAATACATGATATAAATAATGGAAGAAAATATGAAAAAGACACCCGCCCAAAGCAAGCGGTAGTATTTGAATATAAAAGCAATAAAGATTAATTCTACAATAAAAGCGGCCAGAGAAGCCCGTGAGTAAGCGAAAAAGAGTGATCCAACGATAGCCATCATGAGGCCTCCGTAAAGCATTTGATTGGTTCTGTGTGGGGTCTTTATAAAAAAAATAAACGCTATGGGAAAAGCGAGTAGAGAGGCGCTGGCAAGATCTAAAGGATTAGCGAAAAATGCACCAAATCTTTTCACACCAGATTGGGTCTCAAAGGTCCATGATAGTCCATAATTTCCAGTAGGTTCAACGTCGTTTATGGCATTTTGAAAATTACCATAATTGACAAGTGTATGAAAATGTATACCACTGGCGAATTCTGCTAAATTGATGCAAAAAGCACCTAAAGCGATGCCAAGAATGAGCTTAAGCGTCAGTTGTGTTTGATGGTTACTCAAGGTCATATTTCTTCCTAAAAAATAAACGAGACCCATGAGTAGGATGTTCTTGAAATAGGCGGCTTTGGCCAAAAAGGCAACTTCTCCTATCGGCAATACGAGAAAAATAAAGGCCAAAAGAATAAAAGCGCCAAATACGAGGTCTATTTTGTTAAACTTGAATTTTTTTCTAATCAGATCCGATTGATAAAAGACGGAGACCGCCAGGGCAATAAATAACACAAATTCTTTGAGGTATTGAATGATAAATACCCCTATAGGGCTTTTGGTTTGTTGAAAAACAAAGCTTTGCAAAGTGATGTACATGGGTAAATACAGTATAAAGAAGATAAGAAAGTACCATTCTTTTCCTGTTTTTATCAAAAGATAAATAAGATATCCTGTGCCTAAAAGGAGGGTGAGGGCAATTAATATGAAAATGGGGATGGACATGATTTTTTAGGTACTCATGATCATTTGCTGAATGTTTGGGCAAAGGGGGATCATATCAATGTAGTAGATCAGCATAAATAAGTGTCACAATTGTGTTGAATATCCCTCTAAAAAGCCTTTCCAAGATATTTTTAATTTTTTCCTTCGTCGCTTCAATATGAAATATACACTATAACTGATTATTTTCAATAAAAGATAAAGATGAGCGTTGATGGCATGAATGCCTCTAGCGTGTAATCTGGCAAGAAAAATATGATTTCTTATATTTAAGTAATGAACAAATGGAGATAGAAATCCCTCTTCCATTTTTTTTTTATTTTTACTGCTGGCCCCTATCTTATGATAAATCGGAAGGGTCGGGTTGTAAGCCAGAAGATAGCCCAATTTCCTAATTCTTAAAGACCAATCCACATCTTCGTAATAGGCAAAAAAGTGTTCGTTCAACAATCCCACTTCGGTGATTATTTCTGATTTCAGAAGGATGCAACAACCCGTGATCCAATCGACATACCTAGACTCATTATATTTTTCAGTGTCTGTCTGGTTGTATCCAATGGTTCTTGTGGACGCATTCAATGGATAATAAATACCCCCTGCATTCCATATCGTATCAGGTTTATCATGGAACATTATTTTTGGCTGTACCGCGGCAATATGAGGATTAGAATGGAGAGTCATCAAAAGGGGATCTATAAAATTTCTGGGGGCAATGGTGTCATTATTTAACAACATGATATACTCAGCACTTAAAGTTAACCCATATTTAATTCCAATATTATTGGCTCCTGTAAAGCCCAGATTTTTTTTTTGAGGTAGGAGAGTGATACTTGGAAAGTTACTTTTTAATTTTTCGGCAGGTTTTTTTTGACTTTCATTGTCTACCACTATAATGCTAAAATCGGTATTTTTGGTCTGATGCAGTGATTTTAGGCAATCTTGCGTGTCATCATAATTTTTCCAATTAACTACAATAATAGCGACCATGTGAGGGTTAAGAAATTTGCATCAACTTTCCCCACACGTATTTAAATATGAAAAAAAGCAGCATAAAGATCCCACCAATCAATCCACTAGTAGCGATTAACTTCAGGGGTCTGGCTTTATCAATAGAAAGAGGCCTGACAGGTTCATCTATAATTTGTATTAGAGGCTTTTTATTTCTGTGCGTGATTTTGGCCATTTCTAAATTTTTGACAATTTCTTCATACACTGCGGCAGATGCTTCGATATCGATTTGTAGTTTTTGGAAAGGGACTTGATTGGTATAATACAGGGGATTGGGATTGGGCTGAAGTTCGGATATTTGTGCTAATTGATCAAGTGAGTAGTCTAGGATAATACGCGTACTATCCGCTTGATTTTGTAGAATTCTTAGATTTTCGCCTGTTTTCTTTGTACTGGTTCTTTCATAAAAATTATTTACAATTTCCACTAAAACAGTATTAAATTTTTCAGCAAAAAAGGGATCATGATCTTCTACTTTCACACTTAAAATCATGAGCTTTCTATTGGGCTTGGCAATGATCAGTTGCTTTTCCTTAAAGTCATCGATGACCTCCATTAGAAGACTGTCATGTTTGACACCCATATTAGTTGCTGGAATTTCAAAGCTGAAGTCTTGTAATTCCTCATCATTTTGCCATCTCTTGAGTAATTTTTTTCCTTTGGCATAGCGAGTGATCAAACGCTCGCTATCTGCATTACCTGAGCGTGTTAAAAAAGCTGATTTTAACATTTTATAGGACTTGTAGAGCTCGACTATATGATCGGTGTCAAAGAGCTGACTGTCATCAGAGATGCTGTTTAAATTAATACCTACAACGGAAGCCAAGGATCCCAATTGAGACATATCACCCTCTCCCACCTCAATGATGAAGGTAGTTTCAGCAGTATGGATAGTGTCTCTAAATATTTCATAGGAGATTCTACAACCAGCGATTATCAAAGTGCCCAACACCATCTTTTTCCAATGAAGTAAGAGATATTTGATCAAGCCTCGTACCTTATTGATGAAGTCACGAAAGGAGATGCGCTCTTCGTCTATGTATCTAGGGTCATTCAATTAAGGATTGTTTAGTAAGGTTACACCTATCAAGGTCAAAGAGGTAATTAAGGAAGTCGAAATGGCAATAACATCTCCTATATTAACCCCTACTTTAATGGGTTTTTCAGGCACAATAATTTCAGCTCCGGGAGCCATTTTAGGATAGGATTTTATGCCTAGAAAACTATTGGTTCTTGCAGCATTACCATTGGCATAAACAACGTAGGTATGTCTTTTTTTCGCCCTATTATTGAAGCCACCCGCTTCATTGATATAATATTTGAGTCCCTTGGAAGATTCAAATCCTATGGTATTGGGATATAAAACTTTACCGATGACCCTGATTGTGCTCAACTTTTTAGGAATATTAATAATATCACCATCCTCCAAAACTAAATCATCAATGGATCCTGGTTTTGACAAAATCTTATTCAAATTTAAGGCGATAGATTCAGCTTCTTTTGGATTGATATCCGTACCGGAGTTGTTGTTAGAGATTTCTTTTATTCTATTTTTTTGAGCAAGGGCCGACAAATTTTCATTCTCAGGATTGTATTTATTTTGATCATAGCCCAATTCCTCATTTATTTTATCGATGACGACTAAATCGGATTCGCTGTAAAGGCTGGTATCCATATGGTTTAAAAAATTCAGGAGATTAGATTTCTTTTCCTGTTGATCATTACTGTTGCGGTTAAATTCGGATTTTCGAATCAAGGTAGCCCCTGCAGCATAGGCAAATTCATTGAGGCCATTTGCCTTGCGGATGACATCCGAAATCCTTTCATCAGCAGATTCAATAGGATAAGTTCCGGGTAAATGCACTTGTCCTAAAATTTGAATAGATTTCTCTTCAAAATAATTAGGATTTTTTCTGATGGTGATGTGATCAAAGGGTCTTAGGAGAAACTCATTAGCTGATATTTCAAGATTTTCATTTATCGTCAATTGTTCTGTTTCGATCTGGGCATAGGCAGATTGTTGAAGCGGCCTTCTTGAAATAAAAGCAGTGCCACCAATCGCTGCTTTCTTAAATCCTTTGGCTTGAAAAATCAAATCTTCCATTGAGAGATTATCAGAAAAGCGATAAACGCCAGGATTATTTACTTCGCCCGTAATGCGGACAAATTGTTCCTCTTCAAAATCATAAATAGAATTGATCTGAAGGACGTCTTCTTTTTGCAGTGTTACCTCCCCCATTTCACCACTTAGAATTTTTTCAAGGTTTAAGGTGAGTGTTTCAACGCTATAATCTGGATGCATTCTCGTTAACAAGGCCCGTCCCGTAAAGGCATCCCCTGTTAAACCATCGGCTAGGTCTATCAATTTTTTTAAGTTTAAATCATCCGTCAATGCATAAGGCCCAGGTCTAAAGACTGAACCTTTTATAATTACACGATTTTCAAATCTATTTTGAATTTCTCCTATGCTGAATACATCACCATCGTGCAGGTTAAATTCGTTGAATTGAGATTTATAGATATCTAATACTTGCTTTGAAGCGTCGTTATTACGGATGACACTGATTCTTTTCTCATAGGCATTGGAAGTAAAACCACTGGCGTAGGTGAGCAAATCCCCAAATGTTTCATTTTCCAGAGTTTCATAGAAGCCGGGACGTTTGACGGCCCCTTGCAATTCAATTCTATTGGCATAAGGTCCGATAATGATGACATCATTATGCTGGAGATGCACATTGCTATTCGTATTGCCTTTCAATAAAAAATCATATATATCAACCGTAGCGATCTGCTCACTTTGTCGGTACACCTTGATGTCTCTGAGGGTGCCCATCAAAGTTGGCCCACCGGCAGCATATAACGCATTGAATACCGTAGATAGCGCATTGATGGTGTACGTCCCCGGTACGTTTACTTCACCTACAATGTTGATACTGATGTTTCGAATCATACCAATAGACACCTGTAAAAAAGTACTGGGTGCGGCACCAGATAACTCAACATAAACCCCAGCAAGTCGATTTTTTATTTTTGTCTGGGCTTCCTTCAAAGTGAGTCCATTCAAATAAATGGGCCCCACATTACTGAGGAATAGTTGGCCATTGGGTTGAATGGATTCGGTATAATTCCATTCGGAGGCGCCAAAAATATCAATGACGATTTCATCACCGACTCCGAGCACATAATCTGGCGGGGGCGGAAAATTGAGGTTGGTTTCAAAACTCAATTCTCTGGAATCGTCATTAAAAACGCTATAACCAAAGTTTTGATTTATAGGCAAATCTTCTAGTTCTATTTCTTTTTTCTCTTCCTCGAAAGCCAACTGTGTCAAATAATCGGTCAACACTTCTTTCTTTTTTTCTTCTTGAAAATCAGAAAGGCTTGATTTTCGTTTATTGTCTGCGGCACGTATTTTGTTGATTCTCCTTGAGAGTTTGCTGATTTCCATGGCAGACAAACCTTCTGATCTCGCATATTGGACAATATTTTGATCAGAATAGCCCATGCCTTTGGCACGCTGCATCATCATGCGTATCTGATCATCAGAAAGATTGTCAACTTTCACAGATTGGGCTTTTCCCATACTTTGCGCGGTGACCGTTTCTAGACTACAGGTCCCGATGAATAAAGCAAAAAAGAGGATTACAGAAATCCTAGAATATTTGTGCATATGTATGCTTTTATTGACAGTCAGCAAATTTAATTAATTAATAATCAAAAAAGCACGCATCTATTTATTTCCATTGGGGAATGTTATAGGTGAGGGGATGGAAAAATGATTTTCCTACGAGAAGTTTTTTTCTTTTCCCTGAACTAAAAAATAGGGATTTAATAAGTTTTCTTTATTATAGTTTACGGGGATTTGAGAGTTTTGGATGAGCACCTTGCCCCCTGCTTCTTCAACGATTATTTGAGCAGCAGCGGTATCCCATTCCATCGTAGGAGCAAACCGAGGATATAAATGGGCTTCGCCTTCTGCAACCATGAGCAGTTTCAATGAACTGCCTTTAGATAGGATTTCGGGTTTGATTAAGTTATCTAAAAATACTTGAGTCTCGGCGTTGAGGTGAGAGCGAGAGGCCACCACATTAAGTCCGGATTGATGGAGATCAAAGGAGGCACACTGAATCATTTGTCCATTTTTTTGAGCGCCGGATGCTTTGATGGCAGAATATAGATCAGCAGTGACGGGCGTTTGCACAACTCCGAGTATGGGCTGATGATGGTGTATCAGGGCAATGTTCACGGTGAACTCTCCATTCCTTTTGATAAATTCTTTAGTCCCATCTAAGGGATCTATCAGCCAAAAAGTTTCCCAACTTTTTCTTTGTGAAAAAGGAATTTGAGCGCCTTCCTCACTTAAAATCGGAATACCGGTTTTTTCGAGTACGGCGGCAATGACCTGATGGGCCGCTTGATCTGCGCGGGTCAGTGGGGATTGATCATCTTTGGCTTCTATTTCAAAATCACCAGAATGATAGACTTTGAGTATTTCCTCACTGGCCATGCTTGCCGCAATTTTGGCCTGTTCGAGTAATGAATTTAGGTTCATAATAGAGAATGGATTTAAATGATCATGCCTGCGGCCACGGTTTCATGGGTGGACTCATCTATTAAAATAATACTACCCGTCGTTCTGTTTTTTCTATAGGCATCCGTTAACAAAGGCTTGGTAGTACGCAGTTGTACTCGCGCCACGTCGTTCATGCCGATATTGAGGCTTTCAACATTCCGATGCAGGGTATTTACATCTAACTTGTATCGAATATTTTTAATAATGGCTTTGGCTTCTGATGTGGTATGCTTAATGATGTATTTTGATTTAGGATGGGGCGCTTTATTATCGAGCCAACACATCATGATCTCAATGTCTTGATTGAGGTCGGGTTGATTATTGGACCTCACCAACATATCGCCCCGGCTTACATCTACATCATCGGTGAGCTGTATGACAACCGACATCGGAGCAAAGGCTTCAGATAGCGGACCGTTGAAGGTCTCAATAGATTTGATTTTTGATGTGAACCCTGAAGGGAGCACCGTAATTTCATCTCCCGGTTTGAAGACACCTCCTGCAATTCTTCCCGCATAGCCTCTGAAGTCGTGATAGGGTGCCATTTTGGGTCGAATGACCGTCTGTACAGGAAATCGACAATCAATGTGATTGTAATCACTACCGATATGTAAATTTTCTAAGGTGTAGAGAAGGGTAGATCCTTCATACCAAGACATTTTTTCACTGCGATTGACTACGTTGTCTCCATTTAGGGCACTTATGGGGATAAAGCGGATGTCTGTGATATCTAACTTGGAAGAAAAACTTTCAAAATCTTTTTTAATTTTTTGAAAAACGGTTTCTTGGTAGTCAACCAAATCCATTTTATTTATACAAACGATCAGATGTGGGATTTGAAGTAAAGAAGCGATGATGGCATGTCTACAAGTTTGCTCCACCACGCCATGGCGAGCATCTATAAGGACCAAAGCGCAATTGGCAGTGGATGCGCCAGTGATCATATTCCTAGTGTATTGAATGTGACCGGGCGTATCTGCAATGATGAATTTTCTTTTGGGTGTGGCGAAATAACGATAGGCCACATCAATGGTGATGCCCTGTTCTCGTTCGTCTTTGAGTCCATCGGTAAGCAGAGATAAATCTGCCTGCGCCAATCCTTTGCGGTTGCTGGATCTCTTGACTTGATCCAGCTGATCTTCAAAAATTGATTTGGTATCAAAAAGAAGTCTACCGATCAAGGTGCTTTTACCATCATCTACACTACCGGCTGTGGTGAACCGCAATAATTCCATATCTAAATAGGCATTCATATTGGTGGGTTTTTAAAAATAACCTTGTTTTTTTCGATCTTCCATAGATGTTTCAGATCGCTTATCGTCTGCTCGATTACCTCGCTCAGTCTGACGCGCTACGGCTACTTCATCTACGATTTTCTCTAATGTGTCGGCATCTGATTCATCCCCGCCTGTGATAGTGATGTCGCCCAAAGTACGAAAACGAATTTTTTTGTGTACCGGGGTTTCTGTTTCGTTCAAATGGATGTGCTCTGACACGGGCAGCCAGGTGTCATTGCGACGGATGACTTCGCGTTGGTGCGCAAAATAAAGGGACGGAATCTGAATATTTTTGGCTAAAATGTATTGCCAAACATCCATTTCTGTCCAATTGCTCAAGGGAAACACTCGAAAATGCTCTCCTTGATGATGTTTGCCATTGAACATATTCCATAATTCTGGACGTTGATTTTTAGGATCCCATTGTCCAAATTCATCTCGATGTGAAAAAAACCTTTCTTTAGCCCGGGCTTTCTCTTCGTCCCGTCGCGCGCCACCCACACAAGCATCAAACTGATGTAAATCGATGGTGTCGAGAAGGGTATTGGTTTGCAGGGCATTTCTGGAAGCATTTTTACCTCGTTCCTCCGTAGATCTTCCAGAATTAATAGAATCTTGAACCAATCCTACGATGAGTCGGACGTCTAAATCAGCTACTATTTGATCTCTGAATATCATGGTTTCAGGAAAATTATGTCCCGTATCAATGTGAACCAGAGGAAAGGGAATTTTAGCTGGATAAAAGGCTTTTTTAGCAAGATGTGTTACTACGATGGAATCTTTACCTCCTGAGAAAAGGATGCAGGGATTTTCAAATTGTGCAAAAACTTCTCGAAGAATAAAAATAGATTCACTTTCTAATTCATCTAAATGTGTAAGGTTATAATTACTCATTCAAGCTTTAGTTTGGGTTCAATAAAATCAAGTAATTTTTTTAAGGATAACTCTGGAGGGTCCGTTTCAGTATTGACGGTCAAGTCGGGTTGCTTTGGATTCTCAAAGGGGGCATCGATTCCCGTAAAATTAGGAATTAATCCTTTACGGGCTTTGGCATAGAGGCCTTTAACGTCCCTTTTTTCACATACGTGCAAGGGGCAATCGATAAAAATCTCTATAAAATTTTCGGAACCGATCAGTCTTTGCGCTTGCGCACGATCAGCTGCAAGTGGAGAAATAAAAGCGGACAATACAATGATACCGGCCTCGTTGAACAACCGAGCCACTTCTGCAATTCGACGAATATTCTCTGTCCGATCCTTACTGGAAAATCCTAAGTCATTATTAAGGCCTAAACGGACATTGTCGCCATCTAATAGGTAAGTTTTATAACCTTTTTGATGCAAAATAGCCTCTATATTTCCAGCGAGGGTAGATTTACCCGAGCCTGAAAGTCCAACCAACCAAATCACCTTAGCTTGGTGGCCATTATTTTTCAATCGATCGGACTTGCCGATCGGATGGGTATGCCGGATGAGGTTTTCATTCATTTTTTTCGACCAAATTTGACACTGAACCAAACGCGTTCATGAAAATAATAAAGCACCATTTTGAGGATAGTTTCAGCTATGGCCACACCGGTAGCTTTTTTAATAGCCTGAGCATCGTCTCCAAAAAAGGCCAAGGCCAATAAGAAAGTCGTGGTAGAGGCAATGATGCGCCAGGTGATTGCCTTTGAAATATGTCTTAGTTTATTTTGATCCATGAGTTAATTCTTACCGCAAGATTAGGTAAAAGATCATTGATTTCTACCCTGCTCCTCTTATTATTTACCTGGGGTCAGCTTTGGTTTAAAGGAGTCTACCGTTATTTTGAGGCCTTCTGATCTTGTAAATTGGGGGCTCCAGTCCAGCAGTTCTTTGGCTAAGGAAATGTCAGGTTTTCGTTGTTTGGGATCGTCTTCTGGCAAGGCCTGATAGCTGATGGTGGATGAACTTTGGGTGAGTTGCAAAATTTCTTGAGCAAATTCATTGATGGTAACTTCCTGAGGGTTTCCAATATTTACAGGATAGGCATAGTCGCTGAGAAGTAACCGAAAAATACCCTCTATCAAATCATCAACATAGGTGAAGGATCTTGTTTGGCTGCCATCTCCAAAAGCAGTGAGCGGCTTGCCCTGAAGTGCTTGCCCAATAAAGGCAGGAAGTACCCGACCGTCATTTAATCTCATACGAGGGCCGAAGGTATTAAAAATACGTACAATTCTCGTTTCCAATTGATGGTAGGTATGGTAAGCCATGGTCAATGCTTCTTGGAATCGCTTGGCTTCATCATAAACACCTCTTGGACCAATGGGATTTACATTGCCCCAATAATCTTCCTTTTGGGGGTGTACCAAGGGGTCTCCATAAACTTCCGAGGTAGAGGCAATCAATATTCTTGATTTTTTTTCTTTGGCCAAACCGAGGCAGTTTAAGGTACCTAAGGATCCTACCTTCATCGTTTGAATGGGCATTTTCAGATAATCGATGGGGCTCGCAGGAGAGGCAAAATGTAAAATGTAATCCAAAGGTCCGGGTACATGAATGAACTTGGTGACGTCGTGCTCATGAAATTCGAAATTTGATTTTTTAAATAGATGTTCGATGTTTTCTATGGATCCCGTACTTAAATTATCCATGGCGATGACCTGGTAATTTTCTTTGATGAATCGATCACATAAATGAGAGCCTAAAAATCCAGCGCCCCCAGTGATTAATATTTTTTTCATAATTCGTGTTCAATTTCATTAAAACTTTGACTAGCCAAATCTTTAGGAGAGAACAAGGCGCCTGTAAAATCTTCCGTGATATTAAGTTTTGGATCATAGATACTCAAACTACGTTCTGAGGCCGCGTGATAGGGCCGATCTACCGCATATTGAAAACAGGTATGGTCTTCCAAGGTAAAATAGCCATGAGCAAAGCCTTTGGGGACCCACAAGGCTTTATCTGGGCTATCTAATTTTATTTTGTAATATTTTAGATAAGTGTCAGATGTTTTTCTTAAATCAACGACGAGGTCAATGACCGCTCCGCTGAGTGCCAAAACAATTTTCGTTTGCGAAAAGGGATTCAGCTGAAAATGAAGACCCCTGAATACATTTTTTTTTGACTGCGCAATATTGATTTGCTCCACAGAAAAATCGAGTCCAAATTTTTTAAATCGGGTACGATTGAAGGCTTCCATGAAATAGCCACGATCATCACCATGCAAATCATGATGAATCACAAAGCAATCTTTAAGCGGCGTAGGTTTAATTTCCATCGACTAATTTTATTAAATAATTACCATAACCACTTTTTTGCAAGGGGACCGCAATCTGGTAGAGTTGATCCGCATCGATGAAGCCCATTTTATAGGCAACTTCTTCAATACAACCAATTTTAAGTCCTTGGCGAGATTCAATGGCCCTGACAAAATCACCTGCCTCCAACAGGGATTCAATGGTTCCGGTATCTAACCAGGCGGTCCCTCGATCCAATACTTCTACTGTTAATTTTCCCTGCTTTAAATATTCGTTATTTACGGCAGTAATTTCCAATTCACCTCGGGCGCTGGGCTGGATATTTTTTGCAATATCCACCACGTCTTGATCGTAAAAATACAAACCGGGTACCGCATATTTTGATTTGGGATGCGTAGGTTTTTCTTCGATGGACAAGGCCTTTTTTTGATCGTCAAATGCCACGACACCATATCTTTCAGGATCATTTACTCGATAAGCAAAGATGATCCCACCCTGTGGATTGGTGCAATTTTGTAATTTTTGAGACAATCCAGAGGCATAAAAAATATTATCACCCAAGACCAATGCAACTTTTTCCCTCCCGATGAATTCTGCTCCGATGATAAAAGCTTGAGCCAAACCTTCGGGTTCGGGTTGAACCGCATATTCAAAATGACAGCCTAAATTCGCTCCGTTGCCGAGCAGTTGCTGGAACCCTGGGAGGTCTCTTGGAGTAGAGATGATTAGGATTTCCCGGATGCCTGCCAGCATCAAAACCGACAGGGGATAATAAATCATGGGTTTGTCGTATACGGGAAGCATTTGTTTGCTTATCGCAAGGGTCAATGGGTGCAATCGAGTTCCTGAGCCACCCGCCAAAATGATGCCTTTCATGTCTTTTTGTTATAGTGCGTTTGATAATAGGCTTGGTAAGCACCCGAAGTCACATGGCTTAACCAATGTTCATTTTCAAGATACCATTTTACCGTTTTTTTGAGGCCTTCTTCAAATTGTAAAGAGGGTTGCCAGCCCAGTTCATTGGCTAATTTTGAGGCGTCAATGGCATACCTTAAATCATGACCCGAGCGATCATTTACAAAAGTAATGAGCTGCGCCGAGGTGCCTGATGGCCGTTCCATGGCCTCGTCCATGAGGCGGCACAATAGATGGATCAAGTCTATGTTTTTCCATTCATTGAATCCACCAATATTATAGGTGTCCCCAACCTTTCCTTGGTGGAAAATAACGTCAATGGCACGGGCATGATCAATGACATAGAGCCAGTCTCGAATGTTTTCTCCTTTTCCGTAAATAGGGATGGGTTGATTGTTTTTAATATTGTTGATGGCCAAGGGAATGAGTTTCTCAGGGAAATGATTGGGGCCGTAATTGTTTGAGCAATTGCTGATGACTATGGGGAGGTCATAGGTGTTGTGATAGGCCCGCACAAAATGGTCAGAGGAGGCTTTGGAAGCTGAATAGGGGCTTTTGGGATCGTAAGCGGTGGTTTCGGTAAACAAGCCTTTTCCCCCAAGAGAGCCATATACCTCATCGGTTGAAACATGGTAAAACTTTTTATCATAGGGCTCTTTTCCCCAAGCATCTTTGGCTGCGTTCAGTAAATTGACCGTTCCCAATACATTGGTTTGAACAAAATCCATGGGATGGGATATCGATCGATCCACATGAGACTCGGCTGCCAAATGGATCACGCCGTCGAGTTCATGCTTGCTGAAAAGACTTTGTACTAAGGCAGTATCACAAATATCACCCATGATAAAATGATAATTGGGTGCCTGCTCAACATCAACGAGATTTTGCAGATTACCGGCATAGGTCAGCTTATCAAGATTAAAAATTTCGTAGTGGGGATATTGTTGTACAAATCTTCGAACTACATGAGAGCCAATGAATCCTGCACCTCCGGTAATGAGAATTTTTTTCATGAAAGAATATATCAATATTGAATAGATTTTGGCAAATATAGCCATAGTTAATAAGTGTGTTTGTCAAAGCTTAATAGTTTTTGTTTTTAATTCTTTTACTCACTGATCAGCCGAAGAACATAAGGGGTTTAATGAAGGTATTTTTCTTGGATGAAGGATTATTCCTTGTAAATGCGTAAAACCCTCGGCTTTCAACCTTATTTTTGTTTCATGGATCAGATCATCGCCTTGATAAAGAAAGATTTATTGGTTGATTTTAGACAAAAATACGTCGTTGCGGGGATCGCATTATATATTTTTGCGACCATTTATATTGCTTATTTGGCCTTCAATAACGTGATTACTCCCGCCATTTGGAATGCGCTGTTTTGGTTGATTTTGTTATTTTCAAGCATCACAGGCCTCGGCAAAAGTTTTGGCCAGGAGGCCCATCGTTCTCATTATTATTATTACCTAGCGAAGCCTGTCCATATTTTAACTGCCAAACTTATTTATTACGGTTTTTATGAGATTTTGTTGGTCGTATTATTGACTGGGATATTCAATCTTTTTTTGGGATTTCCTGTTGAGAATCCGTCCCTGTTTTTAGTTAATCTGTTGGCAGGAGCGAGCGGCTTGTCGGTATGCTTCACGCTGATCGCTTCTATTGCGGCGAAATCTGACAATGGATCTCATCTCATGCCCATACTGGCTTTTCCAGTAATTATTCCTGTTTTATTACTTGCGGTAACCAATTCTAGAAAAATTGTTTTTGGAGCCTCTTTAGCTGATATTTCTGGAAACCTCTTGGTATTGGTCTGTTTTAATGTGATTATCATTGCGCTATCATTTATTTTATTCCCTTACAGTTGGAAAAATTGATATGAAATACTTAATGAAAGCGTATTGGTGGAAACTATTGACTGTAATTTTGCTAATTTATACAGTGATTGGAGGGTTCTTAATGCCCGCACCTAGATTGCCGATTCTCAATGAAACCATCAGAATTTTACATTTTCACGTACCTATGTGGTTTGGCATGATTATTATGTTTACTGTTTCTGTATTTTATGCCATCAAATATTTATCCACCAAAAATTTAATGTACGACTTGTATGCCGAGCATTTGGTCAATATTGGGGTCATGTTTGGTGTCTTAGGCATCGTTTCAGGTATGGTTTGGGCTAATTTTACTTGGGGAGAGCCCTGGAGCAATGATCCTAAACAAAACGCATCTGCGGTTGCCTTGCTGATATATTTTGCACTGATTATTTTAAGGGGATCTTTACAAGATGATCATCAGAAGGCCAGATTGGGTGCGGTGTACAATATTTTTGCCTTTGCTGTTTTAATTCCCTTATTGTTTGTACTCCCTAGAATGACGGACAGTTTGCATCCGGGCAATGGTGGAAATCCTGCCTTTGGACAATATGATTTGGACAGTGATTTGAGAATGGTATTCTATCCAGCCGTCTTGGGATGGACTTTTTTAGGGTTTTGGATGGCTACACTAAAAATAAGAGCGGCGAGTCTTCAAAAACATTTAGATTATGAATAAAATAATGAAATTATTGTTTTTGCTCTTCTTTGTAAGCCTTCAGTTGATTGCCCGATCTCAATCTCAGATTGAGATGGCAGATGATTTTAGAGGAGAAGGAAAAATTTATGTGGTGATCATGGTAGTACTTCTTTTATTAGGGGGAATTTTTTTCACCTTATTTAGGTTCGATAGAAGACTAAGTCAATTGGAAAAGCAAATGGGAGAGGAAAAATGAAAAAGTCACACATCATAGGCATTTTGGTCATCGCCATGGCCATAGGAATTATCCTCACTACTGCTGGAGACGCCAGTAGTTATGTCACTTTTGAGGAGGCGAAGCGCCGTGAATCTGATGGAGATAGGTCCAAAATTCATGTGGTAGGAAAGCTCAAAAAAAGTGAGACAGATCAAGTAACGGGTATCATACCTATGGATGACCAACTCTCTTTCACTTTTGTGATGTTAGACGAGAATGAGGCAGAGCAAAAAGTATTTCACCCCAATCCCATTCCACAAGATTTTGATCGATCTGAACAAGTAGTGGTCGTTGGCTCCTATCGAAAAGACGTATTTGTCGCCGACAAAATCCTTTTAAAATGCCCTTCCAAATATCAGGAAGAAGAAATTAAAATTTAGCGGATGGTTCATTATTTGATAGGTAACCTAGGCCATCTGATGATCATTCTTTCATTGGTCACCGCACTCGTTTCTTGCGTCGCTTATTTCAAAGCAACACAAAGCAATGACCGTACGTGGGAGCGGTATGCGGATTGGAGCTATTATGGCCACGTATTGAGTTTGATCGGCGTTTTGACGGTGCTGTTTTTAATCATTAATAAGCATTATTTTGAATACCATTATGCATGGAATTATTCATCCAAATACTTGCCCATTTACTATCAGATTTCTAGTTTTTGGAATGGGCAAGAAGGATCCTTTCTTCTTTGGATGTTTTGGAATGCGATGTTGGGCTTGGTATTGATCAAAACCAATAAATTTTGGAAACCTTCGGTAATGGCCGTCATGACCTTTACCCAATTTTGTTTGACAACCTTGATTCTAGGTGTTGTTATTTTTGAATTGAAGATAGGCAGTTCTCCCTTTTTATTACTTCGAGATGTAGTTCAGGATGCCATTTTTGTAGTGAATCCCGAATTTATTCCTGAAGATGGCAATGGCTTGAATCCTTTGCTTCAAAATTATTGGATGGTCATCCATCCCCCGACGTTGTTCTTAGGATTTGCGAGTACCGTAGTTCCTTTTGCTTATGCGATTGCGGGCTTGTGGATAGGTAAATACAAGGAATGGATCAGACCTGCGCTGCCTTGGGCACAATTTGCAGCCATGATTTTGGGGATAGGCATTTTAATGGGTGCCTATTGGGCTTATGAAACCTTGAATTTTGGAGGCTATTGGAACTGGGATCCTGTTGAGAATGCCATCTATATTCCTTGGCTCACTTTGATCGCAGCCATTCATACGATGATTGCTTATAAAAAGAATGAAAATGCGTTAAAGGCAGCCCTCATATTGGTCTTAGTGACCTATTTGCTTATTTTGTATTCTACCTTTCTCACTCGGAGCGGGGTACTTGGAGAGACCTCAGTTCACTCTTTTACTGACCTCGGATTATCCGGGCAATTGCTGCTTTTTCTAGTTTTATTCCTAGTGGGATGTGTCTTGCTGTTGGTGCGTGTTTGGAAAAAAATACCCTCAACAGATGAGGAAATGTCTGCTTATTCTAGAGAATTTTGGATTTTCATGGGGGCAACTGTGCTTTGCTTGATGGCCTTTCAAATTATTATACCTACTTCCATACCTGTATACAATGAGTTATTGGGTCTTTTTGGTATTGCCTCCAATTTAGCTCCTCCGGCCGATCCAGTACAATTTTATTCTAAATTTCAATTGTGGTTTGCAGTTGGTATTGCCCTATTATCGGGGACAGGTCAGTTTTTTTGGTGGAAGCGGATGAACTTTCAAGATTTCAAAATAGAAATTCAAAAGCCCTTAATGATTTCATTGTTAATCTCAGCACTCATATTTGTTTTAGCGGAAGTACGAGAAGTTTCTTACATGATTTTATTGACTGCCAGTATCTATTCAATTACTGCCAATTTTGCTATTTTATTACGTTTGAAGAGGACCAATGTTAAACTTTCAGGAGGTTCCATTGCGCATATAGGTGTAGGATTGATGTTGATTGGGATTCTCTTTTCTTCTGGATATAGTAAAATTCTTTCTAAAAACAATACAGGATTGCTCTACAGTAATGAGTTTCCCGATGAGATTAATTTGAATAATCTATTGCTCTTTTTGAATGAACCGCGGGAGATGGGTGATTATTCGCTGGTGTATAAAGGCATGCGAAAAAAGACCACGGATTTGGGATATGTTGATGCCAATTTACTCACGGAAACAGATAATCCATTGATTTTGGAGGCCACTGATGATATTTATGTTGCCTCAGAATTGAGGGCATCTAAGGGAGATCAGGTTCGTATTACCAATAATGAAAACTCGTATTTTGAAGTATTGTATGACAAGGACAATGGCGATCATTTTGCGTTGTACCCACGCGTGCAGTTGAATGACCAAATGGGCACCGTTTACTCACCTGACATCAGTAGAACTCTTACTGCAGACATGTATACTCATGTAAGAACGTTCCCTGATCCGGCTCAGGAAACCGACTGGGGAGAGGTTCAAGAGTACCAAGTGGCGGTTGGGGATAACTTTTTTATTAATGATTATGTCGCAACATTTAAAAAAATGGAACGCGTTGAGCAAGTAGAGGGCATGACATTGATGAAAAACGACGTAGCGGTAAAAGCCGTTATTGAGATACAAGGAGAATATCAAAATTATCTAGCCACTCCGATTTATTTGATCAAAGATCAGATGGCGGGCAAAATACCTGCTATTGTCTATGATCTAGCGGCACGGATTACGGTTGAGTCCATAGATCCTGAAACAGACAGTTTCACTTTTGGGGTGCAACGGACTCAAAAAGATTGGATCATCATGGAGGCAGTAGAAAAGCCCTACATCAACTTGCTTTGGATCGGTGCTTTATTACTGTGCTTTGGATTTTTTATTGCTATTTTACGTAGATATGAAGAGTTCATGATTTTTCGTAACAAAGGATTGGAGTCATAAAAAAGAGACAGCGTGTCTTTAAGAATAGCTATTATTGGAGGTGGAAATGTAGCTACCCATTTTTTTAAGTCACTTGGTGATAGAGGTGTCCATAAAATTTTTGTGCGAAAAAAAGAAGAAAATTCGCACCTTCCTTTGGCGCTTTTATCCGAGTCCAAAGATTTAAGAACATTAGACTTAGCCATAATTATCATCGCTGTATCGGATGATCAAATTATAAATGTGATGACTAACTACCATTTTGATCCAGATCAGATCATTCTTCATACTGCAGGATCTGTGGACATGGATGTAATCCATCAAAAGCACGCAAAATGTGGCGTGCTTTACCCGTTAATGACGCTTTCCAAAGAAGACATTATTGATTACGAGCAAATGCCCTTATTAATTGAAGGAAGTGAGGAATCTGTTTTGTTGATCACCCAACTGGCTGAAAGTATCAGTCAACGTGTGGCTTATTTTGATTCTCAAAATCGAAAAATCATTCATTTGGCCGCTGTCATTGCCAATAATTTCACCACTTCACTTCTTTTGGACGTAGAGAAGATTCTTAAAAAACATCAACTGGATAAGCATTTACTGGTACCTCTTATGGAACAGACCATACATAAAGCCTTCAACTTGGGGGGTGCAAAATCTATGACAGGGCCTGCGGTAAGAAAGGATCAGAAGATCATAGATGTGCAGTTAGGTTTATTAAATCAGGATCCTGAAATGCTCGATTTATATCAATTTTTCACCCATCGCATTCAAAAAACCAAAAGTGAGCCATCTGATAGCTGAAATCAAAGGCTTTACCAAAGCCATTAGAATTCCCCATCTTTTTGGCATTGTAGTCGTGCAATTCTTAACAGCATCCTATCTCATCAAGGCCCCAAATGAGGTGCTTTTAAATTGGGAATTTATCTTGCTAACCGCTTCAATTACGATGCTTGCCGCAGCAGGATATTTGATCAATGATTATTATGATCAAAAGATTGATTTAATCAATCGGCCGGATCGGGTCGTCGTGGGCATACATCTGCGTCGTCGTCATGCATTGGTAGCACACATGGGCTTATCAATTTTAGCGATTATGATTGGTTTATGGATAGACCGGTGGTTGGGACTTTTTAATTTTTTTGCTTCTTTTATGTTATGGCTCCATAGTAACTATTTCAGGAGAGTACTGCTGTTGGGGAATATTATGGTGGCCCTGATGCATGTCATGATCATCTTGGTGGTTGCTACGTATTTTCAAGCCTACAACACCTATTTATTGGCCTATTCTTTGTTTGCTTTTGTGGCTATTTTTATCCGAGAAGTCGTCAAGGATCTTAGGGGGGTAAAGGGTGATGCCGCCCATGGAGCGGAAACTATTTCGGTAACCTGGGGGATTAGAACGGCTAAAAAACTTATTTATCTATCTATTTTCTGTGGTATTATTTTCATGATCTATTTTTTGGAAGGTGCGCTTCCCACGAATTCAGGCTTCTATTTTTTAGCTTTATTGCCTTTTTTGGGGTGGTTTATCTATCGAATCCAATCAGCCGATACCCAATCACATTATCGAACCCTGAAAAAGAGTATTGATTGGATCATTTTATCTGGTATCTTAAGTATATTTTTACTTCATGAATAAGTGTAGCATTGCCGTTTTTGCTTCAGGAGAGGGGTCTAATGCGGAAAATATCGTTAACTATTTCAAAGGCAATGATGCTGTTAATGTGGTGCTTATTGTCTCAAACAAAGCGGGTGCTGGAGTGCTCCAACGTGCTGAGAAACTAGAAGTGCCCCATTTAATTTCTCAGCGAGAGGAATTAAATAATCCAACATTTCTGCTCTTATTGGAGCAGCAAAAAATTGACCTGATCGTTTTGGCTGGATTTCTTTTGAAAATCCCTACCTACTTAATTGCCGCTTTTTCTGATCGGATCATCAATATACACCCTGCTTTGCTTCCCAAATATGGTGGTAAAGGCATGTATGGTGATCAGGTTCATAAGTTAGTTTTGTTAAATAAAGAACGTCAATCAGGGATTACCATTCACTTGGTTAACGAGCATTATGATGAAGGTAAAATACTTTTCCAAAAAAGTTGTAAAGTCATTACGAATGATGAGGTCAGAGATTTGGCCGAAAGAATTCATCAACTTGAATATCAATATTTTCCAAAAATCATAGAAGATTACATTAATAGATTCTGATCTTTTTTTAATTGTGTTTACTTTTGCATTTTAGAAAAATAATTCATGCAAGACTGCACCATAAAATCTGCCCTAATTTCGGTTTACAATAAAGAGGGACTCGAACCCATCGTTAAAAAATTATCCCGCTTAGGCGTAGAGATATATTCTACCGGCGGCACCTATGCTTTCATTGATCAATTGGGCATAAAAGCGACTTTAGTGGAGGATGTGACTGAATATCCATCTATTTTCGGAGGGAGGGTCAAAACCTTACATCCTAAAATTTTTGGAGGCATATTGAACAGAAGAGCAGATGCTGGAGATGCTGCGGAGAAAAAGAAATATAATATTCCAGATATTGACTTAGTGATTGTAGACCTTTATCCTTTTGAGGAAACGGTTGCTTCTGGGGGAACCATGGAGGAAATTATCGAAAAAATAGACATTGGGGGTATTGCCTTGATCCGAGGAGCGGCTAAAAACTTCACTGATGTGCTGATTGTCTCCTCTAGAAATTATTATGGGGCATTTTTAGACTTGCTTGAGAAGGGCGATGGCCTGACGACGGTGGATCAAAGAAAATCGTTTGCATTACAAGCTTTCCATGTTTCCTCTCATTATGATACGGCCATTTTTAATTATATGAATGTATCCAAGGAGTTGCCCGTGCACAAAGTCAGCTATGAGCAAAAAAAATCCTTGAGATACGGTGAAAACCCACATCAAGAAGGAGTTTTCTACGGGGATTTGAATGCCTATTTTGATCAATTGGGAGGTAAGGATATTTCTTATAATAATTTGATAGATATTGAAGCTGCGATCCAAATCATTGCTGAATTTGATGAAGAACTGGCTTTTGGCATTCTAAAGCACAACAATGCTTGTGGCTTTGCCGTGGACTCAAATGTCAAAGCGGCATATCTTAAGGCGTATAAAGCAGACAGTACATCGGCCTTTGGGGGAATTTTGGTCTGTAATAAAGAAATAGACCTGTTCGCGGCCAAAGAGATTCATAAACTATTTTTTGAAATCATCATTGCGCCTTCCTATGCCAAAGAGGCCTTGGAACTGCTGCAACAAAAAGCAAATAGGATTATCCTTGTTCAGAAAAAAAGTTTTGAAGGCAAAGAGCAATTTAAATCTTTGTTAAATGGTGTCGTTATTCAGGATTATAACGGTGCAACGGATCAGTTAAGTGATTTGAAGAGGGTCACTCAAAGGAAGCCTTCGCAAGCAGAAATTGACAACTTACTTTTTGCATCAAAGTTGTGCAAGCATTCCAAATCAAATACGATTGTGCTGACCAATAATCATCAGTTATTGGCCAGTGGTGTAGGTCAGACTTCTCGAGTAGATGCCTTAGAGCAGGCGATTGCAAAGGCAAAGAAGTTTGGATTTGATTTGCATGGAGCGGTTATGGCCTCTGATGCCTTTTTCCCATTTCCAGACTGCGTAGAAATAGCTGGAGCAGCAGGTATCACCGCGATCATTCAACCGGGAGGCTCCATAAAAGATCAGTTATCCATTGATATGTGTGATCAGAAAAATTTAGCAATGGTCTTTAGTGGACGTCGTCATTTTAAACATTAGATCTAGATTTAAAAAGATTGATTATATTGAATATAAATAAATACGTGGAGGAATAATAATATGGGAATTTTTGATTTTTTTTCTAGTGATATAGCCATTGATTTGGGAACGGCTAATACTTTAATTATCCACAAAGGCAAGGTAGTGGTAGATGAACCCTCCATTATTGCCATTGATATGAATACTAATAAAGTATTGGCTATTGGCCGTGAAGCGATGCAGATGCACGAGAAAACCCATCACAACATCAAGACCATAAGGCCTTTGAAAGATGGTGTTATTGCAGATTTTCATGCGGCGGAGCACATGATTCGTGGAATGATCAAGATGATAGATAAAGATAAAAGAAGTTGGTTCCCTACCTCCCATAGAATGGTCATTTGTATTCCTTCTGGGATCACAGAGGTAGAAAAAAGAGCGGTTCGAGATTCTGCAGAACATGCGGGTGCAAAGGAAGTTTATATGATTCATGAACCCATTGCCGCCGCCATTGGTATTGGCATTAACATAAGTCAACCGATCGGATCAATGATTGTGGATATTGGTGGTGGGACCACAGAGATTGCGGTCATCGCCCTTTCAGGAATTGTGGCTGACCAATCAATACGAGTGGCTGGAGATTCTTTTACCAAAGATATCTTAGACTATATGCGAAGACAACATAACTTATTAATTGGTGAGCGTACTGCAGAGCGTGTGAAAATCGAGATAGGTTCTGCATTAACCGAGTTAGATGACGGACCGGAAGATTTTGAGGTAAGAGGGAGGGATCTGATGACAGGAATTCCTAAAGTAATAAAAATATCTTATCCAGAGATTGCCTTTGCCATAGATAAGTCAGTGTCCAAAATTGAAGAGGCCGTATTAAAAGCCCTTGAAATATCACCGCCAGAACTCTCCGCAGACATATATGAAAACGGAATTTATTTAACGGGAGGGGGCGCGATGCTGCGTGGTCTAGATAAGCGACTATCACTTAAAACAAAATTAACCATTCATATTGCTGAAGATCCGCTCAGGGCCGTCGTTAGGGGAACGGGCTTGGCCATCAAAGAGCTTGATCATTACAAACCCGTATTGATGACTTAAATGCAGCAATTATTTGCCTTTTTATTTCGTAATAGGGTTTTAGGATTTTTTCTTTTTTTGGAGATAATCTCAATTTCACTCATTTTTTTTAATAATAATCTTTACAATTCATATCTATTTAATACCTCTAATAAGTTTGTGGGTACGGTCCTAGAAACGAATCACAACATTGATGAATATTTTCAATTGGATGAGATTAATCAGGAGTTACTCATGGAAAACGCATGGTTGAGACAAGAATTGTCAAAAAAGAATTTAGGGGTTATGAGATACGATACACTTATGAGAAATTCTCATGTGCTCCCTGCCCAAGTAATAAATAATGAGTTTCAAAAAGAGGAAAATTACATGACCCTAGATAAAGGATCCTTATCTCATATTGAACCAGGAATGGCCGTAATTTCAAGAGAGGGAATCGCAGGTATCATTAAATCGGTCAGTGGCCATTTTTCAACGGTCACTTCTATTTTGAATCGAAAATTGATGATATCTAGTCAACTGAAAAAGACGAATACTTTATGTACGGTCCAGTGGAACTTAGAGGGTCCTTTGGTGGCAGACTTAAAATATATTCCACGTCATATAAATATTCACATTGGAGATACGGTAAGTACTTCGGGTTTTAATGCGGTTTTTCCTGCAGAGATCATGGTAGGTACTATTATTTCATATCAGTTACCTGATGAGTCTCCTTTTTATGTGGCCAAGATTCAATTATCTACAGATTTGTCATCAGTAGATGCCGTTTATGTGATAAGAAACCCATTAAAAGATGAGATGGATAGTTTACAAACCGTTTTATGAATAGAATCAATTGGAAATTATTGATATTTTATTTTGTAGGATATGTAATCTTACAAATACCATTACTGCATAAATTCATATTGTTCGATGTAGCTTTTAGCTTTTTTTACTTGGGATTTTTATTATTTTTCCCATTAGGACAAAATCCTATATTGAGACTGATGGCTGGGTTTTTAACGGGCTTATTTATCGATCTTTTTTCCAATACGCCCGGACTTCATGCAGGCGTTTGTACTTTCATCATGCTTTTTAGAGATACTTGGTTAAGGTTTATTTTAGAATATGAAGAAGGAGCTCTAGATATGAATATTTATATCTTAAAAATGAGGGGGGTATGGCTTTACGTTTTGCCATTTATTTTCATTCATCATCTTATGATATTTTGGATTAATTATGGCAGTTGGATGGGTTTATTTTTGACATTTGACCGAATTTTGGCCAGCACTATTTTTTCTTTTCTCAGTATTTTGTTACTTAATTTGGCAATTTCCAAAAAGCCAAGTCGGGTATGAAAAGTCGAATTTTAGGTATAAGAATCTTTATAATCATTACCATTTTTGTGCTGTCCGTTAGATTATTTAGTATTCAAATCGTGGATACAAGTTATCAAGAAATTGCCAATCGGAATGTAATTCAACGAGCCATTGAATACCCTTATAGAGGTCTTGTATTTGACAGAAACGGGAAGCTTTTGTTGTATAATGACCCTATTTTTGATTTAGAAATCACGCCTAAAAATGTAGATTTATCGGATTCATTATTGATTAAAAAGTTACTATTCATTACGCAAAAGGAGTTTGACCAGACCTACCTAAAGGCAAAATCTTTCTCTAGACATTTACCCTCTATCTTTTATAAACAGCTGTCCAATGAAAAATTCGCAGCACTCCAAGATAGAATGATAGATCTAGAAGGATTTAATATAAACTCAAGAACTACACGGGGTTACGCTGAAACAGGATTGGCAAACATATTGGGTTATGTGGGAGAGGTGACTCGAAAACAGTTAGATGTGGATACTACGGGCTATTATAAGTCAGGGGATAATATCGGGATTACGGGGATTGAAAAAACTTATGAAAGAGCTATAAGAGGATTGAGAGGGATTAAATACCATAACGTTGATGCACAAGGGATCAATATGGGTTCCTTTGAGAATGGAGCTTATGATACTTTGTCTCAACCTGGATTGAATCTGGTACTGACCATTGATGGAGCGCTTCAGAAATATGCAGAAAGACTGATGGATGGAAAAACGGGGAGTCTGGTGGCCATTGATCCTTCGTCTGGCGAAATACTTGCCTTGGTTTCGGCGCCATCTTATGATCCTTCATTGTTTTCAGGTAGGGCATTCTCTCAGAATTTCGCAACGATTCAAAGGGACTCATTGAAACCTTTATTCAATCGTCCCTTACAGGCCATGTATCCACCGGGATCCATGTTTAAGACCATTCAAGCTTTGATTGCATTAGAACAAAATCAAGTGCGGGCCGATGAAATTATTACTGTAAATGGTCAACTTATTGGCGATCATGCGCCACCAGGCAGATACGATATGGAGCGTGCGATCACTAAATCATCAAATAATTATTTTTTTAAAGTCTTTCGTCGTGTCATCCAGCAAGGAGAAGATCCGAGTCCCTTTATTGATAGTAGAATCGGTTATAGTAAGTGGCGGGATTATGTGTTGCAGTTCGGTTTTGGTAAGATGCTGGATATAGACCTTCCCAATGAGAAGGCAGGTTTTGTCCCAAGTTTGGAATCTTATGATAAAATTTATGGGAAAGACGGGTGGAAGTTTTCTAATATTTATTCTTTGAGTATCGGTCAGGGAGAACTTTTGGTGACCCCCCTTCAAATGGCTAATCTGGGTGTAATATTGGCAAATAGAGGACATTATTTTACCCCACATTTGGTCAGAAAAGTGGGTGCTGAAAATTTAGATTTTAGTCAAAAGAAGTCCACAGAAATAGACACTGAACATTTTGAGAGCGTATTGAACGGAATGCAGGCATTGGTATCTGTACCTGGATCAAGGGCATATATTCCTGATTTGGTTTTTTGTGGTAAAACCAGTACCGTTGAAAATCCCCAGGGGTTGGATCATTCGGGATTTATGGGCTTCGCTCCAAGGGAGGATCCAAAAATAGCCATTGCGGTCTATGTAGAAAATGCGGGTTGGGGAGCACGCGCGGCGTTGTCAACAGCTAGTTTGGTTATTGAAAAGTATTTATATGGGTCAGTTAAAAAGAAATGGCTTGAGAACTATGTTTTAAAAGGAGATTTTCAAGATGCGAAGCCAGAATAGATACCAAATAGATACCTTATCCGTGGTTTATTTTTTATCACTTGTTGTGCTAGGGTGGATTAATATATATGCTGCGGACTATGATCTGGATAGGACTGCTTCATTTTTTGATTTAAATCAAAGCGCAACAAAGCAACTTATTTGGATTGGGGCTTCATTCTTATTGATTGCAGTCATTTTTATTTTGGATTATCGGTTTTACGATTCATTTGGTTATGTAATTTGGGGGGTATCCATTTTTTTTCTTTTGGCCGTATTATTTTTCGGCAAAGAAGTTGCGGGTTCAACCTCTTGGTTTGAGATTGGATTCATAAAAATCCAACCATCTGAGTTTGCTAAAATTGCTACGGCCATCGGGTTGGCAAAATACCTAAGTTCACAGAATGTTGGAGGATCTGATATGCGTAAGTTGGGCATCTCTGCACTGTTATTTTTAATTCCGATGGGGCTCATTATTATGCAAGGGGATTTAGGGTCAGCGATGGTGTTTTGTAGTTTGATTTTGGTTTTATTCAGAGAAGGTCTTTCCGGAAAACTATTGTTTTTTTCTCTCTATGCGGGTATATTATTTTTATTAACTCTTTTGATAGATCAATGGATACTGCTTTTTATGGTATTTGCCTTGTTTTTGATATGCTTAGGATTGTTTATCAAGAATGGCAAAGCACTTATTTTTATATTGGTTTTTGCTATTCTAAGTTGTGGGTTAATTAAGAGTGTTGATTTTGTATTGAACCAAGTACTTAAGGAGCATCAGCGGCTTCGGGTCATATCCCTGATCAATCCAAATGCAGACCCACTAGGCATTGGATGGAATGTGATGCAATCTAAAATAGCCATTGGATCGGGTGGTTTTATGGGTAAGGGTTTTTTGAAAGGGACGCAAACTAAATTTGATTTTGTGCCTGCCCAAACTACGGATTTTATTTTTTGTACCATAGGAGAAGAGCAGGGATGGTTAGGAACAACCTTAATCATGACACTCTTCGGTGCTTTCTTTTTGCGGCTATTGACGATAGCCGAACGCCAAAAATCAAGGTTTATAAGAATTTATGGTTATTCAGTGGTATCCATCATATTTTTTCATTTTGCTATAAATATAGCCATGACCATTGGTTTATTTCCCGTTATTGGTATACCCCTTCCTTTTTTCAGTTATGGGGGATCGAGTCTATGGACTTTTACCATGCTACTCTTTATTCTCCTTAGGTTGGATAGTCAAAGAATGGAGCAACTGGAGCATTGATTAGCGAAATCGTCTGAAGATAATTTTTAATAATTCTTTGACAATTTCGGCATTCATATCCCATTGGTATTCCTTGGCTTCATTACGAATTAAATGTTCGACGGCTGCATCAAAGTTTTCTAAACGCTCAATTTTTATGATGGTGGCTTTAAATTTCTCATCACTGTCTCCAAATAATTCTTTCACAAACATGTACTGATGATTGATTGAAATATTAGATAAAATACTGGTAATCCGTTCTTCCTGATGGGTGTCTGCTATCGTTTTGGTTTCAGACTGGAATTGCTCGTTGATGGTTTCAAAGTCTAACTTTGACAATTCGGGTTCTTTTCTGTAGCCTAAATCATCGTTAAAGTTTTCAGATGTACTCGAAGAAGTCTTTTTGTTTTTGTAAACTTCAATGATCGGATCTTCTAATGGGAAATCATCGACTTCATCTTTTATTCCATTATCCGTATCAATTTCATCTAAAGTTTGAAATTTATCCATCGAGACATCATTATCGGTTTCCAAAGAAAAATCACTGGTTGATCTTTCTAATTCTTCATTTATGTAATCATTGTTTTTTGTTGAGTCCTGCTTTTCGGTTGAGAAAGTGCTTTCATTGGAGGAGGATGCTTCCATCGGACCCACTTCTTCAACAGATTCTTCGAGAGGCAAATCATCTGTAGGGTCTGTAGTGATTTCAGAAAGGGCTTCCTTATCATCTGGCTGATCTGAGGGAGATTGATCGCTGCTTGTTGAGTGCGCTACTAGATCTTTATTTTCTGGACTGGGCGGGTCTTCTTCCATCTCTGCCACGGGATCATCTTGCATTGTTGAGGCCATTTCTGCCTCATGAGGACTCGGTGATTCAGTTTCAGGAGCGCTTTTTTCGATAACTACTTCTGATGGTGGATCACTATCTTTTGGGTCTGAGCGGTCTTCAGCGCTGCCCATTTGATGGATGGTTTCTTGTACTTTATCTTCAACATCTTCATGCTCGCCAGAGAGCTCTCTGATGATTAAATTTCGTTCATTATTTTTTTTAATGGATTGACTAACCTTGAATAATTCTTGTTTTTCTAGAATGAGAATTTCGGATAGCTGCTCAACAAGCTGATGCTCACCAAGCGTATGCTTCTCGAAAAAAGCAATAGCGAACCTTTTTAGGTGTTTTGGATCATTTGCTTCGAAAACGTCTAAAAAATCTAATATCAAGGATTTATGAAATACTAAGTATTTTGCAAACTGTGGAATGAATTTCTTGTTAAAGAGTAGTTCCGGTCTTTTTTTGATTTCATTATCCAAGTAGGTTGCAGGATCAAAATTGAGGACAATAAGGTCTTCGACTGCCTTTACGATAATAGGTTTTAGGTTTTCCGCATTGACAGAAATATTTTGGGAAAGCACATTCATGAACTTCGAAATCATTACTTTCACTTCTGGCGCATGATAATCAAAATAAGGACTTTCAATTTTTTTTATTTCTTCTTGCCAGCGTTCAAAGAGAGATTTAATGATGAATAGATTTAACTGTTTGATTGGCGATATATTTAGAATTTCCTTACCTGTGAGCATTTCTTTTTCTTTGAATGCCTGGGCAATCAGTTGCTCTGAAAAAACAGTTTTATATTGACTGATAAAGGTTGGGTTTAATTTTTCTTTTATCATAGGGGCATCGAAAAACGCTAAGTTTAATAATTCTAGTGCTGGGTAAAGCTATTGATTAGGAGGATAAAAATGAAAGGCTAAAGATTATTTTATGAAATCGAATGGATTTCTTTCAAGGATAATTAAAATGAAAGCAGGCCAATCTTCAAAAATTTTAACAGTTCCTGATATTTTAAAATTATTTTTGAGTAATGATCTTTAAATCAGTTTTAAAGATGAAGATGATTGAATGCATTAGGCATGAAATATACTCAAGGTAAGTCATTGTCAAAAAGAGCTAAATTATTTTATAATGGGACAAATTGAAGTGATATGCGGGCCCATGTTTGCAGGTAAAACGGAAGCCCTTATTGGAAGATTAACTGAGGCTTCAAAGAGGGGAGCCCGTGTCCAAATTTTCAAACCACTGTTAGATAATCGGTATGCTGAAGAGGTGATTATGTCACATAATTCAAACAGCTTACCCGCTTTGCCTGTGCGCAAGGCCAAGGACATACTGAGTAAACTTGACTTTTGTGATGTCGTGGGTATTGATGAGGTTCAGTTTTTTGATGAGGGACTTATCAACTGTGTCAATATTTTGGCCAATCAAGGGAAGCGTGTAGTACTATCAGGCTTAGATATGGATTATCTTGGTAAACCTTTTGATTTAGTTGCCCGTCTCATGAGCATAGCCGAATATGTCACTAAATTACAGGGGATATGCACGCAATGCGGAGCTGCCGCTTTTTTTTCACATAGATTATCGAAGTCCAAACGGAAAATATTACTTGGAGAGCGAAAAGAGTATGAAGTATTATGCAGAGCATGTTTTTATGATTAGAAAAGGCATTTGTTTCGTAATTGTTGTAATGGCATTTTCTCACACCTCCTTGCTTGCACAGCAAATGGCTGTAGGATCTTGGGAGAGCCATTTTAGTTATGCTGAAGGACGCCATCTTGCTGTAGGGAACGGCACTGTGTTCTGTGCTGCTGCTCATGGACTTTTTAGTGTTAAGGAAAATATTGTGGAAGTCATTGATAAAAATAGGGGACTTTCCGGCGTCAGTGTTTCAGCGCTAAATTTTTTCGAAGAAGCACAGTTATTAGTGATTGGTTATGAAGAGGGCATCATTGATCTGGTTTATACGGATCACATAGTTTCGATTCAAACGATAAGCAATATCGAAATGATTACTTTAAAAGCGATCAATGATTTTGTAAATCAGGGGAATCGTATTTATTTGGCAACCGATATGGGCATCGCCTTACTTGATTTGACAACTGAGGAGATCAGCGATTTTTATAGTGAAATTGGGCCTAATGGAGCGGTGGTGTCTGTTCAGGATTTATTTTTGTATAATGATAGTTTGTTTGCGATTTCAAGTGAAGGCATCATGGCGGCGGATTTAAATGCAAATCTTTTTGATTTTAATAATTGGTTTTTTTACCCAGAAACATCGATTCTTAAACCCGCGAGTATATTTGAGCTTTCGGATGGTCTAGCGGTTTTGAATGAAGATTATTTGTTTATGAAATCTAATGAGGTATGGGATACCTTGTTGGTCCTGCCAGAAGTAATGAATCAAGTGATTTCCACGAATCAAAACACCTATTTTTTATCAGATCAAGGGATTTATGAAATGTTAGAGAGAGCCGTTGTGCCCTTAATACAAGATCGTTTCAGTTCGGGTCATGACCTCATAGTGAATGGAGAAGAATTTTGGATTGCTGATGGAGATTTGGGTTTGATCCATATCACTAAAGATATGGATCAACAGGTGAGACCCAATGGTCCTATGTACGATGACATATCAGGAATGGATATCATTGGAGACGATTTATATGTCTTTCATGCCCCTGATCCAGATACATCATTGACTGAAACTATCGAGGGTTATTCCGTATTTAACGGAGATCAATGGGAAGTACACGAGATTGAGGGCTTAAATAATATTTCAGGGGCAGTACAGTTTAAAGGTCAGTTGTTTTTATCCTCTCATGGACAAGGCGTTTATGATTATGCGGGTGCAAAATTACTTACCGATCCAGAATTAAAAAATGCTTCGATTACCGACATGTGGTCTACGGATGATTTTTTATGGTTTACTAATTATATGAGTCAGGCACCTTTAGGCAGCTTTGATGGAGAAAGCCTTTCTTTTTTATCTAGCGATCAATTGGGGACGACTACCCCGTTGTCCTTAAATGGTTCATCCGAAAATGTATTATGGATTAAAAATAGTTTCACTGAGGGTTATGGAGTTATAGCTTTTGATCCTTCAAAAAATTTAATTTGGGGGGTGGGGCCTTCATCGAATATTCCTTCAACTGCCGTCAATGATATTGAAGTGAATCGAGATGATGAGCTTTGGATGGCAACGAAAGGGGGCCCGGCTTATTTTACAGATGCCTCTTTCATTTCCGAAGAAGCGCAAGCTTATGTCCCTTATTTTGAGAATGAGGTCTTATTTGAAGATGAAAATGTTACTGCGGTGGCATTTGATGGTGGAGATCGATTGTGGTTGGGTAGCGAACGAGGTTTATGGGCCTTTAGCAAAACACTTCAGACGCAGATACATCATTTTACAAGTGAAAATTCATTTTTACCATCAAGTTCGATTTTGGAATTAGCTTATGATGGTCAATCAGGCGTTCTCTTCGTACTAACGGAAGAGGGCTTAGTCTCTTACCAAACCAACTCATCAGCACCTCTATCATCAAACAGTCAGGTTACCATCTATCCCAATCCCATTACGGCTAGTTATGATGGAGATCTGATTATTTCTGGGATCGTCGGGGATGCCTTGATAAAGTTTGCCACGATTGAGGGTAAGATTTTATATGAGACCCAAGCCAATGGAAGTACGGCCTCTTGGGATTTGATAAAGTTTAATGGGGAGCGGTTATTAAATGGAATCTATTTGGTCTTTGTTACAGACTTAAATGGGTTGGAAAAATGGGTTGGAAAATTTGCTATTGTGAGATGATCATCAAAACAGAGGGTATCGTGATCAATTATATTAAATACAAGGAGTCATCTATTATCATCAAAATATTGACCCAGGAGTATGGATTTCAATCTTTCATACTTAATGGAGTCCGAAGTGTAAGATCAAAAAAGAGCATAGGTTTTTTTCAGTCCTTAAATGTACTTGAGTTAGTGGCTTATAAATCTCCTAAAGCAGACCTTTATCGGCTCAATGAGTTTAAAATTCTTCATCTGACGCCCTCTTTTCAGATTAATTTAAAAAAAAGTGCCATGGTGATGTTTTGTACCGAACTTCTGAGCAAAACCTTATTTCATGAACGAAGTGAGAATCGGGACCTGTATCAGTTCTTAAAGAATGAAATTATTATTTTTGATGGATTAAAAGAAGACTTTGAGTCTTTTCACGTTTATTTCTCAATAAAATATGCCAGATATTTAGGGTTTTTTATTCAGTCAGTTGAGCGTTTACTCCCCTTTAAGGAGAATTTAAGTTCACCACTTTATATATATTTGAATAATATTATCCGATCGGAACGCTACACCAGTGAGCCGACTACGGGAATGTTAAGAAGTACGGCATTAAAACACATTATTAATTACTATAGCCTTCATGTGGAAAATTTTGGCGAGATTAAGTCATTGAAGGTTTTATCTCAAGTTTTCAAGTGAAAGGCCCAATCCAATGGTTAAAATAACAGCAATTAATTGACTATTAGACGGGTAAGATATATCATTTTTTTACGTGATGTTTTAATACTATCGGTATCAGCATTTGGGGGACCTCAAGCTCATATTGCTATGTTTTTGGATATGCTGGTTAAAAAGCGGGCTTATTTATCAGAAACGGATTTGATTGAGCTTTTTGCCTTGTGTCAAATTTTACCTGGTCCTACTTCTACACAAACAATAACGGCGTTGGGTTACAAAATAGGTGGATCTAAATTGGCTTATTTAACACTTTTAGTTTGGGTATTGCCTGCGGTGTTATTGATGACGGCTGCGGCGCTTACCGTTGATATTTTTAATGATCAAAATATATCTTTAGAATTTTTGAGATATGTTCAACCGATGGCGGTGGGCATTGTAGCCTATTCGGCATATCGGATTTCAAGTAGTGTGGTTTCGAGTAAGGAAGGTTACCTCTTGATGGCTTTTGCTGCAGTTTGTTCCTTTTATTTACGTTCGCCTTATGCTTTTCCTGTTTTATTATTATTAGGAGGTTGTGTAACTGCTTTTAAATACAAACAGCAACCCGAGTCTGAAAAATTACCATTGAATATTAATTGGACCCACTTTATAGCTTGGGCCGCCGTCTTATCAATAGCGGGAATATTGGGTACATTTTTTAATTTTCTACCCGTTAAAATTTTCGAGAACTTTTATCGTAATGGGTCTTTAATTTTTGGTGGAGGCCAAGTCCTTATTCCTTTACTTTTTACAGAATTGGTGGAATTTAAAGCCTTACTTACCTCCGAAGAGTTTATTTCGGGTTATGCCCTTGTTCAAGCAGTGCCAGGACCTACATTTTCTTTTGCAGCTTATTTGGGTGCCCTGATTATGTCTGATTGGGGTACGGGAGGGCAAATTCTAGGAGGCCTACTTGCAGCAGCAGGCATTTTTTTGCCGGGTACTTTTCTGATTTTCTTTGTTTCAAAGTTTTGGGAAGATGTCAAAAGATATCGAATGATTAAAGCTTCTTTGGAGGGAATTAATGCAGTCAGTTCAGGTTTGGTAATCGCGGCGACCCTCTACTTGTTAGAACCCATTCCTGTTTCAGGAATAAATTATGGGTTAATTTTAGGCACGTTTGGGATCTTATTCTTTACTAAAATCCCAGCGCCCTTTGTGATTTTAGCCGGGTTAATCATGGGATTTGTCAACAGCTAAAGATTAAAGGGCGTTGATGAGCTATCCGTATTAATCTTCTATTTTTTCAAAATCAAATTCTTCCAAAAATTTTTGTGCTTGTTCAACATTTTGAAAGTTGAACATTTTGGTATCTCCTTTATTGCTAAAGATCTCAATTTTAACTGCTTCTACTTCTTTATTATTGGCCAGTGGGTTGGCTATCAATCGGCTCGTTTCAGACGCATTTTCTTTGACCTTAAAGGTTAGGGCAATTGTTTTTCTTTTAACCCTTCCACAATAAGAGCAATTGTATTCCTGATTGACGCTTCCATCCCAAAATTCAGTAGCTTCTTCGGCTACTTCTTCTTTGATGAGACGCAGCGTTTGAAAGCCGCAATTATCACATTCATGCGCATTCAAATGTCCTTTGTACTTTTCAATATGGGTATCGCCTGACGCTTCATCAATCCAAACATCGTAATCCACGGAAAAAACATTTTCCTCAGCCTGCATGCCTTCATCGAGATATACATCTTCTTCCTCCTCACTGAGTAACTTCATTTTATTACCTGTTTTTGGATTTATACGTGGTGTATATCTTAATTTATCAAGTCTCGCCCTAATTCTCCCCGGATAATAGTAGGTAAATATAAGATGAGCGATGTACCCATATAAGGTTCCAAAACAAACACCCATAAAGGCTCTAATGATAAACCAAGGGAAGGGCGTTCTAGTGACAATTTCTTCTTGTTGAATGTTAACCAAACAAAAAATGGCTACAGCGATCATGAATTGGGAAAAGCGAAGCACTTTTATTTCAGAAGTACTAGCAAGATCAAATTTTGCCTTCATGGATTTTTTAGAATTGTATCGGATCCAATAGATGACTACAGAGAAAACCGAAATAACCAGAAGGGCTACAATCAGCACTTGCATGATTTCTGCCCAAAGGGCTAAAAAGTTTAGTTCACTATCTTGTATGTTCATTGTTTTATTTTTAGAATGAGGTAAAACTAATATAAATTCATTGAAAAACAGATTTGAAGTTTAAAGAAATGCTGATTTTAACTTGAAATGAACCCAAACAGATCTTTCTAAAGGAGTGAACAACCTTATAACATGGATGGGTGGGGTATTAAATTGCTTTTAGGGCAAAAATCACAGATTGTATTCAATAGGCAATAAGTCGATCAGCTTGATCAAATAAGGCCTTAGCTTGCATGAAAATTTCATCTCCATTGTTATAAACAGGATAAAAACCTTCACTTTTCCAAATTCGACGTCCAATGTAAGCCTTTATTAAAAGTTGCATTCGTTCTTTTGAAAGTTCAAATTGAGAGGGATTAAAGGCGACACCATTTTTATCGGCTTGCAATTGGATTTCTCTCAACTGCTGTGTGCTTATTTGATAATCAGAGATAAACGTTTGTAATCCCAATTCTTTTAAATATTTTTCATTTGCTGTAGCATAGGACAAGGCATATTCGGCGAGGGTGTTTGACGTAAATAATGCATTCAAATAGGCACTATTTTGGCTGGTATCGTAGGCCACAAAATAATCTGGGACGATGCCCCCGCCTCCATAAACCGTTCTACCGTTTTCGGTTTGATAAATCAAGGTATCGTTGATTTGCATACTGTCCTTCACGAACATCTCACCGCTGGCAAACCGTTCATAATATTCTTCTCGGTATTCAGTTAGTGTATTTTCATAAGGCTTTTGAATGCACCGACCGCTCGGTGTATAGTACCTCGAGATGGTTAACCTTAATTGACTACCATCTCCAAGATCAATAGGCATTTGAACCAGCCCTTTACCAAAAGTTCGACGCCCTACAATGAGGGCCCGGTCGTGGTCCTGTAATGCACCAGCAACAATTTCTGAGGCGGATGCGGAGCCTTCATCAACTAGCACAATTAATGCACCTTTTTTAAAGGTTCCACGAGGGGTCGATCGGTGGACATTATTAAACCGATCTTGTTTCCCTTTGGTATAAACGATCATTTTATTTTCTTCTAGAAATTCATCTACCATTGAGATTGCTCGGTCCATGTAGCCTCCCGGATTGCCTGTAAGATCTAAGATAAGTTTGGACATATTCATTTGGTTCAAGGCCTCAAGGGCTACTTTGAATTCTTTAAAGGTGGTCGCTGAAAATCTACTTATTTTAATATAACCTATCTCATCATCCACCATATAATGAGCATCTACTGAATATTGTGGAATAACGTCTCTTTCAATATTAAATTTGAGCAGTTCTTTTTGTCCATGGCGTTGAATATAAACAGCTACGCTAGATCCTTTGGGGCCCCTTAGTCTTTTGACCACATCACTATTTTTCATTCCAACGCCAGCAACAATATCTTCATTTACACGGATAATTTTATCACCGGATTTTATCCCTAATTTTTCTGAGGGGCCACCACTTAGCGGAGATATTACGTTTATGGTATCATGAAAAATATTAAATTCAATACCTATGCCGTCAAAATTACCTTGGAGTTGCGCGTTCATATAAGCACTATTCTCCGCATTGATATAAGATGAATGAGGATCTAATTTGGCAAGCATCTCCTCAATGACTGTTTCTACCATTTCATCTTCCGACACTTCATCTACATAGTCCTCTTCAATATAAGATATAATTTTTTTTAATTTATTGAAATTTTTATTGAAAAATGTTTTTTCAGCGTCTAGTTCAGTTATTTGGGTACCAATAAGCACACCTAGGCAAATCGATAGACTTATGTAAAGGAGTAATTTGTTGGTTTGACTAGCTCGCGAATTTTGCATAATATACTCTTCATTTAAAAAATGTAAAGATCGGTCAAAATAAAATATTAGAGGCAGGCTTTTGAAATTTGATTTTTTTTTTGGTGTGGATGATTTTCGAATTTTTATATTTGTAGTACCATGCAAATGATAGACAAAACGATTTCAATGCTTCTTGCAGAAAACCCTACTCATGGGAGGGTTTTGCACAGTTTAGGTGTCGATTTCGAAGTACATTATGATCGATCTTTAGCGGAGGTTTGTAAAGCATTCAAATGGAACCAAAAAGCGATTGTAAAAGCTTTTGAATTAGAAGAGCTCAATACAAAATCAACTTATGAAGATCTCAAAAAACGTTCTTTAGGGGAGCTCATTAACTATTTAAAACAATCACATGTTACTTTCATCAAGGAATGTTTACCCTATATTGGTGCTTTAATTGATAAGTTAAAAGGTCCAGCACCGCTGATTAGAGATCTTAAATTAGTATTTCCACTCTTTTTTGAAGATTTCGTTACCCATATCCATGAGGAGGAAGATGGATTATTTGATTACATTAAGACTTTAGTGGGGATAAAACAAGGTAAAGTGATCAATCCCTTAAAAAAATTATATCGGCTGAGGGAGATTAATTTAGCAACCATAGCTTTAGATCATAAAGATGAAGATGAAATGAAAAGTATGAGGGCGTTGGTAGCGGAACTCCCGGAGACAGCATTCATCATGGGTCTTGTTAAGAAAGAATTTCAGGTATTTGATCAGCTTTTACAGTTTCATGCCGAAATAGAGGATCAACTTCTGTTTCCAAAGGCGATCGCAATGGAAAAACAAATTTGGGCTGAGATTAAGCAGCACACAGCCGATAACTAATGGGACGCATTTTAGCAATAGATTATGGTTCGAAGCGAAGTGGTATAGCCACTACGGACCCTTTGGGGATCATAGCTACACCACTCGATGCGTTATTAACCCATCACATTTTCGATTTTTTAACCCAATATTTTGAAAAAGAAGAGGTAGAAAAGGTGGTAGTTGGTTGGCCCAAGCAAAGAGATGGATCTGACACCAATAATACGCCACTTGTGAGGGCTTTTTTGAATAGATTTAAGAAATTATTTCCTGAGATGCCCTTGGCTTTACAGGACGAGTGGAATACTTCAAACTTGGCCATGACGGCGCTCATTGAGAGCGGTGTTAAGAAAAAAGGGAGACGAGATAAGCTTGCCATCGATCAAGTCAGTGCCGTATTAATTTTACAATCCTATATGGAATCCAAAACATGATATATCCTATTACGCTTTATGGCGATCCTATTCTAAAAAAACCTGCAAATGAGGTTGCTTCAGATCAAGAGGACGTGTCAGTACTTGTTGCAGATATGTTTGAAACCATGTCTCATGCCAGTGGGGTAGGGTTGGCAGCCCCTCAAATTGGGAAGCCTTTGAGACTATTTGTGATGGACAGTACTCCGATGAAGGCGTCAGAAGAGCCCAGTGAGCCGGGATTGAGGCAAGTGTTTATTAATCCGGAAATCATTGAGGAGTATGGCGAAAAATGGCCATTTGAGGAAGGCTGTTTGAGTATTCCGGGTATCAGGGAAGATGTTCTGCGCGCGCCCCATGTAAAAATTACTTTTTTTGATGAGCACTGGAAACAACATACCCGTGAATTTGATGGAGTAGATGCTCGTATTATTCAGCATGAGTACGATCATATCGAGGGCATACTATTTACAGATCATATCTCAGCTTTTAAGAGAAGGTTACTTAAAGGTAAATTGACAAACATCAGTAAGGGAAAAGTAGATGCAGAATACAGGGTCAAAGTACCTCATCGAAAATGACAGATTTAAAAATAAGCCTGATTCAATCTGATTTATATTGGGAAAACATTGAGGCCAACCTGGCTCATTTTGAAGAAAAAATATGGGCTATTTCGGAGGAAACAGATCTGATTATTTTACCTGAAATGTTTTCTACAGGGTTTACAATGAATGCAAAGCAGTTATCAGAGCCTCCACATTTCAAAACTTTTCGATGGATGGTGCAAATGGCGGATCAAAAGAAGGCGGTCATCATGGGGTCTTACATAGTTAAAGAAAAGAATAATTATTTTAATCGCTTATATGCTGTGTATCCAGAGGGTAAGTACGGCAAGTATGATAAAAAGCATTTATTTACTTTGGGAAGGGAGCAAGACTTTTTTGAGCCAGGAGTGGAGAAGTCTATAATCACCATAAAGGGCTGGAAGATCTGTCCGCTGATCTGTTATGATCTCAGGTTTCCGGCTTGGTCTAGATTGAAATATCAGGGCCCAGATTTATATGAATATGATTTGTTAATTTATGTGGCCAGCTGGCCAAAAATGAGAATCAATGCTTGGGATACTTTGTTGAGTGCACGGGCGATAGAGAATCAAAGTTATTGCGTCGGGGTCAATCGGACGGGCATAGATGGCAACGGATTGGAGTATCATGGGCATTCTGGAGTCTATGATTTCTTAGGAGATCGACAGGCAGATCTCGGAACATCAGTTACCACTTCGACTACTGTATTGAGTAAGGAGGGCTTGGATCTTTTTAGGAGTACGTTTCCCTTTCAAAAAGAGGCTGATTCCTTTAATTTTCTTTAAGGAGTAGGCTTATTTTTTGAATAAAAGGGTCGTATGCTTCAAAAAAACTAATGGGTATTTTTTGCTTTAACTTTTCCAATAATACACAAGTGTTTAAACTGATTAGGGTATGTTCTTGAGTATTTTGCAGGACTTGATTCAAGATTTTACTCAATCCATTGATGCGGTGGCCCGATTCAAAAGTTAAAATGATTAAGCAATCAGGATTTTCAACTATGAACTGGGAGGCCCATTCAAAAAATGAAGCATCAGAGAAGGCGTCTAAATGAAAGTAGTCAGGGGGATTTGTTAATTTTGAGAGCGCTTGAATGATGGGACTGTGATAACTTCCCATAGAAAGCTCATCGGTTGATTCATAAATCAATACTGATCTCATCATAATAATTGTTTAGTGCAATTTATATTTGATCCATGGAAAAATTCATAGAATATCTGTATTCCAAGTTTTTATTATGTAGCAGCGTATCTATTGATAGTCGCACCGTGGCTGAAGGCGCGCTTTTTTTTGGACTTAATGGTCCAAATTTTAAAGGGAGTAAATATGCTGCGGCTGCCTTAGAGAAAGGAGCATCCTTTGCGGTTATAGATGATCCTGATGAGGCCAATGATCCAAAAATTATTTATTGTGAAGATACATTAAAGGCCCTACAAAGTTTGGCGAAGTTTCACCGCGCATTTTATAAAAAACCCTTGATTGGTTTGACAGGGTCTAATGGAAAAACCACGACCAAGGAGTTAATGTTTCGGGCATTGAGTAAAAAATACATAACCCACGCAACCAAGGGAAATTTAAATAATCACATTGGCGTTCCGTTGACCCTCCTGGGAATTACCCCACAGACCCAAATGGTAATCATCGAAATGGGCGCCAATCATGTCGGTGAAATCAATGAATTATGTCAGATGGCTAGACCTACCCATGGTTTAATCACCAACATTGGATCTGCCCATACGGCTACTTTTGGTGGATTTGAAGGAGTTATTAGAGGGAAGAGTGAGTTGTTTGAATATCTTCGAACGTCTCAGGGATTGCCTTTCATAAACATAGAAGATAAAGTACTGGCCAATATGGCCAAAAGATTTGAAGGGAAGATATTGTATCCCAGTGATGCTATGAAGTTCGTTGCTGCGCAGCCCATGCTATCTTACGAGAGGGCTGAAGTGACCCATCAGACCCATCTTCTGGGTGCGTACAACTACATGAATTTAGCCGCAGCCCTTGCCGTAGGTACTTACTTTGAAGTTGAAGAGGAATTACTACTTGATGCGGTAAATAACTACCAGTCGGATAATATGCGATCTCAATTGTTATTAAAAGGAACGAATCAGATACTTCTTGATGCGTACAACGCAAATCCGGATTCCATGCGGGTAGCATTGAATAGTTTAGACGCATTTGAAGGAGATAAGGTAGCTATTTTAGGAGATATGAATGAGTTAGAAGATAGTGAAGAGGCGCATTTTCAATTACTTCAAGAAGCAGATCAAATGGGATTAAGAATGATCATCACGGTAGGCCCCCAGATGGCCTTGATCAAGGACCGTTTTCCAGAAGTTAAATGGTTCGGCACTGCCACAGAGGTTACTCATTTTGTCAAAGAGATGTCCTTTGAGCATACTGCCGTTTTAATAAAGGCATCAAGATCGATCGAATTGGAGCTGGTTGTCTCATCTTTTAATTAACTAGTATGGAGCAAGTTTTTCAATTTTTAAAGGAACTAAAGAAGCACAACAATCGTGAATGGATGCAAGACCATAGAGACCTTTATCTGGAATGTAAGACGGAGGTTACTGAACTGATCCTGCAATTGATCAATGGAATTAGTCAGTTTGATTCGGGTATCGCAGGCTTACAGCCCAAAGATTGCCTATTTCGCATCAATCGAGATATTCGATTTAGTCACAATAAAGACCCTTATAAAACCAATTTTGGAGCTGCGATTACTGCGGGAGGAAGAAAAACAGGAAATCCTTCTTATTACCTACACATTGCTCCTGGTAAATCATTTTTTGCGGGAGGCATGTACATGCCCAGTCCAGACAAGCTTAAAAAAATAAGGCAAGAGATTGATTACAACGCATCAGCACTTAAGTCGATCATATCGGAAGTCTCTTTTTTTAAAACCTTCGGAACCATTAGAGGCCAGGCTTTGAAGACCAGTCCAAAAGGCTACTCTTCAGATCATCCAGAGATTGCATTATTGAGATTAAAATCCTTTTTGGTGAAAAAAGACCTAACCGACCATTCTTTTCATTCATCCCATCATTTGTCTCGATTGATTACTTTGGGCGAGATGATTCATCCCTTCAATAAGTATTTAGAAGTTGCTATCAGTTAGTGTAAAATAAATTCATATTTGTTTGCAATAAATGATAACTCCGTTACTTTTGCAATCCATTTTTAGGGCGCTTAGCTCAGTTGGTTCAGAGCACCTCGTTTACACCGAGGGGGTCGGGGGTTCGAATCCCTCAGCGCCCACCATTTAAACCTTACTTTTGAAAGTGAGGTTTTTTGTTTTTACAAAAAGTCAAGTAAACATTACATTATAAAAGAATTTATATTACTTTTGTCAAGTAGACCTTACAAAATATATTTACTTATGAATGAAATAAAGAATGTTAAACAGCTATTAAAGAAAAAAACAAAATATTTGGCGATATGGGCATCTGCTTGGGTTGGAACGCTTGCCTTTTTATCTTTTGGCGTCAACAATTTATGGGAGAGCTTGACATTAACTAAAATAGGTCTTCTTATAAATTTTGCTCTTGGTATTGTATTAATCGTAGCCAATAAAAATTTATTTAACCTCTATGATGAACTTCAAAGAAAAATTCATTTAGAATCAATGGCACTTACCTTAGGTTTGACAGTGATTGTTGGTATTTCATATGAAGTTTCGTTCGATTTTGGTGTGATTCATTCAGAGCCCGAGGGAGAGTATTTAATTATGTTTACTTGTTTTTCATATGGGGTTTCGATGTTATTTAATTCACTACGCTACAGATGAAGAATAAAATCAGAGAATTAAGAAAACAGAGAGGCTTAACTCAGGAAGAATTGGCAGAAATCATAGGGATTTCTCGCCAAGCAATCAATGCGATAGAAAAAGAGAAGTTTGATCCAAGTTTGCCAACCGCATTTAAAATGGCCAAACTTTTTAAAACCTCGATTGAAAATTTGTTCTTACATGATTAAAAAGAAAATTGAATATAGCTTGCTTAGAAAAAGGTGAACTAAAATTTACGCAGCACTTCTCTCCTTAATAATAAAGTTATTTTTGTGATGCTTCATTTGAGAGAAGAAGAGCACTACAATCGCATAAAAAAATGGAGCTTGGCATTATGAACATAAGTGGACGGTATCTCATCATTTTTTTGATGATCATTGCATCTCTTGTAGGATGCCAGGAGTCCCAACCTACACGATTCACATTATTGAATCCCCAAGTATCAGGAATCAATTTCAGCAATGACTTGGTGGATACTGAAGATGAAAATATTCTCGAATACCTATACTATTACAACGGAGGAGGGATTGCGGTTGGAGACATCAACAATGATGGTTTAGAAGATATTTATTTATCCGGTAATCAAGTGCCTGATCAGCTTTATTTGAATTTGGGAGGCCTAAAGTTTAAAAATATAACATCTCGTCTCAATTTTCCTGACGACCCTCATTGGTCAACAGGTGTTACCATGGCCGATGTCAATTTAGATGGTTGGCTTGATATTTATGTCTGTCAGGTGGGGAACTATAAAAAATTTAAAGGAACCAATAAGTTATTTATTAATAATAAAGATGGCACCTTCTCTGAAAAGGCGCAAGCGTATGGATTAGACTTTTCTGGATACAGTACGCAATCTGTTTTCTTTGACTACGACAAAGACGGCGACTTAGATCTTTTCTTACTTACTCACGCGGCTCATTTTACCCGTTCTTTTAGTCCTGCTGAAACGAGACATACCAGAGATAGTTTGGCGGGGGATTATTTATTTAAAAACAGGCTAAATGAAGGCAAGTTAGGGTTCGAAGACGTATCGGTTACGGTAGGAATATTGGGGGCTACCCAAGGTTACGGTTTGGCTGTGATGGTTTCAGATATTAATGGGGACAACTGGCCAGATCTATATGTGGGTAATGATTTTCATGAAGATGATTATTTATACATCAATCAGCGCGATGGTACTTTCAAGGAACGATTGAAAGAAATTCTGCCACATACCAGTCGATTTACCATGGGCGTAGATATCCAAGATCTCAATGGAGATACAAAACCGGAAATATTTACGGTCGATATGTTGCCTTATGAACGTGAGATTAGGCTGAAATCTGCTTTTGAGGATTCAGAAAAGATTGCTACGATTAAGGGAAGTTATGGTTACCAAAAACAGTTCGCTCGTAACAATTTGCACTTAAACTTGGGGGATGAGCATTTTGGAGATGTGGCGCTGATGACGGGACTTGAGGCGACAGACTGGAGTTGGTCGGTATTGATTGATGACTTTGACAACAACAGCATTCCTGATATTTTCATCACCAATGGAATTTTCAAAAGAGGCAATGATTTGGATTATATGAACTATTTAAGCAATGCCAATTTGACTGCTTATCAAGGGACTCAAAAGGACAGTGTGGAACGATGGTTGATTGACAAAATGCCATCTAGAAAGACTCCCAATCGACTATTTAAACAAATCGGAAATTTAGTCTTTGAAGAACAGGCAGAAGAATGGGGTTTGGCTAAGCCTGGATTTTCTGGGTCAGCGGTTGCTGCGGATTTAGATAAGGATGGCGATTTGGATTTGTTAGTTTCGAACATAAATGAGCCCATTGGACTATACGAAAATAAGACCAATGAAATAGACAGTATGCATTATTTGACACTGAGATTTCCCCACTTGGATTCAGCTTCTGTGATGGGCACTCAGGGCATCCTTTTTAGTGGAGATCAGGTACAATCACAATCGTATTATCCTGTTCGCGGATTTCAGTCGTCAGGTTCTCATGAGCTACATTTTGGATTAGGTCTCAATCAAACCATAGACAGCCTTTTGATTAAATGGCCAAATGGCTATGTGACAAAATATGATCAGTTAGCAGTAGACCAACTGGTTTATCTTTCTTTCGAACGCGAAAAAACCTTTCCTGAACGACTTAAGAAAAAGAATACAGCTACCATTGATATGCAACCTTTGGCCTATTCAATCCTAGAAGATGATTATCAGGATTACAATTATGAACCTTTAATTCCAGAAAAATTAAGTCAAGAAGGCGTTGCCGTTTCTGGAGCTGATTTTAATGCCGATGGCAAGATGGATTTTTATATCGGAGGGCCCCATGGTGAAGCTGGATATTTGTTAATCCAAACGGACCATGGGTTTAAGAAAATGAGTATATCTGTTTTTGAAAAAGATGCGAAATATGAGGATGTGGCTTCAGCTGTTGGGGATTACAATGGCGATGGTATTTTGGATCTGTATGTTACCAGTGGAGGTAACCGATTTTTAGAGGGCCATGAAGCGCTTGAGGATCGTATTTATTTTGGAGTCGAAATTTTAGACTTTATCAGAGCTGAGCAATCCTTACCCCGGTCGAGCGGCAAGGTCGTATCGCCTTCCGATATCGACCAAGATGGTGACTTAGATTTATTTGTTGGAACGCTGAACATCACAGGTGCCTATGGCATATCTCCCAAGAGCTACGTATTGATCAATGATGGATTGGGTGCCTTTTCGGTAGGTCAAGTACTCGAAGCAGACATGATTACCGATGCCACTTGGGTGGATATGAACCAAGATGGTATTCAAGACTTAGTGACCTGTGGTTTTTGGAGTCCCATCCGGGTATGGATCAATGAGGTGGGGTTTTTAATCAATAAAACCAAAGATTATGGACTTGAGCGTACACAGGGTTGGTACAATACCTTAGCCATAGCAGATCTCAACGGGGATCAAAGGCCCGATATTATTGCAGGTAATTTAGGCTTAAATTCAAAATTTAAAGCGTCTTCGACAAAGCCAATCCGCTTGTATTTAGATGATTTTGATCAAAATGGTCAAACAGATCCCATCATTTATTATACTTTGGAGGGTATGCCAACGCCTTTCGCGACTAGAGACGAACTTATAGATCAGATGCCCGAGTTGAAAAAACAGTTTGTGAGCTATACTGATTTTAGCAAGGTGACCGATATTCAGAGTCTACTAGGCCCATGGTATAATCCATCAATGCTCATTGAGAAAAATATTTATGAATTACGGTCGATGCTTTTTTTATCTGATGAACAACATTATAAGGGTATTCCTTTGCCTTTTGAAGCCCAGATGAGCCCTATCAACGATCTTTGGGTTGGCGATCTAAATAGCGATGCGTACATAGATATTATGATGGTTTCCAATGACAAAAATGTCTCTAATGCCATTGGCTCGTATGATGCAAGTACAGGGGGTATTTTGCTAGGGACGTCCAAAGTGGGCATATTCCAAACCTTTGAATTTTTCCAGAGTCAGCTTCATCTGAGCTATGGTCGGATGCTTCCCATTGATGATGCTCAATGGATGATGATCCCCAATACAGGCAACTTAACCATTGCTCGTTTGAAAATAGAGCAGTAATTGATTTTTGGAATGTTGGGTGGATGTAAAAAAGTCAGTTGACTTTGGAACTTTCTCTTTGGATTACCTCCGTTTCAATTATTACAGTTTTTGCTCTTACTTTTGTAGGGGTATTGATTTTCGAAAAAAGCAATTGAGCCGCCTTTTGACCCATTTCATAACCCGGCTGATCTACGGTGGAGATGGAGGGCTCATAGAGCATAGAAATAGCCCAATTACTAAATCCAATCACTTTTATGTCTTCAGGAACTCTTAAGTTTTGTTTTTTGGCTACTTTAATTAAACCGGTGGCGAGCATATCAGTAGTAGCAAAGACACCATTTAATAGGGGATATTTTTTCAATAGTTTTTTTGAGCGAACCATGCCCCATTGTTCTCCTTCAATTAATTTTTCATTAAAAATAATCAAATCGGTATTCAGATCAAATCCCGATTCATTTATTGCTTTTAGGTAGCCTTTTACACGCAGAAAATTGATTGTATTTCGAGAGCCGGAGACACAGGCAATTTGGGAAGCACCTGCTTCCAAGAGATGTTTGGTTGCTTTATATCCAGCATGTACATCATCAATAATTACTTTTGACACTTTTAGCTTTGGAGGAGCGATATCAACAAAAATCAATGGGATCTTTGCTTATAATTAATTTATGCACATAATCATCAGAAGTATCGTCACTTTGGTAGCACATAATGATTCCATCAGCACCTCCATTTAGGAGATTTTTAATTTCATTAATTTCGTGATTTAAATCGTAATTAGTGGGAAGAATCAAGCAACGGTAACCATGTTTTTGAGCTTCTCTTTGAACACCTAGAAGTATCTTTCCAAAAAATTCGTGAACTACCACTTTTGGTAGTAGTATGCAAATGGTATAGGTTTTTTTCTTTTGTAAGCTGCGTGCTGCAAAGTTGGGCTGATAGTTATGCTTTATGGCATATTCTTTAATCTTCTTTTTTGTAGATGATTTAACAACAGAACTATCAGACAACGCACGTGATACCGTAGAAGGGTTAATTTTTAAGGCCTGTGCAATGTCTGTTATCGTGATTCGGTTATTGTCTTGACTATCCATATAAATGATCGAATCAATATGATATGATTTAATTATACCGAGATTGAGGGTAAAACAGTTAAAAAACACTTATTTACGTAATAATTTCCCGTTTTATATCATTGGAGATTGCTTGCATCGTTGAGTAATAAAAATAATATTTTCATTGTTTATGCTGCCAATTTAAATCTTATTCTGTATCTCCTTTCGGATCTCTCTTTGGTTGAGTGGGGGATGTTTTGATGGTAGCGATCTATACGCTGAACAACCTTTTGATTAAGTTCAATTCCATTATCTGCTAGTTTTAATTTGAGATGAAATTATGTTGAAGCGTCTTCTAGAACCGTTCGATTCAAGTATTATTGGTGGCGCTAACTTTTTCGTTTATGGAAATCTATGTTTCTGTTTTTCCAAGTATTGATCCCAAAATTCTCTTGGTTTATACAAATGCTGATTTCAGATATGCTTTAGGTATCGATCGCTTCTGCAAAATTCCTTTACCTCATTCTGAATCCATGGAAAAACTCAGTATCTAGTTTAGATTGGCTTCATTTTAGATAGATGGTTTGGTTATTCATTCAGCTTGAATAACCTATGAATCCTTTTTAAAATGAAGAATATAATCCTTATTATAGCTGATCATCAATCGAATATCCTTGTTATAGGTCTTCAAAAAATGTTTGCCCCTAATTGTAACCTCATATTTCACGTTTTTAGGCTTTTCTGTGACGGGTGCCAAATAAATTACATTGTTTACCAATGGAGATTAGAACAGCTTGGGGATTGATCCAATTTTGTCTCCCTTTCATATTCTCAACTTTCTAACAAGTCACCTATTTGAGCATACAGCACATCCAAATTTTTCTGTTCCTGATAAGATCTGTCAGCATTAGATTTTTTGAATACGGGATATATCCCATTTAATAAATTAGGTTTTTAGTGTAAAAAAATAAATGGACTGATTTCGAGTTTCTTTGAAATCTCTGCCATTGAAGACTGCTTTTAAACTACCTCCAAAGCTACTTTGGTTTTGAATTCTCATGTGAATGTTCCATTTATCTAGTTCTAATTACCCACTGGAATCAATTTATAAAGCATTACATGATTTGAAAAAAAACTAATTAATCTAAAACATCATATTTCCTTTACTAAAAAGAGGTACTCATGAAATAAAATTAAAATGCAATCGTTTGCTTAAGAATTTAATAATAAAATCCTTTTTTTTTCTTCAAAAATTGCTTAAAATACAATTTCTAAAGTTGACATTGCTCGACTTGTGCTGTTAATTAAACTTAAATTAGATAAAAATGAAGAAGAAAATTTTGCTTTTAAGCACTTCCTTGCTGTTCCTAATGCTGTCCGCATGGGCTCAAAGGTCAGTGACAGGTCAAGTGACTTCGAGTGATGACGGTTCGGCAATTCCAGGGGTCAATGTGGTCCTCAAAGGAACGAGTTCCGGAACCATCACTGATTTTGACGGTAACTATCGATTAGAGGTACCTGAAGCAGGTGGAACGTTAGTTTTCACTTTTATTGGTCTACTTTCTCAAGAAGCGGTTATCGGTTCTCGGTCAATAATAGACGCCAGTATGGAATCTGATTTGGCAGAACTAGACGAGATCGTCGTGACGGGTTATGGAACCCAAGAAAAGAAAGAGGTGACTAGCGCCGTGACCAGTGTTAAGGCTAAAGACTTTAACAAAGGTATGGTGAACGATCCCGTTCAGCTTATTCAGGGTAAAGTAGGTGGATTGACGGTGGCAAGACCAGGGGGTGATCCCAATGGGAACTACACCTTGAGATTAAGAGGAGTTTCTACTTTTGGTGCCAATGCTTCCCCACTTATCGTAATTGATGGAGTGATCGGTGGATCTTTGAATACAGTAGATCCCAATGATATAGCTTCTATGGATGTTTTGAAAGATGGTTCTGCTGCCGCGATTTATGGATCGAGAGGATCTGCTGGGGTAATCATCATTACTACCAAAACGGGAGAATCCGGAAAAACGGCTATCAATTATAACGGATCTGTTGCATTCGAGAGCGTTGCTAACAGCATTGAATTCATGGATGCTGATGAATATAAAGCCCTTCCGGGTGCTGTAGATTTGGGTGGAAATACAGACTGGTTGGATGAAGTTACAGAAACGGGTGTTTCTCAAATTCACAATATATCTATGTCAGGAGGAGCTAAAAGTACAACCTACAGGGCTTCCATTAATGTAAGAGATGTGACCGGTGTTGGAATGAATTCTGGCTTTAATCAGCTTAATGCTAGATTAAATTTAACTCAAAAGGCGTTAAATGACCGTATGAAAATCAATGTGAACATTTCTGCCACATCTAAAGACTCTGAATATGGATTTACAGAATCGTTCCGATATGCTATCGCAGCCAATCCAACGATGCCAGTATATGCTGATGCTTCTGGCGGAGGAATCACGGGGGGTGCGGCGACAGGTGGATATGCTGAACGAGATATTTTTGATTTTTACAATCCAGTTTCTATTTCTGATCAAAACATCAATCAGGGTACAGATTTGAGGCTATTGGGAAGTGCAAAAGTTGACTATGATTTTAGTGATTTGGTAGATGGTCTAAGTGCTGCTGTTTTTTATTCTGAACAGCGAACTACTGATGAGCGAGCACAATATTTCAAGAAATCAGCTTATTTTGTAAATGGGCGGAATGGAGTTGCCAGTCGTAATTGGGCAGGTACAGAAAATAAACTGTTTGAATCTACTTTCAACTATAACAAAACTTTTGGTGGAACTGATTTGACTGTTTTAGCAGGATATTCATACCAAGAATTTTTCAATGAAGGTTTTGGAATGGGAGGGTCTAACTTTCTTACAGATGCTTTTACATACAACAATATGGGTGCATCTCTTGATTTTCCAAACGGTCTTGGCAATGCTAATAGTTATGCTAATTCCAATAAGTTGATTGCATTTTTTGGTCGAGTGAACTTAAATATTTCAGACAACTATTTTGTATCTGCTAGTGTTCGACAAGAAGGTTCGACAAGATTTGGAGAAGAAAATAAATGGGGACTCTTCCCAGCGGTCAGTGCAGGAGCCAACTTGAATAATATTCTTAGCTTGAGTGGTGTAGACCAATTAAAGTTGAGAGCCAGTTTTGGAATCACAGGTGCGCAGCCAGGGGAAAGTTATCTATCTAAAAGACGATATGGACCTAGTGGTAGCTTCTTTTATGGAGGTTCTTTTGTACCAAGTTACGGACCACAAAGTAATCCTAATCCTGATTTGAAATGGGAAGAAAAAGCAGAAGTTGATGTGGGTCTTGATTTCTCTGTGATGAACGGGAAGCTCTCTGGTAGCTTTGACTGGTATCAGCGGACGACCTCAGATTTACTTTTCTTGATTGACGTACCTGTTCCTCCAAATTTATATAACCAAACTTGGAAAAACGTAGGTGAGATGACCAATTCAGGAATAGAAATTACCTTGAATTACCAAGTAGTTGATAATGGCTCTTTTTCTTACAACACAGGTATAAACTTTGCAACCTTTAAAACCATTATAGATAAGCTAGAAGTTTCTCCATTGTATCAGGGTGCTATGGGGTCTCCAGGGCAAAGTGCTGTAAATTTGGCTCGTGTAGCTGTTGGTGAAGAGTTAGGTCAGCTTTGGTTGCCTGTTTATGATGGACCTGATGCGACTACTGGTGCACCTACGATGAAAGATTTAGACGGGGATGGCACCTTTTGTGATTGTAATGATGACAAGCAGGTAGCAGGAAATGGATTACCTGATTTTACTATAGGGTGGAACAACAGCCTAACCTTTGGTAATTTTGATTTAAATGTATTCTTTCGGGGAGCTTTCGGACATGATGTGCTTAATTCATTCAGAGGGTTCTATGAGAATTATAGTCCTACTGTAATCAGTAACTGGAATGTAGTAAAAGGTACTGATTTAGATCCCAATTTAACAGATGCTGCAGTTAATGATACACATGTTGAGTCTGCAGATTTCTTAAAATTGGATAATGCAACCTTGGGTTATACCATGCCGGTTGGCAGTAACAATGCAGGGTTTAGAAGTTTGAGAATCTTCGTGGCTGTTCAAAATGCATTTGTGCTGACGGGTTACACAGGAATTGATCCTGAGGTAAGATATATAGATATTGAAGGGGACAATGCTTTGGCTCCAGGTATTGAAAGAAGAAATACCTATTTCACAACAAGAACTGTTTCGGCAGGGATCAATATTGGTTTTTAATTGAAACATGAAAAGAAACATGAAAAATATATTAGACAAAAAGTTTTACGTAATGCTCTTAGGGTTGCTTTTCTTCGCCCCAGCATGTACAGATTTAGATGAAGAATTATTTAGCGATGTTACGGATGAAAATTTCTTCCAATCGGATGATGAATTTATTTCAGCATTAGGAGGTGCCTATTCCTCATTTTATGGCATAGGGAACCACTCAAATTTGTGGTCATCAAATGAAATTGCATCTGATGAAATGGTAATTGCCACAAAAGGAGGAGATTGGTATGATGGAGGAATTTTGCTCCAGTTACATCAGCATAATTGGACACCAGATAATAGTTTTTTCAATAATACTTGGGGATTCCTTTATTCGGGTATCAATACTGCAAACCGACTGATTGCACAGTTTGAAAATATCGAATCAGACAACTCAACAGCCTATATCAATGAATTAAGGGCAGTAAGAGCCATATGGTATATGTGGGCGATGGATGCTTTTGGAAATGTTCCTTTGGTGACGGGATTTTCGGATGACGTACCTAAAAACGACTCAGATTTTCAAACAGGACGTACAAAAGTGTATACTTTTGTGGAAACTGAATTAGTCGCTGTTATTGCTGATTTAGATGCTAGCGTTGGTGGTAATGCTTATGCTCGAGTAAATCAAGCAACAGCGTGGGCAGCGCTAGCTAAGTTGTATATAAATGCGGAGGTTTATTCAGGAGGAGCAACCACGGAATGGGCCAAAGCAATTAACGCAGTGGATCAGGTTGAGACTTTTGGATATTCATTAGAGGGTCTTTATTCGAGCAACTTTAAACAAGAGAATAGTGGTTCAACTGAGAACATATTCGTAGTACCTTATGATAAGGTATTTGCTCAGGGGTTTAACTGGCCGATGATGACGTTACATTATGCAAGTCAAAGTGTTTTTGAATTTACTGAACAGCCTTGGAATGGGTATGCTACTGTAGAGGAATTTTATAATTCTTACATCGATACGGTAAATAACCCAGGAACCACAGGTGCCGTTTGGAGTGGTCTTGCTACCCCTGATCCGTCGGATCTGACAAAACCTAATGGTCGAGGAACCCTTGATTCAAGATTAAGTAATTTCTTGGTAGGGCCTCAGCTCCTCCCCGACAACACCCAAGTTGAGGATCCAGCAGCTGATGAGGATGATCCTGATGGTGCCGGGCTTAATTTTACTCCTCAACACAACACAATCTATCCGAATGGATGGAGACAAGGTGGAGCCAGAATTGGTAAATACGCTTACGAGTCAGGTGGAACTAACAGTATGTCCAATGATTTTGTCATATACCGTTGGGGGGATATGAAGCTGATCAGAGCAGAGGCCAATCTCAGGTTGGGAAATGATGCACTGGCACTAGCTGAGGTAAATGAGATTAGAGTGCGCGCTGAAGTTACACCGTTTGCTGCACTTACTCTTGATAATTTATTGGCAGAGCGAGGGCGTGAAATGTTTGCAGAATTGAGCAGAAGACAAGATTTGATTCGCTTTGGTAAGTTTAATGATGCATGGTGGGAGAAAGAAGTATCTACTTCAACCTACAATGTGTTCCCAATTCCACAACCACAACTAGATGTTAATTCTACTTTGGTTCAGAATCCGGGTTACTGATAGTTGACGTAAATTTTATACAAAAAGCAAGTGGGTTTCCACTTGCTTTTTTATTTTTTAGGTATTTTTGTTTAAAAAAATGAGGTCCTTTACTGTCATATTATTGTCTTTGACATTGGCATGTACTCAAACCCAAGAACTGCGTTTTACGCGATTGACGGAGAATCAATCGGGCATTGATTTTAACAATAAATTGTCTTATACTGAGCAGCTCAATCCTTATACTTACAAGAACTTCTACAATGGTGGGGGAGTAGGTATAGGTGACATCAATAACGATGGACGCCCAGATATCTTCTTTTGTGGTAATCAGGTTTCAAACAAATTGTATCTCAACAAAGGAGGGATGAAGTTTGAAGACATTACCGAACAGGCGGGCCTTATGAGTCAAAATGTTTGGAGTGCAGGGGTCAGCATGGTAGACATCAACGGAGATGGACTTCTAGATATTTATGTTTGTAAATCAGGCCCCCCAGGAGGGGATAAGCGGCATAATGAGCTGTTCATCAATAACGGAGATATGACCTTTAAAGAGCAATCTGTTCAATATGGATTAGATAATGAGGGACTTTCCAGTCACGCTGCATTTTTCGATTTTGACAAGGATGGAGATTTGGATTGTTATTTATTGAACAATTCAATTAAATCTGTCGGAGGATATGATATGATTAAAGATCAGCGGAATCTACCGGATTCCTTGGGAGGAAATAAGTTGTTACGGAATGATTCAGGTTACTTCTCTGATGTTACGACTGAAGCGGGTATATATGCCAGTGATATAGGATTCGGTCTCGGAGTGACTATCGGGGACATTAATAGAGACCATTGGCCAGACATTTATGTGTCTAATGACTTTTTTGAAAGAGATTACTTATACATCAATGATCAAAAAGGAGGGTTCACTGAATCAATAGAGCAATATATTCAAGAAATGTCCTTGGGTTCTATGGGAGCAGATTTTGCTGATATAAATAACGATGGCTTAAGTGAAATTTTTGTTACTGAGATGCTGCCCGAACAGCATGAAAGATTAGTTTCAAAAGCGATTTTTCAAAGTTGGGATAAGCATCAGCTTATGGTGGAAAATGGATATGCCAACCAATTTGGAAGAAATGTTCTCCAACTAAACAATGGCAATAATACTTTTTCTGAAATCGGTAGATATGCAGGAGTAGAAGCAACTGATTGGAGTTGGGGCGCGCTGATTTTTGATATGGACAATGATGGATATAAAGACATTTTTGTCGCCAATGGTATTTACAAGGACCTTTTGGATCTAGATTACGTCAATTTCATGTCTCAACCCGGTCAAATAAAAAACATCATTAAAAATAAAAAAGATGCCATCAAGAGCATGATTGATTTAATGCCCTCTGAGCCTTTGGCCAATTATGCATTTCATAATAGGGGAGAAAATACTTTTGAAAATAAGGCAGGAGCGTGGGGACTTACCGATCTCACTTTTTCAAGTGGTGCAGCTTATGGTGACTTAGATAATGATGGCGATTTAGATTTGGTAGTCAACAATGTAAACATGCCTTCCTGGATTTATCAAAACAACACTCAAGAGCTGGACAATCTCCAAAACCATCTCACGATTCAACTCAAGGGAGTGGGCCAAAATTCACAAGCGATAGGTTCAAAAATCAAAGTATATGCGGGCGGACAGATTTTTTACCAGGAATTAAACCCCTTTCGAGGTTTTGAATCTACGGTGGATACCAAAATTTTATTTGGATTAGGGACCGACAAGCCAGATTCCCTCGAAATAATTTGGCCAGATGGGTATTCAACCCTTCTTTATGATGTTCCCGTCAACGAAAGGCTATCCTTCGATCAAAAAGAAGAACAAAAGATGGCTGAGCGCAACGATACAAAAAGTACAATTTTCAAAGAGCAGACAGACCTATTGAGTTTTACGCACAAAGAACAGCCTTATGTTGATTTTGACAAAGATCGTTTGTTATTTCAAATGAATTCAAGTGAGGGACCGTGCCAATGTAAAGCAGATGTCAATCATGACGGTAGGGCTGACCTCTATGTAGGAGGGGCTTCAGGTCAATCAGGTGCCTTATTTATTCAAGATGAAGCGGGTTTTCAAAAAATAAATAAACCTTTTGATCAAGCGATATCTTCAGAGGACCTCTCTTGTGCTTTTTTTGATGCCAATGGAGATGGTCATTTGGATCTATACGTCGCTTCAGGGAGTAGTGAGTTTGATGTGTATGCACTGGGTTTATTGGATCATTTGTTCTTTGGAGATGGTCACGGAGCTTTTAAAGATAGCCATCAAAAATTACCAAATAAAGGCTTTGAATCTAGCAGCGTTGTTGTTCCTTATGATTTCGATCAAGATGGAGATATGGATTTATTTGTGGGGGGACGTCAAAGAGCAGGCTACTATGGAGTACCTACGAACTCACACCTTTTAGAGAATGATGGTTCAGGTAAGTTTACCAATATGACCCAGAATAGGGCCCCTCTTTTTCTGAAATTGGGAATGGTCACCGATGCGCTTACTACAGATCTTGATCAAGATGGGGTAGAAGAATTAATTGTGGTGGGACATTGGATGGCACCCAAGGTTTTCAAATCCCATCAAAATCAATTGATTGATGCTACTGATCAATTTGAGCTTGGAGGATATGCAGGCTTATACAATACAATTGCCAAAGGGGATTTTAATGAAGATGGCTATGTTGATTTGATTTTTGGGAACCAAGGTACCAATTCGCGATATCACGCCTCTACAGATTATCCTTTAGGTCTATTAGTAAATGATTTTGATCAAAATGGGTCTATTGATTTGATTGTTTCCATGTTTGATGATAAAATTGAATATCCGTTGGTACAGTTAAAAGAGCTAAGTATGCAATTGCCTTACATCAAGAAAGACTACCTAAAGTTTTCAGATTTTAAAACAGCTACCTTAAAAGACATTTTTGGAGAAAAACTTGATAAAGGGGGTTATCATCTCAAGGTAAATGAATTAAGATCTTTCATGTGGATGAACCATCCAAAAGCTGATTATCACATCGCTGAGTTACCTTATCAGTTCCAATTATTTCCAATTTATGATTTCCTTTTAGAAGATTTTAATACAGATGGGTATATAGATTTACTCGCAGCAGGTAATTTTTTACGTGCCAAGCCAGAAATTGGTAGTAATATGGGGGGACATACGGCTTTGGGTATGGGGAATGGATCAGACTCATTTAAATTTGTGATGAATAGTAAAACTGGAATAAGTATTTCGGAAGAGGTGCGCAGTATTGAAAGTTTATATATTAAAGATAAACAAGCCCTCGTTTTTGGAATTAATAATGGGAGTAATAAAATTTTTGTAAAAAATGAAGTTAATTAATTGTATTGTATTAACCATATTGATTGCCCTTTTAGGATGCAAGTCAGATACTGATTTAGTAGCTCTAGCACAACGTGAATTGAAGAGTGGAGTCATCAATGATTCGTTGTTTCTCGGTCTGAGATTTGGTATGGAGCGAAAAGAATTTTTTGATCATTGTTGGAAGATTAATCGGCAAGGAATTGTCACCCATGGTACGGAAAATATGTCTGTAATGTATGTGTTTGAGGACGGATCGAATAAAAAAATTGCATTTAATTTTTATCCAGAATTTCAAAATAATAAGACCAACAAATATAAATGTTCATTTGGTTATTATGCTTGGGCACCTTGGAATAAAGATTTGCAGTCGGATGATCTTATTAAAGTATTACCGACCATTCTTGAAAGATGGTATGGTGGAAATTCATTTATAAAAGTAAAAGGGTCAAAAGGAATACATTACTATAAAATTGATGGCAATCGTCAAATAGATCTACATATCAAAGATGATAGGTTAATAGTGGCATATTTCACTGACTTGACAAAGTATCCTTTAAATTTTGATATTTGATGAGGCTAAATCAACTTTTTATTTTTGCCCTGATGGTTCTCATTTTTGGATGTTCAACGGATAAAAAGAACCATGTTTTTAAGATAGTCCCAGCAAATGTTTCCGGAATAGACTTTTCTAATGACTTAATCTTTGATCAGGAATTTAATATTTTTAGATACCGTAATTTCTACAACGGAGGAGGTGTAGCCATTGCTGATTTCAATAACGACAGCTTGAGTGATATTTATTTAATATCAAATATGTCGAGCAATCGACTCTATCAAAACAATGGAAATTTAAATTTCACAGACATTACCAAAACTGCTGGAGTCGCCGGCACACGAGCTTGGAGTACAGGGGTATGTGTCGTAGACATTGATGGGGATGGATGGCTTGATATCTATGTATGCAATTCCGGTGATATTAAAGGGGACAACAAGCAAAACGAACTATTCATTAATAACAGAGACGGAACCTTTTCCGAAAATGCAGCAGGCTTTGGATTAGATGATAAAGGGTTTTCGACGCATGCAGCTTTTTTTGATTATGATCAAGACGGGGATGTTGACATGTACTTACTTAATAATTCTTATCAGGCGATCGGGAGTTTTAATCTGATGCGCAATGAACGACCAAATCGAGATCAGGTGGGTGGAGATAAATTATATAGAAATGAGGGGAATCATTTCACGGATGTCAGCGAAGAGGCCAATATCTATGGGAGTCTTATCGGCTTTGGATTAGGAGTTACTGTAGGTGACGTGGATCGAGATGGCTGGTTAGATATTTATGTTTCCAATGATTTTTTTGAGCGAGATTACCTTTATATCAATAATCGAAACGGAACATTCAAAGAAGTACTTGAGGATAGGATTAAGAGTACGAGTGCGGCATCAATGGGAGCAGATTTAGCAGACTTAAACAACGATGGTTATCCGGAAGTATTTGTGACGGATATGCTTCCAGACAACAACGAACGTATCAAAACAGTAACTACTTTCGACAGTTGGGATCGATTTCAATATTCATTACAAAATGGTTACGGCCATCAGTTTACCAGGAATACATTGCAATTAAATAAAGGAGATGGATCTTTCAGTGAAATTGGAAGATACGCAGGGGTGGAAGCTTCAGATTGGAGTTGGGGCGCACTTATTTTTGATTTTCAAAATGATGGATTCAAAGATATTTTTATTGCCAATGGGATTTATCAAGATTTGACCAATCAAGATTTTTTGAGGTACATTACTGAAGACGAAGTTTCAAAGAAAATAACCTCGAGTGGCAAAGTGGACTATAAAATGCTTATTGATTATATTCCAAGCGTACCGATTTCCAATCATGCCTATCTCAATAACAAGAATCTAACTTTTGAAAATCATGCTTCTCAACTCGGTTTGGCAACCCCCAGTTTTTCAAGTGGCTCAGCTTATGGAGATTTAGACAATGATGGAGATTTAGACCTAGTGGTCAACAATACCAATATGCCTTTCTTTTTGTACGAAAATCAATCAAATCTGATGTATCCTGACCACCATTACTTGCGGTTTAACTTACAAGGGGAAGGAAAAAATACCCAAGCTTTGGGGACTAATATTACAGTTTATGAGGGAAAAAATAAATATTATTTGGAGCATCTTCCTACACGTGGTTTTGAGTCTACGGTTGACCACCGACCTTTAATTGGTTTAGGCAATGTGACCCAAGTAGATTCTATTAGGATTAATTGGCCTTTGGGCAAGACCACCCTACTGGGAAGTACTGAGGTAGATCAAGACCTTTGGATATCAGCATCTACGGCAGTATCCAAGCTAGAAAAAACCACAAAATCAATGCCTGATTTTGTACAAAATCCTAAAATATTAGCTGACTATAAGCATATTGAAAACACTTTTGTAGATTTTGATCGTGATCGGTTAACGTTTCAAATGATTTCTACTCAAGGTCCTTGTTTGTGTACTGCAGATATTAACAATGATGGGCTGGATGATGTATATATTGGGGGAGCGAAAGATCAAATAGGATATTTAGCCCTACAAAATATTTCAGGAACATTTGATCGTATTGCTCTGGATACTTTTGCTAAGGATAAGGGTTCAGAAGATGTTGATTGTGCCTTTTTCGATGCCAATGGAGATGGTTCTATGGATCTTTACGTAGTCAGTGGAGGTAGTGACTTTCAGTTGGGGGCACCACAGTTAGGAGATCGACTGTATTTTTCAGATCATGATTTTAATTTTACTAAAGCAAAGCAAATATTACCTGTAAATAAGTTCGAAAGTACCTCTGTAGTGATTCCAGCTGATTATGATGAGGATGGAGATATAGATTTGTTTGTTGGAGGTCGTTTGCAACCTGAGGCCTACGGTTTTCCGCGCAATGGGTATATTTTGAATAATGATGGTAAAGGGAATTATACCAATGTATCCAATGACATAGCACCTGACTTGAAAGAAATAGGAATGATCACAGATGCCAAATGGGCAGATATTGACAATGATAAAGATCTTGATTTGATTGTGGTCGGAGAATGGATGCCCATTGCTTTTTTTATCAACGACCAAGGTAGATACAACAGGATAGATTTGATGCCCCAATCCAATGGATGGTGGAATGTCTTGGAGATAGAAGATCTCAATGGAGATGGAAGGTTAGATTTAATATTGGGAAATCATGGATTGAATTCACGCTTCAAAGCCACAGAAGAAAAACCCCTGCACATGCTGGTAAAAGACTTTGATCGCAATGGTACCATTGAACAAATTATATGTCAATATGAGGGAGATAAATTATTTCCATTGTCTCTTCGACACGACTTATCCATGCAAATCCCCAGTATTAAGAAGAAATACTTAAAATACGATAGTTATAAAGATCAGGAAATCACAGACATATTCGGTCCTAAAGGATTAAATGGAGCGTTGGATTTGACTACGAGCCATCTGGCTTCCACCATATTCCTGAATAAAGGGTTGATGGAATTTGAAAAAATGGATCTACCTGATGAAGTACAATATTCATGTGTCTATACAGTCGAGGTGGCTGATTTTAATTTTGATGGTTATTCAGATATTTTATTTGGTGGGAATTTGTACGACGTTAAACCAGAAATGGGTCAGTATGACGCAAGCTATGGGACGTTGTTGATTGGAGACGGTGCGGGACAATTTGTGATTAAAGGACAAGCGGCATCTGGAATCATACTGGACGGAAGCGTTAGAAACTTATCTTTTATTGACACTCAGAAGGGGAAAATACTATTGGTAGCGAATAACAATGCTCAAATACAGGCCTACCAACCCCAAATTCAAATCAAAAAGGATTGAAACAGATCGCATCTATAGGATGTTCAATACTTGTACTTCTTGCTTCATGCATGAAGAAAAAAGAGGGGGATTATAAGTTTTTAGAAGTGCCCTCGGCACAGTCCCATATTTTGTTTGTCAATAAACTTGAGCATCAAGAAGACTTTAACATCATTGATTATCTCTACTATTATAATGGGGGTGGGGTCTCCATCGGAGACATCAACAATGATGGCTTATTTGATATTTATTTCAGCTCAAATGAGGGGTCTAATAAGTTATACCTGAATAAAGGGTCTTTTTCATTTGAAGACATCACTGAAAGTGCGGGCGTCGCTAGTCTGGGTAAATGGAAGACTGGAATCAACATGGTCGATGTTAATGGGGACAACCTCCTCGACCTTTATGTATGCCGAGTCAGTGGATATAAGGGACTCGAGGGGCATAATGAGTTGTACCTAAATAACGGAGATTTGACTTTTACCGAAAGTTCGGTGAAGTATGGATTAGATTTTAGTGGGTTTTCTACCCAATCTTCTTTTTTTGATATGGATAAAGATGGAGATTTAGATCTTTATTTATTGAATCATGCGGTCCATACACAAAAGAGTCATGGACGTGCAGACCTGAGGCTTGATGTTGATCAGCTGTCTGGAGATCGAATATTTGAAAACATCGGAGGTTATTTTGAAGACATCACAAGTACCACCGGTATTTATTCTTCACAAATAGGTTATGGATTGGGTATTGGACTTTCAGATTTTAATGAAGATGGATTTACAGATCTTTATATTTCAAATGATTTTAGCGAAAATGATTACCTCTATATAAATAACGGAGATAAAACGTTTACGGAGCGGCTTACTGATATGGCACATCATAGCAGTCGCTTTTCTATGGGTAATGACATTGCCGATTATAACAATGATGGTTTAGTAGATATCATTACATTGGACATGCTTCCAGAAGATGAGGTGGTTCGGAAACGTTCTGTCGGGGAAGATCCCTACGAGATATTTCGTATGAAATTACAATTTGGTTATATGAATCAATACAGTCGAAATACGTTGATGCTCAATAGAGGGGGAAAATTTTCTGATGTAGCCATGCTTGCAGGCATTCACGCAACTGATTGGAGTTGGGGTCCATTATTTGCAGATTTCAATAATGACGGATGGAAAGATATTTTCATATCAAACGGAATCGCCAGAAGGCCCAATGACTTAGATTATATTGATTTTATTTCAGGTGATAAGGTGCGAAATAATCCAAATTTATCTGATGCTGCTTTCGTTTCAGAAATGCCGCTTGGAAAGGTAAAAAATTATTTTTTTTCAAATAATCAAGATTTAACCTTCGAAAATGTAACAGAAAGTTGGTCAAATGGGGACGCTCAAATCACCAATGGAGCTGCTTATGCGGATTTAGATAATGATGGAGATCTTGATTTGGTATTGAATAATTTGAATGAGGAAGCTGATATATTAGAAAATCTAACCCTTCGTGAAGGCGTGGATCATGAGGGCTCAAATTTCCTCAAGCTTCGATTTTTTGGTGCAGAGGGAGCCCCTGTGTTGGGTACGCGGGTGACTGCCTTTGTGGGTGAGCAGATCCAAATGTATGAATTGTTTTCTGTTCGGGGGTTTCAGTCAAGCACAACCAACGAAATCATCATGGGTTTAGGAGCTTCCAATCAGATCGATTCTTTACTGATTGAATGGCCCAATGGGTCTGTGGAGCGACAAGGGGTCATCCAAGCAAATCAATTTTTGAAGTTATGGATGCCGGTACAACAACAACCTACAAAAAAACAGTCAAAGCCTCATTTAAAGGAAACGATATTTCAAAATGTGACTGCCTCATTGGGGATAGATTATAAACATCACGAAAACAGATTTGTTGAATTCAACAGAGAGCCATTAATTCCACATATGAACAGTCAAGAAGGCCCTGCGATTTGTGTTGGAGATGTCAATGGAGATGGACAAGACGACTTCTTTATGGGTGGGGCAAGAGGTCAGTCTGCCCATTTGTATCTGCAGCTAGCATCGGGATTTAAATTGGTAAGAACATTTGAGGAGGACAAAATATTGGAGGATGTAGATGCTGCCTTTTTTGATGTAGAAAACGATGGTGACCTCGATCTTTTGGTGGTTACTGGGGGAAATGAGTTTGATAAAAACTCTCCCAATGAATTGTCAAGAATTTATTTAAATGATGGCAAAGGTTCTTTTGAGAAGGCGAATGATATGTTGCCAAATTTGTATGAGACGGGCTCTGTTGTGGCCGTTCATGATGTAAATAATGATGGATTTTTAGATATTTTTATAGGTAGAGTAGCGGTTCCATGGCATTATGGAAGGAGTCCTAAAAGTCATTTGCTATTAAATAGGGCAGGCCAAAAGTTTGAGGTCGCTAAAATAGGAGATGCTAATTTTTTAGATGGGGGCATGATTAAAGATGCTCTTTGGGCCGATATTGATAACAATGGAGAAAAAGATTTGATCCTTGCTGCCATGTGGCAGCCCATAAAAGTTTGTTTTGCAAATGAGGGGTTGCTGGCTTCACCGGTGAGTATATCTGAGGATCAAGGATGGTGGCAAACAGTCAAAGCACTGGATTATGATCAAGATGGAGACTTAGATTTATTGGTGGGGAATTTGGGACTAAATTCCAAGTTGCAAGCTACGCATGAGGCACCTTTGAGGATGTATCTAAACGATTTTGATGATAACGGACAGCAAGACCCTATTTTAACTTACGACAAAAAGGGTGTTGAATCCATTTTTGTATCTAAAAAAGATTTAACTAAACAACTTCCGGGGATAAAAAAGAAATTCTTGGATTATAAGACGTACGCAGAAGCCCCTTTGAGGCAACTGTTCAGTGAAGATCTATTGAATGGAGGGGAAGTTTTAGTGGCCAATGAGTTGAGATCAGGAATTTTTGAGAATAATGAAGGTCAATTTACATTCAAGGCATTTGATTTGAAGGCTCAAGTGAGTATGATAAGAGATATGCTGTTGGTAGATATCAATGATGATGGGAGGATAGATGTATTTGCGGCAGGTAATTTTTTTGGATCCTCAATCGCTGAGGGGCGTTATAGTGAAGATTATGGTACGGTATTGCTAAATACCAGTGAAGGTTGGGAAGTAGCCTCTTCGACAGTGATGGGTCTTTATTTAGAAGGACAAATAATTCAAATGGAACCCATCATGATTGCTGAAAAGAGGGCTTTTATAGTGGTTAGAAACGATGATGTTTTAAGTATTTACGGCAATCAATATTTCCCCAAAAAAAATATTGAATAATACAATGAGATTTCACGAATGCTTAAAAGAATAAGTTCCGTTGAATTTGGAGAGGAGAAGGCAATAAAAACAGGAATCATAATTTATTTTCCAAATGCAACCGATTTCGAAACTTCCACATTAACATTTACTTTGAGATTATTTTTTTTATAATTCAAAAACAACATCATTTGTAACATGGATGTTATGAAACATTGTTTTTTTCCGTATTTGATAAATTTCTAACGATAAAATTTCTTTGTTTTGATACATTTTATTTAACGTCAAAAAAAATCAGTAAAAAAAACCGAAATAAAATTTTAATAAAATAAACAATGGAATGAAAATGAATTTAAAAAGTTTAGCAATAATGATGTCCATTGCAATCCTGGCATTTTTTGTAGGATGTAGTGATGATGATGATACCACGCCAGCGGTAGACTTAAGTGATGATCAGATCGATGATATTGTAGATGATATTGTGGATTCGGGACCAGTGCTTGCAGATGGTATTTATATGGTAGGGTCAGCGGTTTCAGGTGATACAACAGCGGCTAATTTATTACAAGCAGGTTTGGTAGAAGCACCAGAATTTACAACTCAAAGTCGGGATGGGTTTTATGAGGCTTACATTTACATGGGCGCAGGAAGTTATAGTTTTGTCAAGGTAGAAGGTGAGACCACCACTGCTCTTGGGGGGGCTTGGACCAAAGTTTTTGTTGGAGACTCTATTGAGTCTTTCAGTGGAGCTTTAGAGGCGGATAGTGAGGGAGCATCTCCGTTTGAGACAGGTAAATTGGCCCATGTCATGTACGATGCTTCAACAAGTCAATATGCCTTAACAGCAATTGAATACTGGGAGGTTATAGGAAGTGCTACGGATGGAGGATGGTCTGTGGGCCAGCAAATTAATGAAATATCTAAGTCCTCCGAGGAAGTTGTATTTGTAGGTGAAGGTATAACTATGAGAGAAGGTCCTTACAAATTTAGGTTTAATAGCAACTGGGATATTAATCTTGAAGAGGGTGAATGTGATGCGGCTGCCACTACTTGTTTGAAATATTTTACCAATATAGGAGGCACATTGGATGACGTGGTAGCAGGAGGAGCAAATATGGAATTTGCAACGGGGAACGATGGTGTTTATAAAGTAACGATCACATACTCAAATGGCCCAGGTCTTAGTTTGTCTGTGGCCGTTGAAAAAACAGGTGATGCAGAGGTGCTTGCCGAATATCCTGAAACCTTGTACATGATAGGTAGTGCAATTGGCGGTTGGGATTGGGTGGACAATGGTCAGCCATTGATCCCTGTTTATGACAACAAGCATTTGTTTTGGAAAGTGGTATATCTTGATACCGCAGGAGGGGCAGAATTCAAATTTTCTCCAGTTATGGAATGGAATGGTGATTTTGGTAAAACTGGAGATGCAGTTGAAGGTGTATTTGCCAAAGGTGGGGATAATCTAGCAACCCCTGGAGGTCCTGGTTATTATGCAATTACGGTAAACTTGGAGACAGAAACCATTCAAGTAACTGAAGACATTGGAATCTATGGTATTGGAGATGCGTTTGGATCATGGGATGCGGCGGTGGAGGCACAAAAATTCACCAAAACGGATTCCGTTATTTTCTTTCCTGAATTAGTCGCTGATGGTGATCTAAGAATACATTTCACGTCCTCTACTTTGACAAAATCGGAAACTACGGATGCGGTTGATTGGTGGCAAGCAGAATTTGTTATCGTTGAGAGTGGAGCGATTGAATTCCGAGGCACGGGCGGAGATCAGGCTAGAACAGTTGTGACAGCAGGTCAGAAGGTTTCCCTTGACTTTAAGACTTTGACAGGAACTATAGAATAAATTCTTCTTCTTTTTATAATAAGGCTTCCAAGTAATTGGAGGCCTTTATTTTATCCTAGTATCTTTAAAAAAGCTACTTTAAGCCTTTGTTTTTGTCACTATTAATTCAACATAAAAAAGCTTTTTGGTGGTTTTTTGGTTTAAATTAAGTGAGGTTTATTCAGAATTTAGTTAAGAAGAGAGGAGCTCGATGTGTGTTAAGCACGTCCGATAAGCCACAATACAACTCGAATAAGTTATAAGAATTAATCTTATGCAAGGTCACATCATACGATTATCTTTATCAGTAATAATTGGCTTTCTTGTCAATTTTGTTTGGGGACAAGTGGTCACATCAGTTCCGCTATTCCCAAGCGATTTATCATCAGTGACGATCACTTTTGATGCTACTAAAGGGACCGGAGGGCTTGTAGGATTTTCAGGCGAAATATATGCACATACAGGTGTAATTACGAATCAAAGTGCTTCCTCAACGGATTGGAAATATGTAAAGACCAACTGGGGAGAGAATACTACAGAGACGCAGCTAAATAAGGTTGATGAGAATAAATATGAATTGGAAATTGGCCCTTCGATTAGAGCCTATTATGGGGTTCCCGCTGATGAAGAAATACTTAAGGTAGCCCTTGTTTTTAGAAGTGCCGATGCTTCGTTGGAGGGCAAAGATGACGGAGGAGGAGATCTATTCATAGAGCTTAATAATGGATTTGTTTTGAGGGTAGTTAGTGTTTCCTCGAGATATAAATTATATCAGGAAAATGACAGCATTGATCTTGAATTCATTACTTCTGAAAGGGCCCATATTTCATATTATGTTGATGGAGCCCTGCAATTTGAAATGGATACCAATGCCTATACAATTCAACATACAGTCATTGCCGATCAGTCAGTACATGAGTTATCCCTTTTAGCCACGACGATCAATGATTCTGTGATATTTAATCATAGTTATATTGTAGATCCCTTATCAGAAAGTTTAAGTGTACCTGAAGGGTTAAAATCAGGGATTAATTATTCCGCAGATCCTACTCGTGTTTCTTTGGTGCTCAGTGCACCAGATAAAGGAAATGCTTTTGTCTTGGGAGACTTTAATGATTGGTCCTTGAATAAGGATTATCAGATGTATCAAGGCGATGATTATTTTTGGATAACCCTTAACGATTTAGAACCGGGCCGGGAGTATCGTTTTCAATATCTGATAGACGGAGTACTATTGATCGCTGATCCCTATTCCGAAAAAATAATTTCCCAATATGATGATAGTCAAATCATCAATGAAAATAGATATTCCGACCTTGAACCTTATCCTGCAAACGAAACCAAATTTGAGGTATCTGTATTGCAAACAGACCAAGTACCTTACGATTGGATGGTCACGGATTTTCAAAAGCCCAAAAAAGAAGATCTGGTTATTTATGAGCTTTTGGTAAGAGATTTTACTGATCAGCGAACTTTTCAAGCGGTCCTTGATAAATTAGATTATCTAGATTCTTTGGGAATTAATGCTTTGGAACTGATGCCGATTATGGAGTTTGAGGGTAATTTAAGTTGGGGCTATAATCCTGCTTTTATGATGGCAGTAGATAAATATTATGGGACTGAGCAACAATTAAAAAAATTAATAGATGCATGTCACCAAAGAGGGATAGCCGTCATATTTGATATTGTGTTAAATCACCATTTCGGTAGAAACTCATTGGTGAGATTGTACAATACAGGAGATTATGGATCGCCAACGGCTGATAATCCCTGGCTCAATCCTACAGCTAAACATGATTATAATGTAGGCTATGACTTCAATCATGAAAGTGCATTGACTCAGTCTTATGTAGACCGTGTGGTAACGTATTGGATTGATGAATTTAATATTGATGGTTACAGATTGGATTTATCCAAAGGGCTCACACAAAAGAACACGTTGGGAAATGTATCTGAGTGGGGAAAATATGACGCGAGCCGCGTTGCGATCTTAAAGCGCATTGCCGATGTGATCTGGGAAGCTGATCCAGAGGCCTATGTAATCTTGGAACATTTTTCAGAAAATCCAGAAGAATCAGAATTGGCTGATTATGGAATGATGTTGTGGGGGAACTTAAGAGGAAGCTTCTTCAATACGGCTATGGGCATTGCCAGTGATATTAAATGGAGTTATTACAAAGCTAGAGGGTGGAATGAAAATGCGGTCGTGGGCTATATGGAAAGTCATGATGAAGAGCGTATTTTGTTTGAAGTGAATGATCGATCTCAAGAGACTTATGCCATGCAAATAAAAAGATTGATGCAGAATGCGGTATTCTTTTTTTCCATTCCAGGTCCAAAGATGATATGGCAATTTGGCGAGTTTGGTTATGACCTTGAGCTGAACAATGATCGATTGGGTGTGAAGCCTACCAAATGGGAATATCTTGAGGACGAAAACCGATTGAAATTATTTACTGTTTATCAAGCCATGATCAATTTAAAAACCAAAACACCATATCTTGATGATCAATATTTTGATTGGCAGTCCAGCGGTGGTATCAAGTGGATTCAATACAAGCATCCGGAAGTTGATATTGTGATTTATGGAAATTTCACTAAGATAAGTCAAGAAACGACACGTTATTTCACCAAGACAGGTACATGGTACAATTATCTCACCGGTCAGTCTGTGGAGGTCAATGACATAGATGAGAAGGTTACCTTGTCCCCAGGTAGCTTCGGAATATTTTCTGATCAACCTATTGAAAATTACATTGAAGAAATCACAGAAGAATATCTAACAGGCATCAGCGCGCCAACCATGGATCCATTGTATTTTTATCCCAATCCAACATACGATCATATTCAACTTACCACCGGAATGAATTGGAAAAAATATGAGGTATACAATTTAACGGGTCAGTTGATGATCTCGGGAGAGGTTACAAACAACCTGTTAGATGTTGCTCATTTATTTCCAGGAACTTACCTCATTAAATTGGTAAAAAAGGATCAAATTGCGACCCAAAAATTAATAAAAAATTAAATCTGTAAAACTTATTAATCATTAAAGTAAACTTTACATAACATGACGAATAATTATTGGAATCTACGATATGAATTTCCATTAAATCATTTCAAAAGATTTTTTTTGATGGGGATTATAAGCTTATTTTTGACTACTGTGATGGCGCAGGAGCGGACTATTTACGGTAAAGTGGTCGACGAAAATAACGAAGGTTTGCCCGGTGTGAATATCGTCATTAAAGGGACCGCTCTGGGAACGATAACCGCTGTTGATGGGACGTATCGATTGAATGTGCCTGAAGAAGCAAGCTTACTCGTTTTCAGTACCATTGGCTATAATAGCCAAGAGGTGACTGTAGGCGCGCGATCTGTAATTGATGTGGCCATGGAAGAGAACGTTGAAGAATTGAAGGAAGTGATCGTCATTGGTTACGGTACGGTAGAAAAGGGGGATGTTACTGGTGTGGTTACTCAAGTAAGTGCAGAGAAATTCAATAAAGGACTCATTGTATCTCCGGATCAGTTGCTATCCGGAAAAGTGGCAGGGGTTAATATCAGTAATTCAGGGGGTACTCCTGGAGGAGGGTTTAACATTAACATTAGAGGAGCAACCTCTTTAAATGCCAGTAGTCAGCCCTTAATTGTGATAGATGGGGTACCGATAGATATGAGTGGTATGCCGGGAGGGAGGAGTGCACTTAACTTTTTGAACCCTTCCGAAATAGCTAGTATGACTGTTCTCAAGGATGCATCAGCAGCTGCAATTTATGGGTCTAGGGGTTCGAATGGTGTAATTATTATTACTACTAAAATGGGAAAATCTTCTGATAAGACAACCATTACTTACAACGCAAGTTATGGAGTAAGTCATTTTGACCAAGAAATCCCGATATTGACAGGAGATCAGTTTACCAAATTGATAGGAGTGTTTGCTCCTGGGCAGAGTGATTATTTAGGAGATCAAAATACAGTTTGGTTAGATGAAATACTTAGATCTTCTACTAATACAACTCACAACGTGGCAATTAGTGGGGCAATAAACAATGGTGGATACCGAGTTTCTCTAGGGTATCAAGAAGTTCAAGGTGTTATTCAAGGCTCTCAAACCGAGCGGGCAGATATCAATTTCAATATGAATAAGTCGGTTTTAAATGATGCGGTAAAATTCAGAATTTCATCAAAAAATGGTTTTACTGATAACTTATTTGCTTCAAACCAAGTGGGGAATGCATTGTTTTTCAATCCAACTCAGCCCATTTATAGCGGAAATTCCGATTATGGAGGATATTTTGAATGGACGGATACCAATGGAGTAGGGCTGCCTTTGACGGCATCGAATCCGGTGGCTGAGAATAGAGAAAGACAGTCTATTGGAGGGGTAAACAGGAGTTTGAATAACATTGAGATTACTTGGCAAATACCCTACATTGAAGGTCTTGAGTTTACAGCGAATACCGCTTATGATATCAGAAATTCTACTCAAAATGACTACACTCCGACATATTTGAAGTCAGAAACATTAGGTAGTTTTCCAGGATATTACAGAGCTGAGGCAGGCAAACGAACCAGTTTAATATTTGAAGGTTATGGAGCCTACAAAAAGGATTTAGGAGATTTAGATTTTTCAGTATTGGCAGGTTATTCTTACCAAGAAAATCAAGAACAATTTATCAGCTTCAATGTAGATTCCCTTCAAAATAACTTATATGGTTTGGCGAGGCCGTCCATCGGTACTTATAGCGTATTGAACGCCGATAATTTTGAACAAGAAAACAGATTGATCTCCTTTTATGGAAGAGCCAATGTCAGCTATAAGGATAAGTATGTTTTTACTGGGACCTTGAGAAGAGATGGATCTACACGGTTTGGGCCACAAAATAGATGGGGCGTATTTCCATCTTTTGCAGGTAGCTGGCGGATTTCAAATGAGACCTTTATGGAAGGGATTAGTGGCGTCTTGAGTTATTTAAAGTTAAGAGTGGGTTGGGGAGTTGCTGGAAACCAAGATTTCGGGAACTATCTATGGTTAGAGACGTATCAGCAAGGAGCTTTTGATGCAGCCTATCAGTTAGGGAATGAATATTATTTAACCGTAAGACCAGTAGGTGTTGACCCGAACATCAAATGGGAGGAAACAGCGACCACTAATATTGGTTTTGATTATGAGCTGTTTACAGGAAAAATTGTAGGTTCTTTTGAGTTCTACCAAAAGACGACTACCGATTTATTGTTTAACTCTGTATTTCCAGCCGGATCTCTGACCCGTGATCGTGCGGTCACCAACATTGGAGAAATGAGTAATAAGGGATTTGAATTGGAGTTAGGGACCCATATTCTTAAGACGGCCAATTGGGACGTTTCTTTTAATATGAATGCGGCATACAATCAAAATGAAATGGTGAATTTGGATGCACAAAGCATTCCTCAAGGAGATGAACCCCCTATTTTTAATGTTGGGGGCATATCGGGTGATATAGGCCAAACCATTCAAGTTTTACAAGTAGGACAATCGATCAACTCATTTTATACCTATGAGCACATAATAGAGGGTGGGGTACCCAAGTTTTCGCCATTATCGCCCACCAATATGTATGTAGATCAAAATGGGGACGGTTTGATTAATGAAAATGATTTAACGGTGAATCAAAATCCGGCACCCAATTGGATTTTAGGATTTACTGGAAACAGTAGCTATAAAAATATTGATCTAAGTTTTACTTTTAGGGCTATGTTGGGAAATTATATCTATAACAACGTAGCATCCAATAATGGTACATTTCAATCTTTTGAAGGAATTAGACCTAGCAATATTCATACTTCAGCCTTGATAACTCAATTTACCAGTAGACAGTTAATGAGTGATTATTATTTGGAAGATGGTTCTCTCTTACGATTGGATAATATTTCATTGGGTTACAATTTTAATAAGCTGAAATGGGCTAAACTTAGGGCATATGTCTCGGGCCAAAATTTATTTATTTTAACTAATTATTCAGGTCTTGATCCTGAAATTCAACCGAATGGAATAGATAATAATTTATATCCCCGACCCAAAACTTTTATTGGAGGAATTTCTGTAACCTTTTAAGCTAAAAACATGAAAAAGTTAAAATTAACAACGTTTATTTTGATTCTATTTACAAGCTATGCTTGTACAGATTTAGAAACATTGCCGAAAAATACATTATTGCCCAATGTTTTGTTTCAAGAAGAAGGGTCCTATACCTCTTATTTAGCCAAATTATATGGGAGCATGACGTTGACCGGACAAGATGGTCCAGCGGGATCAGGAGATTTATCTATTATCAATGATGAAGGTTTTGGTTCTTACATCAGGGCTTATTGGAAGGCGCAGGTATTGACTTCCGATGAAGGTATGATTCGGTGGACAGATGCAGGTATTCAGGATCTAAATTTTTTAACGTGGTCCTCTGATAACCAATTTGTAAGAGTATTGTATTATCGTATTATGTATACCATATCACTCTGTAATGACTTTTTATCGGTCAGTACGGATGAAAATTTAGTACTGAATGGAATTTCTGAAGAAGGTCAACAAGAGATTAAAACCTATCGTGCAGAGGCAAGATTTCTGAGGGCTTTGGCTTATTGGCATGGCTTAGATTTTTATAGAAATATTCCAATTTTGACCCAAATTTCTTCTGTATTGCCTGTTCAAAGCAGTGGTGAGGAAGTTTATGATTTTATTATAAAAGAGCTCGATGAGATAGAGCCAGACTTAGGGGATCCAGAAATAGGTTTTGGTGGGCCTTATTATGGTAGAGCGACTAAGGCAGCGTTATGGATGTTGAGAGCAAAAGTTAAATTAAATCACTCCGTCTATATGGGCTCAGAGTCTACAGCCATCTACAGCGAGGTCATTGATGATTTGAATGAAATCATGAATACAGGCTATGTTCTAGAAGAGGAGTATTTGAATTTATTTAAGGCAGATAATCATACTTCAAATGAAGTAATTTTCGCATTAACACATGACGGAACTTTCAGCCAGTCGTGGGGCGGAACAACCTTTATGGTGAGAGCTGCACTTTTTGATGACATGCAAGCAGACAGTTTGTATGGCGTTGGTGGAGGATGGAGTGGCATCATCACTACAAGCCAATTCAACGATCGTTTTGAGAAAGGTGGAGTGTTAGATTATGCAGACACCCGTAATGTCATTTTTACTACAGGACGTATTGAAGCCATAACAGAAGATTTTAGAAATACGCTCACCGATGGTTATGCGTCCGCTAAGTACAGCAATGTGACAAAAGAGGGGGTAGCAGGTTCTAATTTAGATCATGTGGATACAGACTTCCCTATGTTTCGTTTGGCTGATGTTTACTTGATGTATGCCGAGGCTACTTTAAGGGGAGCTTCAAATGGGGACAGGGCTACGGGCTTATCTTACATTAATGAGCTTCGAGCACGGGCCTATGGTGATGGTTCTGAAAATGTATTAGATACTGATTTTACGTTAGATTACATTCTTGAAGAGCGTGGAAGAGAATTGTACTTTGAAGGGCATAGAAGGGCAGATTTGATAAGATTTAATAAATATTCAGAACGCGCAGGTGGAGATGAATTCATTTGGGACTGGAAGGGTCAAAATATTGATGGAACCTCCGTGTCATCACATTTAGAAATATTCCCAATTCCTGCTTCAGAGCTTGGAGTAAATAGTAATTTGACTCAAAATGAGGGGTATTGACATTTAACCCACCTCTAATAAAAGTTGTATTTTTTTTAAAATAAATCGGGGTATTACTTCGCCCTTGAAGGCAGCTATTTTTTGCCAAAAAATCTATTAAATTTGTGCTAGTTTAGATCTTTAATAATCAAAATCTTGCGCACCAAAACAATATACTTTTGCTTGATGCTACTTGCTGTGACTGCTTGTGTTGAGAACAAGGCCTATCAGGAAAAATTAAAAGATCCGGCACTTTATAACGCTGCGATGAAGCAATTGACCGACGTTATTGTTCACGATATTTTTTCGCCACCGGTGGCTTCTCGGGTATATATTTATCCCAATATTGCTGCTTATGAAATAATGGCTCAGGCGGATCCTGAAAAGTTCATTTCTCTGTCCGGGCAGTTAACTGACTTTATGGCCATACCCAAAAATGAGGATCCTCAGGTAAACGTACCTTTAGCTGCATTGCATGCTTTTTTGACGGTGGGTACCGAACTGATTTTTTCGGAGGATAAAATGCAGGCATTTCAGGATCAAACGTACCAAGCCTTGCAAGCAGATGGCTTATCTAATAGGGTACTAAATAGCTCGATGAGTTATGGAGAGCGGGTAGCAAGTCATATACTCAAATGGGCAGATGGGGATCATTATAAACAAACAAGAACACATGCCAAATATACCATAAGGTCTCAACCTGAATACTGGAAACCAACACCGCCCGATTACATGGAAGGGATTGAGCCTCATTGGAGTAAAATAAGGCTCATGGTACTTGATTCCGCGCAGCAATTTATTCCTAAACCGCCGCTTTCCTTTAGTATGGATGAAAACAGTCCTTTTTATAAGGAATTGATGGAGGTTTACGCGATTGGGGGCCAAATTGAGAATCAAGGAGAAGACATCGCTAAATTTTGGGATTGTAACCCCTATGTTTCACATCACAGAGGGCACGCTATGTTTGCAACCAAAAAAATTACACCAGGAGGTCATTGGATGCAGATCACGGCGATTGCAACGATGCAGGCAGGCAGTACCTATGCCGAGACGATCCATGCCCATGCCCGGGTATCGATCTCCTTATTTGATGCATTTATCAGTTGTTGGGATGAAAAATGGAGATCTGTGGTCGTACGACCTGAAACTTTGATTAACCAGTACATTGATGAAACATGGGCGCCCTTACTTCAAACACCTCCTTTCCCTGAGTATACCAGTGGGCACAGCGTAATCTCAAGAGCTGCGGCCCTTACCTTGACCGAGCTACTAGGCAAAAACTTTGCCTTTGAAGACATCAGTGAAATGGAGTATGGCTTGCCAAGCAGATCCTTTGACTCTTTCCTTCAGGCTTCCGAAGAGGCTGCGCTGTCGAGACTTTATGGAGGGATACATTACAGAATGGCGATAGATAATGGCTTAGATCAAGGGCAAGCTGTGGGTAATTACATCAACAGTACTTTAAAAACTAGAAAATAATATTTTTCACCTATCTTTCTGAAACGTCTTGTTTAGATGCAATCATTGATCATGTTTTCCAATAGCTCTTGTTTGCCACTTATGGGGTTTAATTCACCATTGGTATGTGCAATTTGATGTAAAGCGGATAGATCTAAAGCACCTTCCTCAAAGGCCTTCCCCTTCCCAGCATCAAAGCTTGAATACCGTTGATCCACAATTTTTTTAAAATCCGTATGCGTCATCACTTTTTCTGTAATCAATAAAGCACGGGCAAAAGTATCTATTCCTCCAATGTGCGCATAAAACAGATCTGCTAAATCCGTAGAATTTCTACGTGTTTTGGCATCAAAATTCACTCCGCCCCCTTGAATGCCCCCATTTTGAACAATCACCAACATCGCTTCTACGATCTCACCGAGATTTGTAGGAAATTGATCGGTATCCCAACCATTTTGATAATCACCTCTATTAGCATCTATACTTCCCAGCATATTGGCGTCAGCGGCTACTTGGAGTTCATGTTGAAAGGTATGTCCAGCCAGCGTGGCATGATTGACTTCAATATTTATTTTAAAATCATCAGCCAATCCATATTGATTTAGAAATCCAATGACCGTTGCGGCATCATAATCATATTGATGTTTACTGGGTTCGGCAGGCTTAGGCTCAATAAAAAAATGTCCCTTAAAACCCTGGCTCCGCGCATAATCTTTGGCATTGTGTAGAAACTGGGCCAGATGATCTATTTCTTTTTTCATACGTGTATTAAGAAGGCTGATATAGCCTTCTCTCCCGCCCCAAAAAACATAGTGTTCACCCTCCAGGGCAATCGTCGTATCGATGGCATTTTTTACCTGAGCACTGGCATATGCGACCACTTTGAAATCAGGATTGGTAGCTGCCCCATTCATATATCTGGGATGACTGAACAGATTGGCTGTTCCCCAAAGTACTTTTATTGGAGTCCCTTTACGTTTCTGCTGTCCGTATTCTGTGATGGATCGCAGGTGATGCTCTGAAGCCGATAAGGTATTCCCTTCCTCAATTAAGTCAAAATCATGAAAGCAAAAATATTCAAGGCCTAATTTGGAAATAAACTCAAATGCCGCATCCATTTTATCTTTTGCCCGTTGAATGGGATCGCTATGATGATTCCAGGGAAAAACCTTGGTACCCATACCAAAAGGATCGCTTCCTGTATTGCCAAATGAATGCCAATACGCAACTGCAAACTTGAGATGCTCACTCATTTTCTTACCGAGGACCATTTCATCAGGGCGGTAATATTTATAAGCCAAAGGATTTTTGGATTCCTTACCTTCGAATTTTATGTCCCCGATTTCTTTAAAATATTCTGTTGATCCGATGATTGCCATTTTTTATCTATTTGCGTATTGATTTATATTTTTCGAAGTTAATATTTTTTAATCAGGGTTCCCATTTTCATTGCCTGTTAACAAAACAGCCAATTCTTTCTTCCAATGAGCATACTGTACTTGATAGATTTCCGTAAGTTCCTGTTCTGGATAAATGGTATCGATGGGACTCATATTTTTAAATGTATTTTCGAGACTTTGAGAAGTAAGACCAGCCAAAGCAGCTCGAGCTGCCCCTTCTGCTCCATCGGTATCATACAATTCTAGGGGCAGTTGCAGGGTGTTCACGAAGATTGTTCGAAATAGGGGGCTTTGAAATAAATTATTATTACCTGCCTTGATCACTGTGGTAGGAACTCCCATGTCATGAATGATGTCTAGTCCATACTTCATACTGAAAACGATGCCTTCTTTCGCTGAGCGAATAAGATGGCTTCGATCGTGTACATTGAAATCCAACTGACTCATTTGGGCTTTTAAATTTTTATTTTCTAAGATTCTTTCGGCGCCATTTCCAAAAGGGAAAAATCTTAAATTCAAGCTACCCGGAGGGGCTTGTTCGCTGAGGTTATTGAGATCATTATAGTCGATGAGTTCAGCTGTGGTATTGAGTAGTTTTTTCAGCCAACTGTACAATATACCGGCACCATTTACACATAATAGCATACCATTCCTATCATTTTTTAAAGTGTTATTCACATGTAAAAAAGTATTGATTCTTGATTTAGCATCGTACAGCGGCTTGTCCGTGACACCATAAATAACCGCAGAGGTCCCTGCCGTAGTGGCGAGTTCTCCAGGTTCTAGGACGTTTAAGGAAAGGGCATTATTGGGCTGATCTCCTGCCCTATAGGTTATGGGGATGTCTGGGGTGAGGCCGAGTTCTTTCGCAGCCCATTGAGATACGTGACATTGCACCCCAAGTGAGGGGACAATATCAGGAATTAATGTTTTTGAAAATCCATAATAATCCATCAATTGGGTTGAGATCATTTTATTCTTAAAATCCCATAAGGCGCCTTCAGAAAGACCGGCTTCGGTCGTAGTTGGTCTACCGCTTAATTTTAAGGCCAAATAATCTCCAGGAAGCATAAATTTCCAGATGCGGGCATAAGTTTCGGGTTCGTTTTCTTTTACCCAAGCCAGTTTAGAAGCGGTAAAATTTCCTGGGGCGTTTAAATGGTGGTCCAAATAATCTTGATTTTTCAAGGTATTAAATGCCCTTTCTCCAATTTTCACAGCTCTGGAATCACACCAAATAATGGCAGGGCGAACGGGAGTTAAATTTTTATCTATGGCGACCAATCCGTGCATTTGGTAACTGATGCCAATGGCTTGGATGTTTTTTAAATCTATTTGATGTTTGATCTTGTGCAAGGCTCCTTTCAAGCTATGCCACCAGATATCAGGCTTTTGTTCTGCCCAATCAGGGAAGGGCACTTCAATGGAGAGTTCATTTTCTGGAAAGAAGGTTCTGGCCAGCGTTTTCTGCTGCACGGCATCATAAACTGCAATTTTGATCGATGAACTTCCTACATCTATTCCTAACGTTTGCATACGATTGCTGATTTTTATCCCGTAAAATAGAGCAAGATACAAACAATAATAAGAACCAAAATAATAGAGGCCAAGGCATCAATTTTATCAAAGCTGTCTTGGCTTTCTCTTTTATCTTGAGGGTCCAAGGTGCCAAAGGCCAACCCCCTAATTTTTGAAAAATCCGGAGGATCTGTGGCTAGACTCACAGCGATACAAACAAAGACACAGGCGATAAACATAAAAATAGCCATATGAGAGAAATTGATGGCAGCGAATTGATAGGCCAGCGGGCTGCTTTCCGTAGCAAATAGCTCGGCCAATATTCTCAATGTGGCGATGACCAATCCAAACGTCAAAGTTGATATGGCGGCATGGGCATTGACTCGTTTCCAAAGAATGCCTAACAAAAAAACAGCTGTGATAGGAGGTGCGATATAAGATTGAACACTTTGTAAGTAATTGTAAAGGACGCCTCCGCCTATTTTCTCCATGACTGGAATCCAAAGCATACCCACAGCCACTACAAATACCGTGGCAATTTTTCCAATGCGTACCAGTTTTAACTCTGGCGAATGAGGGTACATTTTTTTAAAAATATCTACGGTAAATAGTGTAGAACTTGAATTAAAAACCGAGGCAAGAGAGCTCATTAAGGCAGCCATGAGACCCCCAGCTACCAAACCTTTGATGCCGGTAGGGAGTAATGTCGAGACCAATACAGGAAATACTTCATCACTTTTTTCATAGCTGATGATCCCTTTTTGTTTCAGCGCAAAAGCAATGATACCTGGGATCAAGAAAATAAAAATGGGCAACAACTTTAGATAGGCACCGAATATAGCGCCGCGTCTTCCAATTTTTATATTCTGAGCCGAAAGGGTGCGTTGGACTATATATTGATCGGTACACCAGTACCATATACCCACAATGGTACCCCCAAAGAGCATACCTGTCCATGGATAATCAGGATCAGACATAGGGCGCCACATATTGAAATGTTCCGAACCGGCAGCAGCTTTAAGTTCTTCCCAACCACCCACGGCATTGAAGCCTAAGTAGGTAAGTAAGGCAGATCCCAAAATCAGTATTATAGTCTGTACGGCCTCCGTGTAGACGACGGCTCTCATCCCCCCTAAGACGGTGTAAAGTCCTGTAATAATAACAATTCCAAAAGCACCGGTCAAAAAAGAGACTCCTAATAGCTGAGAAACGACGACGCCCCCCGCGTAAATAGTCACCGACACTTTGGTCAACACATAACCAATAATAGAAAAAATAGATAGAAACCAGCGAGATCTACTGTCAAATCTTTTTTCTAGAAATTCGGGCATGGTAAAGACATTTCCTCTCATATAAAAAGGAAGAAATACCCAACCCAGTAGCAAAACGATCCAAGCATGCAGCTCATAATGGGCCATCGGCATACCACTTTCTGCACCTGTGCCTGCCAATCCAACCACATGTTCAGAACCAATATTAGAGGCAAATATGGAGGATCCGATAACAAACCAACCCACATTTCGACCGGCTAAAAAAAAGTCTTCTGTATTATTTTGCTTTTGGAGAATGACCCAAATCGCAACGGCTATCAAGACCGCAAAATAAACGCCAATGACGATCCAATCTAAAGTTTCTAGTCCAACCATGTTTCAATCAGTATTTAAAATATGACGTAAAGAAACCCCTAGTCCCTCAACCCGATGCGCGTTAATTGTTATGGAAATTAAAAATAATTTATTTTATCTTTAAAGGAAAGGATCTCATAATATGAGATGATTTGGTCAAGCGTTATGTTAAATTAGACTAGTTGAAGTAGGAAGGTCTGGAAATAAATCCAGTATTTAAAGTTCAAATAAGAAAAAATGCCAATTTGGGGAATAGATTTAGGAGGGACTAAAATAGAAGGAGTGGTTCTGAGTGACGACAAAGTACCCAAAATATTGGTGAGAAAGCGTATCGACACGGAAGCCGCCCAAGGTTATAAACATATCATCAGTAGAATAAAATTACTTATTGACACAATGGCTCATGAATTGGGTTATTTTCCAGAAAAAATAGGCCTCGGAACTCCAGGAGCCATTGATCCTATTTCAGGTCTCATGAAAAACGCAAATACGACCATACTCAATGGAAGATGCTTTAAGGAAGACGTCAAAAAGGCTTTGGGTATCCCTTTACAAATGGCAAATGATGCCAATTGTTTTGCTTTGGCAGAATATAAAATGGGCATCGTTGCGCGCGAATTACCTCAAGCAAACGTAATCTTTGGGGTGATTATGGGTACCGGCGTTGGAGGGGGGATTGTGGTCAATGGACAATTGATCCATGGACGCCAAGGCATTGGAGGAGAATGGGGACATAATTTTTTAGACGTATCTGGAGGTCCCTGTTATTGCGGTAAAACAGGTTGTGTGGAAACCGTTATTTCAGGTAAAAATTTAGAACGGTATCATCATGAAAAATTTCATGAATCAAAAAAGCTCAAGGACATTTATCAAGGACATCTCTCGGGAACGTCACCCAATGATACCCATACAATTAACAGATTGATAACACAGTTTGGAAGGGCGATGGCTGGAGTAATCAATATCTTGGACCCTGATATTATTGTCATCGGAGGAGGCGTGGGAAATATTGATTTACTCTATAATGAGGGTTTAAAAGAGGTAAGGAAGCATGTTTTTAATGTAAAGTTGGATACTATTTTTCACAAACCCTTATTGGGAGATAGCGCGGGGGTCTTTGGCGCGGCCTATTTAACCTAGCCATGGCTGCTCCAGACATCCATATAAACGAACATCTTGATACGGTTTTAAAGGGTGCCTGGGAGTCCAATATCAACAATCAGTCAAGATGGGTGATTTTCAGTGACCTTCATATGGGTGATGGAAGTACAAAAGATGATTTTAAGCCTAATTCTGAGTTGTTTCAAAGTACCTTGAGGGACTATTATCTAAAACACAATTATTCTTTAATGCTCAATGGAGACGTTGAGGAGTTACAAAGATTTTCATTGGATGTGATTTTGAATAATTGGAACCCTGTTTATAAGCTTTTTGATGCTTTTGCAAACAAAAACCGATTAGCCAAAACCTACGGAAACCATGATCTTCAGTTGAAGGTTCAAAAGCCACCTTATGATTATAAAATGTCGGAAGCCTGTAAATTAAGTTATGAGGGGGACCATATTTTTATTTATCATGGACATCAAGCCTCAAAAAAATATCAGCTTCAGAATGATTTAGTAGGGTTCACCTTGAAATATTTTGCCAACCCCTTAAGGATAAAAGACTATTCTGTTTCACATTCCAGTAAAAAACAATACAAGATAGAAAAACGGGCTTATGAGCATGCCATCAAGAGGAATCAAATAAGTATCATAGGCCATACGCACCGGCCATTGTTTGAATCTTTACACAAAGTGGATCGATTGCGGTTTAAGATTGATCAGTTATGTCGAGACTACCTGATCAGCAGACCATCCAATCAGGGGAGTATTGCTCATTCGATCAAATTTTACCAAGCAGAACTTGAGAAAAGTCATCAAATTGATAACTTAAAAAATGCCAACAGTCTTATTTATCATCATAATCTGGCCGTACCCTGTCTTTTTAATTCGGGTACGGTCATAGGGAAGCGAGGGATCACATGTTTGGAATATCAGATGGAAAAATGAGATTGATTCATTGGTTTGATAAAAATATTTCCAAAAAATATTTACAGTATACCGGTTATGATCCCATCTTATTACCCAATACTGAATTTTATAGAATGGTGGTTAATGAAGACATCTTACATTATATTTTTGCACGAATCAAATTATTACGTTGATGAGAAACCTCTTGATATTTATTGCATTACTCGCATGCGTTCAATGCGGGCAGCAAAGTACGTCTGATGTATCGGATGAAGGCGGATCACTAGATCTTCAAGGGCACAGAGGTATGCGGGGCTTGTTTCCTGAGAATTCTATTTTAGGATTCCTTAAAGCGTTGGAATTAGGAGTGAATACCTTAGAATTGGACATTGTGATGTCAGGGGATACCCAGTTGGTGGTGAGTCATGAGCCCTTCATTTCATCAGCGATCTGTCAGTATCCTGGGGGGAAACAGATACCTAAAGAGATGGAAAAAGAGCTGAATATGTATCACATGACTTACCAAGAGATCAAGGCATTTGATTGTGGCTCATTGTTCAATAATGACTTTCTTTTGCAAGAAAAAAGCAGGATTTCAAAACCTTTATTGACAGAGGTTTTAGATACGGTTGAGCAGGTGGCAACCGCCAAAGGTCAGCTTATTCATTACAATATAGAATTAAAATCTGAATTAGCATTAGAGGGTATTTATCATCCAGAAGTCGCGGTATTTTGTCAAGTAGCTTATCAGGCGATCAACGATCAAGTAGATTGGCGTAGGATTACCATTCAGTCTTTTGATTTTCGAATCCTACGATATTTTAATAAGCATTATCCGGAGGTTCAATTGGCGCTACTTATTGAAAATGAGCTTTCTTGGGAGTTAAACATTGATTCTCTCGGATTTAAACCTGAAATATATAGTTGCGACTACGCCCTATTGAGTGCAGAAACCATTAGTGAATTGCAGGAGATAAACATGAAGGTCATTCCTTGGACGGTGAATGATTCTATAGATATGCGGCAACTTATTCATTGGGGAGTGAATGGATTGATTACAGATTATCCTAATATTGCCCTTCAAATATTAAATTAAGAGGATGAGTGCTAAGAAATATGATGTTTATGCCATTGGAAATGCCATTGTAGATTATGAAATTGAAGTTGACAACGCTTTTTTAGAAGCAAATGGTGTAGAGAAAGGGTTGATGACATTGGCCGAACAAGACCGGCAAGATGATTTGTTGCGAGCAGCGAAAAGTAACATTAGAAAAAAACAAGCGGGAGGTTCTGCTGCTAATTCTGTGGTAGCCCTTGCACAGTTGGGGGGTACTGGCTTTTATTCATGCAAAGTTGCTTTGGACGTTGACGGTACATTTTATAGGGACGATTTAGTCGAACAAGGGGTAGCTACCAATTTATCTGATGCCAAGCTCGATGAGGGTGTGACAGGAAAATGCTTGGTAATGATTACTCCCGATGCTGAAAGAACGATGAGTACTTTTTTAGGGATTTCATCAAACCTTTCTCTGTCAGAATTGAATTTAGATCAATTAGAGAATTCTCATTATTTGTTTTTGGAGGGATATTTGGTTTCAAGCCCTTCTGGTTTTGAAGCGATAAAAGAAGCAAAAAAGCGGGCAAAAACTGCAGGTGTTAAAACAGCGCTTACCTTCTCAGATCCAAGCATGGTCAAATATTTTGGAGACCAAATGCATGAAGTGGTGGGAGAAGGCGTTGATTTACTCTTTTGCAACGAGGAGGAAGCTCTGTTGTATGCTGGAACCGAGGATTTAACGCAGGCGATTGAAAAGTTAAAAAAAATAACGAAGTCTTATGTTTTAACGCTGGGGAGCAAAGGGGCTCAGATCTGGGATGGTGAGAACATCCATCACATTGATGCCGTAAAGACACAGGCCGTTGATACAACAGGTGCTGGAGACATTTATGCAGGTACTTTTTTGTATGGAATCAATCATGGACTCTCTTATGTGGAGGCTGGAAATTTAGCAAGTTTGGCAGCTTCTCAAGTGGTATCACAATATGGCCCAAGACTAAAGAAATCTAAAATTCGAGAATTTCTTGCCGAGATAAAGAATAAAAACTAACACTTACTTTGTAAATAGATTTGTATTAACCTATTTTTGCCCTCCGTTTTGCTAGAACAAAATAATAAAATTCGATGAAAAGGACATTTCAGCCATCAGTAAGGAAAAGAAAAAATAAGCATGGGTTTAGATCCAAAATGGAGACAGCCAGTGGTAGAAACCTCCTTGCCAGAAGAAGGGCAAAGGGAAGGAAAAAACTAACCGTTTCTGACGAGAAACGATCCAAATAACATTGAGGGCATGAGTGTATCAGCCCAACCAAAACCTGATTACAGCTTTTCTAAGACTGAAAGGCTGAGTAGTAAAGTAAAAATAGAGGAGCTTTTCAAAATAGGTTCCTCTTTTCGTTTAGAAAAATTCCGGATCATACTACTTTCACAACCACTGGATCAAGGCAGGCAGGTCCTTATCAGCGTACCTAAAAAACTTCATAAGTCAGCCGTAAGTCGAAATAGAATCAAACGGCTCATTCGCGAAGTCTACAGAAAGAATAGGGAAATTATCAACGGTAGAGGTCAGGGTTATCTCATGGCAATCATCTACCTCGGGGCCACCATGCCTACCCATAGTGAGGTGGAAGGACAACTTATTAAACTCTTCAAACGTTTGAATATAAATAAAGATGAGATTGTCTAAATTTAACGTACAATGAGAAAGTATCCTTTCATAATAATTCCAATAATTCTTTTTTCATTTCTTGCTTTTAAAACCGTAGAGCAGGATGATCGCTATTTTCAGATCGTAAAGAGCCTAGATGTTTTTACTACCTTATTTAAAGAGGTAAATGCCTACTATGTGGAAGAGATTAATCCGACTGAGTTGATGAAAATAGGTATTGATGCCATGCTGTCATCTCTGGATCCCTACACAGATTATATTCCAGAAGATGATATTGAAGATTATCGGACCATGACCACTGGTGAATATGGGGGTATTGGAGCGGTCATAGAAAAGAAGGGGGGAATCAATACGGTAGTCATGCCCTACAAGAACGCGCCTGCGGCGCGCTCAGGACTTTTGATAGGGGATCAAATCTTAAAAATAAATAATATAGCGTTAAGTGGAAAGAAAGCCTATGAGATCAGCAATCTCTTAAAGAGTCAGATCAATGCCCAAATAACGTTGGAAATCAAAAGAATGAACAGGCCGGAGGTCTTTGAAATTTCTTTGGCAACCGAAAAAATAGTTATTAAAAACGTACCCTACGCTGGGTTAGTGAAAGCGGGTGTAGGTTACATTAAGTTAACAGATTTTACCACCAATGCAGGTAAAGAAGTAGGTGAGGCCCTCAAGGAATTAACGCAGCAAGGAGTGTCAAAACTTATTTTAGATTTGAGAGGCAACCCAGGAGGTCTGTTAGATGAGGCCATCAATGTTTCCAATATATTCATACCCAAAGGGGCTGAAATCGTGAGTACCAAGGGCAAATTAGAGGAATGGACTAAGGTCTACAATACAAAGAACCAATCTATTGACGCTAAAATTCCATTGGTTGTCTTGATCGATGAGCGCAGTGCATCTGCGGCTGAAATTGTGGCAGGTGTTGTGCAAGATTATGACAGAGGGGTATTGGTAGGCAGAAAAACTTATGGTAAAGGATTGGTTCAGCAAACGCGACCACTGGCTTACAATGCTCAATTAAAAGTCACTACTGCCAAATATTACATACCTAGCGGACGCTGTATTCAAGCGATTGATTACAGCACGAAAGGGACCACCAAAATAGCCGATTCATTGAAGTCCACTTTTAGGACATCAAGTGGCAGAGCGGTACTGGATGGAGGGGGTGTAGACCCTGACATTTTGATCGACCCATCTAAATTTGCTGTGGTGTCTTACAGGTTGATGCAAAAGGATTTAATATTTAACTATGCTACGAAGTATTATTTCGATCATGACACATTGGCGAGTGCGAGAGATTTTGAGTTAAGCGAGCCAGAATTCAAACAGTTTTTAGCCTGGCTAGAGAACCAATCTTTCGATTATCAAACACCGCTTGAAATCAAATTAGAACAAGCACTGGACTTGGCCAAAGCAGGAGCTAGAAGCGAGCAAGTTCACCAGAGCATTATTGAAGTCAGTGCACTTCTTCAAAGTGAAAAAAAGAAGGATTTAATCCATCATGAAAGGGAAATAAAACAGTTACTCGAACAAGATATTGTCAGTAGATACTTTTTTCAAGAAGGTATTATTGAAGCTTCTTTTGATGTTGATTTAGACATTCTTAAAGCCGTTGAGATATTAGAAGATACCAAATCTTATGATGGCATATTAAAACCCAATTGATTTGATTTTAAGTCTTGAAACCTCGACATCTGTATGCTCACTTGCGTTGCATCAAGAGGGACTGTGCCTAGCAGAGCAGGTTTATAACCTGCCCAAGTCACATGCCACCTTAATGCCTGAGGTCATAAGGCAGTTGTTAGATAATTTAAACGTAGAGCGAAGCGCATTAGAAGCCATTGCGATATCAGATGGACCGGGATCCTATACCGGATTGCGCATAGGTACTGCTACGGGGAAAGGACTTTGCAGTGCATTGGAAATCCCCCTAATTTCTATTAATTCCTTGGACATCATGATTGAAGAGATACGACCTATAGTTGCGGACATCAGTTATATTGCACCCATGATTGATGCCCGACGTATGGAAGTGTATATGAAGTTAATCGATAAAAAAGGCTCCGAGTTAAAGGATACCCGAGCGGTGATTTTAACACCTGACTTATTTGATAACTATATTGAGTATCCGATACTCTTGGTCGGGGACGGAGCTAGAAAATGTGAAGGGTTTATTGATCATCCTCACCTAAAAATAGCGCCCGATATTTATCCGCGTGCCCAATGTATGGGTATATTAGCCTTTCAAAAGTTTAAAAAGGGATCTTTTGAAAATTTACAAGATTTTGAGCCAAATTACCTCAAAGAATTCCATACTATGCCCTCCAAAAATCCTTTAGGCAATTTATGAAAGCAGAAGATACCATCGTCAACAGAGTAGAAAAATCAGGGCTCTTGACCATTGATTTACAAGATTATCTCACGGGTATTCAAACGCGGGTCATAGATCTTAAGGATTATCTATTTCAGGGCTTGGTGTTAAAAGAGAAAGATTTTCGACGCATATTAAAGGAGCTTGATGGGGCGCAGTTCAAAGAAGTGGCGGTCTTGATTACTTGTACAGCGGACGCTATCATTCCTGCTTGGGCTTACATGCTGCTCATGTCTAAGTTGTCAGGAGTTACGCAGTCTATTGCGATTGGGAATGAAGCAGATTTAGAACGCGTAGTTATCGATCATGCGATTCATAAAATCAAATGGTCGGATTATACGGATGCCAAAGTAGTTGTCAAAGGATGTGGATCCGTTCAACAAAGGGATTATGCTTATGCGAAGCTGACCCAGGCCTTATTGCCCCATGTGGCCAGTGTCATGTACGGTGAGCCATGCAGCACGGTCCCTGTCTATAAAAAGCCAAGATAGACCCTCAATAATAATTGCCATTATTCTTAAAAATTATAGAGATAGATGTTGCATCTATGAAGCATTGTTTTATATTTGCCGACCCTAAAAGTAGGGGATAGTAGTTAGCGTGAGCGTTGGGGATTGGAGGTCGAAAAACTTTTCATATTTAAATCACATTAAGTTTGCGTTAACGAATATTAATCACTTATCT
>CAJQKV010000002.1 GCA_905479015.1 uncultured Cyclobacteriaceae bacterium
GGCACATTTAACCCACTTTGCGTAGGTACTACCGATGGTCAAATCACTGTTCAAGCTTATGGTGGCGTAGGCACTTATAATTATGGTATACAAAAAAATGGCGGAGGCATCACTTGGGGAGATGCTGACGGGATTTTTGCCGTAGACGCGGGAACATATACCCCCTGGGTAAAAATAATTAATTCTAATGGAACCAGTTCTGTTTGTTCCGCTAATTTGGGTTCAAATATAACCATAACTGATCCAGTGGCTATCTCCCTAGGAGCTGTTTCGAGCACTGATGTCGTCTGTTTTGGGGAATCAAATGGCTCCGTCTCCATGCTTGTTGCCTCCGGGGGAACGGGCAGTTTAATTTACGGTATTGCTACCAATACCACAGGAACCGCGCCCGCAGATGGCTCATACAGTTTTACCAATACTGGATCTGGTACAACCTTTACAGGACTCTCAGCAAATAGTGCTGGGAATTCTTACTTTGTTGCCGTGCAAGACGACAACGGATGCATAGAAAAAGCAGATGGGGCCACCGCTACGGTCACCGCTCCGAGCGCAGATATCACCGTAGGCGGTTTTGCCAGAGATAACCCTAGTGCGCTTAGTGGTACTAATGGATCCGTTCAGCTTTCTGGAGGAGGAGTGAGTGGGGGTACCCCAGGCTATCTGTACAGTTGGGTGAATGCTGCCGGGACTGAAGTTGGAACTTCTGCTAACCTTTCATCTCGTGGTGCTGGTATTTACACCCTTACCATCGAGGATTCCAAAGCGTGCAAAAAAACGTTTGCCCAACAAACCTTGATCGATTGTTTTGATGTTGAGGAGACAATTGTTAACCTCACTGGTTTTGAATTGGGGAATGGGCAGATTGTCTTAAATCCGGTAGTAGACAATTCGACCAATAATTACACCTGGTCCTCCACATGGGAGAATTCGGCTAACGTAGCAATCTCGGTTGCAAACATCGGTGGAGTGACGAGTGCTAAAGTAAACGGGACGACATCTAATACAACTGCTTTAGTCGTAGATACCAATATTGGCACCATTGAAGTGGGTGATATTATAACAAACTCAACGACCTCTGCTGAAGTTCCCGGTGTCGTTACCGTAGTTACGGTTACGGACCAAAATAATTTGGTCCTTTCTGCTCCTTTAAGCTTGTCTAATAACAATGATCTAGTCTTTACGCCTGTAAAAATAACAGATCTAGGTGCCGATACCTATACAGTACAAATATCCGGTACTGACGGTGCCGGCGGAGGTGTTTGTACCAAAACCATCTCTTATGTGGTAACGCAGCCTGCAGATTTTTCTATTACTTCGCTGACCTCTCCTAAAACCATTAGTGGGGATGCCAACGATATCGTTTGTATGGACACCGATGATGCTTACATCACTGCTGCGGTAAGTGGGGGTACTTCTCCATTTAAAATCCAATACAAATATAAAGCAAACTCGGCCGCCACTTACTCAACTAATTATGGCGTTTTTACAACCGCTATTGGTTCTTGGGATGATTCCCATTTTACAAATGGTCTTACCTCGAGCAATTTGCCCGCAGGATTTTATTCCGTCCGACTCAAGGATTACAATGGCGTTTTTACCGATGATGTAGTTATTGAAATCACAGAACCTAGCACAGGATTCACCATGCCCATTACCGCGGCTACTGCTTTAGTAAACGGAGCAATTGCTGCGGCCAGCAACACCAAAAACCTAGTTGTTGATAACAACGTAGGGACTATAAAAGCTGGAGACGTTATTACTGCCAAACAAACTGACGGCTCCTATTTCAATGCCGTCGTTAATATTGTAACGGATCAACAAAATTTAGTAATGGTGAGCAATCTTCCTAATTTAGAAGACAACACGGTCCTGACTTTTACCAATGATAAAACTTCTTTAACCTCGACTAGTCCCCGCACACTTGAACTTACCGATGTGACTTGCAACACCTTGGGCGATGGTAAAGCTGAATTTCCTCCCATCACTGGCCACAGTATTGATAGCATTAGATGGTATCGATGGACCGGAAGCACGAAAACTAAATTGGACAACTATAATAATCTCACCTCCATTGACACCCTAGTTGAGGGATCCTACACTTTAGAGCTTGGAGACGCTTTTGGCTGTGTTAAATCCACCAACTTTGCCATCAACGAGCCCGAGGTGCTGTCCCTAGATGAGACCATCACCAATGTCGTCTGTCCAGCAAGTTCCTCGGCTAAAGTTAATGGAGACTACACTGGTGGTGGTGCTGCGGCCAGAATAAATGTAGACACGAATTTAGGAACGATCTCGGAAGGAGATGTGGTTACAGGGACAGGGATTTCGGGAATGATCACCGTTACAACTGTTCACAGTCAATTAGATGTGACGCTATCAGCGACTGTCGCACTTAGTGATGATACAGATTTAACCTTTGCCCCTCCCGGCATTGTCTCTGTCGTCGTGGGTGGGGCCACTTCCAACTCATTAAATAGTGAGTTTTATTCTTACCAATGGGACCAGGGAGGCGTGTTGTTGCCGACAAGCCAGGTAACTAATACGGGAACCTCAACGACCCAGCTTACGGTCACTGAAGCGGGTAATTATACCCTTACTGTGACCGATTTTAACGGTTGTACTTATACCACCGAAACCACACAATTTCAAGAAACCTATCCCGTCAATGTGCCTGATGTGATGACTGTTTCCTTAACCACGGTTAGCGGCACAAATGTCTATGGCAAAGACTCTATCAATGTATCCCATCCCCTCTGTAAAGATGGGGATGATGGCTATATCCTCATCGACGTGGCAGGAGGCACGCCCAACGCGACATATGGTTACCGATACAGTTGGTTCAAAGACGGCGCAACCACCGTCATGGCCTCTAGTCAAGATGTGAGTGGTCTCGATGATGGGAACTACGATGTCATTGTTACCGATGGCAATGGCTGTACCCTCAACTCTCCCGATTATACGATCGCTTCGCCCACCTCAAGTTATCATATCGAAGATTTGGCAACCAAAGCAGTTTCCAATGGTGCCATTAGTAGCTCAACAGCCTTAACCATTGTGTCCAACACGAACATTGAAGTGAACGATGTTGTGTCAGGAACCGGCATCTCAGGGGTGGTAACAGTTGCCGCGGTAAACAGTGCCACAAGCCTCACCTTATCCTCTGCGCAAACCATCGCTACTGGTGTGACTTTAATCTTTACTCCTTCCAGCCCCACGATACTCACCAATCCTACGTGCAACGGTGAAACGGGTAGCATCGCCATAAGAATTGATGATGATGACGATGGAACACATCCCAGTGGTTATACCTATGACTGGTTTACGGGCCAAGCTGCTACGGGCACCGCCTTCAATACGACCAATACCAAAACCATCTCTAATCTTAATGCGGCCTACTATACTTTTCAAGCGACCGATTATTATGGCTGTCGACAAACCAAAACGTTCCAAGTTGAAGAGTCCCCAACAATCGTCATCACCTCGGACGTCACACAGCTTACTTGTCCCACTGCTTCCGATGCCCAAATAGAAATAGAAGCGAGTGGTGGAAACAGTGTTTTGGCTACTGATTATACATATTCATGGAAAAAGGATGGAGATGAGGTATATCCTACAGGTACTCTAGCAGCCTCTAATCCCGTAAATCTTGTAAGCCTTGACTCGGGTATCTATATCGTCACTGTAGCGGATCAGGCCACCACCGCACCTGATAAGGCCGTTTGCGTGGCCACGGATACCCTTATAGTGAGCTATTTGGCTGGGTTCCAAGTAGCAGAGGCCATCACGCCTGCTGCTTGTCAAGCAGGAGGGACCTCAGAGATTTCTGTTAACATTTCAGGCGGAACGGCACCCTATACGCAGCAATGGAAAACGACTCCAGGGGCCGTTTTTGTGGGAAATGGGACAACCATCGATAATCTCCCAGATGATACTTACCGCTTAATCATTACTGATAACAACAACTGTAGCTCCGCTGCTGGTGATTTTGATTATGTAGTAGCAGCACCAACCACTACTTACAACATTAATGCCAGTACCACCATCAGCAATAGCATTTCTCCGTCTGCTACTGCTACCGTAGTTTCTCCGGTCACTTGTTATGGCGAAAGTACCGGCTACATAGAAGTAAAGCTGACCGCCGATGTCGGCCATCCCACCGACTATACTTATGCTTGGTACGCTGGCCAAACGGCGACAGGACTTGTTGTGGAAGATGAAAAAAGGATTGACAGCCTAGCTACAGGATATTACACTTTCCAAGCCACCGATGCCAATGGTTGTATTAGAGAAGCTACTTACTTCATCCCTGAATACAGCACCATGCAAATTTCATCAACGGTAGCTGATAATGTTTGTGGAGGAGATCAAATCGGCGCCATTGATATTGAAGCCAATGGCGGAAACTCCCTCAACTATGCCTACCAATGGTCCAAGAATGGAGTGAATTTTAATCCTGCAGACAGTGCTTGGACAGATACTGAAATCTCGACATTGGCCAGTGGTGTTTACAAAGTGATCGTTACCGATGAGCAGGGGTGTGATCTTGAAAAGAGTTTTGAAATCAGTAATATTCCAATTATTGCGGTTAATCCAACCTTGACAAACGTGCTTTGTAAAGACTATGCGACAGGGCAAATAGAGATAGATATCACCGGAGGCAATGCTCCCTATTCTGTCAGTTGGGTCAAATCAGGAGTTTTTGTTGATGACACTCCTACCATCAGTGGGCTTATTCAGGGGACCTATCGCCTTACCGTAGTGGATTCGTTGAGTTGCCCCTCACATGAAGAAGACTTTGTCATCACTGAGCCCGCAACCCGTTATGATATTAATCCTATTGGTGAAAACGTCTCATGTTTTGAAGCAAAAGATGGCAACATCAATATCAACATAAGCGCAGAAGCAGGACATCTCAACTCCTATAGTATCAGTTGGGAAAAAGACGGGGAATTATTCGATTCTAATAAACGCGTTTTACTAAATTTAAACAACGGGGATTACCGTGTCACCATCACAGATGATCTTTCCGGCTGTACCAAATTTGACAGCTTGACCCTTACGCAGCCTGATGATATCTACTTACATCCGGTAATAGATACCCTAGAATGCTACAATGCCAGTAATGCCATCATTACCTTAGATCCTACGGGCGGCTCAGACTTGTATCCAATCATGATGTGGAAATACCAAGCCGTGGGAACCGCTGACACCGTTATTACTACTGATATCGCTTTTGAGGCGACCTACCTAGCTGCCGGAAATCACTTAATTACCTTGACAGACAGTGAAGGGTGTGTCAAAGACAGTACCATTATCATAGACAATCCTGCTAACATGGCTGTCGATGCGACCATCACAGACGTATTGTGTAAAGATGCAAGTACGGGTGCCATCTCTGTGGCAATGGAAAATGGTCAGGCTCCTTACACTTACTCCTGGGTAGCAAACAACAAGGGATACAGTACTTCCACTACGATAGACAGTCTTGCCGCTGGGGACTATTTCTTGGCCGTACAAGATAGTTATCTTTGCTTGTCAGATACGTTTACCATCAACGTACTCGAATCCAATAATCGATACAATATCAATGGAGACATCACTCGGGTCAGTTGTAGAGATTCATCCGATGCCAAAATCCTGGTATCCATTGAAGTGCTGGGCGAGTCGACTGAATTTACCTATGAATGGGAAAAAGAAGATGTCTTAATCAGCGAAAGTCGTGACCAAGTAGATATCGATCCGGGGACCTACACGATTGATGTCAAAGACAATTTTGGCTGTGTCAGAACCAACACTTTCACCGTAGAGAACCCTGATGCGGTCAACGTCACGAGCACCCAAGAAAATATTCTCTGCTTTGGGGACTCCACCGGATTGATCGCCCTTTCTCCCACAGGAGGTTGGGGCAACTTTTCATATGAATGGGAGCGAAATCTGGTTCCTCTACCGATTTCGGAGTCGTTTGGTAATACCCTCCCTGTAGGCGATTACATCATCGATGTAATTGACGATGGCCTTTGTGTGACTCCGGTATATGTCACCCTCACAGCTCCGGATACCATCGCCTTCAATGCATTCAGTACAAATCTGACCTGCTATGATGTGAAGGATGGTTCGATCAATGTATCGGTGGTCGGCGGTGTCCCCGAATATACCTATAACTGGGCCAAAGACGGGGATCCCTACTCGCAAGACATCAATCTTTCTCGGCTCGGCGGAGGGAACTATGAGCTGATCATTACAGATGGGGCCCTTTGTGAATACTCCTCTGGCATCATTGAAATTACAGAACCTGAAGTACTTTCTCTAGAGGTACTTTCTTTTCAAAACAACTTGTGTACCACGACCAGCAATGGCGCCTTTGAGGTACAGGCCAAAGGAGGGACGGGACCCTATCTTTACCGATTAAATGATGGCGATCTGTTTCCTACCAGTGACCATGACGGCTTGAAAGGGGGCAATCAAATCATTGAAATTATTGATGACAACTTTTGCTCCGTCGATACCACATTGGTGGTCGAAACAGATTATTTATTGGTTTCCGCATTCACTTGGGATTATGACTACCCCTACATTGACTGGCCGGTATCGTTCTTTGACGCTTCGTTGGGCCCCGATATTGTCAATTGGTCATGGGATTTGGGCAATGGAGCACTCACCAACGAGGTTAATGCTGGTTTTACCTATGTGAGCCCGGGTTCGTATCCCATTACACTGAAAGTCACCAATATCGTCGGTTGTGAGGCTGTGACGACCGAGGTGCTCGATATAGAGAAAGGCTTTCGTGTCACCGTGCCTTCCGCTTTCACACCGAACTTAGATGGGCTCAATGATTATTTTAGACCCACGCTGGAGAACATTATCTCCCTGCACTTGATTGTCTATAATAAATACGGTAGTGTCGTCTACGAAACCAGAGATCTTGATGGCGAGTGGGATGGTAGTTTGGATCTGGTACCCTTGCCTCAAGATTCCTATCTCTATGAAATTACGTACGTCGCAGAATCAGGCGTTGCCAGAACCACACGTGGCAAGGTCGCCATGTTGAGATAAAGAGTGAACAAATCTATATAGAGATGAGCGCCCTGCGACCACCAATTAGACCTAATCTTCCAAGAATCTTGCAGCCTTCGGGTCTACGGGATCTCGATAGCATTAATAAACTCTAAGCCTATTGAGCGTGTATAAACGACATATCCTCCCTCTTTTTTCCTGCCTCTTCCTTGGAGTCGGATGGTCTGTTATGGGGCAAGCAACCATCAGTTCTTCTAGCGTGGCGGCGGATAATTCAACGGTATCCGTTACCTTCAGCGAAGCTGTCTTCAGCGGATCTGGGGCTGGGGCCTTAGACGCGGCTGATTTTGTATTAGGAATCGGTAGTGGAACTGCTGGTTTAGGTGCCACAACGCCAACAAGTATCTCTGTAAGCAGTAACACCTATACGCTTGGGGTAAGTCTTAGTGGAACCCCCGATGGCTCAGAAATCGTTACCATCAGTCCGGCATCAGGGGCTATTTTCAATGGGGCGGGTCTCGTCTCCGCAACTTCTCAATCCAATAATACCGTCACCTTAAATGATCAAGCCCCTCCAATCATTAGTGCCATAGCCACCTCTGCCTTTAGCTGGGGGGCCTCTTTAAATGCCACAGAAGATAATAGCGATGGCAGCGTAACGGTGACTACTTCTGGAGCAGAGGATGGCCAAACAGTTACGATCACCCTCAATACCGCTACTTACACAGCGAATGTAACGAGTAACAGCGCTACGGTAACCATTACAGCTTCTGGGCTTCAAGGCTTGATCGATGGTCAAAATTACTCTTTGAAGGCAGATATCAGCGATGCTGCAGGAAATGCGGCAACACAGGTAACTAGCAGTAACTTTGGAGTAGATGTAAGCGCCCCAAGCATCAGTGCCATCGGCACAGGAGCCCTCAGTTGGGGAGCCTATTTAAATGCCACAGAAGATAATAGCGATGGCACTGTAACGGTTACCACCTCTGGAGCAGAAGATAACCAAACAGTAACCATTACTTTAAATAGCACCTCCTATACCGCTCTTGTGAGTACCAATAGTGCTACTGTAACCATCCCAGCAGCAGATTTACAAGCATTGAATGATGGGATCAATTATACCTTAACGGCCGATGTCAGCGATGCCGCTGGAAATCCTGCCAGCCAAGTATCCAGTTCGATTTTTAAATATGATATTACCATTCCCACAGTAAATACGTTGACCAACAATGGGGGTGATAATCTCGTTAAGAACGCGGAGACTGAAAGAATCACTGCCGTATTCAGTGAGGCCATGACTTCCGCTCCTACCATAAGTATTGATTATGCTGGTGGCGTGGATCTTTCAAGTACCAGCATGACTCAAGGCAGCGATGCCACGATCTGGTATTATGATTGGAATGTGCCGGGCGCGGTAAGTGATGGTACGGCTACCGCAACGGTCGGGGGAAAAGATCTCGCTGAAAATGACTATGTAGGCGCCACAAACTTGGTTCTGACTGTTGACAACGCGGCCCCTACGGTGAATTCTTTAACCAATAGCGGTACGGATCTCGTGGCTAAAGAAGGGGAAACCGAGAGAATTACCGCCGTGTTCAGTGAATTCATGACTTCAGCACCCTCCATTAGTATTGATTATGCTAGTGGCACGGACCTTTCAAACGTCAACATGACGCAAGGCAGCGATGCCACGAGCTGGTATTATGATTGGGTCATTCCAGCAGGACGTGATGGTACCGCCACCTCAACGGTAGCGGGAACAGATCTTGCCGGCAATTCGTATACCGGCACAACCGCCTTGAACGTAACCATAGACAATACAGACCCCGCTTCCTTTACGGTCGGCGCCGTCACTGCAGTAGGCAATACAGTTATCGCTAACCAGTACAACAACACCAACACCGACATTCAAATTACGGTCCCCATTGCAAATGCTGCTGATTTAGAGGGGGGTACCGTTCAGCTTCGTGCCAATGTCGCCTCGGGAGGCTTCGAGAATCTAGGGACTGCCTATACCATTTTAAATAGTGATTTAGGCCCCAATAAAGCACTGTCTTTTGATGCTGCCACTTTTGAAGCGTTAAGTGACAATTTAATAGATGGTGAAACCATTGTATTTAGCGCCGTGATCACGGACAAAGCAGGAAATTCAACTACCGGTACGCAGAGCGGAACCACCATCACTTTTGATCAAGCCCTCCCTACCGTTGCCAACGTAACCTCTACGACCACAGACGGGGCCTATAAAGAGGCTGATCTCATTGCCATCACCGTGGTTTTTAGTGAGGTGGTAAATGTCACTGTGGCTGCGCCTCGGCTCACACTAGAAACTGGAAGTTCTGATGCCGTCGTAAACTACAGCAGTGGTACAGGAAGCAATACATTGACCTTTAACTACACTATTTCGGCCGGACAAAATGCTGTGGATTTAGATTATGTGGCCACCAATTCGCTTGTGCTAGCAGGGGCCCTAATCAGAGATGCTGCTGGCAATGATGCGACCCTCACCTTGGCTGCGCCCGGCGCTGCCAACTCGCTAGGGAACAACAAAGCCTTGATTGTCGATACCAGCGATCCCTCAGTTAACAAAGTAAGCGCTACGACAGTTGATGGATCTTATAAGGCAGGAGAAGTGATTGCCCTTACGGTTGTTTTTAGCGAGGCTGTTTTCGTTGTTGGAGGCCCCCCACAGCTTACTTTAACTGTTGGGAGCAGTGATGTCCTCGTTGATTATACGAGTGGCTCAGGGTCTGATACTTGGGTCTTCAATTATACTATTGCTGCTCCTCAAACGGATACAGACGGCATCGATTATAAAAACACCTCAGCACTCGGATTGAATGGGGGAACCATCAGAGATGCTGCAGGAAATGATGCAACACTTGCGCTTGCACCTCTTCTTGATCCCAACTCGCTGGATGGCAATAAAAACCTCATCGTCGATACCGACGTTCCTATTTTCTCCAAGGCATTGCAATACGATACCGATGGAGATGGCAATATCGATGAGATTGTTGTAGAAATGAATGAGGCAATTGATGATGCATCGGTCGATTTTTCGGACTTTTCCCTTGGCAGTGGGGCCACCGTAGATGGTTTCAGCGCAGCTTCTGCTGGATCAAGTGCTAATAGCAAAGATGCTGCAGACAATGATAAGTTTATCACCTTAGAAGTTTCCGTTACGGGCACCGCACCGGTTACGGTAGCTTATGCTGACAATGATGCGGGTAACGATTTATCAGATATCGCGGGCAATAATGCTGCCAACAACGCTTCTCTTACCCGCGACGATCAAGCACTTCCCGTCATCACAGATGCCAACTGGCAAGACGCTGACGCCAATGGCAACCTCGACCGCGTGGTATTAACCTTCAGCGAATCTGCCACCATATCTGATGGAAATGGGGGTGATGGCTTTGGGGCCATTTTAATTAATGGTGGTGCTGTAACCATCGATAACGCAGATTATGCGGCTACAAGGACGACTTTGACCCTTAATTTTACAGGTGATGAAATTACAGGTACTGGTATCACAGGACACACAATAACCTACAGTAGAGGAACGGGCGCTACCATTAAAGACGCCGTCTCAAATGAGATACTGGACACCGATGTTCCCAAATCCTACTCCGATGGTGCCAAGCCCGTCTTATTAAATGCCTCTTATAAAGACATTAACCCGGTAGGTCAACCCGATGGTACCGTAGATAGGGTAGACGTCATCTACAGCGAGGATATTACCGCCTCCACTTTCGAGGCAGGGGATTGGACTTTTCCTACCAATGGAGCTAGTTTTACAGCCGCTAGTGCTGCTCTTAATGGAAGCACCGTTGAAATAACGGTCACCGGTGCCGCTGCCGAGACTACCGTCTTTGGAGCCACCACCATTTTATACACGGCCACTGCGGGTACTGCCAACAGCATTACAGATGCCGCGGCCACACCCAATACTGCCCTAACAAGTAGCGCAACCACTGTGGACGACGCTGCCCCACCCATCATGATCTCCGCAATCACTGGAGATGCCAACACGGACGGCACCATAGACCAAATCGTAGTCACCTTCAGTGAGCCCGTTGATTTATCTAACGTGGACAATGGCAACTTTACCTTAACCGAAAGTGCTGGAGGATCGCCTCTCATTAGCGGTAGCTACAGCCCCAACAATGTCACATCAGTGACCCTGACTTTGACCGGAGTCACCGCCAATAATACGTCCCTCACCATTGATCTAAACTATAACAATAATGGGGGAAAAACAATCATAGACCACAGCGGCGCCAACGAAATGTGGTTTGACGAGTCCATCACGGGATCAGATGGCGTCGGACCTACCGTAATTATCACAGCTACCGATGGCACGCTAAGTACGGCAGGTAATGTGGTTAACAATGGCTCAACGACCACAGACGTAGGCCTGATCTTGACGTTCACTTTGAGCGAGCCCTCATCAGATTTTGACATGGCTGATGTCTCTGTCGCCAATGGCACCATCAGCACCGCACTTACGGTCATCTCTAGTACGGTTTATACCGCCCACTTCGCGGCCACCCGCGAAGGGCTCGCAGCCACAGTAGACGTCACTACAGGGGGATTTACAGATGCAGGGGGCACTGCAAACAATGTGGCTCCCGCCCAATTTGTGTGGACTTTGGACATACCCATGACCTTTGCGGCGGGTTCTTGGGTACATCTTTCCTGTAAAGATGCGGACGATGGTCAAATTACGGTGAAAGGCGCAACTGGAAGCCTGCCCACCGATGGTAGCGGAACCTATGAATACGATATTGCCACTACAGTAGCAGGTTTATTTGATGATGGTTATGTTGACAACACCAGTAATGTCTTCAGTGGTTTGGCTGCAGGTACCTACTACATCGGCATTAGTGATCAAGGAGACGATCCTGACCATTTTAGCTACAGTGATGCCATCACCATAAGAGAACCTTCTGTAGATTTAGATGCCATCATTGGAACCTCTCAAAATAACATCTTGTGTTATGGTGAAGATGTTAATTCTGCCAGTATTACCGTCACCGGTGGAGTCGGTGACATCACCTCTGTAAGCCCAGATGAGTTTGGCATCATGGATTATGATATTTCTACTATGGCGGGGACCCTTTTTGATGACAATGACTCGGTTCAATCCAGCAAGACCTTCAATAACCTGCCTGCAGGTACCTATTTTGTGGGTGCTAGACGCATCATCAATTATGATGTCAGTGGAGATGGAATCGATAATGGTGTAGGAAATGGAGATGAAAAGGGGTCTTATTGCGAATCGAGTGAGATAGAAATCACCATTACCTCTCCTGATTCCCTTACCCTTGCTGTTGATTTAGATCCTACTAAAACTTATGGTCCGCTTTGCTATGGTGAGTCTTCGGGTCAGATCACTACTCTAGCGACAGGCGGCACAGGGACCCTTTATTATTCAGCCAGTCTTGTAGATGGTGCCTTCAATTACAATTCCGGTTCCGAAAACCGGATAGCCCCCTACAATACTACCACTATCAAAGCCATTTCGGGAGGATCTGCAGGGACTTGGTACGTTTCTGTGAAAGATGCCAATGATTGTGTCGTCGAAGTCCGCCCAGATCCCGTAGTTGCCAGTCCAGCTACCGAGTTGAGCATCTCTTCATTAACAGCCACCGATGTAACCTGTAATGGGAGCTCGAATGGTACCATTGTAGTAACCATGGATGTGGGAAAAGAAGGTGCGGGAAGCTTGACTTATTCTGCACTTGCTGCTTCCTCGAGGCCCGGATCTGGTTCTTTTTCCATCTTTACTGCTAATGGAGGGGTTTTTTCGGCTGTTGCAGCCGGCTCTTATTATATTGCCGTAAAAGATGCCAATAACTGTATAGTAGTCAGTGATTCAAGAGTTAATGTATATGAGCCCGATGCCATAGGGGTAATTATATATAAAGAAAATGCCAGTTGTGATGCAGCTTTTGATGGAGCTATAAATGCTACGGTCTCAGGAGGTGTACAGCCTTATTCGTATGCGTGGGAAAGGGCTAATAGCTGGGATTACAGCGATGCTGCCCCCTATGCAGGTACGTCACATGATATAGATAATCTCGAGAATGGATACTATAGATTGACCGTGACGGATGCTGCCGGGTGCTCAAAAATCATTGACAACAATACTCAGGGAAATATGCTAGTTTATGCTGGTTGGGGAGATTATGGGGGATATGATCTGTCTTGTTATGGAGATCAAAATGGCAATATTAATCTAAATTTCTGGCTTGACGATACAGAAGAACAACCTAATTTTAATGTTGTTCGTTGGTTTGAGGGCTCCACGGCCTTTGCTGATGAAGATATTAGTAACTCTACAGCGCTCAAATTCAGAGATAATAACGATGGCACTATTAGAGTGGGAGATGTGGTTTATGGGACGGGCATCTCTGGGCTGGTCACGGTAACTTCCATTACAGATGCGAATAATCTTGTTTTATCTTCTCCTCAAAGTTTAAGCAATGGTACGCTACTCTATTTTGGCGTCTCGATAACGGATGCTGTAGTCGGGACTAATTTATTTTATACAGACCAAGATGGAACGTCAGACAGAAATTATTACCGCAGAGATCAATTAGGGATACCAAATGGAAGAATTGATAATCTTGGTCCTGGACGGTATTTTGCGATCGTAGATAATGGTCTTGGCTGCAGAAAAACGTTATCTTATAATGTGAGCGCTCCCGATGAGCTCCTATGGGCTTCAACTACAGAACGTCCACTTCTGGCGGCAGGAGTTTCGGCCATAGACTATATCACCACCACTCGTGACCTCAATGGCTCACAATACGACATCAATTGCATTAATGTCGACGCCGGCACCCCTACAATTAACTACAGTGCCGATAACACTACAACCAGTACAACTGTAGACGCCACTGGCTTAACTACTGCGATTATTACCTCTGGCGCCCAAATCACCAGCGATTTTGCAGTTTATCATGAAGTAGATAGTGGAAAATACGTTACGTTGACCGCTCCTGCAGGAGCGGTCTGGTCGAGGGTGAATTTTGCCAGTTATGGGGCTTCAATAGATGGTACTGATGCAGGCACAATTAGAGATCAAGACACTAATTCTGATGGAATTAGAGACACCTATTCTACCTGTAACGCTATAAATACGCGGAGCATCCTACTTGATCTCATCTACGGAAAAAATACCGTAACCTTCCAAGTAGACAGTGCTACTTTTGAACCCACTGAGGATGACCTTCCCAATGCCAGCAATCTGATACCTGGCTGTGGCTACGGCAACGTACAGACCTACGGCATTGGTAAAACCTTGGCCTATAATATTTCATATGCTTACACCGATGATGCCGTTGTATATGATACTATTACCGGGGGAACACACCATGAGGCTAGGTATTACACCGATGCAGCCACTGGTGAAATGCGATATCAAGCAGAAAGTTATTATGATTTTTTTTTAACGGATCTCGCAAGTGGCGCCGTCACCGAAATCCTTGATCAAAAATCTCCCGATGGAAAAGATGGGACGCTATTCGAAGCTGCTGGCCTCACTCCAGGAAATTATTCGGTATACGTCAGAGACGGTAATGGATGCTCCTCTGCAATACATGAATTTGATATTTTAGGCCCTACCACCGGATTTAATATTGCATCAGTCACCACAGACAATATTACTTGTTTTGGCTCTGATGATGGGACCGCAAAAGTGGTTTATAGCAGTGGGACCGATCCTAACCACCCTCGGCCCGCAGATTCAATAAAATGGTACAAACTTGACAATGGATTAGATTTTGATGGAATAAATGATCATGTTCAATTTCCTAATGGATTTGTTCAAACCATAAGCGATTTTACCTTTGAAGCATGGTTCAAAAAAGATGCGGATAATAGTTGGTCTCGAATCATGGATTTTGGTTCTGGAACAGGCATTAATATGTTCCTTACTGCCACTCAAGGAACAGGAGGAGTTCCCAGGTTTGCAATTAAAGCGTCTGGGGGTAGCGAACAACAACTAACCGCTCCATCAGCGATTGCAGCAGATACCTGGGTACATTATGCGGTAACTATTAACAGCATTACGTCAACGGGAAAATTCTATATTAATGGAGTGCTGGTTGATACAAACACAAACATGACCTACAACCCTTCCTCTTTGGGTGCTACAAATGCCAATTATCTTGGTAAATCTCAATACAATGACGGCTACTTGGACGGCACCATGAACGAGGTGCGCATTTGGAGTACCGTCCGAACCATTGAAGAAATTAATACAAATATAAATACTGAACTCACAGGTTTAGAGGATAACCTTTTTGCTTATTATCCATTTAATCAAGGGGTCGCAGCATCGAACAACAGCAGTATAACAAGCGTAACAGATGGGACATCTTCTAGTCTTGACGGAACCCTTCAGTCCTTTACCCTTTCAGGAGCTTCCTCAAATTTTATCGTTGGGAATTTAGGAAGTGTGATACCTGAATATACCGGACTAGAATCAATTGAGAACCTAGCTGAAGGTAGTTATAAATTGGCCATAACAGATCTTTATGGCTGCCTCAAAGAACAGAATTTTGTTATCACTGAACCGTCTTTGCTCGAAATTACTGAAACCATCACTGACGTCGCTTGCCTAGCCGATGATGAAGAGGACTTTGGCAATGCCTTGAATTTTAATGCTACCGACAACAATCGGCTTGTTGTGGCCGATAATAATGCCCTAGACATGACCAGTGCCCTTACCGTTGAGGCTTGGGTTTATCCAACGAAAAATTCGGGTGTTCAAACCATTGTTAGTAAACTCTCTTCCGCTCAAGCCTACGGCTATAAATTGACCTCTGACAATGGTTGGAGTAATGTTTTTTTTCATTTATATTTTAATACTGGGAATCTCAATATCGTCTCCGAGGTCGCTCTTACTCCTACCATGCTGAATAGCTGGCACCATATCGCTGCTACCTATGATGGCACCAATATGAAAATCTTCATAGATGGCATTGAGGCTAAATCAGTCTCTCAAACCGGAAATATCAAAACAAATACCAATGATCTGGTTATTGGAGCCCAAAGGTCGAGTTCTGGTAATAACGACAGTGATTTTACCAATTATTTTGAGGGCTCCCTAGACGAAGTGCGTATCTGGAACGTCGCGCGCTCGGCTGCCCAAATCAATTACACCAAAGAGATTACCTTGGACGGCGATGAAGAAGGATTGGTCGCCTACTATCAATTTAACCAAGGTACCGCGGGAGGTAATAACTCAGGCATTTCTTCACTTACAGAGGGGATTAATAGCTTAAATGGTGCTTTCCCTACCAGTACGGCCTTTGCCTTGACCGGCAGCACCTCCAATTTTGTCTCCAGCTATGACAATACACCTGCGGCAGCCGCCACATCTGGTGCGATTGAGGTCGTGGTCACCGGTGGATCCTCTAGTTATAGTTATCAATGGTTTAAAGGCTCTGAAGAAGTCATTGGCCAGACGACAGCTAACCTCAATACCGCGAGCGGATATCCCATAGACGTATCAGGAGAATTCACCGTCGTCGTTACCGATAATACTTACGGCTGTTCCCTTACGGGAAAATTTAATGTTGAAGTAGCCGCGACTCTATCCCTCACGGGAATCGTCACCACCCCCAAATGTAAAGACGGTACTGATGGTGCCCTAGATATCACCCCTGGAGGAGGGACCTCTTACGATTATGCTTGGACCAAAGTCATCAATGACGAGCTCGTCGCTGGCTTTGCAGAGACCTCCGAGGACTTGAGCGGCCTTGGGGATGGGACTTACGACGTCATCATTACCGAACAAACTTCCGGATGTACTTTATCCAGAGCTTTCGATGTCGCTTCGCCAACCACCTTGTATACTATTGGTATAGACATTACCGATGCCACTTGCCAAGGAGACGATGATGGGATATTGATCACGGCGATCACAGCAGATGCGGGACATCCGACGGCCTACGATTATGCTTGGTACAGTGGTGCGGTAGCCGCCGGGACACCATTATCCACGGCCCAAAAACGCATATATGACTTAGCTCCTGGGCCCTACACCATGGAAGTTACGGATGATTATGGCTGCGTCCTGACTTCGACGGCTACGGTAAGTGAAGAAGCCGAGATCACCTTTAGCACCGCTGCTACTACGAATGTCACTTGTTTTGAGGGTGCGGATGGGGCCATCAATATTGGTCTTTCCGGGGGCAATGGTCCCTATACTCATGTTTGGTACAAAGATGGGGATGAGATTTATCCTACTGGTGCTTTCGCAGCCTCTCCACCCACATCGCTCACCGGATTATCGACGGGCGTATACAAAGTCATTGTCCAAGATACTGAAGTCACCGCCTCTCCCAAAAAAGCTTCTTGTTCAGCTCAAGCAGTCTTTAATATCACGGAACCCGAGGACTTCACCGTCACCGCTACCTTGGTCGATCCCGCTTGTCAAGACGGGAGCAGTGGTCAAATCAGTGTGGTCGTATCGGGTGCTACAAAGGGTTCGGGCTATACTTATCAATGGATCAAAAATCCATCCGGTGCCGCTACCGCTGCCGGAACTACCGCTACGATCTCAGGACTTACAGGAGATAATCCAACGGGAGATGTCTATCAGTTGCTTGTGACGGATGGCAGTGGTTGTGTTTCTGACGCCTTTGACTATACCCTTACCTCCCCCACGACTGCTTACGATATCAATGCCAGTACGACCATTTCTGAGGCCGTCACGGCTTTGCCTACAGAGACCGTACAATCTAATGTCTCATGTAACGGTGCGGCGGATGGCTATGTAGAGGTTAAAATGACGGTGGACGGCGGACACCCTACCGATTTTGATTATGCTTGGTATGCCGGAACGAGTACCACTGATCCGCCCTTATTGGTTGGAGAAAAAAACATTTATGACCTTGCTCCGGGACAATACACTTTTCAGATCATTGACTTTTATGGCTGCACCAAAGACCAGACCTATACGATTCTTGAATACCCAACCATGGATATTTCCGCGACCGCGGCCACTCAGCTTACCAACAGTTGCTCAGAGGCCAATGATGCCGCCATTGGCATCAGTGTTTCGGGAGGAAATACCGCCAATTATTACTACGAATGGTTCAAAAATGACATAATTTTTGATCCCATAGATAGCGGTTGGACCGATACTGCGCTCTCTACGCTAGCCAGTGGTTTGTATAAAGTGAGAGTGACCGATGAACAAGGTTGTACCGCGGATAAAAGTTTTGAAATTACTACGCCCGAACCCCTATCCCTTTCTTATACCCAAGAAGATAATATTTGCCTAGGAGGTAACATTGGTGCGATCGAAGTAGAGGTCTTTGGCGGTACGGCTCCCTATGATTATGCTTGGACACTTGGCCTTAATAATATCGGAGATACGGATATCCTCTCGAACTTGACGAGCGACGATTATGTGCTAACCGTAACGGACTTCGCGGGTTGTGCCCCACTGACGCAATCCATCACCATTGGTGGTCCAACGACGACCTTTACAATTGGATTTACCAAAACTGATTTGACTTGCTATGAATCTGGGGATGGCACCCTGGCACTCGATCTCACCCTTACAGGTGCCCATCCCGATGATTATGCCATCAGTTGGTACAAAGGAGGGAACAAGTTCAATAGTGTTACCAAAACACTTTCAGATTTAGAGGCAAGTAATTATAAAGTTATCATGACAGATACTTCTGGTTGTACTAAGGCCGATTCTATTACCTTAGTTCAGCCCGAGGACATCAATCTGAACCCCGTAATTGATCCCCTACTTTGTTATGATGCAAGTACCGCTTCCATTGCCCTCAATCCTACAGGTGGATCAGATAGCTACCCAAGCGTCGATTGGTCTTTGGCAGGAACCACTGTGGCCACAAATGTTTTGTTTGCCGATGCACTAGCTAGTGGCGATTATAATGTGCTGCTGAGAGATTCCAGAGGATGCCAAAAGGATAGTCTGTTTAAAATAGTGAATCCTGAAAATATGGCTGTTGATACGGTTAACACAGTAGTTCAATCTGTTCTTTGTAAAGGCTTCAGTACGGGAAGCATTGACTTTACTGTTGAGAATGGTCAAACTCCTTATGACTACGCTTGGTTTCAGGCGAGCTCAGCATATAGTACCTCAGAAGATATCGAAGATCTTGCTATCGGCACTTATGACCTTACCGTCACCGACTTTTATGGGTGTATTTCAGATGTTTTTTCTTTTGAAATCACTGAACCGGATAACCTTTACAACATCAATGGAGACGTGAGCGAGGTTTCTTGTCTAGATAGCAGTGATGGTAAAATATTTATCTCTTTAGAAGTTTTGGGCGCCTCTACTGACTTCACCTACAGCTGGAATAGAAATGGGGCCTTGTTGGCAGAAGATATTAGAGATCTAGCAAATCTCTCCGCGGCCTCATATGTCTTTGCCGCAACGGATAACTTTGGTTGTACCAAGACCGATACCTTTGCGCTGGAAAATCCACCTACCATTACTGCTCTTTTTGACCCTATCTTGCCTTCTTGTTACGGAGATTCTACAGGTTCTATTACCGTTTCTGCTGCTGGAGGTTGGGGAGACTATGAATACGATTGGCTCAACCCTTTAAATGAAATAGGGGTCAATGATAGCGTTATCAGCAATATTCTCTCTGGGAATTACCTGGTCAAGATCACCGATGGTGCCGGTTGTACTAAACATTTTCCTGTTGTCCTAGAGGGCCCGGATTCGATATCCATAAGTCCTATAATCACAAATAATTCTTGTAATGCTACTATGAACGCAGGCATTGCGATAAGCGTAACGGGAGGTACCCCTGCTTACAGTTATCAATGGCTAGAAAATGGGGTTGATTATGCGACCACGCAAAATATCGATTCGCTTACAGCGGACAACTATGAATTAATAGTCACAGACTCGCTCTCTTGTGTACAAAGCTCAGGTATTATGGAAGTCATCACGCCTGATCCCCTTTCTTTTACGGTTTTATCCAGTCAAGATAATCTCTGCACAAATTCCAATACGGGCGCCTTATTTCTGCAAGGCTCCGGCGGCACGTTCCCTTATCAATACAGCATCGATGGAGGTAGCCTTGGGAATGCATCTTTCTTTGATGGACTGGACGAAGGTGAGCATACCTTTACCATCAATGACACCAACAATTGTAGTACGGACAGTCTGATTACCGTGCACTCTGAATATGAACTCATAGCGGACTTCGGATTAGCCTATACCAACCCTTACATCGATTGGCCCATTTCATTCAACGACTCCTCACTGGCGACGGACATTACGTCTTGGTTTTGGGAACTTGGCAATGGGGCCAGCATACAAGGTCAAAATAGCGAATTTACCTATAGGACACCTGGGCTTTATCCGATCACGTTAAAAATCACGAATGAGGTGGGTTGTGAAGCCATAAAAATTGACACCCTCATCATTGAAAAAGGCTATAAATTAACCATGCCCAGTGCTTTTACCCCAAACGGGGATGCCCTTAATGATGTTTTTAAAGCAAGTCATGAAAATATAATTCAAACAACCCTTCAGCTATATAACAAATATGGCGCCTTGGTTTTTGAATCAACAGACCTCAATGCTGAGTGGAATGGGGATCTTAAAGACACCCCCTTACCACAAGACTCTTATCTTTATGTCATTGAATATGTAGCAGAGTCAGGAGTTGCACGCACCGAGAGGGGGCGTTTTACTTTATTACGCTAAAGTCATTAACGAAATTTTGTCATTCCCTGACGCAAGTATTTTCTTTGGAGAGAAGCGTCATTCAAAAGGAAAAGCCTAATTTTAACCGACTAAATTAGAAAAATGATTGAAAAACTGACGTCTATTAAACACCGATTTGAAGAGATTGAACAGCTTATCGTTCAGCCTGACGCCATGTCCGACATGAAAATGTATGCCAAACTCAATCAAGAATATCGCTCATTAGAAAAAATTGTGGTTAAGGCAGATGCTTATTTGCTTGCTTTAGAAAATCTCAAAAACACCAAGGACCTGCTATCCACAGAAAAAGATGAAGAATTTCGCACCCTTGCCAAGGCGGAAATTGATGCTCTAGAACCCCAAATTGAGCGCCTTAATGAGGCGCTGAAAATCCTTTTGATCCCCCAAGATCCAGACGATAACAAAAATGTCATTTTGGAAATACGTGCTGGCACAGGAGGAGATGAGGCCTCTCTTTTTGCTGGGGATCTTTTCAAAATGTATCGGCAGTTTGCGGAGGATCAAAAATGGAAATTGGAACCCATCAGCTTCAGTGAAGGAACGGCAGGCGGATTCAAAGAAATCATTTGTACGATTGAGGGCCAAGAGGTCTACGGAAAATTAAAGTTTGAATCAGGGGCCCATCGCGTTCAAAGGGTTCCCAGCACCGAATCCCAAGGCCGCGTACATACCTCAGCAGCTACTGTAGCAGTACTTCCAGAAGTGGAAGATGTAGATATTGACTTAAATATGGGGGATATTCGAAAAGATACCTTTCGTGCTTCTGGAGCTGGGGGACAGCACATCAACAAAACGGAATCTGCTGTCCGGCTGACACACTTCCCATCAAATACGGTTGTTGAATGTCAAGATGGGCGCTCCCAGCACGCCAATTATGACAAAGCCATGAAAGTCCTGCGATCACGAATCTATGAAAAAGAGCTTAAAAAACACAATGATAAGATCAGTTCAGAACGCAAAACCATGGTGGGCAGCGGGGATCGTTCAGACAAAATTAGAACCTATAATTTTCCACAAGGGCGCGTAACCGATCACCGTATTGGACATACGGTATACAACTTACCCAACATTCTGTCGGGGGATATTCAAGATTTTATAGATCGCCTGCGCATTGCAGAAAACTCTGAAAGACTCAAGGACGAAGCCTAACCATGACGACTTACTTAGTTCAAGCGGTTTTTAAAGGGATACTAATTATTGGCCTTTGTGCTATGGCCGCCCTACTCTCCTGTGATGATCAAGATGATACACCCGCTACTCAGGCCAATATCAGCTTACTATTCAGTACAGACACGTTACTTTTTGATACGCTACTGACGGATCGATTGAGCATCACCAAACGATTGAGAATCTATAATCCTAATACCGAAGCGATCAATATTTCAGAGATTTCTTTAACCGTTGGCTCTGAATACTCATTGATCATCAATGGTGCCGAAGAAAACCATGCTGAGGACGTCCTACTCATGGGTAAAGACAGCCTCTTGATTTTAGTAAAGTTGACAGTGGGTAAGCAAGACAAGGACAACCCTTATTTAATTAAAGATATCATCACCACATATTGGAATGGGAATACCCATCAGACCTTATTGATGGCTTGGGGACAAGATGCCATTTATATGGGTAATGAAATCTTGTGCGATATGACTTTTACCGCTGACCGACCCTATGTATTCTATGATAGTGTATTGATTGATGCAGGTTGCTTGTTGACCTTAGAAGCGGGCGCTACCCTCCTTTTCGATGCCAATGCCCCACTTCTGGTGGCCGGCCAACTCATAGCGGTAGGCGATTCTACCCATCCCATCACCTTTCGAAATTCGCGATGGGATACTGATTATCGCATTGCCCCGGGCCAATGGCCTGGCCTTCATTTTCTCATAGGAAGTCAAAACAATTTATTGGACTACACGATCATAGAAAATGCGATCACGGGTATAACCATTGGCAATCCAGATGAGGATACATTGGCCGACTTAACATTAAAACACAGCATCATCAGACACAGTTCTCAAGCAGGCCTAGCAGCCTATAGTAGTGACATAGTGGGAGAAAACCTGTTGATAATGAACAGTGGGTCCAGCAACGTAATTAATGCAGCAGGGGGCTTCTATCACTATACTCATTGTACCTTTGTCAATACGCCCAACTCTTTTTACACTTCTGACCCCGCCACTATTTTTACCAATAGTCTCATCTTATCTGACGAAAGTAAAATCAGCAGCCATTTGTATTTGACCCTGCACAACAGTATTGTTTGGGGGCCAAGTGATAACGATCTCTGGTCTTCTGATGATGGACAGGCAGGTTGGTCGTCATCTATTCATCACAACCTTATTCATTCAAACACTGCGCTTAACGATAACTATATCTTTTTTGATTCACTCATTTCCCTCTTTCAAGATACTGAAAATTACAATTATGAACTAGACAGTGGATCTGTCGCCATTGATCTTGGCCAAAACAGTCCTGTCTGGGATGACCTCCTGGGTCGGGCACGTGATGAGCACCCGGATTTGGGTGCCTACGAAAAACAAAATCTGTAAATTTATGATTGCTCATGGCCTCTCAGCCTCCTGCTATGCAGTAATGTTGACCTTCTCGTTAAAGTCTACCGCGGGGTTATGAAAAAATGGCGGGAATTATGATGGCCCTTGCCAAAAACAAGGCAGTTATTTAGGAAGAGCGCGTCAATAGGGCCTTTAATTTTCCAATTTTATCTTGATTAATCTTTAAAGACCTTATCTTTCGTAAATAATTTAGGTTATGAAATGTCAACGCAATAAATTTTCCTTACAACGAAAGATCAGTTATCTGAATGGGGCCTACATGTCTCCTCTATTGAAAAAAGTGGAAAAGGCGGGGATCAAAGGCATGATTCAAAAAAGAAAACCTTTTCATATCGCACCCTCAGATTTTTTTAAGGAAACGGAGGTCCTTAGAAACCTGTTTGGTCAGCTGATTAATAGTCCAGAGTCAGCAAGACACGTCATCATTCCATCGGTATCTTATGGGATTGAAAATGTGGTGCAAAACTTGGAAAAGAAAAAAGGGAATATCGTTCTGGCAGCAGGTCAATTCCCGAGTAATGTGTATCCATGGTCTGCCAATCCCCATTATCAGCTTAAATTTGTGGCAGCGCCCACGGAGTCAAAGAACCTCTGCACGGCTTGGAACGAACGTATTCTTGCCGCCATTGACGATCAAACGGCAGCCGTCTCCATAGGGCACGTTCATTGGGTCAATGGTATCAAGTTTGATCTGACGGCGATTCGTCAAAAAACCAGAGCGGTGGGAGCGGCATTGATCATAGACGGCACCCAGTCGATTGGCGCATTGCCTTTTGACGTGCAAGCGGTGCAGCCGGATGCGTTGGTGGTGGCGGGTTACAAGTGGCTGATGGGTCCTTATTCGATAGGGATGGCTTATTATGGGGAAATGTTTGATCAAGGCAGCCCCATTGAAAATAACTGGATAAATAGGCAAGGTGCGGATCAATTTACTGGACTCACACATTATGAGGATCATTTTTTGCCAGGAGCACAAAGATATGAAGTAGGGGAACACAGCAATTTTATCTTGGTGCCCATGCTCATCGCAGCCATTAAACAATTATTAAAATGGACGCCTTTGGGGATCCAAGAGTATTGCGAGGTCCTGTGTCATGACGCCATCGATACCTTACGCTCAGAAGGCTATACCGTCGAGGCCTCGGAAGGAAGGGCCAGCCATTTATTTGGTGTTTATTTTAATGAAAATACAACTATGGAACGAATAGAACAAGCGCTTTCTAAACATCGAGTGAAGATTTCTGTTCGTGATCAAGCCCTCCGAATCTCACCGAATATTTATAATGATCAAAAAGATGTCCAAAGATTGGTAAGTGCTTTAAAAGAAGCAATTATTTGATTTATATTTACAACAAAATTAAAAAATTATGGAACTAACAAATCCCGCGGTCACAGACGGCGTCAATTTATTCGTAAATATTGTAGTTATTTTTCTAGCCTTTGTGGTAGCGATGTCGATGATCGACGCCAAAAAGATCAGTGATAAGGAAAAGAAAGCTTAAAAAAAGCCGCGGAAACGCTTATACGTGATCTTTTTTGTGAGTGCTGACTTTATCATTGGGAAGAATGTAAGGACAAACGATTGCCAAAATAAATAAAAATCCAATAACGCCTAACATTGCCATAGTTTTGTAGTTTTTATCAAAGATAATGTTTTTTGCTTTTGAGACCTCATCATTGATTAAATTCCTTGACGCCTTTTTAGTTTAGAGATTAAAACAGAAGCTATTTGTGCTCTTTTGTTTCCGTTACCCATACTTAATGTGCAGAAAGGACAATGATCATGTCTTGTTCGTTGAAAGTTACCAGTTCATTTTTAACAGGATTGACCACCACACCATAATTTTTTTCTATGCTCTTAGCTTCATCCATTAAGCGGTAGCCGATCGCTGTTTCATTCTTTCTGCATGCAGATTCTAAGACCGTATAAAAATTGACAGGTTCGTGAAGGGTCACATATTGATTCATTTCTCGGATATAAATTTCGTCCCCAGAAGCATCAAATAATTCTTCAAAGACCCGCATGAGAAATTTATTTTCACTTATTTGACTCATCAATAAGCTGATGAGGCTATCACTCACAATGAAGTCATCGGCACTGGTAACATTGGCAAGAATTCGGTTTTTCATGTCCAACATTTCACTGACAATTTTGAAATGAGTGTCATGATGTTCTGAAAAATAGCGCAAGTGCAATAAGGTAATCAAGGTCTGCGCATCGGCTTCCTGCAAGGGAAAATAATTTTTGTAACTCAGTAAAATGATGTAATCAAAATCGCCTAAACCTTGATTTTGTAGCGTTGGGCCATCGGTAGTATCAAGAGCTTCAAAGCTAACCGTAAGATTCGACATTTCTGTGCCTAGCCCCATCACCTCGTCAGAGGAGTTTTCGAATTTTGAAATGACTTTTAATGTAGATTTGGAGGCCACATATTGGTCTATTTCTTTGATGATATGTTTGCCACGTGGATTCCAGCCAATGATGAGTATTTTTTCTGGATGGGGAACGTCCTTATCCCTGAGAGCCACATGATCGGGGTTAAAGTCAGTAGAAGGTTGTGCAGCGGGAATCAAGGTATCGTCATCTTCGGTGATGCCGATGACTTGATCTCCTTCCTGAAACACAAGGTCCATGGGCGGGTTGATTAAAACGCTTTGGGTCGTTGCTTGATGGATACCCATAATGGATGAATTGGGATAGGCGAAAAGAATATCGCGATAGATTTTACCAGTAAGCGTAGGGGCCTTTGAAAAATAGATTTCGTCCCCATCAAAATCAAGCAGCTCAATATAAACAACACTTAATCCGGATTGCCGACTGGTCTGAACCATAATTCTTGAGATGACCTCATCTGATAAGATCAATTCTACTTCATCTTTGCCCACCATTTTGGCAACGGCTAGATTCTTTTTATCCTTGATTTCAGCAGTAATATGAAAGGGAGTTTTCCTATTGAAAGTTTGTGTGGTGATCGCGACAATTGATTTGATGATTTGAGAATCCGAGTTTTCGCTGTCATTATCCAAGAGAATAATGGATTTGCTTTCTTTGAGATTTACAATTTGAAGATCATCTAAATCTATTGGATTTCCTGTCCTACAGATGATACGAGTGGTTTTGAAATTTTTTACTTTCTCTCGTATTTCGTCTTCCATTTCTACCTTATCTTTTTCTGCCAAAATGACAATAGCAGCATCTGATTGGTTTTCATTGGCAATGATCAACTCGGACAGCAGCGTAAAAACCTTAGAAGACCAGCCTAGGATGACAACATGGTTTTCTTCAATGACAAAGGACCTCCCTTTGCGAAGACGTTCAATTTTAACCATAATTCCATTGGAAATTAAACCGATCAGGATGGTTATGATGATCAATCCAAAGAGGGTTACCGTCATCATGAATATCATAAAAGGCCAGTTGCCCTCATTTCCACCCACGGTGCCTGGATCTAGCATGTGTATAAGACTTATCCAAATAGATTGGGGAAGGGTTAAAGGTTCATCATGGGTGGGACCCAATCCAAAAGCCAATAATAAGATAGAACATAAGAAGATAAATGAGATGGAAAACAAAGTCAATCCAAGAATCATTTGGGAAGTTCCCTTTGAAATAAAATTATCGAACTTATACTTTAGCTTGGTAGTGAAGGAAGCTTTGGGCATCGTGGAGGTATTGGTTTTAATGGAGGATGATCTTGAGCAAGTAAAAATAGTAATTATTTCGTCAGGGATCGAAAAAGCCCTTCCCTTAATTGGATCACCTTTTTTGAAGACAAAGGATGGCATGCGCATGGTCTTGGTCAAACCGGAGGGTTTTAAGGGGTTCTAATAACCGAAAATCAGTATGTAACTGGACCAAATTAAATAATTTTTCAGTCAACAACAGGCGCTCCGATTGATCGTTGAGCCAAGATCGATCGCCATCGGTTTGTTGCACAATTTCTTCATTGTGAATGGAAGTATCCATACTGAGATAGAGAAATCCTCCTTTGTTAAGTACTCGAAACTGCTCTTCCCATTGCTGTTGAAATTCAAGAGTATTTTTGGCAAAATGCATGACCCTACAATTGATGATGGCATCAAAAAAACCATTTTCAAAAGGCAGGATATCGGCAGTAGCTTTTGAAAAAAAAGCAGGATTTCCTCCCAAAGAGGTTGCGATAATTTTGCATAGGGCTACGTTTTTTTCATCCACATCGATGCCATAAATGGTTTTTTTTAAGTTTAAAAAAGGGATGATATTTCTTCCTTGTCCACAGCCAATTTCTAGGATACGATGACGATCATTAAACCTACCTTTGAGTAGTTGATCCAATAATTCCAGGTCTATGTCCCCAATAAAATTGTTGATATCATCTAATTTCATGGTGGAAATTTATAAAAAGAGACGAATGAATGCAAAAGGGCCACCGTATAATTGAGGGGACGCGGAAGATAAGTAAGCTATGAAACGGCAGATTCCAATAATTTCAAAACCCCTTTTTCTGTATCCATGGTGGCCCTTATGCCGATGGGTAAGGTCGCATTGTTCTCCTCATGTCCAAAGGGAAAACCACCCATGACAGGGATGCCTAAATCACCTAGGCGGTCTTTGAAGACTTCACTAAGACTGGTTGAAAACTCATAATAGGGGTCCCCAGGTTGCGCATCACATCGGGTAAAATGGCCCAGAACAATGCCTTTTATTCCTTTAAATTTTTGAGCCGCACGCAGTTGGGTAAGCATTCGATCTATGCGGTAAGTAGATTCTCCGACCTCTTCAATGAAGACAATGTGATCAGCCCAATTGATTTCGTGCGCGGTACCAATCATACTGATTAACAGAGACAGGTTTCCTCCTATGAGTTTACCCGTGGCGGCGCCTGCTTTGATGACTAAGGGATCATCGATTTTTATTTTATTTTTATTCCCCTTTTGAATCACCGCATTAAAATGTTGAATTGAAAAAGGGTTAAAAGTAGAGATTCCCACGGGGCCGTGAAAACCCACAATTCCACACTTTTTATAAATGGCCAAATGCAGGGCCGTAATATCACTGTATCCGATCAGGGGTTTGCAATGCGCACTAATCAGGGAATAATCTATTTTTTCTAGAAGTCGCGTAGCGCCATATCCACCCCGAGCACATAAAATGGCTGAAACTTCGGGGTTTTCATACATGTGGTGCAAGTCCTCAATCTTTTGTGCATCGGTGCCTGCAAGAAATCCATTTTGTACCCTTAAATTATCGGTATGGATGATTTGATAACCCAGCATCTGGAAGTTTTCTACCAACGTTTCATAACCGGATCTTTTTAAGGCCCCAGAGGGCGCAATGACCCCAATGGAAGCACCTGGCTTGAGTGCCTTTGGCTTGATAACTTCTGTAGATAGATGGAAAGAAGTAAGGCTGGGTACGGCACCCATTAATGCGCCTGATTTGATAAATTTTCTACGGTCCATAAGGGTAAAAATACAAAAATCTATTTGCTTTATCCATAGGAGCGTGGGGATTTAGTATTGGGCCGGAAAGTGTAATCTTCCCTGAAGAATCAACCCGTTTTTTTCTTCCAATAACGGATCAAACCCGCGACACTCATCCATGAGGGGTTCGCAGCCTCATATTGTTTTATTCCCAGTGGATCGACCCCCAATCGGAGCAATTGCTGGGAGGTATATTCACTGAATTTAGGCGTAAGTTCTTGGGCGGTAAAGCCGGCCTCCCAGTTTTTTTTCACCCATTGGGACCAATCATTGATCATACTTTTAAGTGCATGCATATGTGCCGGAACGTCCTCAATCACACCAAAATGGGTCAGGTAAATTTGGGAGGGTTCGCAGGCAAGAATGAGATCTATCGAACGGATCCAATCTTCCAGGTTGATGTCTGGTGGTGGGCAAGGAGGTACGACCGGACCCTTTTGAATTTTCACCCCAGCGACATCGCCGGTAAAGACCAGGTTGTCTATTTTCCAAGCAATGTGATGTTTGGCATGACCGGGTGTATGAAGTGCCTGAAAGCGGCGATTTCCGATCAGGATTTCTTCCAAATGCCCCGTACTCCGCAATTGATCAATTGGAATGGGATGCATTTGACCCCACAATCGATCCATGTCTTCCTGATAAATGCGCTTGGCAGATTCCATAAGTTTTTCAGGATGGGCTAAATGCGTTTCCCCAAAGGGATGCAGATAAATGGTGGCCCCTTGGGCGGCAAGCGCCCAAGCAGCACCGGCATGGTCTAGGTGAATATGGCTCAAAAAAACATGTTTAATTTCATCTATCTCAAAACCGCAACGTTTGATTTCACTTTTAAGCACTTCGAAGGTGGAGTGAGGACCCGTTTCAATTAATACAGGACCTACGGATGTCTCGACCAGATAAGCCGCTATGGATTGGGGATATCCTAAAAAATTTAAATCTAACGTATAAACCATATTAAATAACAATTTGTATGCGTAATTTAGCTTGATTGTAATCAAAGGCAGATGACCGAGAAGAAATATTTTCAAGACCACATGCCCGGCAATGTTTGTTTTGGCTGTGGCGCGGAGCATCCAGAAGGCCTTCAAATCAAAGGGTTTTGGGAAGGATCCGCAGCCATTTGTCACTGGCAGCCGGACGAAAAATATAGGGGCTGGCCCCGGTTGCTCAACGGAGGGATTATGGCGACGCTCATCGATTGCCATTGTATGGGAACCGCCATGGCATACGCTTATCAACAAGAAGATAGAGACTTTGATTCTACCCCCTTCTATCGTTATGCGACCGGAGGGTTGAAGGTCAAGTATTTAAAACCAACACCAACTAAGGATATGATTACCTTAAGGGCTCAGGTAATCGAGCATCATCAACGTAAAATCATCATGAGTTGTACGCTAGAAAGCAGTGGTATAATAACGGCCGAGGCAGAAGTAATTGCGATACAAGTATACGACAGCTCAAAGAATAATGAAACTAACCAATTTGAATAGAAATGCATCCTGAATTAATAGAAATAGGAGGAATCACGCTTTATGCCTATGGTTTCTTCATCATGATTGGCGCGCTTACTTCCTATATGTATGGGATAAAAGTGTTCAAAAAAGAGCTAGATATTGAGCCGGATAAGGTGCAAACGTTAACAATACTGATTATTTCTGCCGCCGTCATAGGAGGGAAGATTTTTTTCTATTTTGAAGATCCTGCTTATTATTTTTCGAGCCCTGGAAACCTACTTAAAAACTTCAGACAAGGCTTTGTTTTTTATGGATCTTTGATTTTTGCAGTACCTACAGTGATTTGGTATTTTAGAAAAGAGAAATGGCCCATATTTCCTATGCTCGACATTCTTTCTATAATCGCTACGATTATCCATGGCTTTGGTCGATTGGGCTGTTTTTTTGCGGGTTGTTGTCATGGATTGCCTACTGACTCTTTTCTTGGGGTAACGTTTACAGATGCAAAATCTCAAGCAAAACCCCTAGATATCCCACTGCATCCTACACAGCTTTATGAAGTTTTCTTCATTGGATCTCTGATGTTGTTTTTGGTTCAGTTGAAGCGAAGACAGCAATTTCACGGACAACTGGTATTTCTATATGTGATGATATATGCCGTAGGACGATCGATCATAGAGGTATTTAGAGGAGATCTTAGACGCGGATTTGTCATAGAAGGGTTGATTTCTCATTCACAATTCATTTCTATCTTGCTGGTTTTGATTGCGGGAGCGTGTTATTGGGTGACCAGTAAAAACAGTAAATTCAAAATAAAGAGGCCCTGATTTGAAGGGCGCTGGGGAGGACAGAAATGGTGAAAGGGGGTTGATTAAAATACTCGCCATCGATATGAGCTTCGAGTTTTTGATTTTCCCCGAGGCTGATTTCTTTTGCATCAAACAAGGAAACTTCTTTCAGACGATGATGAGACCCTTTTTGTAGGGTTAACACCTTCAAATAACGTTGCAATGGAGAAAGCTTCCCGATCGCACATATAGAAAGTTTACCGTCATTTAATTTTGCATGGGGTGTCAGCTTGAAGCCCCCTCCAAAAGTGGTGCCATTGGCGATGGTCAATAAAATTAAATTTTGTCTTTGAGAGACTTGATCTATGGTCAAGTCAAAATCACGGTATTTGTAACTTCCCAGAATATGAAGGACATGATAATAATACTTGAGCTGACCGCTGAGAAAAGGAACCTTTCGATGAATCATGTCAGCGGCAATCTGACCATCAAAACCGATTCCTACACCATTGATGAATTTCCGATCATTGCATAGGCCGATATCGATTCGAGTGATGGGTCCGTGGAGGGCGGTATCGAGTTGGGTTTCCAACGTGGATCCAATGCGGATATTCTTCACAAAATCATTGCCACTTCCCGAAGGAATAAATGAAACCGGGAGGTCTAACTTCAATCCATTGATGGCTTCATTAATGGTGCCATCTCCTCCAATAATCATTAAATCCGTATAATCAGGGGTCAAGTTTTCTTCGACGGTTTGGGCGCCTCTACAATCATTACGGGTTTCAAATACGGCAAATTTTATTTCATGATACCTCAAAAATTCGGCTACCTTTTTGCCTATTTTTTGACTTTTTCCACGACCGGATTGAGGGTTAATGAGCACAAAAAAATGACGTGACATAAGGAGGCTCTGAGGATTAATAATAGATTAACCGTTAATTAATAAAGAGCAATATAAATAAAGCTAAAGATTAATATTGACATAATTGAAAAAGGATCTTTGAAAGTCGGGAGCGTTATATCGAAGAGATGTTGTTCTTTACACAAAAGGCAAATTCCCCAAATCCACATTCCCCCCCGTCAAAATGATACCTACTTTTTTATTTTTAAAAAAAGCTTTACGGCCCAATAAGGCAGCAAAGGGGACGGCACAGGAAGGTTCAATGACGATCTTCATTCGTTCCCAAATCATTCGCATCGCACTACTAATTTCGTCCTCAGAGACGGTAATCACTTCTTTTACATGATTTTGGATGATTTCAAAGTTTAATTTCCCCACGGTCGTTTTGAGGCCATCGGCCATGGTGTGGGTTTGGGAAACAGGAATGATTTTACCTGCTTTGAGCGATAAATAGGTGTCATTTACGCTTTCGGGTTCTCCCAAGATGACTTCTGTTTTGGGAGAGAAGTATTTGATACTTAGGGCCGTACCTGCCGCCAATCCACCTCCTCCTACAGGAGTGAGTAGATAATCCAAATCAGCGTGAGTTTCAATTAATTCTTTGGCACAAGAGGCTTGTCCAGCAATGATCGCCAAATCGTCAAAAGGGGGGATAAACACCGCATTTGTTTCTTGAATGATCTTGGCGCAGGCCTCCTGTCGGGCGGTTTCGTTGGGCTCGCAAAAAACAATGTTACCTCCGTAATTTTTGACAGCATCAATTTTTACCTTGGGGGCATTTTGGGGCATGACAATATAAGCACTTACTCCGGCCGTTTTACAAGCGTAGGCAACGGCTTGGGCGTGATTCCCTGAGGAATGTGTAGCAAACCCATTGAGCCGTTCTTCAGGCTTTAAGGAAAAAAGGGCATTAGAGGCCCCACGCATTTTGAAGGAGCCTGTTTTTTGAAAATTTTCACATTTAAAAAAAAGATGGGCATCCGTGAGCTCATTGATAAATTGAGAGGTCAGGACCGGGGTGTTATGAATGTGTGGAAGAATACGCTCATGTGCGCGGCGAATATCATTTTCAGTGGGAGTTGAGGACATTATCATAGGGTTTTAGATTACTAATGTGCTTCTAGCCAATTATTACCCATACCGATGCCGACCTCCATGGGGACTTCTAATTTTATGGCATTGACCATCAATTCTTTTACTTTTTCTTGGACCCGCGTGATTTCAGAATGATGCACTTCAAACACCAATTCATCATGGACTTGCATCAACATTCTTGAGGCAAGCTTTTCCTTTTTCATCCAATTGTGAATATTGATCATGGCGACTTTGATTAAATCAGCCGCAGAACCTTGAATAGGGGCATTGATGGCATTTCTCTCCTCATATCCGCGCATAGTAAAATTACCTGCATTGATGTTGCGAAGGTAGCGTCTTCGACCTAAGATGGTTTCCACATAACCTTGTTCTTTGGCTTTTTCGATGCAGGCATCCATGTAGATCCGCACTGAGGGGAATTCTTTCCAATAGGCCTCAATAATCTCGGCAGCTTCACTCCTCGAAATATTTAAATTTTGAGAGAGGCCAAAAGCAGACATCCCATAAATGATCCCAAAATTAACTTCTTTGGCTTTTCGACGCATGTCGGTATCTACCTGCTCTAAGGGAACACCGAAAACTTTGCTGGCCGTAGTGGCGTGAATATCCTTGCCAAGCCTGAAGGCCTCCATCATGCTTTTATCTTTTGAAAAAGAGGCCATGATGCGCAGCTCAATTTGGGAATAATCCGCGGCAAGAAGTACAAAATCACTATTTAAGGTGATGAAAGCTTTCCGTATCTCACGTCCTTTCTTGGTCCGAATAGGGATGTTTTGTAAGTTGGGATTATTTGAGCTGAGACGGCCTGTGACGGCTACGGTTTGGCGGTAATCTGTATGGACCCGCTGGTCTTTCGGATTGACCATGCGTGGCAGGGCATCGACATAGGTTGATTTCAGTTTTTGGTATTCTCGGAACTCTAAAATCTTGTTAGCAATCTCATGTGCAGGCGCCAATTTTGAAAGAATATCTTCGCCCGTGGCATATTGGCCCGTCTTTGTTTTTTTAGGCTTCTCAATGAGTTTTAATTTATCAAATAAAATGGCCCCCAGTTGTTTGGGAGAACTGATATTGAACGTTTCTCCTGCGAGTTCAAAGATCTCTGTTTGGACTCTTAAGCTTTCTGTTTGAAGCTCATCGCTCAATTCACTCAGGGCCTTCTCATCGATACTCACGCCGCTGTATTCCATGTCTGCAAGCACGAATGAAAGCGGCTCTTCTACTTCGTGGAGGAGTTTGCCTAAGTTACGCTCAGTGACTTCAACGGCCAACTTTTCTTTGAGTTGAAAAGTAATATCAGCATCTTCTCCTGCATATTCGGTAATCTCTTCTAGCGGCGCGTTGCGCATACTTTTTTGGTTTTTCCCTTTGGGCCCGATGAGCTTTGTGATACTTACGGGGACATAATTCAGATAGGCCTCGGCCAAGGCGTCCATACCATGGGCTTGTTCTGGATCAATGAGATAATGCGCGAGCATGGTATCAAATATTTTGCCCTTGACCGTGACATTATAATTCCGCAAAATTTGAATATCATATTTAAGATTTTGACCAATTTTTATGATGTTTTCATTTTCAAAAATTGATTTAAATTCATTGATGAGCGCTTGGGTGGTGGTTCGGTCCTCGGGGAAAGGGACATAAAAAGCGGTTCCTTTTTCATAAGAAATGGCCAAGCCGACCAATTCGGCGTCTAGGGTATTGAGACTGGTGGTTTCCGTATCAAAACAAAACTCAGAGAGGGTGCCCAATGTTTCAATGAGTTGTTTTCTTTCTTTGGGTGAAGTGAGACATTGATAGTTGTGTGGCGTGGTTTCTATATTTTTTTTGGCGAGGGTCGTTGTTGCTACATTTGAGGGGGTGTTTTCAAAGAGGCCCAGTTGACTTGAAGCTTTTTTCTGCGCAGCAGGGACGCCAAAAATACGTTTTGCGATGGTGCGCAGTTCTAATTCCTCCAATACGGGGACAATTAAATCTTCTATGGGCCCAGAATAACGTAAGGCCTCTTCATCAAAAGTAATGGGGCAGTCGAGTTTAATGGTGGCTAATTCTTTGGAAAAAAGGCCTTGTTCTCCGAATTCTTCAATTTTCTTTTTTACACTGCCGGTTAATAAGTGCTGGTTGGCCACAATTTCTTCTACAGAGCCATATTCTTTGAGCAACTTAGAAGCCGTTTTATCTCCGATACCGGGTACACCCGGGATGTTATCGACCGCATCTCCTTTGAGTCCCAGCACATCTATAACTTGACGTACCTCGTTGATATCAAATTTCTCTAATACCTCTTTAATACCCAGAATATCTACACCATTGCCCATAAAAGCAGGCTTATAAAGAAAAGTATGCTCATTGACCAGTTGGGCATAGTCCTTGTCTGGGGTCATCATAAAAATCTGGTACTCACTTCCCGCCATTTGGGTCAAGGTCCCAATAAGATCATCGGCTTCATAGCCATCCAATTCGATTACGGGAATGCCAAATCCGGCTACAATTTTTTTGCAATAAGGAATGGCAATGCTGATTTCTTCGGGTTGTTTTTCTCTATTGGCCTTATATTCAGCATAAGCGATGTGTCTGAACGTGGGGGCGTGGGTGTCAAATGCCACCCCAATATGTGAGGGTTTTTCTTTGTTAATGATTTCAAGGAGTGTATTGGTAAAACCCATAATGGCACCTGTATTGATGCCACTGGAATTGATTCTTGGGTTTTTACTTAAGGCAAAGTGAGCTCTGTAAATAAGCGCCATTGCATCTAGCAAAAACAATTTTGAAGGATTTTCACTCATACAAGTAAAGGTATGAGGATTCTACTGTTTTATTGGGATTGAAAAGGAAAAATCCACGGAGGTCAGCAGAAAAAAAGGCCGGACAATCCAGGAGGAGAAGGAAAATAAAAGGGATAAAAAAATTGCCAATTGAACGGCTCTGTGTAATTTCGACAGCTATAAAAAACCTATAAAAAATGAAAATTTCAGCTTTTAATCAAATGATTGCTTCTCGCCGGTCCATTTATCCTAGGGATTATAAGAATGAAAAAATTGAGGATGAGATCATTTGGCAAATCTTAAATAATGCCCACTGGGCGCCTACCCATAAGATGACTGTCCCTTGGAGATTTAAAGTGTATGCGGGAAAAGGACGAGAGGAATTGGGAAGAAAGCAAGCAGAAATTTATAAAAAAGTGGCTTTGGAAGAAGGGAATTTTTTAACGGCTAAGTATGAAAATCTAGCCAAAGCACCCTTGCGTGCCTCCCATGTGATCATGATCATCATGAAACGAAGTAGTGCCGTTAAAATCAGAGAAGTGGAGGAAATTGCAGCCGTGGGCTGTGCCGTTCAAAACATCTACCTGACGGCGAATGCTTATGGCTTGGGAGGCTATTGGAGTACGGGGGGGGTCACTTACATGGAACCGGCAAAAGAAGCCTTTGGTTTAGCAGAGGAGGATCGACTGATGGGATTTTTTTATTTAGGGAAAACAGATGTTGTTATGGTCGAAGGGCAAAGGCCACCGATCGAGGATCATGTCGAATGGATGAGTGAGATTTAGGGCCAAAAAAGAGCAGGCCAGTGGGTGATTTCTTACCGGCACAGGTATTGGGGGTTTTAGTCAAATAGTTTTTGAATATCAGATTTAGAAAGAGATTTCACAAAATTATCCTCGATGGTAATGAGTTCGTTAGCGAGTTTCTTTTTGGCTTCTTGTAGTTGAAGAATTTTTTCTTCTAAGGTGTCTTTGGAAATAAATTTGTAGGTGAACACTTTGTTTTTTTGTCCAATTCTATGGGCCCGATCAATGGCTTGTGCCTCCGCCGCAGGATTCCACCAAGGGTCCAATAAAAAAACATAATCCGCTTTTGTTAAATTCAGTCCTAAGCCTCCTGCTTTTAAGGAAATCAGAAAGATATTAATATGGGGATTGTTTTGAAATTTTTCTACTTCCCGTTGCCGGTCTTTTACCGATCCATCTAAATAGGCAAAAGGTATTTTTTCCTCTTCCAAGTGGTTACTGATGATTTTAAGATGCTTCACAAATTGTGAGAAAACTAAAATATTATGATTTTTTCCTAGGGCATTGTGAAGCATGTAAATGATTTCTTCGAGCTTACCCGAGTCACCATCATAATTCTCGTCAACCATTATGGGATGATTGGCTATTTGTCTGAGGCGGGTGAGTCCTTGAAGTAATATGATATGAGATTTTTTTAAACCCTCGTTTTCAATAGCATTTAGAATTTCATTACGAAAGAGTGCTTTTTCGCTTTCGTAATAATCTTTTTGCTTTGCCGTAAGGGTGCAATATTTAATACTGATGGTTTTTTCAGGTAGATCTTTGGCCACTTGAGACTTGTCTCTTCTTAGAATAAATGGTTTGATCAAATTATTGAGGCGCAAAGTTTTTCCAATATCCTGATGCTTTTCTATGGGGATTTGATACTCAGAGGTAAAAAACTTTTTATTACCCAAGAGACCCGGGTTCACAAAGGACAATTGAGACCAAAGGTCTAAGGTGCTGTTTTCAATGGGGGTACCCGTCAAAATGAGCTTTTTTCGAGCATTTAATTTTCTCACTTCGACAGAAATCAGTGAATTGGGATTTTTGATGGCTTGAGACTCGTCTAAAACGATGTAATTGAAATAGCATTTGCTCAATACCTTAGCCGTATCGATTCGACTGATGCCATAACTGGTAATGACCAAATCGTATTGCATAAAATGTTCGGCATTTTTAATTCGATCACTGCCCGTATAGAGGAGCACTTTTAAGGAAGGGGTAAATTTTTTAGCTTCCATATGCCAATTGTATACCAATGAAGTAGGCATGATCAATAAGCTGGTTGATTGCGCGTTGGTTTCATGTTCGTGTTGTAATAAAGCCAAGGTCTGAATCGTTTTGCCTAGGCCCATATCGTCTGCAAGACAGGCACCAAAATTAAATTCATTGAGAAACAACATCCAGTTAAACCCTGCTTTTTGGTAAGGTCGAAGTTCACCTTTGAATCCTGAAGGCAATTTTTGATCTTCTATTTTAGTGAAATCCATCAGCTTTTTTAGGCGACGACTCATCGTGACCTGTGCGTTATGTTCGTCCTTGAGGTTTTGGACCAACGCAACATGATATTTTTGGAGTCTTGACTCACCTTTGATCGGCTCAGAAAACATGAAAAGATCTTTATATTGTTCTGCCCAAGAGGAAGGAATGATACCTATTTGTCCGTTGGGGAGCCTTACTTCATTCTGACCATTGGTAATTAGATTTCGGATTTCGAGAAAGGGGATTTCATAATCGCCAAATTTAATAATGGCTTTGATATCGAACCAATCTATTTTCTCCTCGATACTGATACTAATTTCAGAGGGGCCTAAAAAATATTTCTTGTCATCATGACTGTTTTGTTGAATAATAAAATCACGCTCTTTTAATGAGGATTGATGGCGATTGAGCCAATCAAAGGCTTCAGACTCTGAAAGAATCACTCGGGAATTTTTGATGGGAAGGTCGTTTTCCAATAAAAAATCCAACAATTGTATTTCCTTTTCAGTATCGCGTTTGATTCTAAAAAAAGTATATTTTTCCTGGTCTTTTTCTACAGACACATTGACTTTATTGAGTAAATCAGCCTTGAATTTATGAGAACCATACTGATATTTAAGCTCTATCAAGACGTCAGAAGATTGATTTTGAGCAGGCTTTTGGTTAAACAGGGAAGGAGCCGCGTGGGTTGCCTTTATTTTAGAAAGGGTAAGGATGGGCAGGGGGTTAAAAGATTGAGTTACAATATCAAATCCTTTGGCATAGACATCATGGGTGGCCACCAAAGGGGCGACAAATTTTCGATAATAAGTCTCTTCCATGTTTTTTGGAATGAGGATGAATTTTTTCTTAAGAAATGGTTTAAGCTTACTTCCGCTTATGGGATCTTTAAAAGTAAAAAGATCATTATTTACCATCAACCAGCTGGGCTCACTCGAGATGACATGACTGTTTTGATTGCGAAATTCAAGCCGTGTATCTCGGAGTTTGATGGTGGGGAAATAATGTGTATTGTCTTCGTTTTTCCGAAAATGGAAGAGAATACTTGCCAGTTCTGGAAGCACATTGATGCGTTTGAAGGTGGGCTCACCATCCGCACCCATTTCAAATACATTTTTACCTAACAGCAGGGGCATAATTTTGGACTTTCTTTTTTCTAAATAGCTATTGATCTCTCTTTGAAGTATTTTGTCTCCATTTTTCTCATGATAAGTATTTAGAAAAAATTGGCTGGGTTTCAATTTTTTCCGAGAAAAATGCTGGGCAACGGCCTCGTGTTGCATGGCATCCAGGGTATCAATGAGCTCATAGTCATCTTCTGCGAGTTTTGAATCGAATTCTCGAGCGTTTTTTGAAGAAATGTTTTGATGGGTGAGGGTTAATTTCCCATGATTATTCAGTTGTACAGCGAAGGATTCAAACAAAAAACCAACGTATTGATGTTCGTAAAGGGCATAGATGATTTCAAAGGGCCGATCTGGATTAACTTTCATTACTTTTTTGTTGAAACAAAACTTCTAATGTAAGAAAATTATTTCATAAAAGGATCAAAAGGGCTCAGGATTGAGGCGAAAGATTTTTTGTGGCTAAAATAGCGGGTTGAATCGTAGCCAAAAGGGTAATAATAATGATCGCAAATACCGTTAGAAAGACATCAGAAATGGAAATAATTACTGGGTAAGCCGTCATCAGGGCGGATTGCATTCCCATTGAAACAAAGCCATATTCCTGTTGAAGACCGGAGATCATCAGGCCTAGGGTAAGCCCTAAGCTGGCACCCGTGAACGCAATGATCATGCCGACAGATAAAAAGACCCACCGGATGACCTTTTTTGAAGCGCCTAAGGCATGAAGGGTTGCAATGTCTTTTTTCTTATCTATCACCAGCATGGTAAGAGAGAAGTAAATATTGATAGAAGCAATGGCGATAATTAGGAAAAAGGTCATGAATACAATTAATTTCTCCCACTTCATAAATTTGAATAAGTCAGCATGTAATTCATCCCCAGAGCGTACCGTATAGTCGTCTCCTAGTAAATTATTGAGTGCGAGGGCTGCCTTTTTTCCGTCCTTTCCAGGTTTAAGGCTGATTTCTAAGGCGGTCCTTTTTTGGTTATAAGAAAGTAGATCGGCAGCAAAATCAAGAGAAACAATGATATAATTTTCATCGTAATATTTTTCGATAGAAAAAACAGAGGCAGGAATGACACGTTTGGTATTGTATATTTTAGATGGATTTGTGACGCCTGGGCCAACGTTTTTTGGATAATAAACTTGAAGTGAAAAAAAGTCATTATTGGGGTTTATGGACAAATCATATTGTACTCCTCTCCCGATGATCGCATAGTTTAGATCTTCTTCACTTAATTTTAACTCCCCATATACCAGGGAATTCTGCAGGCGTTGTTGATCGATAAAGCTTTCTGAAACGCCCTTCATTCTCACGACTCTTTGGGCATTTTTATATTTAATGAGCACATTGTCTTCTATGACTTCGGCAATCAAATCAACAGCCTCCGAACTTTCAATCTTTGCTTTTAAGTCATCGGTATAAACAAAGGACTTACCCTGAGTCGCCGAAACAATGACTTCGGCATCAAAAGAGCCATAGGTAGACCTTAATAAGCCTTCTAGGCCATTAAAGACGGAAAGGACAATGATCAATGCCATGGTCCCAATGCCCACCACCAACATGGAGATCAAAGAGATCACATTGATGAAATTCTTTTTCTTTTTAGAAAAGAAATATTTTTTGGCAATGAAAAAAGGGAGGTTCAAGTTTTTTCTGGGGGAATGTTAAGATGATTGATGATCTGATCCATACGACTAGCTTCTTCTGCAGTATCGTCAATGAAAAAAGCGAGTTCAGGAATTTTTCGAATAGACTTTCCTATTCTTTTACCGAGGCGCCACCTTACTTCACTTTTTTTATCATTGAGATTTTCCAATACTCTTGCACCATGATGTACAGGAAAAACGCTAAAATAAATTTTGGCGATACTTAAATCAGGAGCCGTTTCCACACCCATGATACTCACCAAATTATCAAGAAAAAAATGTCTTGTATCTCGCTGAAAGATTTCGCCAAGATCTTTTTGAATTTGGCGACTGTATTGATGTTGTCTCTTTGATTCCATGAGACAAAATTATCTATTATTTATTTGTTAATTTGCTCTTTTTACCCAGATCTACATTGAGATCACAAAGAGATTGTTTCTTAACCCTATTGTTTTTTGCTTAATTTTTTCAAAATAAACGATCCAAGCCGATTGATTGTCATCTTTCTGGTCCTTTTGTCTTTGAGGGTGCTTCTTACTTTTCAGGGGCTTTCTCTTACTTTATTTGAATTAAAATGGCTTTTGTTAGGGCAAAGATCGGCAGAGGGATTTTTGATGTACGAAGAGATTTTTGATTATACGGGCCCATTATCGGTTTTCTTTTACCGGATCATTGACAATGTATTTGGCAAGTCTCAACAAGCCCATCATATCATAAGTACTTTTTGGTTGTTTTTGAATGCGATCATTTTTAATAGTCTGTTGAAGAGAAATAAAAATTTCTCTGAAAACAACGATTTGCCAGCACTGTTTTTTGTGCTCCTTGCGGTAGCAATACCTGATTTTATGGCGCTATCTCCACAAATGATGTCTATGACCTTTATCTTATTGGGCCTCCATTATGTTTTAGAACGAATTGCCAATGAAGTCACAGATGATTTGTTTTTGTATGCGGGAATCTATGTGGGAATTGCGACCTTATTTTACCCCCCCGCTGGGGTCTTCTTTTTTGTTTTTTTAATATCCTTTTTCTTATTTAGCACACCAAAATTGAGGCGTATAACTCTTTATATTAATGGACTTTTAATCCCCTTGGGCCTAACTTTTTGTTTTTTTTATTGGCATGACAACGGCTTTCAAGCTTGGCATGCTTTGGTGGATCGAGGGCTTTTTGGTCAGCAAGTCAAGTATCTTAGAGGGGCAGAAAATTTTTATTTTTTTGGGATACCTATTGTCTTTGGCTTGGCAGCTATGGCCAGCACTTTTTTCTCTGGCCATTTCAGTAGCTTTCAAAATAAATCCGCACGAGCGATGTTATTCATGATGTTTGGGGCCTCGATCGTTATTTGGGTAGATGTAGAAACGTCACCGGTTCAGATGTTATTTTTGGTACCTTCTGTAAGTTTCTTTTTAGTACACTACTTGCTGAGATTACGTAAGCGCTGGGCGAAAAGTTGGATACCCCTCATGGTTGTGGGGGTCTTAATTTTAGCTCCTTATTTGAGTTATATTCAGTTAGATATGGACAGTATTAGGGTGAAAGAACCGACCGATAGATTTTCCAAACGGCGAATGATGCTACTAGGAGACAACCTTAGTGTTTTACATTATCACGAGTTGTCAAGTCCTTTTCTTGACGCCCAGCTATCTAAAGAAAGGGTCGCATTATTAGATGACGCGGCTTCTGCACAAGCCTTGCTTAGAATCATTGAGGAGGCACCTCCCGCAGTGATTATAGATGATTGGTCTCTCATCCCTAAAATATTTTCTAGGTTGCCTGAGCTATCAAAAAAGTATCGAAAGCAAAGGGACGGATATTATGTAAGGATCAGCAATTGATCTTGTTTACCCTACGTTGATGGCGACCGGCCTCAAATTTAGTTTCAAGGAAGAGTGATACCAAGTTTTCCGCGATGTCATAAGCAATGAATCGGGCGGGAAGACAAATGATATTGGCGTCATTATGTTGTCTCGATAACTGAGCAACCTCAGCATTCCAGGACAACGCAGCCCGAATCCCTTCATGTTTATTGGCCGTAATACTTACGCCCTGCCCACTTCCACAAATCAGGACACCAAAATCAGCGAGATTTTTTTTAACAGATTCAGCTACGGGATGAACAAAGTCAGGATAGTCGACACTATCGGGAGTCAATGGTCCAAAATCGGTGACCTCATGATTCAGAGAGGTCAAATACTTCTTGAGTTGTTCTTTATAAATAAATCCGGCGTGATCACCTCCTATAGCAATTTTCATATTTTTAGGTTAAGGTTTAGTTAACTCTTGTTTGCGTTCTTTTTTTTCTAATTTAACAGCAATGAGAATACTGAGTTGATACAATAGGCCTAGTGGAATAGCAATCAGTACTTGACTGAAAGGATCGGGAGGAGTCAAGACCGCAGAAAGCATCAAAATGATAATAATAGAATGCTTTCTATAGGTTTTTAGGAGAGAAGAGGAGACCAGTCCTGCTTTGGTCGCAAAATAGACGACAATGGGTAGTTGGAAAAGTAAGGCACAAGCCAAGACCAATGTGGTGACAGTACTGACATATGAAATAATATCAAATTCATTTAAAATCGAGGGATCTATTTGATAATTAGACAAAAAGTTGATAGAGATAGGGGTCACCACAAAATAGCCAAAAAAGACCCCCATAAAGAACAGGAGACTGACATAAAAGGTGGCGCCAGTGGCTGCTTTTCTTTCTTTATCGTAAAGACCGGGCTTTACAAAACGCCAGATCTCCCAAAAAGCATAGGGAAAGGCACAAATTAAACCAATAACAAAAGAGGAGGTGATGTGCATAGAAAACTGACCGGTCATCTGTCTACTCTGGATGATAAAAGGCAATTCACTGATGCAAAGGGCATCAGAGTTCAATATCTCCGAAAGATTACAGAGCATTCTATAGGTCCAAAAGCTAGGTTTAGAGGGCCCTAATATAATCTCACCAAAAATGATGCCTTTTGAGACGAAGGCAGCTATAGCGAAGACAAAAATAGCGGTAAGTGACCTGATGAGATGCCATCTTAATTCTTCTAGATGGTCTAGAAATGACATTTCGCCGGGTTCGTCGTCGACTTGATCTAAAGGCATTTATGCATCATTTGAATAACGGATAGTCACCTACCCAATTTTTAATTTCAGTTTTTATACTCCCCAGATGAGCCTCATTTGAAATGTTTGATATCACTTCATCGATGTAGCCAACGATTTTAACCATATCATCTTCTTTAAACCCTCGCGTGGTCATGGCGGCTGTACCCACCCGAATACCTGAGGTGACAAAAGGAGATTGTGTATCGAAAGGTACCATATTTTTATTAACCGTAATTTCGGCCTTACCTAAAGCTTCCTCCGCGGCTTTTCCCGTAACGTCTTTAGATCTTAGGTCAATTAGCATCAGATGGTTGTCTGTACCCCCAGAAATGATGTGGTAATCTTTTTTAATCAATTCATCTGCCATCACCGATGCATTTTTTTTGACCTGCATAGCATAGTTCATATAATCATCGGAAAGAGCTTCTTCAAAGGCAATCGCTTTGGCACCAATGATGTGTTCTAAGGGGCCTCCTTGGGTACCAGGAAAAACGCCAGAATCTAATAATGAACTCATCATTCGGGTCTTGCCTTTAGTGGTTTTCAGGCCAAAAGGATTTTCAAAATCATTTCTCATCATGATGATTCCTCCCCTAGGTCCTCTAAGTGTTTTATGGGTCGTGCTGGTGACAATATGGCAATGCTCTAAGGGATCATTGAGAAGACCTCGCGCAATCAAACCACTTGGATGCGAAACATCCGCTAGTAATAAGGCGCCTATTTCGTCGGCAATTTCACGGAATCGTTGATAATCCCAATCTCTACTGTAAGCGGAGGCCCCACAAATGATCAGTTTCGGCTTTTCTTTCAAAGCTTGTGTTTCTACTTGCTCCCAATTGATCAGCCCTGTGCTTTCATCTACGCCATAAAAAAAAGGGTGATAAATTTTTCCTGAGAAATTGACAGGAGAACCGTGGGTTAAATGTCCTCCATGAGCCAAATCAAAACCTAATATTTTATCTCCAGGGTTGATGATGGCCAACATAACTGCTGCATTGGCTTGGGCTCCAGAATGCGGTTGAACATTGGCCCATCCGGCACCAAAAAGGGTTTTTAGCCTTTCGATAGCAAGATTCTCTATGACATCGACCACTTGACAACCTCCGTAGTAACGTTTGCCAGGTAAGCCTTCGGCATATTTGTTGGTTAAAATACTGCCGGCCGCCTCCATGACTTGGGGCGAAGCGAAGTTTTCGGAGGCGATCAATTCAATACCTTCGAGTTGGCGATGATTTTCTTTATTGATTAAATCAAAAATTTCTTTGTCTCTTTGCATGCTGCAAAAATAACCTAACCAAATGAAAAGTGAATAAAAATTCGTTTAAGAAGAAATGATTTTTAATTTTATTGCTTGATATAAGGATATGCTGGAAAAATTAAGAGAAAAAATTGATCAGATTGATGATGAACTACTCAAGTTGTTCAATGAGCGGATAGCCGTGGTTCAAGAGGTGGGTAGGTTCAAGAGGACTACACAAGCCCCTATTTACCGACCTGAAAGAGAGAAGGCGATTATCGATCGACTTTCAAAGGCGCACAAGGGACCGCTTACTAAGGCGGCCATTGAGGCCATCTTTTTGGAAATCTTTGCCATCAGTAGAAACTATGAGTTACCCGAACGCATTGCTTATCTGGGACCCGATGGAAGTTTTACCCATCAGGCGGCCGAGTCTCGTTATGGTGCCATCAGTGATTACATAGCTCTGGATTCGATTTCGGCCGTTTTTGAGTCCGTTGCGACCGGTCGGGTGAAATATGGGGTAGTACCGATTGAAAACAATCAAGAAGGAACCGTTCAGGAGACAATTGATTATCTGGGTACGCATCAATTGAGTATTGTGGCTGAAATGGCCTTGCCCATTCACTTTTCTATTGCGACGCTTGAGGAGGACTTGTCTCAAGTAACTACGATATTTAGTAGGGATATTGCTTTTCGTCAATGTAAAAATTTCATTAATGATTATTTTGATCACAAAGTAAAACTAGTACCCGTAAGCAGTACGAGTCGTGCTTGTCAAATGACGTTAAAGGAAAAAAACTCAGCGGCTATTTGTGCTCCGATTGCGGCTCGAGAATACAAAGTCCCCATTCTTTACAACAATATTCAAGATTCAGCGGACAATACGACGCGGTTTTTGATTTTGAGTGAAAGCTTTTATAATGAACCTAGTGGGGAAGACAAGACCTCTTTAATTGCAAAGCTGCCAGATGAAGCGGGGGCGCTGGTTGCTTTTTTACAAAAATTCCAAAGTGCTGGAATTAACCTATGTAAGGTTGAAAGTAGACCGGCAAAAATGGGGACTCACTTTAAATATATATTTTTCATTGAATTAGATGGGCATTTTCATGATCCCGAAGTCCAAAAAACCATTGCTCCCTATAAAGATCAAATCAAATGGCTGGGGTCTTATGCCCGTATGTGTTAATAACAGGAGCTCTCATTAGGTTTAAGATAACAGGGTCCTATATGAGTCATAAAAAAGGTATTAAAATTGAGTAAACGATTAAATAAAACATTTATTGAGTAAACAAAAGACGTCTTTTTTTTGTCAATCATGCGGAGCAAGTGCAGCCAAATGGGTTGGAAAATGTCCTTCTTGTATGGAGTGGAATACCTATGTGGAAGAGGTCATTATTAAGGAGCCTCAGGAAAAAGCCCTTTGGAAAGAAGATGCTAGCGTCAAATCAGTCCCACAATTGGTTCAGGATGTTTTGAGTGAAAACCACGATCGGATTTCTTCGAAAGATGAGGAATTGGATCGGGTATTGGGAGGAGGCATTGTGAGGGGATCTTTGGTGTTAATTGGTGGAGAACCCGGTATAGGGAAGTCAACTTTAATGCTCCAAGTGGCCGTTCAGCTGACTCAGTTAAAAATTTTATATGTTTCAGGAGAAGAGAGCCCACATCAGATAAAAATGCGGGCAGATCGGATTGGGGTACATTCGGAAAAATGTTATTTGTTGTCAGAGACAGACCTATCTCGAATTTTTCAACATGCCAAAAAATTGAGGCCAGATTTACTAATCATAGACTCTATTCAAACCATACACAGTCAGCATATAGAGTCCGCACCCGGATCGGTTTCACAAGTGAAGGATTGTACAGGACAGCTACTGAAATATGCCAAAGAATCAAATATTCCCGTCTTTTTGATAGGCCACATCAACAAGGAGGGAAGTATTGCTGGACCGAAAGTACTGGAACATATGGTCGATACGGTGTTACAGTTTGAAGGAGATAGGAACCATGTTTATCGTATCTTGCGTACGATAAAAAATCGGTTTGGTTCCACATTTGAGTTGGGGATTTATCAAATGCGACACGAGGGGTTAATGCAGGTAAAAAACCCTTCAGAAATCTTATTATCAGACCAATCGGTAGACCGTTCAGGCGTGGCCATAGGAGCCTCTATAGAAGGAAATAGACCTTTGATGGTAGAAGTTCAGGCATTGGTGAGCCCGGCCAATTATGGAACACCACAACGCACGGCTACCGGTTTTGACCTTAAAAGATTGCATATGCTGTTGGCTGTTTTGGAGAAGCGCATGGGCTTAAAACTGGGAGCGCAAGATGTTTTTTTGAATATTACGGGAGGTATTAGAGTGAATGATCCTTCTATTGACATGGCCGTATGTGCCGCTATTTATTCCTCTTATCATGACCTCATCATTTCTCGTGAGGCTTGCTTTGTAGGTGAAATTGGTCTTGGGGGAGAAGTCAGGACCGTAAATAGGTTTGAAAGTCGGATAAAGGAAGCGGAAAAGCTTGGATTTTCGGAAATATTCTTGGCAAATAAAGAGGTGTCAAATAAAGCGAAGACCAAAGTAACGTTGAATAATGTGAAGCTTTTACGTGATGTGCTGGCACATTTATTTGGATAGAGAATTACTTCTTTTGTTTTTGCTTTTTGGGTTTAGATTTCTTGCCTTTTTTTTGTTTTGAATAGTTTTCGTGACTCAACCATTTACCTGAAAAAGTTTTGGAATTATTTTTTTTTGCCTTTTGATTTTTATCGGCGCCTGAGCTGGGACTTTTCTTAAACTTTTTCCCGACGTTATTGGACTTAGCAGATTTGCTATTGATGAATACTTTTCCTTTCGAAAATCTTTCGTGACTGCGCCATTCATTAGAATAATTTGCGGGTTTAGCTTTGGACATTTCGGGTACGATTGTATAAATATCCTCGTATTTTTTAGCCTTGATCTTCTGTCCATGAAAGCTATAGGTCTGGACACCTTTGCCACCACCATAAGAACCTTGAGTACTTGTAGTTCCTTTACCTGATTTAGAATCACTATCCTCCCCACTTCCTCCAAAAACGAAATTTAGGCCCAATTGTACTTGTGCCCATTTCATGGAGGGCACTGAATAGCCCAATATTTTGTCTGTAGCCATGTATAATTGTACTGGACCTAGTTTTGCGGCGAATCCGACACCTATATTGAAGAATTGTTGAGGGAGCTTGGTTACTGAGGCAGAAACGATGACACTAGGAGAAACCGTTTGTCTGATACCTAGACCAAAACCGGGGTTGATTTGACCTTGAAGAATTTTGGCGTTTAGGGTAGTAATAACATCCGTCCCTTTTAAAGGCGTGTAAACCAAACTACCAATAATGTTGGCAGGAAGGAATGAGGTATATTGTTCATAGGTCGTATCGACTTTAAATTTATCGGAAACCGATGATATGGCATCGATAATATCTCCATCCTGTAGTTCAACTCCTGCATAAACGAACGTACTATCGGACAAACCAGATGTTTGGACATGCTCTTTCCAACCAATGTAACCCATGTCGTTTACTGCTAAGGCAAGGGCGTAATATCCATTTAATTTATATTCTAGGCCTAAGTCTATGGCAAATCCCGTATTTCCATTTGAAATGAAATAAGAGGCTAAATCTTCGTCGTTGATCGCATCATCACTGAATTGGCTGATCCCCGCGGTCCGGAGCTGAAAATTTTGCCAATCAGCTTCGAGCTGATAGCTTTCATTGTTCGTTTTTAGCGTAGCTTCAAAGTTGTGAGGGGTACTGAGATTTACAAATCCTTGTAAATATTTCAAGCGGGCACCTACTTTTAACCGACCACCAAGTTCATAAGCAAGGCCTAATCCATATTCACGGTAATAGTTGATACTTGCCCCAACTTTGCCTATGTTGATCTCCTCGCCCACCATGTCGCCATTTCCTTTGAAAAGCAACTCGGCCACTTCTTTGGGATAAATAAAATCGGTAGCAATCCGCTCATTGGCGAATAAACTTATACCTAGTCCAGAAGGAGCTCGAAAACCTATATGTGCCAAACTAACGGTACCATGAAGGCTAAAACTATTGGCTGTCCCCATTGAGGATACCAGTTTATCTAAATTAATTTCATTAACATCTCCGTTCTTAATAACTACATCATCATAAGAAAACCGATTGTTAGCATATAAACTGATGCCCGAGAGGACAGGTAGGCCAATAAAAAAGTTACCTTTAGGAAAATAAGAGGCATTGAATGCGGTACTCTGCATCGTGGCACTTCCTAGATGATAGAAAGATGTTCCTTCTTGAGCTAAGGCAGAAAAGGAACAAATTAGGATATATAGACCAGCAATAATCTTTTTCATAACTCGTAGCTCAATCGCACCTTACCTGAAATTTTTACCTCTAAAGTATAGTCTTCCAGCAGCGGGGTATAAATATTGGGGGCTCCATCAGTGGTATTTAGGGTCATAATAATTTTGATGGTTTGCGTATCATTCAATGCATCAATACCTTCCCCAGTTAACCAGACTTGGTTGATGTTAATTTCAGGCTCTTTGACGTTGAAATTAATTGAATTGAGGGGAGGATTGGCTAAAACTTGGAAGCCTTCTTCTAAGGAATAAAGGACGACACCGCTGGCATCCAAAAATTGAAGATTAAGGAGTGCTCCAAAGGGAAGCATGTTGTACGTTACAACCCTAAGTTGTAATGAGTCTAGAGTTGCTACATCTACGTCAACCGAGATGGAATCTAAATCTACAGGGACGGCTAAATCAGCTAGATCTATACTCATAGGAAGCTCTAATTCCATACTCGTGAAAATTTGTGCTCCCGCATTGAACTCCCTGTCTGGGATCGTATCTGGGGGGAGGAAAACTTTAATGACACCGGTGTCTAAGTCGGCATTGGCTACCATCGACAGTTTCATGTAGATGGTTTCTGGCGTTTTGCCTAGAAATTGATCAAAATCAGAATTAGTTTTGTTTAGGGTAATAAAGGTTGACGAAACAGCAGCGGTATCAGTGAGGCCTAGATTTGATATGGATTTTAGAGTGTCAGAGAGGTCAAAAAAAGCGTCATAAATATTAAGAGGAATTGAATCAAGCTCTCCGAGACTATCCAATTTCTCTCCCCAGATTACTAATCCTATGGCAAGGGGCATTCGTAATTCATTTTTAATGGTAAAATTTAACTCGGGATTTTCTAGTAAAAAAGAGCCACTCTCAAAAGTCTCGAAGAGAGGGATGTTAAAAGAAGAGATCGGAAAATCTACTGATTGTCTTACAAAAAGATTCAAATCAATATCCTGTTCATCACTTTCTTCTGCCAGCCCAATGGTATCAACTTCTAAAAAGCTAAACGAAATCATGCCGTTTTCGTCCGTATCTATGGCCAAAGTGGAGTCAGCATCTTCCAACAACTCCATCAATTGATAGGTAGTTTCCCCAATTGGGAATGCATATAATCCAGTATTTTCAGATAATTTGAGGCCTTCCACGTCCAATTGATCTACATTACAACTGCTGATCAATAAAACGACAACTATGTACAGATATGATGGTTTTATCATGGTTATTATACTATATTACTTGTGGGTAATTCGGTATTATATTTTTGATTAAATCCCATGATACCTTGTAATCCACCTGTGTGAAGTAAAACTATCGTACTTCCTTTTGCAATTTGCTCATTTTTGAGCATTTCCCAAACTCTAAAGCACATCTTTCCCATATAAATAGGATCCAAAGCTGTTTTTTTTTCATTGTAAAACCACTTTATGAAGTTTATCAATGTAGAATTGAACTTTCCATAGCCACCAAAATGGGTTTCTGCAAAAGTTTTAAAATTAGTCACTTTCATTTTTTCTTGAATCAATAAGGATTTTATGTGCGCATCCATCCAATTCCCTTTCAGTGCTGAGAATCCCCAAACTTCTTTTTGGCCTGCCAAACCTTTTAATAATCCAACCATAGTTCCTCCAGTTCCGATAGGGGTACATAGAATATCGAAAGGGAGGCTTATTTCTTCAATGATTTCAGCACAACCCCGAATAGCTGCTCGATTGGTCCCGCCCTCAGGGAGGGTATAGATCTTTCCTTTGACATCGGAAGGAAAGGTTAGATGTGACTTGAAATCTGAGAATTCTTGACGAGGTAAAAAGAGAAGAGTCATTCCGAAATTAGCTGCGGCTTCTAAGGTGGGATTGCTTTTTGTATTTAATTCATCTCCTCGGATTAAGCCGATGGTTTTGAATCCATAGCGCTTCCCAGCGGCGGCAGTGGCAAAGATGTGATTAGAATACGCTCCGCCGTAGGTAAGTAGGGTATCAGCACCCTTCGCTCTAGCCGCAATGAGATTGTATTTTAATTTTCGAAATTTATTACCCATCAAAAGGGGGTCATTGAGGTCATCCCTTTTGATAAAGATTCGAATTTTTTGAAATTCCAAAAAAGGGGTTTTTAATTCTTCGATAGGAGTTTTGGGAATTTCTACCAGCATCTCACAAGTATACGTAAATTTGTAGAATGTCAGATACATCACAAGCGCTTATTGAGGAAGAACTGTTTGAACATTTCAGGATCATTGTTGATCCAAAACAAGGCCCTGTTCGGATCGATAAGTTTTTAATGGAAAAATTACCAGATTTAACCAGAACTCAAATTCAAGATTTCATTAAATCAGGATGGATCACTGTCAACCGTGAAGCGGTAAAAGCCAATTACAAAGTGCGTCCCAAGGACGAATTGGTGGTACTGATGCCAGAGCCACAGCGAGAGGAGGAAATCATTGCTGAAGATTTACCTTTAGACATTCGATTTGAGGATCCAGAGTTGTTAATTGTACATAAGGCAGCAGGTATGGTGGTTCATCCAGCCTATAAAAACTGGTCTGGCACCTTAGTCAACGCTTTATTATGGCATTTTAAACACCTGCCAGAAATGCGAGGCAATGAAGGAAGACCTGGGTTGGTTCATCGGATTGATAAGGATACCTCGGGCTTATTGGTCATTGCTAAATCTGAAAAAGCCATGAAAGGCTTGGCTAAACAATTTTATGATCATTCGATTGACCGCACCTATTACGCCCTGGTCTGGGGGGAACCGGTACCCGCTGAGGGGACCATTGATGTTCAGCTGGGGAGGAGTTTCAAGGACCGCAGGTTGACGACGGCTTTTCCAGAAGGAGATTTTGGTCGTCGCGCGGTAACTCATTACAAAACATTACAATCTTTTCGGTATGTCAGTTTGATTCAGTGCAATTTAGAAACTGGGCGGACCCATCAAATCAGGGCCCATATGAAGTATATCGGGCATCCCATATTTAATGATGCCACTTATGGAGGGGATCAAATTTTAAAAGGGACCCTCTTCACCAAATACAAACAATTTGTTCAGAATTGTTTTAAAATCATGCCTCGACAAGCCCTGCATGCTAAAACACTGGGGTTTGTACATCCGGTGACCGAAGAAGCAGTGAGATTAGACTCGGACTTGCCCGCAGATTTTACAGAGGTTCTGGCCAAATGGGAGCGTTATGTTAATTATATTGAAGATTAGGATGACCAATAAGGGCCAAAATCTCGTCTAAATACATACGATCGTTGGCCAATCTGGGGACTTTATTTTGTCCCCCTAGTTTACCCCTAGATTTCATCCAGGTATGGAAAACACCAGCAGCTACAGGATATACAACGGGCGCTATCAGGGCTAAATCTTTATGACGCTTGGCATCATAATCTGAATTAATCTCGCGAAGCACCTCATCTAGTATCTGGGTAAACCGATCTAAGTCATCGGGGGCTCTTTGGAATTCAATGACCCATTCATGGCCTCCTTTTTTATTTTTCTCTAAATATTTTGGACCCGCAGTGAAATTACTGATTTCAGCATTGGTTTTAAGACAAGCGACAGACATCGCTTTTTCAGCGTTCCAGATCATCAGCTCTTCTCCAAAAGCATTGATGAAATGCTTAGTGCGTCCTGTTATGCGAATGCGGTGTGGATTTATGGAGGTAAATGTGATTGTATCTCCAATCTTATACCTCCAAAGACCGGCATTGGTTGTGATGAGGAGGGCATATACTTGATTGATTTTAACTTGGCTAATGTCCAGTGCTTGGGGCTGTTCTTCTTGGATTTGATCAAAAGGAATGAACTCATAAAAAATACCGTAGTCAAGCATGAGCAGCATATCTTTTGAATCTACCTGATCTTGAATACCAAAAAATCCTTCGGAAGCATTGTATGTTTCTACGTAATGCATGCCAGTACTCGGAATCAGTCTTTTGAATTGAGGCTCATAAGGGCCAAAAGCCACGGCGCCATGGAAAAAAACTTCAAGATTAGGCCAGATATCTAATATACTTTCTACTTTTTTTTCCTTTAGAATTTTTTCTAACAAAACCAGGGTCCAGGTGGGGACACCCGAGATACTGGTGACATTTTCATCGATACAGGAATGGATCATTTTTTCTAATTTTTCCTCCCATTCATCCATTAGGGCAATTTCTAAACTCGGTGTTCTCACCAATTGTGCCCACCAAGGGAGGTTACTGATCAGCACGGCAGAGACATCTCCATAAAAGGAATTGCTGTTTTGGTTGAGCTGATTAACCTGACGACTGCCTCCAATGACCAAACTTTTGCCGGTAAACATTTTGGTGTTTTCAAAGTTGTTGAAATAGATAGACAATAGATCTTTGCCTCCTTTGATATGACAGTCTTGCAAGGCCTCATTAGAAACAGGAATAAATTTACTTCTTGCGTTGGTAGTTCCAGAAGATTTGGCAAACCATTTAATTTCTGAGGGCCAAAGCACATTTTGCTCACCATGCATGATGCGGTCAATGTAGGGAAAAAGGTCTTGATAGTTCTGTATGGGAATTTGCTCTTGAAAACTCTTGAGGGTCTTGATATCTGAAAATTTATGCTTCAGTCCATAAACGGTTTTAGAACCTTTTTTTACTAAAGCCTCCATCAACTCTGTTTGTACCTCATAAGGATATTTTTGAAAGAGTTCAATCTGATGAATTCTTTTTTTCATTACCCAAGTAAAGATGGAGTTAAAGAGGGCCACGTTATACTTTGCGTTTTAATTCAAAATGTTGGCCTAAATAAACGCGCCGAACTTGCTCATCATTGGCGAGTTCTTCAGCGGTTCCTGCCTTAAGTAAGGCGCCTTCAAACATCAGGTAGGCTCTATCTGTGATGGACAGGGTTTCGTTTACATTGTGGTCAGTAATTAAAATGCCGATATTTTTTTCTTTGAGGCGACTCACAATACCTTGAATTTCTTCCACCGCGATGGGATCGACGCCAGCAAAAGGCTCATCTAAAAGCACAAATTTGGGATCAACAGCCAGGGCACGTGCAATTTCTGTTCTGCGGCGTTCTCCGCCTGAGAGCACCATACCCTGATTTTTACGAACATGGTTGAGACTGAACTCGCTGAGTAAAGATTCTAGTTTTTCTCTCTGATCCGACCTGCTCAATTTTGTCATCTCTAGCACCGCCAATATATTGTCTTCTACCGAAAGGTTTCTAAAGACAGAAGCTTCTTGAGCGAGATAGCCAATTCCCAATTTGGCCCGCCGGTACATGGCCAGACCTGTGATGTCTTGATCGTCTAAAAAGATGTGACCATCATTGGGTTTGATGAGGCCAACAATCATGTAAAAAGAAGTGGTTTTCCCAGCGCCATTAGGGCCCAGTAAACCCACGATTTCGCCTTGTTTTACCGATACGGAAACTTGATTGACTACATTTCTTCCTTTGTATTTTTTGACAAGATTTTCGGCCCTTAGTTCCATCATAAAATGTAAATTAATTATAGAATTTGATATCCTTGACGATTAGCTGCAGTCTTTTTCTTCCTCGGAATTCATTTAAGTCAATGTGATAGGCCATTCGAAAACTTTCTGCTGCTAAAATAGAGGCTTCTAGGCCCCCCAGACCAAACGCAATGGCCTCTATAGGGACCTCTGTATCTCCTTGTTTTACTTGAAGTTTAAGATGCTTTTCTTTGATTATTTTCGGACTTCCTACCAGTTTGACATGTTCTGTGACAAAAACAGGTTGCATGTTTTGAGGCCCAAATGGGGTCATTTGATTGAGGATGTTGAAATTTTTAAAATGGATAAAATCAAGAGGGACTTGGGCATCCACAATTAATTTGGGCCTTTCCGAGTCTGGAGGAATCGTGTTTTTGACAATTTCTTCAAACCGCTCTTTAAAGAGGTCTACGTTATTCAAGGCTAAAGACATGCCAGCGGCAAATGCGTGGCCACCGTATTGCAAGAGTAGATCTGCACATTTGCCCAGTGCAGCATGGATGTCAAAGCCTTCTATTGAGCGAGCAGAACCCGTAGCTATCCCATTACTTTCTGTTAAAATGATGGTAGGCCTGAAATAATGTTCAATGCATCGGGATGCGACGATACCCACAATACCCTTGTGCCATTTAGGATTAAAAAGGACCGTACTTTTAGCGGTCTCTGGAAGCTCTTCATGTATCGTCCGTAAGGCTTCTTCGGTGATCGTCTGATCAATATTTTGCCGTTTTTTATTGACCTCATTGAGCCGTTGCGCAAAATCTTTCAATTGGACAGGATCCTCATTAATGAGCAGGTCTACGGACTCATGTGCATGTCTTAAACGACCGGCGGCATTGATTCGAGGGCCGATATAAAAAACTACGTCAGAGATGCTGATTGGGGCTTTTATCCCAGCGATGTCGATCAACGCCTGGAGACTTTTTAGGGGCTGGCTATTGATTTTTTGCATCCCAAAATAAGCCAGAATACGATTTTCTCCTACCATTGGGACAATATCAGATGCGATGCTAACGGCAACTAGGTCGAGGTATTTAAAAAGAGACCCAAGGTCAAGTGTATGCTGTAGACAAAACCCTTGCAAAAGCTTGAATCCTACGCCACAGCCGCTGAGTTCTTTGAAAGGGTAGCGACAGTCTTTTCTTTTGGGATCAAGGACGGCATAGGCTTTGGGAAGAATACTTCCTGGAATATGATGGTCACAAATGATTAAATCGAGGCCCTTTTTTTTGGAAAGGTCTGCCATGTTTAGGGCACGGATACCACAATCAAGTGCGATGATCAATTGGCAATCGATCGACGCGGCATATTCGATGCCTTTTTCCGAGATTCCGTAACCCTCTGTGTAACGATCAGGGATATAAAAGCGAATATTTTCAGTATGATTTTTTAAGAAGGAATACATCAACGCCACCGAAGTGGTGCCGTCAACATCGTAATCACCATAGATTAAAATGCTTTCATTTCGGGCCAATGCATCCGAGAGCCGATTTACTGCCAGGCCCAGATCTTTCATTAAAAAGGGATCATGGAGCGTGTCTAGGGAGGGACGAAAGAAGGAGCGCGCTTTTTCAAAATCAGTGATGCCGCGATTGATTAAGAGGCCGCCTAAGGTGGGATGTATATTGAGCTGGGCGCCCAATGATTTCGCTTGGGGCTCATTAATTTCGGAAAGATCCCATTTTTTGTCCATAGAGGTCAAATATTATGTATTAAGTTGGGTAAACCTAGAATAAAAATTAAGATCTCACCGATGGGCTTTAAAATGATCAATATTTTAACGAAATTTAGAGAAAATATGGATATCCCAATCAATCAAATTTGGAATTTTATAGCGTTGCGCACTGCGGATACACCTAAGCAGCGGTATTCATTGCATGCTGCTCACGTCATCATGGTAGGATTAGATGCCCACTCGATTGCTGAGTTGACCAAAAAAAAGGGATATGACACGGAACTTTTGCCCTCTTTGTTCACTTATAGAGAAATTTTGTGGCAGCCCAACGTCTTTGAAAAACCACAATTATGTATGCCGGCCATTAGAATATTTAAGGCATTTTGCGAGGAGAAAGCAGCTGAATACGATCAGGATAAAGGTAAAACTTATGAAATTTACAGTGGCTTATTGAAAGGCCTGGCTGAAAATTGCGTGCGCGCACTCAAAGATTTGGAAAAAAAACGGCAACCCGTATCTATCCATAAAGTCTTGAAAGAATTGAGAAAGCGAAGTTTCCCCATCATTAAATTTTTTATAGATCATCCACAAAACCGAAATGATTATTATCATGAAGCGGTCAACCGGTTAAATTATGCCATTAAGATATCTATAACAGAATTTAATAGCCGATTTACGGAGTTTGAAGAGCCCTTTTGGAGGGTAGAAAATGAAAAACAAATCCTCAAGAGTGAAACGCGAGCCCCACAAAAAAAACCGGTGACGGAGGAAGACACCTTAGATGAAGAAAAAGCAATTTTTTGAGAAACTTTTTAACGAGGGATTAAGTTTTTAAATCAGAGATGAACCAAGAAGCCACTCATAAAACAACATTTTTATTAAAAAATTTGGCCAAAGGCATCCTTTGGTTGGGTGTACTGGTTGTGGGCTATATGATCATCCAAAAATATTTTGGCTTTGATTTAAAAGTTTTTTTGGGACCCCTATATGACCATACCTTGGTGATTTATTTTATCTTTCTCGTCTCGGAATTGATCTTTGGAATTATTCCACCGGAATTTTTTATGTTTTGGGCCGCGAGTAAAAACCTCTGGCTGTTATACCTTCAACATGTGACTGCCTTGATGTTCATTTCCTATCTTGCGGGCATTATTGGATATTTGATTGGGGCAAAATTTGGAGACTCAAAATTTTATAGGCTCTTAAGAAGAAAACGCCTAGGAAAGTTTGAAAAATATTTCCATCAATTTGGTGGATTTCTTGTAATCGTTGCTGCCCTGACGCCGATTCCTTTTTCAGGAATTTGTATGTTGGTGGGATCTGTAAAATATGATTTTAAAAAATTTATCTGGATTTCTATGTCAAGATTTATGAGGTTTATTTTGTACGCAGCCATCGTTTGGGAGGCTAATTTGTTAAGTTAAATGGGGAAAATAGGGGTATTATTAGTGAATTTGGGAACTCCAGATTCAACCAAGGTGTCAGATGTAAGAAAGTATTTGAGAGAGTTTCTCATGGATAAAAGGGTGGTAGATATTCCTTACGTACTGAGATGGATTTTAGTCAATTTAATCATCGCTATTTTTAGAGCGCCCAAATCAGCAGCAGAATATCGAAAATTGTTTACCGAACGGGGCTCTCCGCTCAAATTTTATACCGAAGACCTTACGGCGATGGTACAGAAGAAGCTATCGAAGAATTATGTAGTCGAGTTTGGGATGAGATACCAAAGCCCTTCTATTGAAGAGGCCATCAAAAGACTCATGGATCAACACGTTTCTGAGATTAAAGTGATCCCATTATTTCCTCAGTATGCTTCTGCAACTACTGGATCAGTGATAGAGAAAGTGATGGAGCTGACCATGCAATGGCAAATCATTCCAAAAATAAGTTTTGTGTCACAATTTTTTCATCATCCCCTTTTGATTGAGACCGTAGTAGATCAGGCGCAACCTTTTCTCAAGGAAAACGATTATGACCACTATCTGTTCAGTTACCATGGTTTGCCTGAGCGCCAGATTAGAAAAGGATCCGTAGACAAGCATTGCAAATTGGGATCTTGTTGTGCTGCTTTGGGTCCGAAAAACCAATTTTGCTACCGAGCACAATGTTTTGAAACCACCCGACTCATTGCGGATAAAATGAAGATCAGTGAAGACAACTATACGGTTTGCTTCCAGAGTCGATTGGGTAGAGACGAATGGATCAAGCCTTATGCGGAGGATACCTTAAAAAAATTAGCTGCTGAAGGAAAGAAAAGCATCTTGGTGTTTTCGCCGGCTTTTGTTTCGGATTGTTTGGAAACAACCATTGAGGTGGGAGAGGAGTATAAAGAAAATTTTATCGAAGCAGGAGGGACAAGATGGGATTTGGTTCCAAGTCTTAATACTGAATCCAAATGGGTGGATTGTGTGGTAGATATGGTCAAGTAATTTGATTAATTGAAAGGTTATTTAAATTAAATGACGGCTTTTTTGTATCTTACTAGTATGAAAATCACCCTTACTATCTATTCTTTATTGTTGGTAGCAAGCGCAGGGGCGCAAACCGACGTCACCTTATTTGACCGGCACATCGACGCACAAGGGGCACATATTGTAGAAGAGTTTGTTTCTTTATTGGAGATCCCCAATGTGGCCTATGATCTTCCCAATATTAACAAAAACGCCCAGTATATCATGGGCGAATTGACCCAGCGAGGCGTTTCAACACAATTGTTGGAGCATCCGGGCGTCCCTCCCATCGTCTATGGCTATTTAGCGTCAAAAAAGGCGACCCGAACGCTTGCGTTTTACGTACATTATGATGGTCAACCCGTAGACAAAACGCGTTGGAAACACGATCCGTGGACGCCTAAAATGTATGATAAATCCTTAGCAGAGGGAGGCGTAGAGATACCCTTTCCAAAAGAGGGTGAAAAAATAGATCCTTCATCTCGTATTTACGCGAGGTCGGCAGGCGATGATAAGGGCCCTATTATTGGCATCTTGGCGGCGATTGACGCCATGCAAGCCGAAGGGATTGAGCCCACTTCCAATTTTATTTTTTTCTTTGAAGGGCAAGAGGAGGCAGGATCTGAGCATCTTAGATCCTATCTGGAAGATCATTCGGAATTACTTGAAGCGATCGATTTGTGGATGTTCTGTGATGGCCCCATCCACCAGTCGAGAAAACCACAATTGGTTTTTGGGGTTCGAGGGGTTACGGGATTTGAGGTGACGACTTACGGGTCCAATAGGTCCTTGCACAGTGGCCATTATGGAAATTGGGCTCCGGTGCCGGGACAAATGTTGTCTTCATTGATTGCCAGCATGAAAGATGAAAACGGGAATGTCTCCATTGAAGGATTTTATGACGACGTGGATCCGCTGACCACCTATGAAATAGAGTCTATGGCCAACATCCCACAAATTGATGCGCAACTCAAAAAAGAATTAGGGCTGAACGATACGGAGGGATCTGAGACGCTTTACGAACGCCTTTTATACCCCTCCCTTACCATCAAGGGGATCAATAGTGGTAATGTAGGGACCAAGGCAAGAAATGTCATCCCGGCAAGCGCGACCGCTTCCATAGGCATCCGGCTGGTCAAAGGAAATGATCCGGATAAAATGATTGATCTTGCAGAAAAGCATATGGTTAAGCAAGGCTATCATATCGTACGGGAAGACCCTGATGAGGCGACCCGTTTGGCGTATCCTAAAATCGCCAAAGTGGTCAGAGGACATGGTTATCCTGCGGCACGGACGTCTATGAATAACCCATATGCACAACAGATTGTGTCAAGGGTAAAAGAAGTGGTGGGAGATGATTTGATCTTATTGCCCACGCTTGGGGGTTCATTGCCCTTGTATTTATTTACTGATGTGTTGAAAAAACCCGCGCTGGTTGTGCCGATTGCCAATCATGACAACAATCAACATGCCGCCAATGAGAATATACGGATAGAAAATCTGTGGTATGGGATTAAACTGATGGGAGCCATCATGACCATGGCGCCAGAATAGCAAAATGGGAGATAAATTATTTGGGACGCATCAGCTTGCTGAGGGTCTCTACCGTATAATCAATTTCCTCTAGGTTGTTGTACTTACTAAAAGAGAACCTTACGGCACCTCTCTTAGAATCTCGATTCAATTCAGCTAACACATGAGAACCGATATTTGATCCACTAGAGCAGGCGCTTCCACCCGAGGCAGAGATTCCAGAGATATCTAAATTAAAAAGGAGCATTTCATTATGGGGTGTGGGCGGCAAACAAACATTTAATATCGTGTACAGGCTCTGATCAAGATCGGCACATTGCCCATTGAACTGAACGCCAGGAATCTTTTCCACCAATTGATCAATCATGTGTTTTTTTAGCTTTAGGATTTGCGCTTTTTGCACTTCCAGCTCTTCACAGGCAATTTCTAAGGCTTTGGCAAGTCCCACAATTCCATAAACATTTTCGGTGCCGCCCCGCATGTTTCTTTCTTGTGCCCCTCCGTTTATAAAGGGTTTGATTTTATGACGGTAATTGACATAAAGAAATCCAACCCCTTTAGGCCCATTGAATTTGTGGGCAGAACCGACTAAAAAATCTACCGGTAAAAGTGATAAATCGAGGTCAATATGGCCCATGGTTTGTATGGTATCGGTATGAAACAAGGCCTCGTGTTGATGGGCTAAGGTGCCTATTTTCTCTAAGTCAATGAGATTACCAATTTCATTGTTGGCATGCATAAGGGAGACCAATGTTTTTTTTGAAGGGATCTTCAACAGCGTTTCTAAATGTTCTAGATCAATTTGACCGGCTTCTTTTAAATTAACAAAGCTTAATTTCAAAGGGTTGCGCTGAGCCAAGAGTTCTGCCGTGTGCAAAACCGCATGATGTTCAATTTTAGAGGTAATGATGTGATCTACTCCCAGGGTGTTGACACAACCAAAAAGGGCCGAATTATCGGCTTCTGTTCCGCCAGAAGTGAAAAAGAGTTCACCTGGAGATGTTTTTAATAAAGCAGCGACTTGGCTGCGGGATCTTTCGATATGAGACCTCACCGCTCGACCATGACCATGGATAGAAGAAGGATTTCCAAAATGTTCAAGCATCAGCGGTTTCATGGCCTCAAAGACCGTAGGGTCGAGGGGAGTAGTGGCTGCGTTGTCTAAATATACCTTCATCAAGGGTAAATTAATCAATCAGTAATTATTTCTTTAATATCTGAAATAATTTTATTTGCTAAATGATCAGCGGTTACAAGACTTTCCGATTCTGCATAAATTCTGATGATGGGTTCGGTATTTGATTTTCTGAGATGGATCCAATCATTATCAAATTCTATTTTCAGGCCATCGATAGTGTTGATGGGATGCTTGGCATACTTATTTTTAAGCGTTTCCAAAATGGCATCAATATTGATTTCTGGCGTGAGTTCAATTTTATTTTTTGAGATGAAATAATTGGGATATTGCGCTCGTAACATCGAGGCTGGACGACCGAACTGAGCCAAATGTGAAAGAAACAGGGCAATTCCGACCAAAGCGTCTCTGCCATAATGCAATTCAGGATAGATAATGCCACCATTGCCCTCCCCGCCAATTACAGCAGCGACTTCTTTCATTTTGGCGACGACGTTGACTTCACCTACGGCAGCGGGGTGATAAATTCCCTTGCGTTTCTCCGTCACTACCTTCAACGCCTGGGTGCTGCTTAGATTAGAAACCGTATTGCCTGGTGTTTTAGAGAGCACATAATCACTTATGGCCACCAAGGTATATTCTTCACCAAAAGGCTCTCCATTTTCACTGACCAAAGCCAATCGATCTACGTCCGGATCTACGACAATACCCAGATCAAACTTGCCGTTTTCTATCTCTTTGCAAATTTGACCGATGTTTTCGGGTAAGGGTTCGGGGTTATGGGCAAATATGCCTGTCGGCTCCCCATTTATTTGGACCATTTCCACACCTAGTTTTTCTAGTAATAGGGGAATGGCGATACCTCCTGTACTGTTCACGGCATCTAAAATGACTTTGAATTTTTTAGCCTTTATACCGGGGACATCTACCAGGTTTAAATGGAGTATTTTATCAATGTGATCGGCAATAGTAGCCTCTAAGGGAATAATTTTCCCAATATTTTTACTTTCTCCAAAAGAATAATTACCAGCGTCCGCACGTTTGAGCACTTCTGCACCAAATTCGGCTGAAATAAATTCACCAGCCTCATTTAATAGCTTGAGGGCATTCCAGCCAATGGGATTGTGACTTGCGGTGATAACGACGCCTCCCTGTGCTTTTTCAGCAACGATGGCCATCTCAACGGTAGGGGTCGTACTCAAGCCCGTGTCAATCACATCAATGCCTTGGGCGATCAACGTATTGGACAAAAGGGCCCCAATCATAGGACCGGAAGGCCTTGCGTCACGTCCAATGATGACCTTAGGATTCTTAAATTTTAATTTAAGGATTTCACCGAAAGCAGCAGCATATTTTACCACATCTAAAGGAGATAGGGTTTCGCCTGGATTTCCACCGATGGTTCCACGGATACCGGCAATAGATTTTATTAACGTCAAGTTTTGGTTTATTTAGGGATTTTGAATATTTCGAGTTGTTGGACTCAGTTGAATTTTTCCAATATTTTGGTTACTTCAGATTCATTTTTTTCACAGGAAGCTCCTGCGACAACCGTTTTACCACAATAGCCGCATGCAGCTCCTTCTGGATTAAGGAAAGGGTTTTGCGAGGCACAAGTACCTTTAAATTCTCCTTTATTTAAGAAAATTAAACGAACTGACATGCCCACAAAAAAGAGCGCAACAAAACCAATGCCTAAGAATACTGTGATCATATATTATATTTCGCAAAGTTAATAATTCAGAATGTTAACTTTACAAAAGTTGCGGATTAAGATTTACTTTTTGATATGACTAAGAAAATAATTAAGCATCCAGACCTTGAAAGATCTGTTAAGTTAGAAGCCTTTGATCGGTTACTTACCATTATGGATGAGCTTAGAGAAAATTGTCCATGGGATAAAAAGCAAACCATGGAGAGCCTACGACACCTGACCATTGAAGAAACTTATGAGCTGTCCGATGCCATATTAGAGGGTGATTTAGAGGAGGTAAAAGAGGAGTTGGGAGATCTTATGTTGCATTTGACCTTTTATGCGAGATTAGGTGCTGAAAAAAAAGCCTTTGATATGGGGGTGGTATTGAATGGGATATGTGAAAAATTAATTCGGAGACATCCCCACATTTATGGAGATACCCTTGCCGAAGACGAGGCAACGGTCAAAGCCAATTGGGAAAAGATCAAATTGAAGGAGAAAGGAAAGACATCGGTACTTGGAGGAGTCCCTCAATCTTTACCGGCCCTAGTGAAAGCCATGAGGATTCAAGAAAAGGCAAGCGGAATAGGATTTGATTGGGAAAATGGAAATCAAGTTTGGGCTAAAGTAGAGGAAGAAATAAAAGAATTTAAGGTCGAAATTCAGGCCGAAACAGGGAACTCAAAACGCGCGAATGAGGAGTTTGGAGACGTATTATTTTCATTGATTAATTACGCACGATTTCAAGGAATAAATCCAGAAGAAGCGCTCGAGCGGACCAATAAAAAATTCATTAAAAGATTTCAATATTTAGAATCAGCGTCAAAAAAAGAAGGAAAATTACTTGCTGAAATGACCTTATCAGAAATGGATATTTATTGGGAGGAGGCCAAAAAAGCCGAAAAAAATTAGCAAATTTTAACGTCTATCGAAATCAAAAAAAGTCAAATTATAATCTATTTATTAAACCATTTATAATAATTAAATCATTTTTTTTAAACTTTTTTAAAATATATTTAATATTTTAGGGGAGAATGAAAAAATTAATAAATGCTATTTTATCCTTTACATTACAAAACGGTTTGCGTCAAGTGTCGTTTGCATATGTTTTGGTTTTCTCCCTAAGCATTATTTTTAATCAAGGATATTTTCTTTCTACTGACAAGCCGTTTGAGGTTATACATTTGATTGATTTTGATGCTGAAAATAATGAGGAAAACACTGAGGATGAGAAAACCTTGAATGATCTTTTCTTTGCGAGAAATAAGGCATCAAACGACCTCAAAAATGGGGCTTTGTTACGGGCACACATCAATTATTCATTAATTGCATTTTTTTTAGAAATCATCCTCCGACCTCCCAGGAAAATAGATGGATTGATCCACAAGAACGTCTTGTGAAATTAAATTTGGGGTCACTACTCCAAGACAAAATCTATATTATATTTTACTACTAAAAGGAGGAGCATTATGTTTTCAAGAATAAAGAATTATTTTGATTTTACTCACTTTAAGGGAGATTTATTCGGGGGCTTGACGGCAGGTGTCGTCGCTTTACCCTTGGCTTTGGCTTTCGGAGTGAGTTCAGGGTTAGGTGCCGCGGCAGGTTTGTACGGTGCTATATTTGTAAGCTTTTTTGCGGCGTTATTTGGAGGAACCCAGACCCAAATATCGGGACCCACTGCGCCCATGACAGCAGTAAGTATGACCGTGATTGCAGGTGTAATGGCCAGTTTTGATGGGGATTTATCTCAGGCATTTCCCTCTATTATGCTTATTTTCTTGCTCGCAGGATGCCTACAAATTGTTTTGGGCTTAAGTGGTTTGGGAACTTATGTACGCTACATACCGAACCCTGTGGTATCGGGATTTATGACCGCGATAGGTGTTATGATTATTGTCACACAAATGCTTCCTGCATTAGGATATTATCCAAATCAAGATCAAGCGTTGATTAAAACATTTAAAGCTCAGGCAGAAGAAAATATATTAGAAAAAATTCTGGTAGAAGAGGTGATGGAAGATGTCATGGTCCTTGAGAATTTCGATGAAACCATTGCAAGAGCACAAAATGTGCCTCTAGTGGAAATTCAAAAGGAATCCAAATTGCTTGCTACTCAATATTCGAATGGCGTAGTGGGCACCCTCAAAGTATTGCCCAGGGCCATAGGTCAGATTAAGTATACAGAGCTTATGTTGTGTACATTGACGATTCTATTGATCTTCGGATTTAAGCGGATCACTACCTCTGTCCCCAGTACGCTTATAGCGCTGTTGGTCGTCTCGACAGGAGCTTATTTATTGAACATAGCGTATCTCGAGATCAACAAAATACCCAGTGGTTTACCTGACTTTAATTTGGGCATTTTATATGATTTTAATCTAGTAGAAATGTCCCCCTTTTTATTTTCTGCGGTAACATTGGCCTTGTTAGGGGCCATTGATTCTCTGCTCACTTCTGTGGTGGCAGATAATTTAACCAACACAAAACATGCGCCAAACAAAGAATTATTAGGGCAAGGGATTGGCAATTCGATTGCCGCCTTTTTTGGGGGCATACCCGGAGCAGGGGCAACCATAAGAACCGTTGTCAATATCAGGGCCGGCGGCAAAACTCGATTGTCTGGAATGATGGCAGGATTATTTTTATTGTTCATATTGTTGGCCATTGGACCAATTGCTTCTAAGATCCCAGCTGCGGTTCTAGCGGGGATTCTCATCACTGTAGGTATTGACGTGATGGATTATAAAGGCCTCAAAGGCTTATTAAAAATGCCAAGAAGCGAATCCGTCATTTTGTTGGGCGTATTGCTATTGGCTGTTTTCTGGAATTTGGTTTTTGCAGTAGGCTTAGGGCTCATATTTGCTGCCTTGGTATTTATGAAAAAAACCGGGGATATAGGGGCAGAAAAAATGACCATAATCCCGGGAGCCTCCTTAAAAGAGGGGTTTCAATTGTCAGAAGAGGAGCTCCGTGGGGTGTATGTGCAGGACCTGTTTGGACCCTTGTTTTTCGGTTTGACTCATGGGTTAACCGAGTTTTTGGATAAGAACCATAAAGTTGAAACCGTGATCATGAGGTTTGAAAGAGTGGCTTACATGGACCAATCAGGTTTGGAGTTGTTGCATGCGGCCTTAGCCACGTTTCATCGACAAAAAATCAAGGTATTATTTACCGGTTTATCAGGTCAACCCAAAAAGCTCTATGGACAATCTGGCGCGATGCTCGATGGGCACAAGGGAACGGCATCATTTGATGATTTAAAGGCCTGTGGAGTTCATTTAAAAACCCAGCTTACATGATCATGGAGATTTCGAGTAATTATTAAGTAAAAGGCTTGTAGGTCGAACGGGGTATAAAAGGCTATGTCTATGTCCAAAAGGCCAAAACAGTGGCTATTATCCTTATTAACATTTAGTAAGTTATACACCGAAAAAAATGAAGCAAGGCATAAAACAATGATTAACAAGTAGTTATAAATATTTAATTAATAAAAAAAGGTGTGGATAACTATTAACTCATTGATTATTAATTTATTATGACCAAATCATCAATTACTCTTTGGTTTGCCTAATGAGGTGTGTGCGATAAGTATTGAAAATTCTGGATTTAGAGAGAAATCCTATGTATTTTCCGTCATCTATTACGGGTAAATTCCAAGCATGGGAGATTTCAAATTTATTCATCACGGTTTGCATATTGTCATAGGATGAAACGTGGGTAGGTACTTGGGTCATGAGTGTGTTTATCGTCACGTGATTTCTCCGAGATTCGTCAAACATAATTTCACGAATATTGTCCAAGGTGATGATCCCTTTCAATGCCCCATCTTCGTTGACAACGGGGAAAATATTGCGCGTACTTTTTTTGACCAGCGGAATTAATTCGTTGAGCGTAGCTTCAGGAGCGATGGTGAGTAGATCTTTTTCAATCATCTTTTTTAAACTGATTTTATTCAAAACCATTTTGTCTCGATCATTGACCACGATGTCTCCGCGTTTGATCAGGTTTCGCATATAAATAGAATGTTTTTCAAAATAGGTGACGGTCACATAGGAGATGGCCGAAACGAGCATCAGGGGAACAAACAACAAATAGCCACTGGTGATCTCGGCAATTAGAAAAATGGCCGTTAACGGAGCATGAAGTACGCCACTCATGACTCCACACATGCCCACGAGGGTAAAATGGCTTAAGTTGACGGGAGATTCGGGATAAATCCATTGAAAAATCAGTCCAACTAAAAAGCCGACCAATCCACCCATGTACAAAGAGGGGGCAAAGATACCTCCACTGCCTCCTGCACCTACAGTTAAACCCGTAGCGATGGGTTTCAGGAAAATAAGACATAAAAGCGCGAGGGGAACAAACCATTGATGGGTAGTCCCAAAGAGTTCAGTAAAATAATGAGATTCAAACAATGAGGTAGGTGCACCCTTCAAGAGATTAATGACCATATGGTAACCTTCGCCATAGAGAGAAGGAAAAACCAAGAGCAATAACCCTAAAGAAAGACCTCCTAAAAGGGCTCTAGCAAAAGGTTTTTTAATTTTATGAATCCCATCTTCGGTCCGCGAAAGCATCCGGGTAAAATACACCGATGCGGCACCACAACAAAGACCCAATAATAGATAATAGGGAGTGGACCAAGCAGAAAACTCTTCAGTGAGTTTGAAGGAAAACAAAATATCATCGCCGAGCAAAATTAAGGACATCAGTTGACCGCATACCGAGGCAATTAAGATGGGAATAAATTTATTTATGGTCACATCGGTCAACATGACTTCAACGGCAAAGATGACACCTGCGATAGGAGAATTGAAAATAGCCGATACCGCTGCTGCCGCACCACACCCAATCATTAAAGTTCTTTTTTTGTAATCAAGATGGGCCAGACGGGCCAAGTTGGATCCTATGGCGGAGCCCGTGACGACAATGGGGGCTTCTAACCCTGCGGATCCACCAAAGCCCACGGTAATGGCACTGGTGAGCATGTTTGAATACATCCGAGTTTTACGAATGATGGAAGACCTCTTGGAGATGGCGTATAAAACTTTACTGATCCCATGTCCGGTGCTGTCTTGCAGCACGTATTTGGCAATAAATACGGTCAATAAAATACCCATCACAGGATAAAAAACCCATAAATATTTCCAACCTGTTACCTCAATATTATTTTGAAGAACTTGCTCAATGAGGTGAACGGTTGTTTTGAGGGCCACCGCCGCCAGCCCTGCCAAGATGCCCACAAAGCCCGCAATGATCAGCGTGAAATTGTTGTCATTGATGTGTTTGAGACGCCAAATAAGGAGGGGCATCAAGGGGTTGTGAGAACTCATATCATTGGGTAGCCGTTATTCAGTATCATTATTTTAAATAAACGAAGCTTGCTGTTTAACGAGGGCTTCTTCTATATATTGGAAGGTCGAGAGGATTTCAGGTTTACCATCTACCACCGCGACGTTGTGTTCAAAATGGGCGGATGGTTTCCGATCTGCTGTAACAATGGTCCAACCATCGGCCAATTGAATTACATTTTTGGTGCCTAGGTTGACCATGGGCTCAATGGCCAGTACCAGGCCTTCTTTTATTTTACGACCCGACCCTCTTTTTCCAAAGTTGGGGACCTCTGGAGCTTCGTGCATTTTCTTACCTAATCCATGGCCTACCAGTTGCCGTACGACCCCAAACCGATTCTTTTCAGCATGGTGCTGGACGGCATAACCAATGTCTCCGATGCGTTTACCCACGACCATTTGTTCGATACCTAAGTAAAGGCTTTCCTTGGTAATCTGTAATAATTTTTTAATTTCATCGGAGATTTCCCCTACGGCAAAGGTAAAGGCGTGATCTCCATAATAGTTGTTTTTTAATGCGCCACAATCTACTGAAATGATGTCTCCATCGACCAAGGGTTTGTCATTGGGGATGCCATGTACGACTTGTTCATTGACGGAAACACACAAGGTGGCGGGAAAATCGTAGAGACCTAGAAAACCAGGTAGGGCGCCTTGATCTCTGATGTATTCTTCTGCCTTTTTATCTAATGTCTTTGGAGAGATACCGGGCTTTATGATTTCAGCCAGGATACCTAAGGTCCGTGAGACGATCAACGCACTTTCCCTAATCAATTCAATTTCTTCTTTGTTTTTGTAATGAATCATGATCTTTAAATAAAACAAAGATAACAACAAAAAACCCTGACAGAATCTGCCAGGGTTTCATTTTTTTTCTTAATTCGATTAAGATTTTGGAATGTTTTCTAAAACTTCTTTGATAGGGACTCTGACGCCGTCTCTATAAGAAATAATCCAAGCATCAGAAACACCCATCTCACGCATGTATTTTTTGAAGGTATCGGCTTCCCAGTAATCCGTAAACACACCTAAGGTGTATCTCATCAAACCATCTTCGCCTACTTCTCCAAAAAAGCTATCAGATTTATCCAAATACTTGCTTAAATCTTTATTTTGAAAGGCTCCGATTTGAACCTTAAAAGCGATGCCTTTGACAGCCGGTCTCTTTTTAGAGGTTGTGCTACCGGTAGCTGATCCACCTGTTTTGGCTTTTTCTGCGGCGGCCGCCATTTGCGTTCTCATTGCTTCCATTTGTGCCTCATACTGCGCAACCTGATCATCTTTTTCTTTGTTCGCTGCGTCGTTTCCAGATAATTCATCATTTAAGCTTGCTATTTGACCTTTCAACCCCTTATTTTCGTCAATAAGTGATTTATATTGTTCAGGTGTCAGTGATTTGACTCTTTTTTTCCATTCTTTCTTTTCTTTCTTGGACAATTGACTCATCGCATCAAAAGATACCGTTAGGCTCAAAACCAGGATCAATAAAGTTGTAAATTTTTTCATTTTGTATAATTAAGTAAGAATTACGTAGTTATTGGAGGATAAAGTAAGATAATTAACCTTTAAAATCCAAAATTAAGCCTTGATTGATCCGATCATATCCTCCGGTCGTACCCACTCATTAAATTGCGTTTCGGTCACCAATTCAAGGGCTAAGGCTGCTTCACGAAGCGTAGTGCCTTCTTTATGAGCTTTTTTCGCAATTTTTGCGGCGTTTTCATATCCAATATGAGGATTTAATGCGGTTACCAGCATCAGTGATTTTTCCAATTTATCTTGAATAACGCTATAATTCGGCTCGATACCCACCGCACAATTGTCATTAAAAGATTGACAAACATCCCCAAGCAGTCGTGCAGAGTTGATGAGATTGTAGGCCATCATAGGTTTGAATACATTGAGTTCAAAATGACCACTCATCCCACCAATGGTGACGGCTACATCATTTCCCATGACTTGGGCACAGACCATAGTAAGAGCTTCGCATTGGGTAGGATTAACTTTTCCAGGCATGATTGAAGAACCAGGTTCGTTTTCGGGAAGGATGATTTCTCCAATACCGCTTCTGGGACCTGAACTCAGCATGCGGAGGTCGTTACCAATTTTCATTAAGCTGACGGCCAGTTGCTTTAGAGCCCCATGAGATGCTACGAGGGCATCATGGGCTGCCAAGGCTTCAAATTTATTATCTGCTGAAACAAAAGGGATGTCTGCATGTTTAGCAATGTATTGGGCGACTAAATCAGCATAGCCTTTGGGCGTATTGAGGCCTGTACCTACAGCGGTACCTCCC
>CAJQKV010000003.1 GCA_905479015.1 uncultured Cyclobacteriaceae bacterium
CCTGTTCTAAGGCAACGGCCATGGCCCGTCGTTCTTCAGCTTTTGCCTCAGCGACTCTAAGGTCAGCTGCTGCTTGATCGGTCTGGAGTTTGGCTCCAATATTGGTGCCCACATCTACGTCTGCGATGTCAATTGATAGTATCTCGAATGCGGTTCCTGCATCTAAACCACGTCCCAAGACCAACTTTGAAATTTTGTCTGGATCTTGTAAAACTTCTTTGTGTGAAGCGGCAGAACCGACGGAGGTTACAATACCTTCACCCACACGTGCCAAAATAGTTTCTTCACCAGCACCTCCCACCAATTGCTGAATATTGGCTCGTATCGTAACCCTGGCTTTTGCAATGAGCTGAATGCCATCAGCTGCTACTGCTGCGACAGATGGGGTATTGATTACTTTCGGGTTGACAGATATCTGAACGGCTTCAAAGACATCACGCCCAGCCAAATCGATAGCTGTAGCTTGACGGAACGTAAGGTTAATATTTGCTTTTTCAGCCGAGATTAAAGCCTTGATGACCAAGGGAACATCTCCACCGGCTAAATAATGCGTTTCTAAATCCGAGGATCTCATTTGCCGTTTGATTTTAGAAACTTCATCCTCAAGCGTCAATCCTGCTTTGGTAGCTGTAATCATTTGATTCACAATAATGGAAGGGGGTACTTTACGTATCCTCATGAAAATGAGTTCGAGGAGTCCCACACGGACACCGGAAAAAATGGCCGTAATCCATAAATTAATGGGGACAAAATAAAAAAATACAAGAACGCCTACAATGACGGCGATGACGCTAATAATTAATCCTAAGCTACTTACCATATTTTAAATATTGAGTTGAACATAAACTTTACTGTGATCGATTTTTATGATTGTTATTTTCTGTCCACTGGATAAAAAATCTCCTTGAGTACGCACTTCGATTTCTTCATTTTCAAAAAGAGCTTTACCCACTGGTTTTAAGTCAGAGGTAGCCAGACCAACATTCCCAACTTTCAAAGTTATACCAATTGATTCATTGACCGTACTGGTCATGGTTTCCTTTAGAGAAAACTGCTCCCAGGGTTTAGCTTTTAAACCGTAAATAAAACTAGATATTATGGTGATTAGGGACATACCCAAGATGAGAAAGCCCATGGTGGTTCCAAAATAATCAAAGCCAAGATAAACCCCAAAACCAAGACAAATGATGCCGCCAATACCTGCAATGGTGGTGCCCGGAATAAATATGACTTCAATGATCAGAAGCGATATTCCGAATACAATTAAAATTAAAATAATAATCCAATCCAAATTAATAGGCTTTTGCAAATAAAACTCTTTTCAAAGAGGGCTTACCCGTCACCATGCAGCTACCGGATTCCCCATCTCCTTCTAAAGGTATGCAACGAATCGTAGCTTTTGTCTCTTCTTTGATTTTATTTTCTGTTTCTCGGGTGCCATCCCAGTGGGCATAAATAAACCCTCCTTTGTTTTCAAGCAAGGTTTTAAATTCAACATAAGTATCTGCTTGATGGGTATTTTGCTCTTTAAAATGTTGGGCCTTATTATAAATGTTAGACTGAATCTCTGTTAATAAAGATTGAATTTCATCTTCAATCCCCTCCATAGGATAACTCTTTTTCTCTTTAGTATCCCTTCGGGCTATTTCCAAAGTCCCACTGGCTAAATCTTTAGGTCCTATAGCCATGCGTAAGGGGACTCCTTTGAGTTCATATTCAGCAAATTTCCATCCAGGTTTATGGGTATCTCGACGATCAAATTTAACACTGATGCCTTTCGAAATGAGTGAGTTACGAATCTTATCTGCTTTTTGGGCGATCTCTTCCAATTGTTCTTCTCCTTTGTAGATGGGGATGATCACGACTTGAATGGGAGCTAAATTTGGTGGAAGCACCAAACCATCATCATCACTGTGGGCCATAATAAGCGCGCCCATGAGCCGCGTACTTACTCCCCAAGAAGTGCCCCAAACCAAGTCTTCTTTGCCTTCTTTATTCGTGAATTTGACGTTAAAAGCCTTGGCGAAATTTTGACCTAAAAAATGAGAAGTGCCCGCCTGCAGGGCTTTTCCATCCTGCATCAATGCTTCAATACAGTAGGTATCTACTGCTCCTGCAAATCGTTCACTTTCAGATTTAACTCCCTTAATCACAGGTAAGGCCATGTATTTTTCAGCAAAATCGCCATAAACATCCAGCATTTGTTTGGTTTCAGCGACGGCTTCTGCTTGGGTAGCATGCGCGGTATGTCCTTCTTGCCATAAAAACTCCGTTGTTCTTAAAAAGAGGCGGGTCCGCATTTCCCATCGGACTACGTTGGCCCATTGATTAATTAACAAAGGAAGGTCCCGATAGGATTGAATCCAGTTTTTATATGTATCCCAAATGACCGTTTCAGAGGTGGGGCGAACGATTAATTCTTCCTCTAATTTGGCGTCTGGATCTACGACCAATCCCTTGCCATTTTCATCATTTTTTAATCGGTAGTGGGTTACGACCGCACATTCTTTGGCAAACCCTTCGACATGATCTGCTTCCTTACTGAGATATGATTTAGGGATAAAAAGCGGAAAATAAGCATTTTCATGTCCTGTATTTTTGAACATGATATCCAGTTGTTGTTGCATTTTTTCCCAAATAGAAAAACCATAGGGTTTAATAATCATGCAACCTCTGACAGGCGAATTCTCTGCTAATCCTGCCTTTTTAACCAATTCATTGTACCATAATGAATAATCTTCTGCTCTGCTCGGTATTGCTTTCGCCATTTATTTTTGAGTTTGGTATAGTAATTGCACTGACATTATTGAAGTCAATATTTAAAAAGTTCAAATATAGCTTTTTGATGATTGAAACTTGAGTAGGATTGATTAAATTTAAAAAATATAGCTATGGGAAAAAATATAAAAAGCATCAAAACATTTTTATTCGTTGTCATTCTTTCTGTTGCCAATTCTGTCCTTGCTCAGGAATACGACGATATGTATTTTACTAAGGCGGACAGAAAACAAACAGATTTCGACCTAATAGCAAACCGGCAGGATGCGGAAAGGGTTATGTCAGCATTCGACGATGATGAATTGGAGGAAGTTTATTTGGACAAAAACATAAATCCTGAATATATAGCAAAGTATCAAGTCCAATCGGATAAAAAATCATCAAGGCGAAATCAAGAGGTGGACTATTATCCTGAAGCGATCTCCAATAATATTTCTAGGACCAGTGGTTATTTCAATAATTACGGGCGTCAAGCTACCATCTATACCCCAGCTTCATTTAATATTAATTTTGTCAGTTCGTATGGATTTTCAGGGTTTAATAATCGATTCATGTATGGCTATGATCCATATGGTAATGTTTGGATGAGTGATTTTTACAATCCTTACGCCTACAATCCTTATGGATACAATTCTTATGATCCCTTTGGTTATGGTTTTTCAAGACCTTTTTACTCATCGGGGTTCAATGGGTCTTATAATTATTCAAATGTACGTGCCTTTAATAATTATTATTGTCCACCTGCTTACAGCTACAATACAGGTTACAATTCTGTAGTTTTGGCGGAAGGCTACCAAGAAGTGCGCAGAGCCAAGGTGATTGGACCAAGAGGATCAGGAGGATCTAAGACAGTAGTTAGGGGGGGGATTGATGAATCTAGATCTACAGATCTAAATAGGAGATTGAGTAGCACAAGTGTCCGCTCCACTTCAAGTGTAAGAGATTTTGGAAACCAAAAATCTCAAAATGAATATATAGATCGATCCATTAGCAAAGAAAGAACCAACCAATCTTTTGCAAGATCCAATGCTGTTGAAACCCAAAGTCGAAGCAATGCGGCACGTTATGCGACCAGCTCGAATCGAAGTAATACGACCGTAAGTAAGGAGCGATCAACAGTTATTGAAAATAACAGGGGAGTGGAGACACAAATGAATTCGTCAAGGCGTTACAATACAACGTCCATGCCCGTTCGTAATGACTTTAACTTGCCTACCAGCAGGGAGACGCAAAATAGTAATCAAAATACATGGACACAAACCTCATCAGGTTCCGCTTCTTCAGGAGTTAAAACGAATTCAACAAATAGTTCTTCGACATCTAGGTCTTATGCGCCTTCGAACAACAGTTCATCGGGTTCTTCCAGGAGTTACAGCGCACCTAGTTCTTCGGGGAGTCGTTCCTCTGGAAATTCTTCAGGGAGTCGTTCTTCAGGTACCAGTTCTTCAAGATCGAATAAAAATTAAATTTTAACTCAAGACCTGATATGGATAGACTAATTTATTTCTTGGTTGGAATATTTATGTGCTCTTTTTTGAGTGTACAGGCCCAGGTGGGTTATTATGAACAGGCTTTAGAATTCAGTCAGACTTCTTTTGTGGGTACGGCAAGGATGCAGGGCATTGGTAGCGCACAGGTGGCGCTAGGCGGGGACTTGAGTCATGCCAGTTCTAATCCGGCAGGTTTAGGATTTTATAATCGAGGAGTTTTTTCGATTACACCAGGATTAAATTTCCATAAAACTGAGTCTGACTACTTAGAGCAATCTAATCTCGATAAAAAAGTAAACTTTAATATTGCCCAGCTTGGGTTGTCTTTTTATTTTGGAGATGGAGGCATTGCTACTCAACCCATTAGAGGCAGTTCTTTTGCCATCACCGTGGATCGAGTCAATGATTTTTATAATGAGACCTATTATAAAGGTAAAAATTATGATAATTCATACATCAATGCGATCACAGAGAATCCTAATGATGATTTAGCTGTAGAGGCGCTCTATAGTAATTATTTAATTAACCCACACCCAGAGAACTATATATTTGATGATACCTATGGAGAGTTACTTGGTTACGATACCCTTCTAAATCATCAGGGATATAGCAGTCCTTTTCAATCCAGCAGACCGATTCAAAGCAGTAGTTTAGTGACAGAGGGTAGTCAATATGCTCTTAATTTTGCTTACGGTGCTAACTATATGGATTGGATCTATTTTGGGGCGAGCCTTTCCATACATTCCCTTGATTATAAAAAAACTGAAAATTACAGCGAGTCCCAATATGTCTATGCATCGCAAAATGGAGATTGGATACCGGAAGATGCCCTGGATAATATCAGTAGATTGAATCAGTTGTCTATCATAGGGACCGGGGTAGGAGGTAATTTCGGAGTGATTGTCAGGCCATTTCCTCAATTGATCATTGGCTTATCTTATGCGACCCCTACCTTCATGACTCTTGAAGAGGAAAGCTATGCTATATTTCGAGCAAATTATTTTAATAATTATGATTATGTTTCGGTTTCTTTTGATCTTGATGATCAAGACGGCGATCCTGATACAAAATTTATTTATGATGTTTCGGACTTAGATAGCTTTGAGTATGAGAGTGATGATATGATTTCTACCTATACATTGACTACTCCAGGCATGTTAAATATTGGGCTCTCCTATTTTTTTGGAAAAAATGGATTTTTAACGGGAGGCATTGAATTTAAAGATTACAGCAATGCCTTTCTCAATGGCTTAGATTTTGATTTATCTGCCGACAATCAAGTCATCAAGGAACGCTATACATCAGTGCTCAATTATAGGTTAGGTGCGGAATACAAAGTAGGCAGTTTTCAATTGAGGGGGGGCTATGGATTTCAAAAGGATCCTTATGCCTCTTCAAATTATGACAGGGATATTGATCAATACAGCATCGGTTTTGGATATCGAGAGGCCGACTTTTTTATTGATTTTGCCTTAACTCAGCAGAGAATGAAGAATTACATTTCACCCTATGAAATAGAAGTCAATCAACCGGTTGCACGTCTTGCTCACTTTCAGACGACAGCTTTATTGACCTTTGGATTGAATTTTTAAAAAGGATTGAATTTCTCCTACAGATTCGATGGGATCGTGGGTTTCATTAAAAATGAGCTGTGCTTGATGGTAGTACTGAAGTCTTTCGACGCGCAATTGGGTAATCTTTTTTTCTAAATTTTTGTTTTTTAGGAGTGGTCGGTCATGATTTTCTGCAATTCTTTTTACAATCGTGGACACAGGAATGTCAAGAAAAATAGTAAGACCTGCCACATTCATTCTGCTCATATTATCATAAAAGCAAGGGGTACCTCCTCCACATGAGAGAATGTCAGTACTGGATTTTTCGAGTAACTCTTGCAGGGCATTTTTTTCTATTTCTCTGAAATATGCTTCGCCATGTATTTCAAAAAGAGCATCGATACTTTTGTTGGTCTTTGACTCAATCACCTGATCTAAATCTACATGGTTAAGATCAAGTGTGGCGGCAAGAGATTTTCCAAAGATGCTTTTACCGGATCCTGGCAGTCCAATCAAGAAGATAGGTTTCATCAGAGGAGATGCTGAATTTCTGAGGCACTTGGTGTTGCATTATAATGCCATTTACCCACAACAACCCCATTTTTAAGAAGGACAATTCCTGGACTCGATCGAACAATGGTTTTGAGGACTGTGGCATCGGTAAAGAAAAAAGGAAATTCCCATTGGGCTTGCTTACTGAACTGTTGATAGTCGTCTTGCGAAGAAGAGGTAAGGACCCAAGTAGCGGCATTCTTGAGCTCGAGGCCAAGGGTCTTGATTTCTTCAGTTTTATTTGGATTTGTTTTTTCAATACTTTGTATGATGATCAATAACTTATTGCCTCTGAATAATTCACTGGTATATTCAATATCATCTTTCCAAACGGCTAAATCTGTAATCTTAGGTTGTACTTCGGGGTTAGTGATGACCATTTCTTTGAATTCATAACTATTATCTGTTGGGTAATCTTTGAATCTAAACTCAGTACCTTCCTTTTCCATCACATACTCATAGACGAGTTCGGCAGAGGGCTCCATGAGGGCAGGGAGGTCATTGCCTATGGCATAAGAACGAAAATCAATAAAGGGTAGGTTTCTTATGGCTACTATGGCTGTGATGACCAACAATCCAGTAGCTCCATAAACTGCGATGCTGCCTTTTTTTGCATTAAATAGAGCCGTATAAGAATGTCTATTGATAAAAATCAGACCAATGAAAAAGCAGAGGATAACATCTTTGGTAAAAGATTCCCAAGGTGTTAATTTTATGGCATCTCCAAAGCATCCACAATCTGTCACTTTATTGAAATAGGCTGAATAAAAAGTCAGAAAAGTAAAAAAGACAATCATCACCAGGAGGGCCCAAGCTGTTTCTTTGATCTTAAATCCCAATAAGAGGGCAAGACCTAGCGCTACTTCTAAGACGCTAAGGAAAACGGATAAAAATAAAGAGGCTGGGATGAAATATTCAAAAAATGGGGCAAAGTCATAGGCAAAGACCTCGAAATATTCTTCTAGTTTGATGGCCGTACCGACGGGGTCATTCACTTTAATCAAGCCAGAAAAAATAAATAATCCTCCGACAAAATATCTTGAAAATTCTTTTAATACTTTCATTTTAATAGATGCTAAATAGGTGTGTATTTATTTATTTATTCAGTTAATTTAATAAGACAAAAGACGGCATAATTAATCATATCTTGGTAATTAGCTTTAATACCTTCTGAAACCAGGGTTTGCCCTTGGTTGTCTTCTATTTGTTTGACACGAAATAATTTCATGAGAATGATGTCTGTAATCGATGATATTCTCATATCTCGCCAAGCCTCATCATAATCATGATTTTTATTTTGTAACAAATCTTTTGTTTCTTGAACGGCTTGGTCATAAAGGGGTTCAAGTTGACCCCATGAGATTTCCAGCTCTGTAGTATCCTGTAGATCAATTTGAATCATGGCAATCAGACAATAATTGATGATCCCTACAAACTCCGAGGCAATGTCATCTTCAATTTTTTGATGGCCTTTCTCTTGAATTGAACGTATTCTTTGGGCTTTAATGAAGATTTGATCCGTGATGGAGGGTAATCTCAAAATTCTCCAGGCCGTACCATAATCTTGGGTCTTCTTACCAAAGAGTTCTTTGCAGTTGGCAATTACTTCACTGTAGTCCTTACTTGTATCTGTTTTCAAGGTGTTAAAGTATAAAATTTTAAATTTTACCAAAATTAGCCAATTTCGGAATATAAATTACAGCTATGAATTTCTCTAAGTCAATTAAGGTCTCTGGAAGACTCTTGTCTTTTGATCAACCGCGTGTAATGGGGGTAATGAATGTCACCAAGGATTCGTTTTATGCAAAAAGTCGTGTGGTGAATGAGGATGATATTTTGAATCGTGCGGGCGAAATGTTGAAAGAAGGGGCAGATATTTTAGATGTTGGGGGCTATAGCTCAAGGCCGGGAGCTAAGGAGGTACCCATAAAAGAGGAAATAGGTCTCACTTCCCACGCGATTGAGTTGATCAAGTCCCATTTCCCTGATGCATTAATCTCTATTGATACCTTTAGAAGTGAGGTTGCAGAGGCCGCCATGAGGGCCGGAGCAACGATTGTAAATGATATTTCAGCGGGAACGCTAGATCCTAAAATGGTTGATTTCATCACGGCTAATCAGGTGCCTTACATTGCCATGCATATGCGAGGGAACCCCGAAAACATGCATAAAATGACCAAATACACGCACATCATACCAGAAATTTTATTTTATTTTTCCCAATTAATTGAGCGTTTAAAAGATAAAGGACATACTGATTTGATTATTGATCCTGGCTTTGGCTTCGCGAAAACTACGGAACAAAATTTTGAAATTCTTGGTAACCTAGAGCTCTTTAAAAATTTAGAAAGTATTATATTAGTGGGACTATCTAGAAAATCGATGATATATAAAACACTCGAGACAGACCCTTCAGAGGCGTTGAACGGAACAACGGTTTTAAATACCTTAGCTTTGGCAAAAGGGGCAGATATTTTGAGGGTTCATGATGTCCGCCCGGCAGTAGAAGCCATAAAATTGACTATAAAAACATTAACCTAACTGTATTTATGACCATTGGATTTTTAGAAATTTCATTTGTAGACCTATTGGATATTCTTTTGGTGTCTTTTATGATGTTTCAGATTTATAAGTTGATGAAGGGGAGTATTGCCGTTAAGGTTTTTGTTGGATTTTTGTTTTTATATTTAATTTATCTCTTGGTCAAAGCCATGAACATGGACCTCATATCAACCATTTTAGGTCAATTTATGGGTGTGGGAGTACTTGCTGCTATCATTTTATTTCAACAAGAGATACGAAAGTTTTTACTTTTATTGGGGAAGACTACAGTCATCAATGACATCAATCTTTTTCGTCAAGTATTTTCTTCTTGGACGCAAAAGGAAATAGGGAAAACAGATATGATACCAGTGATTGAAGCCATCAAACTATTGGCGGCGTCTAATACAGGTGCTTTGATGGTCATATCAAGAAATTCTCCCTTGAGGTTTTATGCAGACAGTGGGGATCTTATGAACTCTTTGATTTCTAAAAGGCTAATCATGGCAATCTTCAATAAATTAAGCCCTATGCATGATGGAGCAGTCATCATTTATTCTGATAAAATCATTGCTGCAAGATGTATTTTGCCCGTTTCAGAGCGGGATGATGTCCCAGCAAATTTCGGTCTGCGTCATCGCGCCGCAGTTGGGATGTCGGAAGCTACAGAAAGTTTGATATTGATTGTTTCAGAAGAGACGGGCCAAATATCCATCGCCCAAAACGGGATACTTTTTGAGAACTTATCTATCAAAGCCTTGCGTCAATCAGTCAAAGAATATTTTTCGGATAAAGATCCTATTTTAGAGGCAGAAAGCACCGAAGTCGAGGGCGAAGCTTAGCTCTCTTTTTTTCAAATCACTTGAAGTTTTTTACCAATTTTGATAAATGCATTAATGGCCGTATCCAGATTTTCGAGTGTGTGTATCGCAGACAGTTGTACCCTGATACGTGCTTGACCCTTTGGAACTACAGGAAAATAAAACCCTATAACATAAATGCCTACCTCTAGTAATTCAGAAGCCATTGTTTGAGAGAGTTGAGCATCGTATAGCATAATGGGCACGATAGGGTGTGTACCCGGTTTTATATCAAACCCCGCAGTGGTCATTTTTGACCTAAAATAGGTCGTATTTTTGGCCAGTTGATCCCTTAATGTGGTAGACTCAGAAAGTAATGAAATGACGGCAAGGGAGGCGCCAACAATAGAGGGAGCCAGAGTATTGGAGAAAAGGTAAGGTCTAGATCGCTGCCTTAATAATTCAATGATTTCTTTTTTACCGGAAGTAAATCCGCCAGAAGCCCCCCCCAATGCTTTACCTAAGGTGCCTGTGATGATATCAACTTTGTCCATAACGGCACAATGTTCATGAACGCCTCTACCTGTTTTGCCTATAAAACCTGTAGCATGGCAGTCATCCGTCATCACCAATGCATTGTATTTTTCAGCAAGCCTACATATTTCATCAAGTTGGGCGATCGTTCCATCCATAGAGAATACGCCATCGGTTACGATCATCTTGATTTTTGCTGGAGCGGCTTTTATCAACTTGGATTCAAGATCATCCATATTGTTATGGCGATAACGATACCTCTCTGCCTTACAAAGTCGGATACCGTCGATCAGGGAGGCGTGATTCAATTCATCTGAAATGATGGCATCTTCAGGGCCCAATAAGGGTTCGAAAAGTCCCCCATTGGCATCAAAAGCAGCGGCATAAAGAATGGTATCCTCCATACCTAAGAAGGTAGATATTTTAGTTTCTAATTCTTTATGGATGTCTTGGGTGCCGCAAATAAAGCGAACAGAGGACAGACCAAAACCATGGGTATCAATGGCTTGCTTGGCAGCTGATAAAATGTCGGGGTGAGCGGAGAGCCCCAAGTAATTGTTCGCACAAAAATTAATAACTTCCCGACCATCTTCAAGACGAATAAGCGCACTTTGCGGAGAGGTAATGATGCGCTCTTTTTTATACAGGCCGGCATCTGTGATTTCTTGAAGTTCTTTCTCTAATTTTAATTTCAGGGTGGTATACATCTTTCAGGGTTTAATTGAAGTCATCAGTAAAACAAGGTATTATTTGAGGATTTCTGGCTTTTCGTATAAAAATTTCCTCCTCAATTTATTTAATAGAAAAAGCTTTTGAGCGGTAAAACTAGCTGGATGGATATGGGTAAAAGCCCTTTCAAACTCTTGATAAAGAGGGGTGTCCCCTTCCTCAAATGCAGAAGGATCTATTTTCTTAGAGATTAAATAAAGATGAAATTGGCTCATTATTTCAAAGTTAATTCTTAAAGGCGTATTAATTATGATAACTTCTTAACCTATTTTTACCTCAATTATAATTTGCACCTATTACACCCCATGAAAAAAATATTAGTAATTGGATCAAATGGACAACTCGGCATGGAGCTGCTCGCGGCTTTGAGAAAGAAATTTGGGTCAAAAAATGTGATCTCTTCAGATATAAATGCTCCGTCAAATGCAGATACCTACTTTGAAAAGTTAGATGCTAGAGATGCCATAAGCTTAACATCTATCGTAGAAAAGCATGAGATTAATCATGTTTATCATTTAGCTGCTATTTTATCTGCCAATGGAGAGCTCAATCCTATTTCATCTTGGGAGGTAAATATGAAAACCCTACTTAATGTACTTGAGTTGGGAAGGAAAGGAGTTATTGAGCGTATTTTTTGGCCCAGCTCTATTGCGGTTTTTGGTAGAGATACTCCCAAAGATCATACCGATCAAAATGCATTGACGAACCCATCCACGGTCTATGGAATCAGCAAATTAGCAGGTGAAAAATGGTGTCAATATTATTTTGAAAAATTTGGCGTGGATGTAAGGAGTATCAGATATCCGGGTTTAATCAGTCATAAAGTGCAGCCAGGAGGCGGAACGACAGATTATGCTATTGATATTTTTTTTAAAGCGGTCTCAGGAACACCTTTTGATTGTTTTTTACATGCAGATACCTCTTTGCCCATGATGTACATCGATGATGCGGTAAAAGGGACTTTAATGCTGATGGAGGCACCTTCTCAAAAGCTAACCATCAGAACCAGTTATAATTTAAATGCGACCTCTTTTTCCCCAGCAGAATTGACCGCTGAAATAAAAAAGCATATTGGCGGTTTACAAGTGCAATACAAACCGGATCACCGGCAGTTGATCGCGGAAACTTGGCCAAGAAGTATAGACGACCAACCTGCCCGCTTAGACTGGGGATGGAAAGAAGCTTATGGTTTACCTCAAATCACTTCTGAGATGATTTCAGCCCTGCGCATAAAAAAATAGTTTTCGTACATAAATAGATTGTTTAATTTTGATAAATCGAACCCCATTTAAAAAGGGGATAGGACAAACACTTACATCAATATGTCATATAAAAATCTTGAAACCACGCTTTCAGAGGGAATTATTACCATCGAGATAAGTAGAGAAGCAAAATTAAATGCTTTAAATGGAGCTACATTGGACGAAATAAAGGACGTCATAGATAGGCTATCGCAAAACTCAGAATTGAAAGCAGCCATCATTACTGGAGCAGGAAGCAAAGCATTTGTGGCGGGGGCAGACATATCAGAGTTTCAAGAGTTGAATGAAACGGATGCGCACAAGTTTTCAGTGCGTGGACAGGCCATTTTTTCATTAATTGAAAATTGTCACAAACCTATCATAGCCGTAGTCAATGGATTTGCGTTGGGAGGTGGCTGTGAGCTGGCGATGGCATGTCATATTAGAGTAGCCTCAGAGGAGGCGAAGTTTGGCCAGCCGGAAGTAAATTTGGGAATTATCCCCGGATATGGAGGAACGCAAAGGTTGACTCAATTAGTTGGCAAAGGCCGATCCCTTGAGCTGATGATGACCGGTAATATGATAGATGCTCATCAAGCATTTCAAATGGGCTTGGTTAATCATGTGGCCAAAGATAAGTTGGAAGCATTGGCCAAAGCGCGCACTTTGTTACAGAGAATAATGGCCAAGGCACCTCTGGCTATTGGAGGAGTTATTGCTTGTGCCAATGCGGTATTTAATCAAAATGCAGATGGTTACCAGATGGAGGCTGCTGCGTTTGCGAACGCTTGTAAAACCGAAGATTTTAAGGAAGGTTCTAATGCTTTTATTGAAAAAAGAAAGCCAAATTTTAGAGGTACTTAATTTTTGAAACAGTTAAAAAGACTTGTTGGAGATACGGCCATTTATGGTGTAAGTAGCATCTTAGGACGATTATTGAATTGGCTTTTAGTGCCTCTTTATGTCGTTTACTTTAAGCCGAGTGAGTACGCGATTGTCGTTGAATTATTTGCTTTTATTGCGCTCTTCAATATCATTTATACCTTAGGATTTGAAACCACTTATTTCAGGTTTTCGAGTCAACAAAAACAAACAGATCAAAATTATTTTGATTTAGCGATCGCTATGATTTTTCTGAATTGTCTTTTTTTGGGATCCATTTTGATTTTTTTTGCTGAGGACCTTGCCTTATTATTACAATATGAGGGTAAAGGTTACCTCATTGTGTGGTGCGTGCTGATTCTATCCTTAGACGCGATGGCTGCTATACCCTTCGCAAGACTCAGGATTTTAAGAGAAGGCAAAAAGTTTGCAGCATTTAAGTTGTTGAATATTGGCCTAAATATTGGTCTGAACTTGTTCTTTATAGTTTATTTACCGGTGCAGGTCACTCAGGATCCTCATTCCCTTTTAGCAGGAATTTATTTCCCAGAGTTGGGTGCGGGACATATTTTTTTATCCAATTTAATGGCAAACTCAATTTATCTACTGCTTTTTTCTGGTGCATTTTTGAGGCTTAAATTCACTTTTTCAGTGAATATGTTGAAGCCATTTTTGGCTTATGCTGCGCCCTTAGTGATTTTACAATTAGCAGGAGTCATCAACGAAATGTTCTCAAGGCAATCTTTAAAATATTTGTTGCCAAAAGGATTTTATCCTGACTTGAGTAATGCGGCTGCCTTAGGCGTTTTTGGCGCATGTTTTAAGCTGTCTATTTTTATGGCCTTGGCCGTGCAGGCTTATAAATTTGCTTTTGAACCTTTTTTCTTCAATCATGCCCATGAAACCAACTCTAAGCAACTTTATGCAAGTGCCATGAATGGGTTCATTATTTTTGGTGGGCTAAGTTGGATGGTTATTTCTTTAATGTTACCTGAAATTGCTCAGTTGGTATTTGGAGCCCATAGTCCTTATTTGGACGGGTTAATCATCGTTCCGGTATTGCTGGGTTCAGGCCTTTTAATGGGAATCTTTTTTAATCTTTCTGTTTGGTATAAATTGACTGATCATACGAGTATAGGGGCTATCATTAGTGTGTCAGGAGCAATCCTGACGATCGGGCTGAATGTTTCATTGATTCCCATATTAGGTTTTATGGGCAGTGCTTGGGCATCCCTAATTTCTTGGTTCTTCATGACTTTACTAAGTTATTTCATAGGAAAACGCTATTTCCCCATCAAATATCAATTATCCAAAGGATGTTTTTATTTCATTTATGCGGTATTAGCAACGGCTATGATTGTAAATTTGGAACTTTCATTGTTGAGTAGATATGGGTTGGGATTGGGTTTGGTAGGCTTTTATTTGGGTCTTGTTTATTGGATAGAAATAAAGTCTAGTAATAAAGAAATTGAATATCATTAAGTTTGTCGCTGATTTGGTTTTTACCTACATTTTACGTCAACGTACTTTCGGGCTAGAACAAATTTTATCCTATCAGTAGAACATGAGGTTTACCATTTTTATTTGCTTGTTAACTTGTCTTTTGTGTTCGCTATCGGCACAGCGGAAAAGGAGAAATAATGCTCCAGAGAATCCCGTATCTAAAGGGTTGACTTTGCGTATTGAAACCCTAATTATTGAGGGAAGCAGACTCCTTATTTTAGGTAATTATCCAGCAGCAAGGACTACTTTTGAGCAAGCCAATCAACTGGAGCCAAACAACGCTGTAGTGTACTTTAAATTGGCTGAGCTTGACATGATTTTTAATGCATCGGAAGCGGCCCTGATCCATATAAGTCGAGCCATTACCTTAGATGCCGAAAATAAATTTTATCTCATATTTAAAGGCGATATACTCAGTTCCCTTAATAGATATGCGGATTTGGTGGAGGTTTATACAAAACTTATTGATCTGCCGGGAAATCAACAATACTATTTTGACCTTGGTGCGCTCTACCAATTTCAAAAGAAATGGGATGAGGCACTTGAAGCTTATGAAAAAGGGCAGCAATTATTTGGAATCTCTGAGAATATCATGCGTGAACGGCAAAAAATACATCTCCAAAAAAACGACATGGATGCGCTGGAGAAAGACTGGGATCGATTAATTGCTCAGGCACCTCATGAGACCAGATATGTGCTTGAGCTGTGCTCCGTATTGATCATGAATAAAGCCTATGATCAGGCCATGATCAGATTATTGGCATGGGATGATCCCAATGCCAAGTTGTTGATTTCTCAAATTGCCCTTCAGCAAAACGATTACGATAAAGCCATTATTTTTTTAAAACAAGGTTTTTTCTCTCAAGAAGCACCGCTGTTGGCAAAAATTCAACTATTAGATGCATTGATTGAAAAGACTTCATTTACGGCATCATTGAAGGAGTTACTCGACCAATTGCTAGAAATTTATCCAGGGCGATTTGAGGCACTTGCTTTTGTGGGAGACGTCTACTTAAAACTCGGTGAAGCGACCGAGGCGCTTTTAAATTACAGACAGGCCATCGCAATTGAGGGTGCAGATTATAAAGTTTGGCAGCAGGTCATCTCTATGGAATTCCAGAATCTTGAATATGATAGTGTGATACTGCATTGTGATCAAGCTTTGGAGCGCTACCCTAATCAAGCATTATTGTATTTTTACAATGGTGTAGCCTATTATTCTAAAAAAGAGTTTGAAACGGCCATACGTCTTTTAAGTTATGGAAGAAAATATGTTGGAGATCCCAATTTACTTGGATTTTTTCATGCACAACTCGGTGATGCGCACAATGCCTTAGAGCAACATACTCAATCCGATGAGGCCTACGAAAAGGCACTTGAACTCAATCCGAATAACGAACATGTATTGAATAATTACAGCTATTTTCTTTGCTTGCGTAAACAGCAATTGTTGAAAGCACAAGACATGGCTAAAAAGTTAATCCAGAAGCATCCTGAAAACGCCACTTATTTAGATACTTATGGTTGGGTGCTTTACACATTGAAGCAATATGAAGAAGCTGAAATTTATTTAAAAAAAGCTGCTTTGATAGATGAAAATGGAACTGTCATAGAACATTATGGCGATGTGCTTTTTGAGCTTGGTCAATTTAAGGAAGCTTTGACTCAGTGGATAAGAGCTAAAGAACTTGGAGGAACCACTGATTCAATAGGATTGAAAATCAAAAATAGTGAGATCCATGATTAGATTTATTAGTATCGTATTGATCCTTGGGGTATTCACGAGTTGTAATAAAAGATTGATTCATTCGAAACAAGAGAATATAGAGATCAACACATTTAAATTTGACTATTTTACAGCTAAGGCCAAATTAAATTATACCAATGGGGACCAAAAACTATCTGCGGTTGCTAATCTTAGGATTAAGTATGATAGCTTAATTTGGATTTCGATTTCACCAGGATTGGGCATTGAAGTACTTAGGCTAAAATTAACTACAGATTCGGTTTTTTTAATTGATAGGATTGCGCATAAATATATGAAGTCTAGCTATGGTGAGTTCAATCATTTTTATGGGATTAACTTGAATTTTAAATGGATTCAAGCCATTATGCTAGGTAACCCATTGTCATCAAATAAAAAATTGGTGATAAATAAAGAAAATGGAAGAATCCTTTATGAGCAAAATGATGGACCCCTTTTTATTAGAAATTTTATTGGAGATCAATCTAATAAAATAGAAAAAATTTCTGTCAGAAATTCTGCAGCCAAGTATGAGATGGTCATAAATTACGGAGATTTTACTCAATTAAACGAGCGGGCGCTATTGCCTTATTATATGAAGTTAGTACTCACATTTTTTGAAGAAGAGCAACCGACTAAACAAATTGATATTAATATTAAATCGGCTAATTTACCTGATAAAACGCTTAAGTTTCCATTCAATGTTCCAGCAAAGTTTCTTAAGGACTGATTTTATTCTTCTGTTCATATTAATGTCAGTATCTCTGACGGCTGTTGGTCAAAAAGACAAAAAACAGTTAGAGTTAGAACGGATTGAAAATATCAAAAAAATAACAGAAGCTGAAAAGATTCTCGGACAAACAAAAAACAAGAAAACGGCTACTTTAGGTCAATTGAGGGCATTGGAAAATCAAATTCATTCTCGTCAAAAGCTATTGAGGACTTTAGATGAAGAGGTTGATTTGATTACCACTGAAATACTGGAATTGGAGTCCATTATTAGTGATATTGATTTGTATTTAAAATCGATGAAAGATGAGTATGCAGCCATGATTTATAAATCTTATAAATCTAAAAATGGGTATAACTTTATCTCATTTCTATTTGCATCAAATTCTTTTACTCAATTTTATATGCGGTTGAAATATATGGAACAATATGCCGAGGCCCGTAAAAGGCAATCTGATCAAATAGCAGAAACTAAAGAAGAGCTGATCGCTCAACAGAAGGTAGAGGAGGAAAGAAAATCAGACTTACGGCTAGTAATCAAGAGTAAATCAGCGGAGAGTAATCGACTCATTAGTCTCAAAAAAGGGAAAAGCAAACTCATTGCCCAATTGACAAAAAATGAGGGATCGCTGAGAAAAGAGATGATTGCGCGAAAGCAATCGATAAAAAAACTGGATAACTTGATTGCTAGTTTAATTAAGATTGAACTAGAAACAGAAAAGAAAATATCTTCAGGACAAAAAGAACGAGCTAAGGAGCTGACTGGGAAATTTGAGGATCAAATGAGAAAGCTCTCTTGGCCTGTTAAGACTGGATTTATTTCCTTAAGATTTGGGCTACAAAGAGATCCAATTTTAAAAAATGTAAGTATCAATAATACAGGTATAGATATTCAGACGCAAAGGGATGAAAATGTAGCAGTAGTGTTTGAGGGAGAGGTAAGAGTTAAAGCATTCGTTCCCGGTCAAAATAATGTCGTTATTATTAAACATGGAAACTATTATACCGTTTATTCCAAATTAAAAAGTGTTGAAGTCAAGCAGGGGCAAGTATTACGGACAGGAGATTTGATTGGAAAAGTACATACGAATAACGCAGGAATAACGCAATTGCATTTTGAAGTTTGGCGAGATAAAAAAAAACTTGATCCTGAAAGATGGTTAAAGTAATAGTTTGATAGCTTTTTGCTTATCTTTGATTTAAATAAAAAAAACATTCATGGATACTGTATTAGCATTTGGAATGCCTGGAGGATGGGAATGGATTGTCATTGGACTTTTTCTGGTTGTCTTTTTCGGGGCAAAAAAAATACCTGAAATAGCTAGAGGGCTAGGGAAAGGCATAAGAGAGTTTAAAGATGCCACCAAGGATATTAAGCAAGAAATTGAACAAGGCGCTCAGTCAGACGAAAAGAAACCTTAATTTTTCATGTTTTACAAATCATATCAGCAAATTAGGGCTGATCTTGATGAGCAAAGAATTACAGTTGCTCAAATAGTAAACCATCATCTAGAAAAAATTGAGGAGCATAATCCAAATTTAAATGCTTTTCTTGAAGTGTTTAAAGAGGAGGCCATAATAAAGGCGGCCCAAATTGACTTGAAATTAAAGCAGGGGACTGCAGGTCGCTTGGCGGGCTTAGTGGTGGGGATTAAAGATCTCTTTTGCTTGAAAGACCATTTGGTTTCGTGCTCAAGTAAAATGCTTGAAGATTTTGAGAGCCAAATAACAGCGACGCCCATTCAACGGTTATTGGATGAGGATGCCATTGTCATAGGTCGGCAAAATTGTGATGAATTTGCGATGGGCTCCTCTAATGAGAACTCTGCATTTGGTTTGGTTAAAAATGGAGCAAATCCATCACGAGTCCCCGGAGGTTCTTCTGGGGGAAGCGCGGTTGGAGTGCAAACAGATATGTGCCAGATCTCTTTAGGTTCTGATACGGGAGGATCCGTACGACAACCCGCCGCATTTTGCGGTGTATTTGGTCTGAAGCCTACTTATTCTCGGATTTCTCGTTATGGACTTACTGCTTATTCTAGCTCTTTTGATTGTGTGGGAATTTTATCTAAAAGTATCGCTGATACAGAGCTAATCCTTGAAATAATAGCGGGCAGCGATGAGCGAGATACCACTTCAAGTAGAAAAAAAGTACCTCAATTTTCTCAAAGTCCTATCAAGTCGAGTAGCTATAAAATTGCTTATTTCGATGAAATCAATGAGGCAGAAGGAATAGCTACTTCGGTCAGTCAAATGATGAATCAAACCATGTCGAGCTTGAAGACCTCAGGCCATTTATTGGAAAAAGTATCTTTTCCTTTCTTAGAATATTTGTTGCCAACCTACTACATTTTGACTTCTGCTGAAGCAAGTGCCAACTTAGCCAGATTCGATGGGGTACGTTATGGGTTTAGAGATTTAGAGATTTCTAATTTAGAATCCATGTATAAAAAATCACGGACCCATGGGTTCGGACCTGAAGTTTTGAGAAGAATTCTTCTAGGAACTTTTGTGCTTTCCTCAGGTTATCAGGATGCATTTTATACTAAGGCTCAAAAGGTCAGGCGGTTGATAAAGGATTACACCGAAAAAATCCTTGAAGAATATGATTTTATTATTTCACCAACTACGGCGACTACGGCTTTTGAGATCAATTCCAAAACCATAGATCCTGTAGAAATGTATCTGTCGGATTTATTTACTGTACAGGCTTCTGTTGCGGGAATACCTGCTATTTCTATTCCTTTGGGAGAAGATCAAAATGCGATGCCTATTGGATTACAGGTAATGACAGCAAGTTTTGAGGAGGAAAAGCTTTTTTCTTTTGCAAAGTCATTTAAAATCACATAATTCATATGAAGATAGGCTTAACAATATTTTTGGCGCTGTTTTATATCACAAATGTGTTTGCTGAATACGATTCAACACATCAAGCATATGATTATATTCCAGATGCCAATTATGCTGAAATCGCCGATCGAATGGGGTGTCTAGATACGGAAATTCCGCTAACCTTTAATAAAACAGTAAAGAGTTTCATAGATTATTTTTCTGTTCGTAATCGAGATTATACGCGAGGGGTTCTAGAAAAGAAAGATTATTATTTTTCAATCATAGAACCCTATCTGAAAGAACACGGTTTACCTGATGATCTAAAATATTTAGCGATCGTTGAGTCAGGTTTGGTGCCGCGGGCCCAGTCGCGAGCCGGTGCAGTTGGGCTATGGCAGTTCATGCCAAGCACTGGTCGATCCTATGGATTATCTAATTCATGGTACATAGATGACCGTATGGACCCAAATCAGGCAACTGATGCTGCTTGTAGGTATTTAAAGAGCTTGTATAATACTTTTGGCAGATGGGATTTGGCCATTGCTGCCTACAATTGTGGTCCAGGAAATGTCCGTAAGGCCATCCGAAGGAGTGGTTATAAAAAAGATTTTTGGCAAATTTATCGATATTTACCTAGAGAAACCCGTTCCTATATTCCTCAATTCATTGCCATCAATTATGTACTGAATTATGCGGAAGAACATAATCTTTTCCCTGATCAAAAATTATCATTGGCCTTATCAGATACGATTGTAGTGAACCAATATTTGCACTTGGCCACCTTTGCACATTTTGCTGATATAGCTTTGGAGGAATTACTTGATCTTAACCCAAGTATTAAAAGAGGGGTAATTCCTGACGGGGTGCGTAGTTTTTCGCTGAATGTTCCTGCAGACAGAAAACTTTATATTAATACGCAACGTGTATTTTTATATGATACTGCGAATAAGGTAGGTAAACAGGAACTGGAGTATTTGGCAAGGAGTATGGCCGGAAGTACTTATGGCCGGACCAAAAATATTTATCCGGTCAAAAGCGGAGATAATTTAGGAAGTATTGCGCGCCGTTACGCGGTACGTGTCTCAGATATCCAAAAGTGGAACCAGCTTAACTCAACCCTGATTCGGTCAGGGCAAAACTTAGCCATTTGGACCCTGCCGAGCTATGCTAAGGAAAATCAAAAAGTTTATGTTGCGGCCAATCAGAACCAGAAATCAGAACCAGAAATTACGGGAACGACTTATCAGGTCAGAAGGGGAGACTCATTATGGAGTATTTCTAAGAATTCAAATGTTTCAGTCGCAACCATCAAAAAAATAAATAAACTGAATTCTAACATAATTTATCCTGGTCAAAACCTAATTATTGGAAGTGATTAAATAAATTCTGTGTAGATTTTAGGGTGATCTTTATTAAATGAGGAAAAAAAACTATTTTTTTATTGCTTGTACTATCTGGTTGTTTGCGTTTTGTGGAGAAACTCAAGACAAGATAGCCCAAGAATTTATGCCGACGGCCAAGGGAGAAATTGGCACTATTATGTTGGTGATGGATCAACAGCAGTGGGACCATGATCTAGGAACACAACTTAGAGGGATACTCAGGGAGCCTATGCCCGGGTTGCCGCAAGATGAGCCTTTATTTCATCTCAATAGGGTCAGTCCAAAAAAGTTAAATACTACGCTTAAATCTTCAGCTAATATGATTTTTGTGGTGACCTTAGATAGTAAGACTTCAGAAAGCAATGTTTTGAAGGGTTTCCTTACTTCTGAATCTCTAAGGATGATTAAACTCGATACCAGTCTCTTTATGAGTATTCGAAAAGATGAGTTTGCCAAAGGACAGATTATTTTATATTTGTTTGGAAATACAGAAAAAGACCTCAGCCAAAAGCTCACAAAAAATAAGGAAAGAATACAATCCTTATTTGAGAAAAGAGTCCGAGATAGAACGGTAAGGAGATTATTTAAGAGTCATGAGAAATCACTTGAAAAAGTCGTTCAAGAAGCGCATTCATTTCAAATAAAGATCCCCTCAGGTTGGCAGCAAGCAGCAAGTGAGCCTGGGTTTTATTGGATGAGGTATCTCAACGGGAGTAAGGAACAAAACGTATTTGTGTATTACGAGCCCTATACAAATATTGAAATATTTGATCAGGTACCTGAATTCAGAGATCGAATTACCAAACAATTTTTAAGGGATAGCGAGAAAAATAATTTATTCATTACCAGACAAATGCGGGATGATTTAAATACTGTTTTCCTCAAGAAGACGCAATTTAAGGGTCATTATGCCGTCGAGAGCAGAGGGCTTTGGAAAATCAATGATAACTCGCTTGGTGGTCCTTATATTAGTTATACTTTTGTGTCAGAAAAAGAACAATTAATTTATTATATTGAGGGCTTTGTGGCTGCACCAGGTAAGAAAAAAAGAGTGTTGTTACAAGAAGTCGACGCGATACTATCAACATTTAAAGAGTCTATTTAAAGATAATTAAGAAAACTATGTGCGCGAAAATCAGGAAACAGGAAGCATTAGACTTCCATGAAGCCCCTCCTAGAGGTAAAATTGAGGTCATTCCAACGAAACCACTTAGAAGCCAGCATGATTTAGCACTGGCGTATTCACCAGGGGTAGCGGTGCCTTGTTTGGAAATTGCCAACAACAAACAAGATGTATATAAATATACTGCTAAAGGTAATCTAGTAGGCGTAATCACCAATGGAACGGCGGTGTTAGGACTTGGAAATATTGGCCCCGAAGCCTCTAAGCCGGTAATGGAAGGCAAAGGAGTTCTTTTTAAAAAATTTGCTGGGATTGATGTTTTTGATATTGAGGTTAATGAAACGGATCCCGATAAATTTATAGAAATTGTCAAATCTTTGGAGCCCACTTTTGGAGGAATTAATTTAGAAGATATTAAGGCGCCAGAATGTTTCAAGATTGAAAAAGCGCTTAGGAAAGTGATGAGTATTCCTGTCATGCATGATGATCAGCATGGGACAGCGATTATTTCGAGTGCTGCGCTATTGAATGCGTTGGAACTAGTTGATAAAAAGATAGAAGAACTTAAAATAGTCATTAGTGGAGGTGGAGCAGCAGCCATTGCCTGTACCGATCTTTATGTGTCATTGGGTGTTGATGTCGGAAATATTGTTATGACAGATTCAAAGGGCGTAGTAAGAGTGGATCGACTTGTCATCAATGAGCAAAAGGCCAAGTATGCTACGAATAAAGATCTGCATACACTCAGTGATGCATTGGTAGATGCTGATATGTTCCTAGGATTGTCTAAGGCAAATATTTTGACTCCAGAGATGATTTTAACGATGGCAGCTAATCCAATAATTTTCGCGCTCTCAAATCCAGATCCAGAAATCGCCTATGAACTTGCGATGTCGACTCGTAAAGACATCATTATGGCGACCGGAAGATCAGATCATCCCAATCAGGTAAACAACGTTTTGGGCTTTCCTTATATTTTCAGAGGTGCCCTTGATGTGAGGGCTACGACCATAAATGAAGCCATGAAGCTTGCTGCGGTTAAGGCAATTGCTGATTTAGCCAAGGAAAGTGTTCCCGATTTGGTTCTCAAGGCTTATGGATCTAATACTTTGAAATTTGGCCGAGATTATTTAATCCCCAAACCTCTTGATCCACGATTAATCACCATTATTTCTCCAGCAGTCGCAAAGGCAGCAATGGATTCGAAGGTAGCACAGATAGACATTGAAAATTGGGAGCAGTATAAAATAGAGCTCCAAGAGCGAGTGGGCATTGATCAACGCTTGATTTCTAGGATTATTACTCGAGCGAAAAAAGATCCAAAACGTGTTATTTTTGGAGAAGCGCATGAGGTTTCTATTCTTAAAGCGGCTCAACAGGCAGTCGATCAGGGAGTGGCTATTCCTATTTTATTGGGTAATCGGATACTTATTCAGCAGTTAATAAAAGAGAATGAACTGGATTTGGGAGAATGCGAAATTATTGATCCAATAGAGCAGGAAGCCAAACGATTGAATTATGCCGACCAACTTTTCAAATTGCGTCAGCGGAAAGGGATGACGCATCCCCAAGCCAAGAAGGCGATGCTCAATGATAATTATTTTGGTGTGATGATGGTTAATAATGAGGAAGCAGATGCGTTCATTTCTGGAATGTCAAATGACTATCCAGAGACCATACGGCCGGCATTAGAAATCATAGGACCAGAGTCCGGGATTGATCGTGTGGCAGGAATGTACATTTTAAGTAACAAAAACGGAAATTATTTTCTTTCAGACACTACTGTTAATTTAAATCCATCTGCGGATCAGTTGGTTGATATTATTGGGTTGACAGCGCAGGCAGTTCGATTTTTTGATGTTGAGCCCAGAATGGCAGGACTTTCTTATTCCAATTTCGGATCAGCAAAAGGAGAGATCCCACAAAAGATGGCTAAGGCTGTAGCCAAAGCGCAAGCCAAGTGGCCCGAATTATTGATTGATGGAGAAATTCAGGCGAATGTAGCCCTTAATAAGGAGTATATAGAGGAAAATTATCCATTTAGCAAACTATCTGGAACGTTCGCAAATACACTGATCTTCCCGAACTTAGAGTCAGGTAATATTGCTTATAAATTACTAATGGAATTTGGGGGTGCTGAAGCCATTGGACCCATCTTGATGGGTATGAGAAAAGCCATTCATGTACTCCAAAAAGGGAGCTCAGTAAGTGATATTTTTAATATTACAGCTATTGCGGTGGTTGATGCGCAAGAGCAAGAAATATCTGAAAAGGCAGCCAGTGATTAATTTTGTAGAGGGAGCGTTTACCGAAAAATCACCCACCCATGTGATCATAAGCATCCATGGGATTGGCTATGAAATTAAAATATCGTTGATTACTTATGGCCAAATAAAAGCACTCGGTGAGGGTCGATTGTATACTCATTTTCATGTCAAAGAAGACAGTCAAACGCTTTATGGGTTTTATGATTTATCTGAAAAATCTAGATTTAGGGATTTGATAGGTATCAGTGGTGTGGGTCCGAGTACCGCACTCATGGTATTGTCAAGTTTATCGGCAGAGGAGTTACAATCAGCAGTAATCAATGGGCAGGTAAAAGTGATACAATCGGTCAAAGGCATTGGCGGCAAAACTGCGGAACGCATTATTCTAGAACTTAAAGACAAGTTTAAAAAAGAGTCGTTGGTCGAAAATGCAATAGATTTATCTGGAGAATCTAACAATACCTTAAGAGCACAAGCGTTATCTGCACTAACAACCTTAGGTATAGGCAAACCAGCGGCGGAAAAGACAGTTGATAAAATCATGTCAGAGCATGAAAGTTTGAGACTGGAGGAGCTGATAAAGTTTGCCCTAAAAAGAGTATAAAAACCAATTCTTGAATAAGTACCAGTTCAATATCCGAGCGATAGCAAGTATATGCTTGTGCACGTATACATCCTTTTTTTTGTATGGGGCTGAACTCTTCATACAAGCGGGTGACAGCACGATAAAGTCGGATACCCTTGTACCTTATGAATCCACCTCTTTCCCCAATTATAATCCCAGTTATAGATATGGAGATGTTTACTCGCAACCTCCTAGTAAATCACCTATTAACTTAACAGACCCTACTTCCTTAGATTTACAAGTTGACTTTGACTCGAGCATCAATTTCACCGCTACAGAACAATTAGAAAGTATTGATTTTCGACCGCCCGTAAATTTAAGTTTTCAAGAATACGATGCATCAAATACTCAAAAATTAATTAAAGATTATTGGCGAGAACAAGCCATTGGTTTGGAAGGGGAGAGTGCGATTGGCGGTAGACGATTGATACCAAAGCTTTACATAAGTCCCGTTTTTGACAGGATTTTTGGAGGCAGCTATGTTGATATTACACCGACTGGATTTGTGAATCTAGATTTTGGAGGGTTATTTCAATACAATGACAACCCTCAGATACCTGAACGTCAAAGAAAAAATGGGGGCTTCAATTTTAACATGCAGATCAGCTCCAATGTCGTGGGTAAGATTGGGGATAAGCTGGCAGTTACTTTCAATTTTGATAATAATAATTCGTTTGATTTTCAAAATGACATGAAGATCGATTATACTGGGTATGAAGAAGAGATAATTAAAAAAATTGAATTAGGAAACGTAAGTATGCCCATCTCCAACAGTCTTATTTCGGGAGCTCAGTCTTTGTTTGGTGTTAAAACACAACTACAATTCGGTAAATTGTATGTAACAGGAATTGCCTCTAGACAACAAGGAAGAAATGAGGTAATCACGCTAGAAGATGGGGTAGATGAACGTCAATTTGAACTCCAAGCATCTAATTATGATGAGAACAGACATTTCTTTTTAAGTCACTTTTTTCGAGAAAATTACGAAAATTGGTTGGGGGGATTACCTCAGTTAATTTCAGGAATCAACGTGACAAGAGTCGAAGTTTATGTCCTTAATAGGAACAATAATACGGCGACTACAAGAAATTTTGTCTCATTAATGGATTTAGGTGAAGGATCCGTCGTGCATAATCCGAGCATAGGGTCCTTGATAGATGGGGCTTCGCGCAATGGCTCTAATGATCTGTACCAAAATCTTATTTCATTAAGTGGTGCAAGAAGCCCCAATTTAATTAATGAGTTGTTAGAATCAAATTTCGGAATGACGGAATCTACGGATTTTGTAAAAGTGACTACAGCGCGAAAATTGGATTTAACAGAATACAATATCAATAAAGAATTGGGTTATGTTTCATTGATTAGGAAGCTTCAAAACGATGAGGTTTTGGCGGTATCCTATGAATATACGTACAATGGGCAGGTCTATAAAGTAGGAGAGCTTTCTGAGGATTATCAAGGATTCGATGACGATGAGTTGATCTTTCTAAAAATGTTACGACCTAATAAAATCAATACTCGCATACCCACATGGGATTTGATGATGAAAAACATTTACAATTTGAATGCAGGTCAGGTCCAACAAGATGGATTTACCTTAAGAATCCATTACCGAGATGACCTAACAGGGATTGATAATCCTTCATTACACGAAGGCCGCTTGACTAAAGATATCCCTTTGGTTCAACTACTGGGTCTAGACCAGTTGAATAGAAATAATGATCGTCAAAAGGATGGGAATTTTGATTACATAGAAGGGATTACAATTAACTCTAAGATGGGGGTAATTATTTTTCCTGTCTTAGAACCTTTTGGACCGAAATTGAAGAGCTATTTTGATGACAGTGAATTTGAGTTGATAGATAAATATGTCTATGATACCCTTTACAGGACGACAAAGGCAGATGCAGCACAGATAGCCTCAAAAAACAAGTTTTTTATTTTAGGAAAATACAGTGGAGGTTCTTCTTCTGAAATTTCCTTGCCTGGGATAAATATTTCTCCGGGATCCGTGGTGGTTATGGCGGGAAATACGCCTTTAAGTGAAGGGCTCGATTATACCGTAGATTATAATTTAGGTAGGGTGCGGATTTTGAACAGTGGTATCATGAGTTCAGGTAAACAGATTCAGATCTCCTATGAAAAGGCTGATCTTTTTAATTTTCAAACCAGATGGCTTACCGGGACTAATTTCGAATACCTATTCAATGATCATTTTTCAGTAGGAGCCACCTTATTGCATCTCAATGAACGACCGGGAGGTAAAACACGCTATGCGGTAGGAGATGAGCCGACAAAGAATACGAAATATGGATTTAATTTAAATTACCAAACGGATTCAAGGTTATTGACACAAATTATCGATGCAATACCTTTAATCAGTACCAAAGAAAAGTCAAGTGTTTCCTTCAGTGCGGAATTTGCGCAATTGATTCCTGGCACCTCAAACTTGGTGGAAGGTGAAGGGACTTCTTATATAGATGATTTTGAAAATGCGCTTACCTATGGAGGAAATTTACAATCCTGGGCGGGTTGGAATCTGGCTTCAACACCTAGTACGCTTGATGATCGCTTTGAGGTTGTGGATGTCCAAGGTGGAGATTTAGGGGCTAATTATAAACGTGCAAAATTAGCTTGGTACACCGTTGACAACAGTGTTTTTTATACTTCTATTGGCAACAGACGGCCCAGTAATTTGACTGAAGAAGATCTCGAAAATCATTACGAAAGAATCGTTTATCCTCAGGAGATCCATCAACAGCAAGATCGAACCATGATCACAACGAATGAAACGATTCTAGATATTGCCTATTTCCCAAGTGAACGTGGGCCTTACAATTATAATCCCAATTTAGATGCCGACGGACTGTTACCTAATCCTAAAGAAAATTGGGGAGGTATCACCAATCATATCAATAATGAAGTTGATTTCGATAAGACCAATATAGAGTTTATAGAGTTTTGGATGATGGATCCTTTCATTGGCTTTGCAGACGGAAATCCTAAAGGCAAGGTTTTGGATGGAAGGTTTAATGAGCACAATACGACCGGAGGATCTTTGATTTTTAATTTAGGCAGTGTTTCAGAAGATTATATGAAAGATGGACGGCATGCATTTGAAAATGGGCTCCCTGCAGATGGAGATTTAACCAATGCATTGGCTACAGAATGGGGCTACATCACTGAAGAGCAGTTTTTGACCAATCAATTTGAGAATTCGCAAGGGAGTAGGGCAAATCAAGATGTCGGTCTTGATGGTTTGAAAAATGACTTAGAGGCAGCCTATTTTCAGCCTTATATTGATCAGCTTAATGTAGGTGGTCTTGCCCGTGAAGAGATATTGGCAGATCCATCAGGTGATAATTTTCAATATTATTTAGACGATACATACGATCAAAAAAATGCGAAAGTAGTAGAGCGCTATAAAAACTACAATGGGCAAGAGGGAAATTCTCCTGTGACTTCTTCAGATTTTTCCGAGGGCAATAGTCCGGCTCCAGACAATGAAGATATCAGCAGGGACAATACAGTATCAGGTTTAGAGGAATATTATGAATATAAAATAGATTTAAGACCAGGAAATCTTGAAGTAGGCAAAGAAAATATCGTTGATCAGGTGGTCGGTAAGGATGGAGAGGCCACTTGGTACCTATTTAGGGTACCCATAAAAAATCCTGACAAGATTGTGGGAGCGATTGAGGGTTTTAAGTCGATGCAATATGCAAGAATGTATTTGACAAATTTTAGTCAGCCTGTTGTATTGCGGATGTCTAGTTTTAGATTGATTGGAAATAAGTGGCGAAAATATCAAGGGACTTTATTTGAGGAGGGGTTTAATGAGGTGCCTGAGGTCACCACTTCTGACTTTCAGGTTTCGGTAGTTAATGTGGAGGAAAACAGTATAGGAAATGACGCGTCACCCCCTTATGTCATACCTCCAGGCTTATCGAGGGATCGTGACAACACCACTTTTTTGAATCGTAGAGACAATGAGCAATCCTTGCAGGTATGTGTAGAAGATTTACCAGATAAAGATTCACGAGCCGTATTCAAGGGCGTTAGTTACGATCTGATTAATTATGGGCGGTTAAAAATGTTTTTCTCGGCGCATGCCTATCAGGGAGATGATGTTTCAGATGATGAAGTTTCGGCTTTTTTAAGATTTGGTACTGATTATTCAGAAAATTATTATGAAATAGAATTACCCCTTAAAATAACTCCTACGAATTCAGGGCTTACCGGAGAGGCAATTCGAAGAGTTGTTTGGCCTGAAGAAAATGAAATAGATCTTGCAATCAACGAAATTTTAGCTTTAAAATCTGAGCGGAATCGGACGGGTTTAAATGTACAGGTCCCCTATACTAAAAAGTCCAAAGATGGTAAATATGATTTAACCATTAAGGGGAGACCTGAATTAAGTACCGTATTGACCATGATGATAGGTATGAGAAATCTGGGAAGCGATGATCTTCAAGATAAATCTATTTGCTTATGGGTAAATGAATTGCGTGTAACTGATTTTGACAGTCAAAATGGCTGGGCGGCCAATGCACGTGTCAATGCTAAATTAGCAGATTTAGGTACGTTCAGTGCATCTACGCGGTATACATCCAATGGGTTCGGATCTATTCAGCAAAGAATTTCAGAGCGTACCAGGGAGGAGCAACTTCAATACGATATCAATGCATCCATAAATTTTGATAAATTTTTATTTCCAGAAAAAACAGGATTGAAAATTCCTATTTATGCAAGTATAGAACAGTCCAAGGCGACGCCTAAATTTGATCCCTTGGATCCTGACATCCCGCTTGAGGCTTCTTTAGAAAGTTTTGACACCCAAGCAGAGAAGGATGATTATCTCGATATTGTTCAAGATCGATCGACGCGAAGAAGCTTAAATTTCACCAATGTGAGAAAAGAAAAAGTAAAAGCAGATGCTAAAGTAAACATCTACGATATTGAAAATTTTTCATTTTCTTATGCTTTTAGTGATCAAAATACAACCAGCATTAGTACCCAAAAATTTTACCGAAAGACGACCAGTGCGGGTTTATCCTATAATTATTCTCCAGAAGGATTTTCCATTGAACCTTTCGCAAAGAGTGAAATGTTAAGCAATCCCTTTTTGAAGATTATCAAGGACATTAATTTTTCAATATTACCTAGCAGCTTGACCTTTAGGGGAGATTTGAATCGAAACTTTGTTCATACTCAGCTTTACAATGCGCAATTAACGACCGCTGGTATGGATCCTTATTATGAACGTTTATTTTCTTTTAATAGAAATTATGGGTTGCGATGGAATTTTTTCAAAGCCTTAAGCTTTGACTACAGTGTCAGGGCCAATGCAGTTATCGATGAGTCTGATGACTTTGTTGAAGGGGACATTACGACCAGTGCTGAACGCGATTATATTCTTGATCAAATTTTGAATTTAGGAAGGATGAAAAATTACAATCAAAACGCTTCATTAAATCTTAAATTACCTTTTGATAAAATACCTATTACGGATTGGATTAGCTCGGATGTAAGGTATGCGGTGAGTTATGGCTGGGTCACTGGATCATTGAATCAGGAAGACTCTTTGGGTAATTCGTTTGGTAACATCATAAATAATTCAAGTGATAAATCCTTGACGGGTAAAATCGATATGGTTAAGTTGTACAACAAAGTACCCTTTCTTAAAACAATAAATACCCCTGCGAGAAGTAATAGACCCAGTTCTTCCGTATCCAAAGAGGAGAAGGCAGAAACTTCGTTAAGTTCATCTTTGATTGTTGGTAAAGGTATTCTACGTCTTTTGATGGCAATCAGGTCTGTTAATTTCAATTATGGGATAAAGCAAACCACCAACTTATCTGGATTTTTACCAGCACCTAGTCTCTTTGGAATGGATTCTCTTTGGTCTGCTCCAGGTTGGGGTTTTTTATTCGGTGAACAAGATGCAGCGATTAGATTTACTGCTGCTGAGCAGGGCTGGATCACCCAAACCCCTTTTTTGACATCCCCTTTTATGCAATCGAGTACTCGAAATCTTTCTTTTAATGCCTCGATTGAACCTTTTAAAGGATTAAAAATTCAGTTAAATGGCAAAAGAACGAGTGCGGGAAGGTATCAAGAAATTTTTCGTTATAATTCAGAGATTCAAGAGTTTGGATCATTGACGCCCTCGAGGTCAGGAAGTTATAGCATTTCGTATTTAACGATTAAATCGGCTTTTGAAGCACAAACTCAAATGGTAAATGGCGTTGAGTTTGAAAGGTCATCTGCATTTGACCAGTTTAAAGAAAATATAGATATTATCAGTGGAAGATTGAGCAATTCTTTGGAGGCGAGTGGTATATCGGATCGTTACGATACGATAAGTCAGGATATTTTGGTGCCGGCATTTTTGGCGGCTTATACGGGAGAAAATGCAGAAAATGCACCTATGGGTGTATTTCCACGAATACCTATACCAAACTGGCGTATTGATTTTGCAGGGTTATCTAAGTTGCCAGGTCTTAAAGATGTTTTTTCTTCCGTGAACCTAACCCACAGTTATCGCTCCATATTTAGTGTAAATAACTACACCAATTCCTTACTTTATACTGAACAGATGACTTTAGATAATCAATTAACCGATTATCCTTTGGCCTCTTTGACGGATAGTATTACCGGTAAATTGGTCCCCGTGTATATATTAAATCAAGTATCCATATTAGAGCAATTTGCACCTCTGATAGGGATCAATATCAAGACCAAGACCAATTTAAGCGCCAGTTTTAATTACAAAAGGGATAGAAATCTTGCCTTAAATTTATCAAATGCCCAAGTCACAGAAACACAAAACAGTGGTGTCACCTTTGATTTTGGATGGACCAAAGCGGATTTGATCTTACCATTTAAGACCAAGGGAAGAACGATCACCATCAAAAATGACGTTACTTTTAGAATGGCCATTACTTTTCGAGATTCAAAAACCGTACAGCGCAAGTTACAATTGGAAGAAGAAGGGACCGAAAATAAAATCACCAATGGAAACAAAGGGTTTCAGATCCGTCCATCATTGGCATATAAGCTGAATAAACAGCTGGATTTAACCATGTATTATGAAAAGAACACAACTACACCACGTGTAGGATCCTATTTGAGGTCGACCACTTCTTTTGGTATACAATTAAGATTTAACCTTGCACAGTAAAAAAGTTTAAGCGTATTTTGTCTCCATAGATTTTAGAGTAGGTAAAAAAAGAAATATATGAATATTCCAAGTCAATTATTTTATACTAAAGATCACGAATGGGTCAAGATTGAAGGTGATATCGCTACGGTAGGTATTACGGATTTTGCTCAAGGTGAGTTGGGAGATATCGTTTATATAGAGATTGAAACCATCGGGGAGACATTTTCTGCTGAAGAGGTATTCGGATCTGTAGAAGCAGTAAAAACAGTTTCAGATTTAATGATGCCAGTTTCGGGAGAAATTTTATCTCTAAATGAAGCGCTTGAATCCACGCCTGAACTCATCAATACCGATCCTTATGAGGCAGGCTGGTTGGTCAAGATCAAAGTTGAGGACCAAGGAGATCACTTATTGTCTGCTGAGGATTACCGTGTGCTAATAGGAGGCTGATAAGGTTAAAAAGTGTTATTGAAAGTAAGAGAACACTAGCTACGTACGGCAATTCAAAATAAGGATTGGAGTGAAGCTTCCATTTATATAATATTTTTCTATTTGGATGAAAAAAGCGAGCAAATCCTAGTTTAAAAATAAGATTGACAATATATTTGATATTCAGCGTGAGAAAAAATTTAACATAATCGTATGGAATTAAAGAAAAATCCCAAAAATGACTTGTCGAGAATGTCTGGAATGTTTTTAAATCTGGGCCTAAGTGTAAGTTTACTTTTGGTTATCGTTGCATTTGAATGGCGGACCTATGATGATTCGGGTTTATTGGATTTAGGTATGGTTCAAGATGATTTTGAAGACTTAATGGAAATTCCTCCGACAGAGCAGCCCCCACCCCCACCCCCAAAAATACAGTTGCCTGAAATCATTGAGGTTCCTGATGAAGAGGAAATAGAAGAGGAAATAGAAGTAGAATTGGATCTTGAGGTAACCGAAGAAGAAGTAGTTGAAGATTTTGTATTTGAAGAGGCACCTGAAGAGGAAGTAGATGAAGTTTTCACCATAGTAGAGGATCAGCCTGCTTTTCCTGGAGGGAATGCTGCTTTTTATAAGTTTGTAGGTAGTAACATGACTTATCCTGCACAAGCAAGAAGGATGGGGATAGAAGGCAGAGTTTTTGTTCAGTTTGTAGTAGACAAGGATGGATCGGTAACTGAAGTTAAAGCAGTGAAAGGCATTGGAGCAGGATGTGATCAAGAAGCCGAGCGGGTCTTGAAGTCGTCTCCTAACTGGACACCCGGGAAACAGCGAGGTAGAAGTGTGAAGGTGAGAATGGTACTGCCTATCATCTTCAAGTTGAACAATTAATTAAAATATTTATTTAAAAAAAGCTCGTTATAGACATTATGACGAGCTTTTTTTATGTCTTGAGATAAATAGATCCGAAAAATATAATTTATCACTTAACTTTCACCGATCTTTTGTACCAGTGATGATCGTGTTTAAATGAGACCTCCAATGAATGATTTTCAGATAGAGATAAGGCAAGGATTACCAGATGAATTGCCGCCAGCAGGCATTTTAGATTCAGCTTTGAGTCATGCCCCCAGGCGAAAAGATATTTTATCAGATACTGAAAAAAAATTGGCTTTGCGAAATGCTTTGAGGTATTTCCCTTCAACTTGGCATGAGATACTGATCAAAGAATTTCAACAAGAGTTGAATGAATATGGTAGGATATACATGTACCGTTTCATGCCTAAATATAAAATATATGCACGACCGATAAGGGATTATCCGGCTCAGTCCGTCCATGCAGCCGCTATTATGCACATGATTCAAAACAATTTGGATCCAATGGTCGCTCAACATCCTCAGGAATTAATTACTTATGGCGGAAATGGGGCGGTATTCCAAAATTGGGCACAATACCTACTTACCATGCAATATCTATGTGAGATGACAGATGTACAGTCACTGCACATGTATTCTGGGCATCCTATGGGCCTATTTCCTTCTTCAAAAGACGCCCCAAGAGTCGTGGTGACCAATGGAATGATGGTGCCGAATTATTCTAAGCCAGATGATTTGGAAAAGTTTAATGCGTTAGGTGTTACTCAGTATGGGCAGATGACTGCGGGTTCTTATATGTATATCGGTCCACAAGGAATTGTTCATGGAACTGCACTAACGGTGATGAATGGCTTTAGAAAGATTTTAAATAAAGACGAGACACCTGCAGGTAAACTTTTTTTAACCGCAGGATTGGGAGGAATGAGTGGGGCTCAGCCCAAAGCAGGATGTATTGCGGGCTGCGTGACCGTTTGCGCTGAGATAAATCCTGTAGCGGCCAAGAAAAGGCATGCGCAAGGTTGGGTAGATGAAATAACCTATAAAATAGAAGAGTTGGTCGCTCGTGTCAAGAAAGCCAAAGAAAATAAAGAAGTCGTTTCCATCGCTTATTTAGGTAATGTGGTGGAAGTTTGGGAGCAGTTTTATGAAAACGGAATTCGGGTTGAAATGGGCTCTGATCAGACTTCGTTGCATAATCCGTGGTCGGGGGGCTATTATCCTATTGATTTGACGTTTGATGCCTCCAACGAATTGATCAAGGACGATCCTGAATTATTTAAAACCAAAGTTCAAGAGACCTTGAGAAGGCATGCAAAAGCCATCAATAAGCATGTGTTGAAGGGGACTTACTTTTTCGATTATGGCAACGCTTTTCTTTTAGAAGCATCAAGGGCTGGTGGGGATGTGTTAAATGAAGAGGGGACCGATTTTAAATTTCGATCCTATGTTCAGGATATTTTAGGTCCAATGTGTTTTGATTATGGTTTTGGTCCCTTTAGATGGATTTGCACTTCTGCAGATCCACAGGATTTAGTGAAAACAGATGCGCTGGCTTTACAAACGATGGTGGCGCTTAAGAAAGAGGCACCTATAGAAATAGCGCAGCAAATGCAGGACAACATCACTTGGATAAAAGAAGCCCAAAAAAATAAATTAGTGGTAGGCTCACAAGCCAGAATTTTATATGCTGACTCCGAAGGTCGCATAGCGATTGCCAAAGCATTTAACGATGCCCTAGCCGCGGGTGATTTGTTGGCTCCTGTGGTTTTGGGCCGTGACCATCATGATGTAAGCGGCACAGACTCTCCTTATCGAGAGACCAGTAACATATATGACGGTAGTCAATTCACTGCGGATATGGCCATTCAAAACGTCATCGGAGACAGTTTTAGGGGAGCCACCTGGGTCTCCATTCATAATGGAGGAGGTGTAGGATGGGGTGAAGTAATTAATGGCGGTTTTGGATTGGTTTTGGATGGGAGTAAGAAAGCGGAGGAAAAGCTGACAAATATGCTGTTTTTTGATGTCAATAATGGGATTGCAAGAAGGAGTTGGGCCCGTAACAAGGAAGCGATTTTTGCCGCAAAAAGGGCAATGAATCAAAATAAGTCCTTAAAAATAACGCTTCCTAACCTGGTCAATGATGCGTTGATCGATGGATTGTAATGAGGGATACGACCAAGCAGCTACCCAACAGCGCTGCCCAGATCGATATGGTGTGCTTGGGCCGTTTCATTGGCTTTTTTAACCAGGGCCCCAGATGAAATCAATTCATGAGCGAGTTTAATATCCTCTGAAAAAATGCGATCTTCCTCTGCGTGATTAATTTTTGTTCTTATTAATTCATGGCAATGGTCCAATACCAAGCCTGATTTTAAGGGCTTATGATAGTCAAAAGCCTGCGCGGCACAGATCAGTTCTATGGCCAGGATATGTTCTAAATTATCAATAATGATATTGAGTTTTCGACCACTAATAGATCCCATACTTACATGATCCTCTTGTCCCAGTGAGGTAGGAATGCTGTCTGCACTGGCAGGCCAACACAATCCCTTGTTTTCACTTGCCAGCGCGGCTGAGGTGTATTGTGGAATCATAAATCCAGAATTGATTCCCGTATTTTTCATCAACAAACGGGGCAAGCCCGCTGTTTTCCCTTCCAATAAAAGGTAAGTTCTGCGATCCGAAATATTTCCTATTTCGGCAGCGGCCAAACCTGCATAATCTAGGGGCATCGCTAGCAATTGACCATGAAAATTACCCCCACTGATAGATGTTTGGGCATTTAATATAATAGGATTGTCCGTCACAGAATTTAATTCGGTGATTACCAATTCATTTAAATGGGACCAAGCGTTTCTTGAGGCCCCATGTACTTGTGGAATGCATCTTAAAGAATAGGGATCTTGTACACGGTCACAATCTTCATGGGAGGCGACCATTTCAGAACCGCTAAGTAAGGTGTTCATTCGAGCAGCGACGAGCTGAGACCCTTCAAAGGGCCTCAGCTCATGTAGTTCTTTTGTGAAAGGAGAGATAGAACCTAATAAACCCTCTAAGGACATGGCACCTACAATATCGGCAGCCTCTAGGCAATTATAAAAACGGCTGAGCCCGAGCACGGCATAAGACAAGATGAACTGGGTACCATTGATCAATGCCAATCCCTCCTTTGCTCCTAGAGGTAAAGGGGCTAAATCATGGAGGGTATGCATTTTTGCTGCGGACATGATTTCTCCATTTATTTTAACTTTTCCTAATCCTATGATGGGAAGGAATAGATGCGCCAAGGGAGCCAAATCTCCTGAAGCCCCAACAGATCCTTGGGAAGGTACCTCAGGTATGATTTCGTGATGAATAAAGAATACGATGCGTTCAAGCACTTCCAAAGAAATGCCAGAATAGCCCATACTCAGTGCATGTACTTTAGTGATGAGCATTAATTTTGCAATGAGGTCAGGGACGATCGGACCGACTCCAACACTGTGGCTTTTTAAAATATTTTCTTGAAGTAATTTGATTTGTTCTTTTGAAATTCTAGTGTCACAAAGAGGACCAAATCCGGTATTTATACCATAAACAGTACGTTCGCTATGGGCTATGTCCAGTGTGTTTTTTCTACTTTCCTGAATGTTAACTTTAGCACGTTTTCCAATTTCACAAGTGATTTTGTTATTTGCGATTTGAAGAGCCAAATTAGGGGTGAGGTGATCTTCTCCAAAATAAAATATTTTCATGTGTTATATTTTAGTATCGTTGCCAGGCGCCTGCTTGTGATTTTCGCTGCTGCTGCGCATCATAATAATGTACAGCAAAAGTATTCATTTCTTGGGTAGAAAGAAGTTCCATGAGACGCATGTAGCCACTATCAGCATATTCTGGTAATCCCATTTTTATAGAGGTAAAACAATAAGCTTTTAAGAGGGGAACAGAGTAAGGATTAATTTCTATGGCCTCGACCAGTAAGTTGTATATTGAATCTAAGTCCGTATTGGCTTTATTTACCCTATTTATTATGCCTAGTTCATAAAAGGCATTCTCAGTTATGTTGAGCTCTTTAGTCTGAGGTAGAGACTCATTTTTAAGTATTTTTTTGGTGGTATCTGAAAGTAAGGGTAAGAGATCTTCAAGGATTTCTTTAATTTCATCCTGACGCCCTGTGGAGATCAACTGTTGCCTATATTTTTTCCATATTGTCTGTAAATCATGGGGATTGAATGAAGATAATAGAGAGGTATTAGCCCATTCAAAATCTTCGGGGCGGTAATAAAAATAGGCAACACTTTCATCATTTCGACCTTCGATGATTGGATCAATGAGTGCTCCAAGGGAGAACTCCTCACTGTCTTTTTCCATCAAGGAATTTAAGGATGATTTGGCTAAGGACCAGTTTTGACTTTCTAGAGCGGCAATCATGAGGTTGTGATCACTGTTTAAATTGCCATATCTTTTTGATTTTGTAAATAGTTCAATAGCTAATTTTGGGGCTGAATTTTGTAATGCCATTTTGCCCATCATTTCTAAAACGACTCCTTTTTCTAAACTATTTGAAAGGGTTATCAATATATCTAACTTCCTGAATGCTTGATTAATGTAGCCCGTTCGGTACAACCCTAAGGCTTGAGATTCTAAAACTGCACGGTTCCAATTACCCGATTTGATTGTTTGCAAGAGGGTGTCAGAGATCAGGTGCAACGTAGTGTGGTCTCCCATCAAATTAGCATTAATCAAAAGCGAAAGGGAGTGCAGATTCACAGGAGTGAATAGCAGAGGTTCTAGTTGGGGGTCAAAGGACTGACCTGATTTCAGTTGCCCACCCAGCATATTGGTCTTAAGAGGGAGGGAAGCATCGTCATAAGTTGCTTGATCCCATTCATAGAGATTCATAAATGATTTATTCACCTCAATGGCTTGGTTCCATTGGTCTGTACTCCCGGCCTCATTAATTATTTTTCTTGCGGATTTTAGATTACCGTTATTAAAATACTGAACGGCCAAATTATTACGAATTTCGGCAGACTTTGGAAAGTCGGCGAGCCCTTCATTGAGTAGGCTAAGAGAACGGGAAGGTTCGTCATTTTTGCTGTAGGCTTGTGCTGCATTGACGTAAGCGAAGGGAGTTTCATTTTTCTTTGTAGCTCGGTAAAAGCGATAAAGAGATTCATCAAAATTATTTTTGTGAGCATAATGTTTTGCCAAGCGATAATTGGAATAATGATTGTCCCAGGCAAAAACACTCCCTTGCTCGTAATAGGCTACGGCCAAGGGTAAATCACCTGCTGCTTGATGGAAATTACCCATATAATTGTACTCAGCACCCACCAGTTTTTGATAGGGACCCTTATTGGCAATCAGAAAAAAAGCAAGCAATACGATCAGCCCTCCTAATTTTGATAAGATGTAAGGAAAATTTCGATCTATATACACAATCTTATAGACTTGCATACCCCTGACCAAAGGATCAATAAAGTTAAAAATAAGGTAAAGGATAAACATAAATCCAAATCCGAGGTGGGCATATAGAATCAGATAACTCATACCATCGTAGGTAGGATCATTGCCATGGGTCAAGCCCAAATTCAAATAGCTTAAGGCGATGCAGCCGAGTAAAAAGAAAAGCCAAGTAACATCGAATTCGCGTTGTAATATTTTGTTCAGAATAATCTGTTTGTAAGGGATGGTTACGATACCAATTACGGCCGAACAAATCAAAAGGTAAAGAGGATTGATAACATCAAAATTAAAATCTAATAGCCCCGCTTGAGTAGCCCAATACAAGCCCAATCCTCCCAGATAAAGGACGCCGAAGGAGATCAAATGTTTCAGGTTATTGGCGGATCCTCTGGTTTGCGTCAGAATATATAACAGCGCGAAAAGAATCTCTTCGGCAATAAAACAGATAAATATAAATGTCAGGCTAGCAACACCCAGATGAGAGCCAGCCATGAATCCTTCCAGAAACTGAGGGTTTTCATTTACACAAAGGGCAAGAAAGCTAACCGTGATCAGGACAATAATCACCCATTTTTTCAAGAAGGACGGCTTCGGGTTAAAGGCATGAAAATAGTAGGTCGGTCCAAGACAGATCAAAATCCAAAGTAAGGTCATCCATTTATCACCCAACTGAGAGCCAAAAACACCTATAGAATCCAGATCTATATAATTGATAAACAAGAGGCTCATCCCTGCAAAAACAATAAATCCAAATCTTTTTAGGTAGGTGCTAAAGGCCAAAAGGCCACAAAAAAAAATCCAAATAAGGAGGTTTAAGGCCCAACTGATGACTGGAGGAGCTTCAATATTACCCCCTTGAAAGGCCTCATTGATAAAATAAAGATGAGAGGAAATATCAAAATCAAACGGTCCTTTATTGAAGGTGAGGTAATCAAAAAATTCCTTTTTAAGTGTGCTGGTAACTTCCCAGTTGAGGTAAAGGTCGGCACCTATATAATTGAATGCGATCAGCATTACAATTAGGCTACAATAGATACCTAGCAGTACTTTGGATAGGCTATTGAATTGGGGCATCATGTTGCTATTTTCAGTCTAAAACTTTGGGTACTTTGAAAAAGCCATTTTGGTGGTCGGGAGCATTTTTCAGCAATGCCTCGTGAGTCAGTTCGTTTTTGGGTTCGTCAGGTCTGAAAACGTTTGATTCAAAAGACATATGGGTGAGAGGTTCAATGCCACTGGTGTCTAGCTCGTCTAGTTTTTTTACCCAAGAAATAATGTGTTTCATGTCTGCTATGAGCGCAGCTTCTTTATCTGGAGTTACCTCTAATCGAGCTAAATGGGCAAGCTTTTGGATGGTTTCTTTGTCAATATTCATAATAAATCTCCTTCAAATTTAGATAAAATCTTGGTTTGAATTTAACTCAGATTGGATTATATCAAATACTTTCTTTTTTAAGGCGCTAATTTCTGCTTCATTTTGGGTGGGAGGTAGGATTGGAGCATGTAGTACGATGCGCATTTTGCCTGGAAAAAGATTAAACTCAGGCTTATCAGGCTGAATTTTGTGATTGTCATGGAAGGTAACCGGAATGATGGGAATTTGCTTTTCAATAGCAAGCCTGAATGCGCCATCAAGAAAAGGAGTCATCTGAGGAGGATTTTTTGTTTTAATCCCTCCTTCAGGGAAAAAACTCAGCCCATAACCCATATCAAGGGCTTTCCGAGCTTGAAGGATACTTTGCCCTCGACTTTTTGAGTTAGATCGGTTGACAGGGATGTGAATTTTTCTAAACATATAGCCAAAAAAGGGAACGGAGGCGATAGAGCTTTTCCCAATAAACTTGGTATAAATGGGAATCCGTGCAATGGCTGGAATATCTAAATATGAAAAATGATTGGCACATAATATATATTGTTGGTTTTTGATTAATTCGAATTGAATATCAAACTTCACTTTTAAAAAAATGAGCGGAAAATAGAGCCGTGCCCAGAGATAATCCACTCGGAGGGCTAGGCCGTGCCATTTTTCATTTTGAGCGCTTAAGAAAAATAATGGGAAAAAAATTAAAAACGTGAGTATGAATAAAATGGCAGCATAAAAAGTGAAGAGTCTAGCGAGATTTTTTTTCATAATAATCAGGACAATAGAGAACCAACTCAAATATATATTTCCTATCATGAATTTGTAGCCTGTTTGGATCAAGAATTCAGTGACCCCCCCCTGTAATCAAGACAACTGGTCATAATAGAGGTGGATGGAAATGATTGAACACTTAATAAACGTAGTTTATGACATTTTTTAATCACTTAATCACTTAATTACGTATTGAGGTTCAAACGCCTACTCTAAAATTACTTTTAGGTATACATCCGTTATCTTTAACTTTCAATAGGATCATGAAAGTCATCAAATCTATTGAAACAACTAAAAAAGAAGATTTTGGATCTCATTAAAATTGATCATATCAGCAAGGCTTACAGTGGGCATCAGGCCTTGTCGGATATCAGCCTAACTATTCCTGATAAAAGTATTTTTGGGTTATTGGGACCCAATGGTGCTGGGAAAACCACATTGATTCGTATCATCACCAAGATCATCCAGCAGGATCAAGGGAAGGTATTTCTAAATAAGGAAGAGATCACCTATGATCTGGTGAGGAAGATCGGTTATTTGCCAGAGGAGCGGGGACTGTATAAGAAGATGAAGGTAGGTGAGCAACTCATTTACCTCTCTCAATTGAAAGGTCTGTCAAGAACTGAGGCTGTGAAAAGAATCAAAATATGGCTTGAAAAGCTCGATCTGAAGTCTTGGTGGAATAAGAATGTAGAGGATTTGTCCAAAGGGATGGCTCAAAAAGTACAGTTCATCGCTACGGTAGTGCATGAGCCCAAGTTGCTCATTTTGGATGAGCCTTTTTCAGGGTTTGATCCGGTCAATGCAGATTTGATTAAAAACGAAATATTGGAGTTGAGAGATAAAGGTGCGACCATTATTTTTTCTACCCATCGGATGGAATCAGTTGAAGAGCTTTGTGACAACATTGCACTGATTAACCAGTCTAAAAAAATATTAGATGGATCGGTTAAGCAAATCAAGGAGGAGCACAAGCAAGGACAATATATTATTGATTACACGGGAACCTTGCCAACCAAAGAATCTTTTGATGTGTTAAATCAGACAGATCTGGAAGGAGATTTAAAGAGGGCACATATTAAATTTCATGAGGCATCAAAGCCCAATGATTTGATTGCACAACTTATTGGATCGGTACAATTATTTGCCTTTTCAGAGAAAATACCGACCATCAATGAAATTTTCATTTCAAAAGTATCTCCAAGTCATGAATAAAGTTAGCCTGATCATTTTCCGTGAATACTTGACAAGAGTTAAAAAGAAGTCTTTTATCATCGCTACTTTTTTAGGGCCTATTTTAATGGGTGCTGTCATGTTTCTGCCTACTTATTTTGCCTTAAATACGCAGGGAAATCAATCCTTTCAGGTGATTGATGAGAGTGGTTTGATGGGAGCGGTATTTGTCTCAGATGATGAAGTAAGCTATGAATACATTTCGACTAATCTCGACGTAGCTAAAAGTGATTTATTGGAAAGTGATGTAGATGGCTTGATATATATACCTGACTTTGAGCTCAATGAACCTCAGGGATTTGCGCTGTATGGAGCTTCTAATCAGAGTATATCAACCCTTTCATCTATCGAAAATACCCTAGAGTTACACATTGAATCTTTACGACTATTGGCCTCTGGTTTGGACAAAGAGGTGATTGATTCTTTTGAAGCACATATTGATTTAAACACCATTAATTTGAGTAATTCTGGTGGAGAACAAGAAAGCAGTTCAGGAGCAGCCACCATCATAGGATACATTGCTTCTTTTATGATTTATATGTTTGTTTTTATTTATGGTGCCATGTGTATGCGTGGCGTTATCGAAGAAAAGAGTAGCCGAATCGTAGAGATTGTGTTGTCTTCAGTCAAGCCTTTTGAGCTCATGATGGGCAAAGTCATAGGGATTGCGATGGTCGGGTTGACCCAGTTTGTGCTTTGGATTCTATTGACTGCGGGTATCTCAATGTTGATTTCAGTATTTATGAGTCCAGAGGCTCTGGAGATGGGTGCTGCAAATAGTGAGATGTCCTCGGAAGCCGACATGATGGCAACTGCCCTATCTGCTTTGGGTGGAATCAATATGACTTTGGTATTGTCTGCTTTCTTATTCTATTTCATTGGTGGATATTTACTTTACGGAGCTTTGTTCGCCGCCATAGGTTCTGCATCTGACAGTGATGCGGATGCTCAGCAATTTATGGTTCCTGTGACGGCACCATTGATCATCTCAATTATCAGCTTGAGTCTGGTTTTGCAGGATCCTCATGGAAGTGTATCTTTTTGGATGTCAATCATCCCCTTTACCTCACCCATCATCATGATGATGCGGATTCCTTTTGGTGTGGCACCTTGGGAATTGATATTGTCTATGTTCATGTTGATTTTGGGTTTCCTATTTACCTTGTGGATAGCGGGTCGTATTTATCGGGTCGGAATTTTAATGCATGGAACCAAGGTCAACTGGAAAATTTTAGCTAAATGGTTTATGACCAGCGACTAACATTATTTCAAGGGCTTTTTTTAGTATCTTAGGCCACACGATTATCCAATGAGTCGCTTCAACATACTTAATGCTGTAGATGTATACGCCACCGGATTCATTCAGAAATGGATTATTCTCGGTCTTTCCTTGAGCATAGGCATCGGATCTGTACTCTACACGAATAAACTGGTTAAAGAGATTAAAAAACGGGAGGATTGGCAAGTAAATTTATATGCCAAAGCCCTTGAGTTTATAGCGAATGAGCATGAGACCAATCAAAATGCTCTTTTTGCACTGGAAGAAATTATCCAAGCGAATACGACCATTCCGGTCATTTTGACCAATGAAAATGACGGCCCTATTTTCTATAAAAACTTACCTAAAGCAGACCTTATCACAGATCCAGAGGAACGAGAAGATTATTTAATACAAAAAATCAGTGAAATGGGTTTAAATAAAGTGCCCATCGTTGTGAATTTAGTCGATGCCCAAGGCAATCAGTACGGGCAAACCATGATTTATTTTGAGGAATCAAGCCTTTTGGTACAGTTGCGTTATTATCCCTATGTTCAATTGGCCATTATTTTTGTTTTTTTACTTGTTGTGTTTACTGTTTTTAATTATTCAAGGTTGTCTGAGCAGAATCAGATTTGGGTGGGTATGGCCAAGGAAACTGCCCACCAATTGGGAACTCCCATATCTTCTTTGATGGCATGGGGGGACTATTTCAAAGAAAAATATGTGGAAGACCCCTACATAACAGAGTTAGATAAGGATGTCAAACGACTTGAAATCATCACGCAGCGTTTTAGTAGTATTGGGAGTGCACCTAAGATGGAATCTCTCAATATTTATGAACAGGTCAAATTATCTGTTGATTATCTTAAAACAAGGATAAGTAAAAAGGTAACGATCGACTTTACGGCACAAGAAGCCGAACATATTTATTTAAATATGAATCCTGAACTTTTTTCTTGGGTTCTTGAAAACTTAATCAAGAATGCCGTAGATGCGATGGCGGGTGTGGGCCATATTCAAATTTCAATGTCTTGTTCAGTAGTAGACAAATTAATGATTGATATTGAAGACCAGGGCAATGGTATTGCGCCGAATAAAATGAGTAAAGTTTTTAAGCCCGGATTCACTACTAAAAATAGAGGATGGGGTCTGGGACTGACCCTAACCAAACGGATCATCGAAGACTACCATGGTGGGAGGATTTTCATTAAGAACTCTGCGTTGAATAAGGGGACTGCGTTTCGGATTATTTTAAATACCAACGCATAATAAATATAACATTATGATTGAAATCAATGGGGCTTTGGCCCATAAGTTCATATCTCATTATCATGCTCCAGAATGCATCATGGCATCCAATTATGTAGATATTGAGGCGTCTATGTCCCATGAAGTAGCTCAAATATTACTTCCTCGGATCATAGCGTCGCAAGGAGAATTTATTTTTGATCATGAAGTAAATATTGAGCTTAACCCTGTGAGAAAGCTGTTGTTGGATTATTTTGGAGGAATCAGTAATTTCCATGAGATGACGGTTGGCGTAATGAAAGTACTGGCTGCTTCAGAAAAAAACATCAGTGAGGGGGAGGTGTATATGACGGCTTTTGATCAGATCATATATGATCAAAAGCTTTGTCAAGCTGTGGGTATATTTAAGATAGATGGAAAGCAATCTTTTATCGAATCTTCGCTGATGGATGATCAATTAGCCCTGACCCTGACCAAGGGGATTGGCATTAAAGATCTCAACAAGGGGGCCCTAATTATTTTGGATTCAGACAAAAATGAAATGATTTTGAAAGTATTTCAAAATCATCCCGACATCAAATATTGGCGGCATCAGTTTTTAATGATCAGACCTCTTGAAAATGAGTTTTATCAAACCAAAAATACATTGAACTTATGTAAAGATTTTGCCTTAAAGGGTTTAGATGAGATGGCTAAAGTGGATCAAGTAGATTTGCTCAATAAGACCGTAGATTATTTTAGTGAAAAGCAATCATTCGATCAATCTGAATTTGAGGAGGAGGTATTGGCCTCGACAGAGATAAAGGCCGCATTTAACAGCTACAAAGACGACTTTGAGGAAAAGCATCAGATCGAAGCCATGAGCGAACAATTTGAGATTTCAAAACCCGCTTTCAAAGCGGCAAAGAAATACATTAAATCGGTCATTAAATTGGACCGCAACTTTCATGTGTATGTCCACGGCCAAAGGCAAGAGATTGAAAGAGGTTATGATGAAGTCCGAGGTAAAAATTATTATAAATTGTATTTCGATCAAGAAAGTTAAAATAAGAGTTGCGTCAACTCATCCATATTTTTTTCCAAACGTCCTCTAAATGTTTTTTAGTGGCCCTAATACCATCGGCTTCACTAAGTTCTGTACCCTCATATTCGATACCAATGTGACCATTAAAATTTTGGGCTTTAACTAAAAGGAGCATTTTTTCGTAATCAAAATTACGATGCACGCCATTGGCATGAAAGTTATAAGCTTTGGCGCTTACCCCTTTAGCATAGGGCAGCAGGGATTCAACGCCTAGGTAGGGGTCATAGATTTCAAGACAGGATCCATCTTGAGTACTTCCCCATTGAGCGCTCAGACACCAGTTTCCAAAATCGGGTAAGGTGCCGAGGTTAGGCATATTGATTTCTTTGATGATCGAGGTGATGAGTTGGGCATTTGAACTGAACAGCCCGTGGTTTTCAATTAAAATATTAATCTCCTCTTTGGCTGCGTATGTGGTAAGTTTGGTCAGGCCATCTATTAAAGAGGCTTTGAAAATTGAGGGATCGGTAGCTCCGAAGGCATTGACCCGTATCGAATGGCACCCCATGATTTTAGCCGCATGGATCCACTGATAATGATCTTCAACGGCTTTTTGTCTGAGTTGATTATCTTCGCCTCCCAAATCACCTTCGTCATCGACCATTATCAGCAAGTTTTGAACGGCGAGCGCATCAGATCGATCCTTCATATTGATCCAAAAGCTTTCGTCATTGCCTTTATTTTTATAAAAACTATTTACGTATTCTACGGCAGGGATACCAAACTCTTTTTTAGAGATTTCGGAAAATAAAATAGGATCTAAAGTCCCCGATTCAAAAGCGTTGTGGAGGGACCATTGTGCCAATGAAAGTTTAAGTTTTTCCCCCATATCCTCAAAGAAGAGGTTTTTCGCATTTGATAGAAAGGGTATTTGGGTACTTAGAAGGCCCAGTGAGATTTGCTTGATAAATTGTCTTTTAGATGATTTCATTGGAACTATTTTATAAAATTATGGTGAGATTTAATACTATAATTTCTTAGAGCTCAATCCTAATTGAACCTGACTTGCCTCAAATAAAAATTTTATCTTGCAGATTAAATCTTCATGCATTCAAGAGGTGCCGAATACCACATTTGTCATCTAATTTAAATAGTTTTTATCAAATAAAGGGGGGCTTTGGATTAAAGTTGATGGCTTTTTTTTTCTAAAAACTAAGTTTATTAAATCAACTTTGTCATCCAATAATTTTTAGCCTAATTTTGCAGTCAAATTTTTACATAATTAATTCATCTAGAGTATAATGGCAAATCAAGGAAAAATCACACAAATAATTGGCCCAGTGGTGGATGTGCGTTTTGATGGTGGCAAGCTACCAAGAATATTAGACGCCCTTACGATCAAACGTGAAGATGGTACCGTAGTTGTTTTAGAGGTACAACAGCACCTAGGAGAAAACACGGTTCGAACCATCGGAATGGATGCAACTGACGGAATGAGGAGAGGTCAAATTGTGAGCGATACGGCCGCACCTATTCAAATGCCAATTGGAGGTGATATCAAAGGGAGACTTTTCAACGTTGTTGGGCAAGCCATAGATGGATTGCCTCAACCAGAAGGTAAAGAAGGATTGTCTATACACAGACAGCCCCCTGCATTCGCAGATTTATCCACGGCTTCCGAAGTCCTTTTTACAGGAATAAAAGTAATTGACCTTATTGAGCCTTATGCCAAAGGGGGTAAAATTGGTTTGTTTGGAGGTGCGGGTGTTGGAAAAACCGTATTAATTCAAGAATTGATCAACAATATAGCAAAGGCCTATTCTGGGCTTTCTGTTTTTGCAGGTGTAGGTGAACGAACTAGAGAAGGAAATGATTTGCTGAGAGAAATGATCGAAGCAGGGATCGTAAATTATGGTGATGAATTTAAAGAATCATTGGAAAATGGTGGGTGGGATTTATCTAAGGTAACGACGGCAAACCTGAAGGAATCTAAAGCTACTTTTGTCTTTGGGCAGATGAATGAGCCTCCGGGAGCCAGAGCTCGGGTAGCCCTATCGGGATTGACCATTGCAGAGTATTTCCGTGATGGAGATGGAACGGGAAAAGGTCGTGATATCCTCTTTTTTGTAGATAATATTTTTAGGTTTACGCAAGCAGGATCGGAAGTATCGGCGCTTTTAGGGAGAATGCCCTCAGCGGTTGGATACCAACCTACTTTGGCAACGGAGATGGGTGTGATGCAAGAAAGGATTACTTCTACAAAGAATGGATCTATTACCTCAGTTCAGGCGGTATACGTGCCTGCGGATGATTTAACAGATCCAGCTCCGGCGACTACGTTTTCGCATTTGGATGCTACCACGGTACTTTCAAGAAAAATTTCAGAATTAGGCATTTACCCCGCAGTGGATCCATTGGATTCCACCTCAAGAATATTGAGTGCAGAGATTTTAGGCGATGAGCATTACACTTGTGCTCAAAATGTAAAAGAATTGCTCCAGAGATACAAAGAATTACAAGATATCATTGCCATTTTAGGTATGGATGAGCTGAGTGATGAAGACAAATTGATCGTTCATAGAGCGCGACGTGTGCAGCGATTCCTCTCACAGCCGTTTCATGTGGCAGAAGCCTTCACAGGTTTGCCCGGGCAATTGGTAGATATCAATGAAACCATCAAAGGATTTAATGAAATCATGGATGGTAAGCATGATAATTTACCAGAAGCAGCTTTTAACCTAGTAGGGACTATTGAGCAGGCGGTTGAAAAAGGTGAAAAAATATTGGCTGAGGTAGCTTAAGATATGTTTATTGAAATTGTAACCCCGGACAAAAAGATATTTGAAGGAGAGGCCACAAGCGCTATCTTTCCAGGTACTGATGGATCTTTTCAGATTTTAAATAATCACGCGGCTTTAGTTTCGACGTTGGGTAAGGGGAGTATTGTCTTTGTTAAGACCCTAAACAATAAATCAGAAGAAGTTCAGATGGAAGTAGACGGTGGAGTCGTGGAGGTATTGAACAACAAAGTGACCGTTTTAGCCGAAAAAATCACTGAATAAGGAAGAGTGGGTGAATCCATCGTGATGATGGAGTTTTTTCTCATTTCTTAAATATCCCTATTGAAATCCCGAGTCAGGATATTTTTATTCTTCATTTCGAGAGAAAATCATTTGAAATAAACTGATAAATCGCTCTGCCGTAATCTGGTAGGTTATCTGAAGGCTGCTGATGCGTATACGCATCAATCTCGCCATTGTAGACTTGTGATATTGAATCAGATAAGACTCCAAATCCATCCCCAAAACTGTAATATGCCCGTGGCTGATAATGTGTGGATAGCATATTTCTACCATATACATATTCAGGCTGATTGATGTTCATTTGGTCTAGTAAAGTCGGCGCTAAGTCCAATTGAGAGCCGATGGTTGATATCACCGTATCGGTGACGGTAAGCGCTCCGCCGAGCCACAACAAGGGGATGTGAAAGGTTTCCTTTTGACCATTGGAAGTATTGTTAATTTGGGTAGTGCCGTGATCAGCCGTGATCACGATCAACGTCTTATCCCACCAAGTAGTTTTTTTAGCCTGTGCAATGAACTTTCCTAGACAGGCGTCTGTATAATGCATGGCGCTTTTAAAGCTGTCCTCATTATTGTCGGAGCCAAAGATTGGTTCTACCGGAATGTCAAAAGGCTCATGGCTGCTTAGGGTAAATAAGGTATAGAAAAAAGGCATTGCTTCTTTATTGAGATGATTAAACAAAGTATCGAAAACGACATCATCATGAATCCCCCATTTGGTATTGTTACTTGAAAAATCAAAGTCGAGTTTGCTTACAATTTTATCTGCTTTTCCTTGATTAAAATAAGCCCTAAAGTTGGCAAAATCAATTTCACCTCCGTAGTAAAACGCAGTTTGGTAATCCTGCTCTTTCATTGATTTTATCAGGTGAGGTAACTTTTCAGTCTTGAAAGGGTTCTCAATAATGGCATTGTAAGGCAATCCAGGATAGCTACTGAACAGGCTACCGATTCCTCTATTTGAACGATGTCCTGAGGCATAGAACTGCGAGAATAAAACACCCTCTTTGCTGAGTTTATTAAGTTCTGGGGTAACGGATTTGGCCCCTCCCAATACTTCCACTCCTTTGGCGGTAAAACTTTCGAGTATGATGAGTAGGATGTTGGGTTGAGGTGTATTGAGGAGTGAAGGATAAGGGGTTCCCTTCGTCGGAGCACCGTTAATTTTACTGAATAGGTCTACCGCAACATGATCTGGCATCAAGTCATAGTGGGTATCAATTTTTGATGCTTTTTTCATGGAATAAACAAAATTCCAGGGCGTATTGACCGCCGCATGATTGACTGCCATATTATCAGGATCAAAGTAAACAGCACCTACATTGATTGGGATACCCAATCTGAAGGGAACAATACTGAATCCACCTCTGATGGGGATGAGAGACAATGCGATCAAAGTAAAAAAAAGTAAGGGCTTTTGCCAATAGTATCTATTTTTAAAATCAAATGAAAATCGACTCACCAACCAGATAGTAATTTTAAAATGAGCGTAAAATAAAAATAAACTGAACAGCAAGGGAAAAACTAATGTTTTGAAAGTAATGGAATTGGTGATTTGTTTGGGATTATCAAGGTACTTTAAATGCATGGCATCAAATTTCTCTCCCCAATAAGAATAAACTTCCAAGTCTATGATTTCAATAATAGAAACAGCCGCAAGGATGAGGGTGATGGATCCTGCAAGCATGCGTGAAGATATTTTCGGACCAATGACAGGAGATACAGCAAGTATAAGTGAGGGGATTAACATCATATAGCCTGAAAAGGAAAGATCCAGCTTCAATCCATATAAATAGCTTAGGAGTAATTTTTCGATAGAAGCATCAGCAAAAGATGATCCGTTGTAAAGAATAAAAACAGTTCTGTAAAAAATAAAATAGAGTATGAAGACACCCCAAAGAGAAAGATATTTAAATAAATTATTTTTCATACTAGCGGCACGGCGTACTGAAGTTTACTTCAATTATCTCAAGATTTTGAAATAGGCCAATTAAGAGGCGCATATATTTATTCATGGATTTTGATAAATATGTAGGATAGATACAGGATTGAAATCAGTTATCTTTTAATTTTTTTTCATCCTTTGTTTTCTTACGTCTGAATCGATTGATCATTTTTTTTTCATAGCGCCAAAAAAAATCGAATTGGCCCAGGAGCGAGCCATAAAAAAGTAAAATGCTGTTATATATAGGTAGAATACAAATGAGGTAAATGATGGTAAAAAGCGTACTTTTTTCTCCATCTATTGTAAAACAATCAACAATGGGTTTTTTAATCAGTAGGACGGTGGATCCCGTCAAAGCGAATACAATAAGAATCATGGCAAATTGGCCAGAACTCTTTACATTCCATTTTTCTTTTAATTTATTAATCCAGTTCATTGATTGTATTTAGGTAGGGTTTCCAATAGACCCCCTTGGGTGTGGCGCGTAGGGAAATTTTTTCTTTTTTTACGGGATGGTCAAATTCAATTTTGAAGGCATGTAAACAAATGCTTTTATCCGGATTAGGTGTGGCATAACCGTATTTTAAATCTCCTTGTATTGGACAAAGCATTTTTGCCAATTGCACTCGAATTTGATGAGGTCGTCCCGTCTCTGGTTTTACCAACAGTAAAGAATGTCCGTCTTCGTACATCAAAGTACGATAGGTCAGTATTGATTTTTTACCGCTTCCTTTATCTTTATTAAAAGCTTTGGTAATGTTTTTGGTTTCATCTTTTACCAACCAGTTGATTAAGCTGCCATTCAATTCTTGAGGCCGTGCCTTGACAACGGCCACATAGGTTTTTTGTATGAGTTGATCTCTGAAAAGGGCAGTGAGTCGGGTCAAAGCCTTAGAAGTTCTCGCAAAAATAACCACCCCACTTACCGGTCGATCCAAGCGATGGGCTGGATTGAGAAATACATCACCTGGTTTGTTATATTTCTTTTTAATATAATTTTTACCCCAGTCGGTTAAGGTAGGGTCACCTGTTTTATCACCTTGCACTAACCAGCCAATGGGCTTGTTAACAACCAATAGATGGTTGTCTTCATATATTGTTTTTGGATCGATCAATTTATTTTAAAATTCACTTATGGAATGAAATTGAATATCTGGAAAATTATCTTCTACCATCTGTAACCATGATTTAGATTCTGCCATAAAGACAAGTTTATCTTCCTTGTCTTTCGCAATATGCCGGTATTTGTCTTTGGCAAAGGCTTCTAATTTATTTTTATCCGCGGCATCGATCCAACAAGCTTTATAAATATTGATAGGTGAAAAACTTACTTTTGCATTGTACTCATTGAGTAATCGATATTGGAGTACTTCAAATTGCAGTGCACCCACCGTGCCCACCACTTTTCTAGCACCCATTTCGTAGGTAAACAGTTGGGCCACACCTTCATCCATGAGCTGTGTCAATCCCTTTTCAAGTTGTTTGGATTTCATTGCATCCAGATTGATGACCTCTTTAAATAATTCAGGGGAGAAACTTGGGATCCCTTTGTATAAAGATTTTTCACCTTCATTGAGGGTGTCGCCTATTTTAAGATTTCCTGTATCGTACAAGCCAATGATGTCTCCTGGAAAGGCCTCATCTATGGTTTCTTTTTGTTGTGCCATAAAAGCCGTCGCATTTGAAAACCGGTATTTTTTATCATGTCTTACATGATAATAGCTATTACCCCGTTGAAATTTTCCTGAACAGATCCTGATAAAAGCAATTCTATTGCGATGCCGAGGATCCATATTTGCATGAATTTTAAATATAAATCCTGAGAATTTGGGATCTATTGGAGGGATCATTCGGCTCTCGGTATCTCTTGGTTTTGGATTGGGGGCAATTTTTGTAAAGCAATCTAGCAATTCCCTTATCCCAAAATTTGATACGGCACTTCCAAAAAAAACAGGAGCTAATTCCCCTGATAGATAAGCCTCTTGATCAAAAGGGTCATATACGCCATCTATTAATTCGATGTCTTCTCGGAGCTGGGATAAGGCAGAAGGGGGTAGGTGCGCTTCTAACCCAGGATCATTAACGTCCTTGATATTCACCACATCATCCACACGTTTGTTTTTTCTAGGTTCGAAAAGGTTAATATTTTTTTCGTAAAGATTATAGACCCCTCTGAGTGTTTTACCCATACCGATAGGCCAAGTAAGGGGTTGCACATTTATTTTGAGCTCCTCTTCAATTTCGTCAATCAGATCAAATGGATCACGACCTTCCCTATCCAGCTTATTGATAAAACAAAGAACGGGGGTCTTGCGCATGCGACAGACTTCCATGAGTTTTCTGGTCTGTTTTTCTACTCCTTTGACACAGTCAATAACCATAATAACACTGTCTACTGCGGTCAAAGTGCGGTAGGTATCTTCTGCAAAATCTTCGTGACCTGGCGTGTCTAAAATATTAATTTTTAAACCCTTGTAATCAAATCCCATCACCGAGGTTGCGACAGAGATACCTCTTTGTTTTTCTATGGCCATCCAATCGGAACGCGTAGCCATATCTATTTTGTTGGATTTGACAGCCCCTGCCGTTTGTATAGCCCCACCAAAGAGCAATAACTTTTCAGTAAGGGTTGTTTTGCCCGCATCAGGGTGGGCGATAATACCAAATGTTTTTCTTTTTTTTATTTCTTCAGCTAAAGCCATGCATATCAATTGAACCGCAAAATTAACGATAATAAGCTTAACCTTTCTTTTTTATACCTTGATCTATTTTTGAATGATTAAAATAGATTAATATGACACATTGGAGCCTACCCTAATGAATGGCAAACAGTCCTTGTCCTGATCTTATTTGAATTCAGGAAATTCGCTGACATTGTGTCAGTAAAAAGCTTTTGGCACAAGCATTGTTAAATAAAAAGTGTACAATAAAAAATATTAATACAAACTAAACAGAAATGGGCAAAATCATAGGCATAGACCTAGGCACTACAAACTCTTGTGTGGCCGTGATGGAAGGAAACGAACCGGTCGTGATACAAAATAGCGAAGGGAGAAGAACGACACCATCAATTTTAGCATTCCTCGATGGAGGTAATGGAGAACGTAAAGTAGGCGATCCCGCCAAAAGACAAGCGATTACCAATCCTCAACACACCATTAGCTCTGTTAAACGATTCATGGGGAAACGGTTTTCTGACGTAAAGAACGAAATGAGACATATTTCGTATGAGCTTGAGTCCGGAACCAATGATGTGGTAAGGGTAAAAATAGGAGATAGAAATTATACCCCACAAGAATTGTCGGCGATGATTCTTCAAAAGATGAAGTCAACGGCAGAAGATTTTTTAGGTACAGAAGTCACTGAAGCGGTGGTCACGGTACCTGCTTATTTTAACGATGCTGAGCGTCAGGCTACAAAAGAAGCCGGACAGATTGCGGGATTGGATGTCAAGCGAATCATCAATGAGCCTACGGCGGCGGCATTGGCCTATGGCTTAGATAAAAAGAATGCCGATATGAAGATCGCGGTATACGATCTAGGAGGGGGAACATTCGATATTTCTATATTAGAATTGGGTGAAGGTGTTTTCGAGGTAAAATCTACCAATGGAGACGTTCATTTGGGAGGAGATGATTTTGATGCCGTTATTATCGATTGGTTGGCAGAAGAATTTATTAAAGATGAAAATATAGATCTAAGAAAAGATCCGATGGCGCTTCAACGTCTCAAAGAAGCCGCTGAGAAAGCAAAGATAGAATTATCAAGCTCGAGTAGTACAGAGATTAATTTACCCTACATCATGCCGGTGGATGGGATTCCCAAACACTTGGTGAGAACGTTATCCAGAGCAGTTTTTGAGCAATTGGCTGATAGTTTGGTCCGCAGATCTATGGACCCTGTGAAGAAGGCTTTGAAAGATGCCAATATGTCGACTAGTGACATAGATGAGGTTATACTAGTAGGTGGATCTACCAGAATACCTAAAATTCAAGAAGAAGTAGAGAAATTTTTTGGCAAAAAGCCTTCTAAAGGGGTCAATCCAGATGAAGTAGTAGCTATTGGAGCGGCCATTCAAGGAGGAGTATTAACAGGAGAAGTAAAAGATGTATTATTACTTGATGTCACGCCACTTTCTTTGGGAATAGCCACGATGGGTGATGTAATGACCAAGTTGATAGAATCAAACACTACGATTCCGAGTAAAAAATCAGAAGTATTTTCTACGGCAGCAGACAGTCAACCTTCGGTGGAGATTCATGTATTGCAAGGAGAGCGTCCCATGGCAAAAGATAACCGAACGATTGGTAAATTTCATTTGGACGGCATTCCGCCTGCACCTCGTGGAGTTCCTCAAATAGAAGTGACTTTTGACATTGATGCCAATGGCATTCTAAATGTATCGGCAAAAGATAAAGGAACGGGAAAAGAGCAAAAAATCAGAATTGAGGCTTCATCGGGACTCAGTGATGAAGACATAGAGAAAATGAAGCAAGAGGCCCAGGCCAATGCTGAATCTGATAAACTAGAGAAGGACAAAGTTGAGAAAATTAATGTGGCAGATTCACTTATCTTCCAAACTGAAAAACAGTTGGCAGACTACGGAGACAAGATTTCCGAAGAGAACAAAAAGCCCATTGATGAAGCTTTGGCTAAATTGAAAGAGGCCCATGCGAGTGCAGATTTGGCAGCCATAGACGTGGCTATGGAAGCCCTCAATAAAGTATGGGAAAGCGCTTCTCAGGAGATTTATGCAGCTCAAGCCAGTGCTGAAGCAGCAGGTGGCGCACCTGGACAGGAAGCGCCCGAAGGAGAGGGTAAGGCTGACCAAGACGTCAGTGACGTAGAATATGAAGAAGTAGACGACAAGAAATAGGCTGAACAAGGACCCTTTGATTACTTTAGCGCAGTAAGGGAATCAAAGGGCCTTTAATTTTTCAGGAACGGGCAGGGGCTCTAATGAAAAATATTTTAGTTTAATTGTTCTCAACTTAAGGACGAGATTATAATTCTTTTTATATTTGCCCTCCGTTAAGAGGAAACTCACGTAAAAGAGTAAGATTATGAGTGATTTAATAAAATTTGTAGAAGCACAAAACAGTCCAAAAAAGGAAGATTCGAGCCTTTTTAGCCCTGGAGATACGATCAATGTGCATTATAAAATCAAGGAAGGAAGCAAGGAGAGAATCCAGCAGTTTCAAGGAGTTGTGTTACAAATTAAGAACCGCAACAGTAGTGGCGAGACCTTCACGGTAAGAAAAATATCAAATGGTATTGCAGTAGAAAGAATATTTCCATCTGGATCACCAAATATTGACAAGATAGAGGTTATGAGAAGGGGTAAAGTAAGGCGAGCGAAACTTTATTATTTGCGAGATTTAAAAGGTAAGGCAGCTAGAATAAAGGATAAAATTTAAATCGCTTTATTTTCAATGATAAAAAAAAAGTCGACTTTTAAGTTGGCTTTTTTTATTTTCGGAAAATATGAAAATTTCATTTACAAAATATCAAGGGACGGGTAACGATTTTGTGCTTATTGATAATCGTACGGAATTTTTTCCAAAGGGAGACGTTGATCTGATACAGAGGTTGACAAAAAACAAGTTCGGTATAGGTGCGGATGGGCTTATTTTAATTGAAAATCACTCCAGTCTTGATTTCGAAATGGTTTATTTTAATGCAGATGGTAGTCAAAGTCTTTGTGGAAATGGCAGTAGGTGTGCGGTTCAGTTCGCAAAAGATTTAGGCATCATAAAAAATCAAACAACCTTCAGTACCTACGATGGCGTGCACGATGCTTTTTTTCTAGAGGGGTTGATTCATTTTAGTTTACAAGATCTCAATGAGATTTCATCAGGGGGGGATTATTTTTTCATTAATAATGGGTCTCCTCATTACGTTACTTTCGTAGCTGATGTGGAAAAAATAGATGTTGGGCATGCTGGAGCCGAGGTGAGGTACTCAAAAGCATTTGCCCCCGCAGGGACTAATGTAAATTTTGTAGAAATTGATCACCCATTATTGAAAGTGAGAACTTATGAAAGAGGTGTAGAGGCTGAAACGCTTTCTTGTGGGACCGGTGTAACGGCTTCAGCCATCGTAGCCGCATCCGCCTTTGAAATGGAGAGTCCGATTACCATTGAGACTCAAGGTGGGCAACTCTTTATCAGCTTTGTCAAAGAGGGACCCACAAGTTTTAGTGATATTTATTTGGCAGGTACGGCGATAAAAGTTTTTGAAGGGAGTATTGATGTTTAATTTGATAGCAGGATCACTTAAAAACATTAACTTTGACCTTGTTTTGCAATTATTATAAAGAATATGTTTGACTGGATTACAAAAGGAGTTGGCAAAGTTTTTGGGACTAAGGCGGATCGTGACTTAAAGTTATTATTGCCTTATGTGGGCCTCATAAATAAGGAGTTTTTAAAATTAGCAAAAATTTCTGATGACCAATTGAGAGAGAGGACTCAGGAATTAAAAACCGTAATTGAGGATCGCTTACAAGTCACCGATGCTGAGCTTGGGGATTTACATGAAAAAGTAAATAACAATCCAGATTTAGACCTCAATCAAAAAGACGATATTTTTAAAAAAATAGATGCTTTAGAATTAGAGCGAAACGAACAATTAGAGGTTATTTTAGAGGACATCCTCCCACAGGCTTTCGCTGTGGTAAAAGAAACTGCACGAAGGTTTTCGGAGCAGGGACAACTTACGGTTTCGAAGACCGATCATGATGTTGAGCTTTCCAAAATGAAGGCCAACATCGAAATTAAGGGAGATCAAGCGATTTGGCACAACAAATGGCTGGCCGCCGGTACGGACATTGAATGGAATATGATTCATTATGACGTTCAATTGGTTGGGGGAGTGGTGCTTCATCAAGGAAAAATATCCGAAATGACGACGGGTGAAGGTAAAACGCTAGTCGCAACTTTGCCGGCCTTTCTCAATGCGCTTGCCGGTCGTGGGGTTCACATCGTAACCGTTAATGACTATTTGGCCAAAAGAGATTCCGAATGGAATGCCCCTTTATTTGAATTTCATGGCTTGAAGGTGGATTGCATAGATAAATATGGTCCTAATTCTGTGGAACGTCGGGCGGCTTATCAAAAAGATATTGTATACGGGACCAATAATGAGTTTGGATTTGATTATTTGCGAGACAATATGGCAAGGTCAACAGAAGAACTGGTGCAGGGCAAACATCATTTTGCGATGGTTGATGAGGTTGATTCTGTACTTATAGATGATGCAAGAACTCCCTTGATCATTTCAGGACCCATACCCAAAGGAGACGAACATGAGTTTTATGAATTGAGACCGAGATTACAGAAACTGGTCGATGCCCAACGGAAATTAACTTCAGAATACCTCAATGAGGCCAAGAAATTAATAAAGGAAAACAAAGAAAAAGAAGCGGGATTGCCTTTATTTAGGTCTTTTAGAGGACTGCCCAAATACAAGCCTTTGATAAAGTTTTTGAGCGAATCTGGCATGCGTCAAGTTTTGCAAAAAACTGAAAATATTTACTTGCAGGACAATCAGAAAATGATGCCTGAGGCAGACGAAACTTTATTTTTCACTATTGATGAAAAGCACAATTCAATAAATTTAACTGAAAAAGGAATTGATCTTATTACCCAAGATGGTGAAGACACGACTTTCTTTATTCTACCGGATATTGCCATCGAGATCAATAAGTTAGAGCAGGATACGACAATAGAAGAAAATGAGAAGTTGAAAGCTAAGGACACCATTATTCAAGATTACAACATTAAGTCTCAACGGATTCACTCAGTCAACCAACTTTTAAGGGCTTATTGTCTTTATGAGAAAGATACAGAATACATCGTAGTGGATTCAAAAGTTAAAATTGTCGATGAGCAGACCGGTCGAGTCATGGAAGGGCGAAGGTATGCCGATGGGTTACATCAAGCCATAGAAGCCAAGGAAAATGTTAAAGTAGAAGATGCTACTCAGACCTATGCGACTATTACGTTGCAAAATTATTTTAGAATGTACCATAAACTCGCTGGAATGACGGGTACCGCAGAGACAGAAGCGGGGGAATTTTGGGATATTTATAAATTGGATGTGGTCGTGTGTCCTACCAATAGACCCATTGTTCGCAAGGACATGGAAGATAAGGTATATAAAACCATCCGTGAAAAGTTTAACGCAGTGGTTGAGGAGGTGACCGAGCTTACTGCGATAGGAAGGCCAGTATTGGTGGGGACCACATCAGTTGAAATATCTGAGTTACTCAGTAGGATGCTAAAGTTGAAAAACATCAAACATCAAGTATTGAATGCCAAGCAACATGCCAAGGAAGCAGATGTTATTGGAGAAGCTGGAAAACCAGGAACGGTAACCATAGCCACCAATATGGCGGGTAGGGGTACAGATATAAAACTAACTCCAGAGTCAAAGGCAGCAGGAGGCTTGGCTATTATTGGAACCGAGCGTCATGAATCTAGACGCGTAGATCGTCAGTTGAGGGGACGATCAGGAAGGCAAGGAGATGTGGGGTCTTCACAATTTTTTGTATCACTTGAAGATAATTTGATGCGGCTTTTCGGCTCGGATCGCATGGCGAAAATCATGGATCGATTAGGCCTTAAAGAAGGGGAGGTAATTCAGCACAGTATGATTACTAAGTCTATCGAAAGAGCGCAAAAGAAAGTCGAGGAGAATAATTTTGCGACAAGAAAAAGATTACTTGAATACGATGATGTCATGAATTCGCAGAGAGAAGTCATCTATAAACGTCGAAAAAACGCATTGTATGGTGAGCGATTGCAATTCGACATCATGAATATGCTCTATGATATTTGTGAGGACATGGCTCATATAAATAAGGAAGTGATTGACCCAGACGAACTGAGACTTCAAGCGATCAGTAATTTGGGAATAGATTTTCAAATTAGCGCCGATGAATTACAGAAAACATCAGAGTCTGCGTTGGCAGAAAAGTTATATGATCAGGCATATGCATCCTATTTGTCTAAAAATAAAGTGATTGTCGACAAAACCCTTCCCTTGCTCAAGCAATTGTTAAAAAATAGAGGGGCAGTTGTTCAAAATATTATGGTTCCTTTCACAGATGGGATCAAACAAATTGGTGTGAGTGTCAATTTACAAGAATCAGTGAATTCAAATGGTTTAGTCGTTGTTTCAGAAATGGAAAAAATCATTACCGTAGCTATTATTGATCAAGTTTGGAAAGAGCATTTAAGAGATATGGATGACTTAAAACAGTCGGTCCAAAATGCGGTTTATGAGCAAAAAGACCCGCTTCTCATATATAAATTCGAAGGCTTTGAAATGTTCAAACTTTTTATTGGCAAGGTCAATCAAGAAACGATGTCATTATTGATAAAATCAGAAATTCCAATTCAAAATGAGCATGAGGTCAAGGAGGCCAATCAATCTAAATCGGCTCAGAAATATCAAGAATCAAAAGCAGAGACCAAATCTGCATTGGCCTATCAGGAATCTAATAGGAAGCCAGTGGAGAAGACGGCACCGATAAAAACACAGAAAATAGCGAGTAGAAATGCTAGAGTATCCGTTAAGTATACAGATGGAATGGTCAAAAGGGACATAAAATATAAGTTGGTGGAAGATGATTTGAAATCAAATAAATGCGTTTTTGTAGACTGATCTTTTTATTTTCAGTACTCGTACTTGCTTGTAAAGTGAGTAAACCAGTAAATAGGGCCTATAATGAAGACTTAAGTGTGTATCGGTTGGAGCTGCCCAAGGTAATCGATGTGACACCAGCACCTAAAACCTTCAAAGAGCCTGTGGAATTATATGGGCACATAACCAAAGAAATTGACAGCATCAGTCATTTAATGGTGGCTCAAAATAAAAAACTCAATCTGAGAGACGGTTTTGTTATCCAAGTCTATTCCAATACCAATCGAGATGAAGCCCTTGATATTCATAATTATTGTCAAGATATTTTTCCAGAGTTGTTAATTAATTTGACCTATAATCAGCCCAATTATAGAATAAAAATCGGTGCTTTTCATGAAAAACTGACCGCCACTAGGTTTTTAAATGATATTAAAAAGACTTTCCCCAAATCTATAGTAATTGCAGAAAAAATCCCAATTATAGGACCAGATGAGTGAACTAGTTAAAAGCATTAAAGCCATATCTGAGTCTTTTTTTGAAGAAATTAGGACATGTAGAAGACATTTACATCAGCATCCTGAATTGTCTTTTGAAGAATACCATACTGCAGACTTTATTGAGAACAAACTGAGAGAAATGGGGATAGAAAATATTCAGAGAATTGCTAAAACTGGAGTTACTTTTCTGCTTGAGGGATCGAGACCAGGTAAAAATATTGCCTTAAGAGCAGATATAGATGCACTTCCCATTTTAGAAAAAAATGAAATTGATTATAAATCTAAATATGATGGTATCATGCACGCTTGTGGACATGATGTCCATACCTCATGTTTAATAGGGGTGGCAAAGATTCTGTCCCAATTAAAATCTGAATTTAAGGGAAGCGTCAAATTCATTTTCCAACCGGGTGAGGAGAAAACACCAGGGGGTGCTTCCTTATTAATCAAAGAAGGGATTCTAGAGAATCCAATTCCCAAAACTATTTTAGGACAGCACGTCATGCCTTTTATAGAGGTGGGAAAAGTAGGTTTTCGTCCGGGGAAGTACATGGCAAGTTCTGATGAAATTTATCTTACGATTGAGGGGAAAGGCGGCCATGCGGCTATGCCCGAGAAACTCGTGGATCCCGTAATTATTACCAGTCATATTTTGATTGCCCTGCAGCAAATTGTGAGCCGTAAGTCTAGTCCTAAGACACCTTCTGTGCTTTCATTTGGAAATATATCGGGCAAAGGAGCCACGAACGTGATCCCTGATTTTGTCGATGTGGCGGGAACCTTCCGAACGTTTGATGAAAAATGGCGCGCAGAAGCCTTGGTGTTAATTACTCAAATGGCGGAGGGTATTGCGGCATCTATGGGAGCAAAATGTAAAGTGAGAATTGAGAAGGGTTATCCCTATCTATTCAATGATCCTGCCTACACTGATAGGAATAGATCAGCGGCTCAAGAATATCTAGGTGCAGAGAATGTCGTCGATTTAGATTTGTGGATGGCCTCCGAGGACTTTTCTTTTTATTCTCAAAATGTCAAGGGATGCTTTTATAGATTAGGAACCCGAAATGAAGCAAAATCTATCGTCTCCGGTGTACACACTCCTCATTTTAATATAGATGAAGACGCTATGAAGATCGGTATGGGTTTAATGAGCTGGTTAACTATTCAAGAGCTTAACCATTAATGCTTAGCTGATAGGTTTATTTTAACCGAAAAAAGAAAAAACGTCACAAAAAATAGTTACATTTTGTTAAAATTATTAAAAGTGAATTCCCTGATAGACAAAATAATCTCATTAATAAAAATCAAAGGTGATCAGGTAAAACTTGAGTTGATCTCAAAATTTTCTACCTTTTTGGCGCTTTCGATTTTATTTTTTACGCTGGTAATCTTGTCATTACTGATGCTAATTTTTTTATCTCTGGGGATAGCAGTTATTTTTAATGAGTTTTTAATGAGTGCTTATTGGGGATATTTTATTGCGAGCGCCTTTTTTTTCTTGATGATTATCATGGTTGTATGGATGATCAGATCTGGAAAAATTCAAAATTGGTTAGAGGAAGCGATCATTGAATCCAGTTACAAAAAGAAACCATGAGTAAGCACTCTAGCAAGTACAAGAATATAAAAGCGCAATTGAAGTCAGATGAGGAGTTATTGCGTTCAAGCCTGGTTAAGACGTCTCAGAAATTCGAGAAGAAATGGTATTCGAGACTGTTAGGCATTAGTTTGGTTACAGCTCTTATAGGGTTGGGATATTATCTGTTTAGGCCGCAAAAAAATGCTAATAAGAAAGTTAAAAATAAAGAAAGTTCGTCTTATAGAAGTCGTTCTTTAGGAAGTGTTCTATATGCCTTTATTTTGAATCAAATGCCCATAATTTTCGAAAAAATATATAAGGAGATAGAAGGGACTAAGAAAACTAAGGGCTAGTTAGGAATTGATCATTAGCTCTCTGTTCCTCATTTTCCGCGCAGTGATACCAAACATCATTTTAAATCGTCTGCAAAAATAGGCCGTATCTTTATAGCCTATATTTTTTCCTACGTCTTGGATAGATTTCTTGGTTGTTCTTAGTAAGACAACTGCCTTTTCCATTCGTTGATATTCTATATAATCCTGTGGATTAATTCCGGTAAGCATTTTGAAATATTGACCTACATAATCTTCAGAAACACCCACTACTTTTGCTAATTGCTTATTAGATAAATCAGCTTCAAGATTGTCTTTTATAAATTCAAAAATTTTGATCAATCTTGGGTCTTTTAAGTAACTACTTTTAGTAATAAATTGTTCTAAAAATAATTTATTATCAATGAGATAGCGAATAATTTCGATGATTAAGAGCTCGGTCAAAGCATTGATTTTTCGTGTATTCCCAACGGCTAAAGAGGACCTCTCATCATTGATTAGATTTAAAATAGAAATGATATTTTCGTTTTTTTGAATAACAAAAGGTGGAATATCCAAAGATGTAAAAAAGTGAACCGCATCAAATACTTTTGCCTTAAAGCTAACGGTAATGAAACGGTGCTTAGGATTTGATCCATTAGGGCTGTGAATAGAATTTTGAAGACCCGAGGCCCTCTCGCTTATGAAATTTTCTTGGGTCTTTATGGGCCCATCCTTAGCGCCATAAGCAATGTTTGTTTGCCTACCTCCGGGAATAAAAAGAATCTCGTCTGGGCGTACTACATTTAAGTTTTCACCAAAATATAATTCACTAGATTTTGCCAGTATAAGGGTGTTATCAACATCATAAAAATCTGTGATATTTAAAGGATTTATAACATTAATATCATAAGAAGCGGCAAATTTAACTGAGAGGGCATTGATGATGCTATTGTATTGTTCCATGACCGCAGTGATTTGTAAAATGATTTATTTTTGATAGCTGACTTTCAAAAATATGCCATTATCATCTAAACTCAAATAAATGAAAACGTTATTTGAAATAAAATAAATTTGGGCAAGGATAAAATATAATTATTTCAAGAGATTACGCGCAATAATTATTTTTTGAATTTCGGAGGTGCCTTCATAGATTTCTGTGATTTTGGCATCTCGCATCAAACGTTCAACATGGAATTCTTTCACATAACCATAGCCTCCATGAATTTGCACGGCATCAGTGGAAACTGACATGGCAACCTCAGAGGCATACAGTTTGGCCATTGCAGACGCTTGCGCGTAGTCTTCATTGGCATCTTTGAGTTGCGCCGCTTTTAAAGTAATAAGCTGAGCCGTCTCCACCTTTGTCGCCATTTCGGCTAATTTAAATTGGATACCTTGGTGCTCACTTATTTTTTTATTGAAAGAGGATCTTTCTTTCGTATAAGCAATGGCGCGTTCAAGGGCGCCAGTCGCAATACCGACGGCTTGAGCGGCAATACCTAAACGACCGCCATTTAGGGTTTTCATAGCAAAAGTAAAGCCAAATCCTTCATCCCCTATTCTATTTTCTTTGGGAACCCTTACATCTTGAAACATTAAAGAATGCGTATCAGAACTACGAATACCCATCTTGTCTTCTTTTTTACCCACCACAAAGCCAGGCATACCTTTTTCTAAAATGAAAGCATTAATGCCTTTATGTTTTTTGGAAGGATCACTTTGAGCCATTACCAAATAATAGGTAGCTGATTGTCCATTTGAGATCCAATTTTTGGTACCATTCAAAAGATAATGATCACCACAATCGACCGCTGTTGTTTTTTGGGCAGTAGCATCCGAGCCGGCCTCGGGTTCGGAAAGGCAAAAGGCTCCAATGGCCGTTCCTTTGGCCAAAGGAATTAAGTATTTTTCTTTTTGCATTTCAGTACCGAAGTGCTCAATTCCCCAGCAAACCAAAGAGTTGTTTACCGACATGATGGTGCCTACCGCTGCTTCTATTTTACAGATTTCTTCTAGTGCCAAAACATAAGAGACGGCATCTAGACCGCCACCGCCATACTTGGGGTGTACCATCATGCCAAGGAAACCCAATTGGCCCAATTTTGTTATTTGATCAGTTGGAAAAATTTGTTGATTGTCTCTATCAATTACTCCTGGGAGTAATTCTTTTTCAGCGAAATCTTTGGCTGCTGCTTGTACACTTTGCTGTTCTTCAGTGAACGTAATTTGATTCATCTACCAAAAGTAAGATTTTTTTATTATGCATGCATAATAAATTCAAGTTAAGTATTGTTAAACGTATTTCAATCACGACTCCCACCGAGGTAAATCATTACCCAATAAAATAAGGTCGCCAACGAACTCAGTGCAGCAATCAAATAGGTCTGTGCAGCGGTATCCAAGGCATCTTTTGCCATCGCATGTTCTGATTCCGTGACGATATTTCGACTCTGGATCCATGCCAACGCTCTTTTACTGGCATCGTATTCGACAGGAAGGGTCAAAAATGCAAATAAGGTGAAAATTGTATAACAGGCAATGATGACGAGAATACTGGATTCCATAGAGAATAGATTATTCATGAACATACTCCCAAAAAACATGGCCAAAAAGATAAAATTAATCACCTTGGAACTGATGTTTTGAACAGGAACCATGGCAGATCTCAAGGTGAGGTATTTGTAACCTGTAAGGTGCTGGACAGCATGCCCACACTCGTGTGCGGCCACAGCCGCTGCTGCTGCTGATCTCCCATGAAATACATCAGCGCTTAAATTAACTGTTTTTTGTTCAGGGTTGTAGTGGTCGGTCAGTTGCCCTTCTACGGAGATTACTTGTACATCTAATATGGCGTTATCTCTTAGCATTAATTGTGCAATTTCATTGCCTGATAGATTACTTGATAAGGGGGTTTGACTGTATTTTTTAAATTTATTTTTGAGTCGTTTGCTGACTACCCAGCTGGCAATCATAAAACCTATAATTATTATAAAAAGCATCTGTTATTTTTTAAGTTGATCAATCAATTTAGTAGTCGAATATCCATCTGTGAATTCAATGACTGCGACGGTTCCCCCAGCAGCTAAAACATTTTCGGCGCCGACGATATTCTCTTTAGCATAATCTCCACCCTTCACTAAAACATCTGGCAGCAGGGTATTGATGAGCATCAAAGGGGTATCTTCATCAAACCCAATGACCAAATCAACGAATTCAATGGCAGCCAGCATTCTAGATCTTGCCATCAAATGGTTAATGGGTCTTTGATTCCCTTTCAATTTTCTGACTGAATTATCTGAATTTAACCCGATGATCAGTTTGTCCCCTTTCAGCTTGGCTTTCTCCAAATAATCAATATGGCCTAAATGCAATATATCAAAACAACCGTTGGTGAAAACCACACATTGCTGGTTTTTTTTCCAAGTTTCGACGGCGTTTTTGGCCTGTTCGAGATTCATGATTTTATTTGAGGTCATTGCGATTGTTTTTTTCAATACCTAAAGTTATCACCAAAGAGATTCCGCCAAAAATAACTACGGATAAAATTTGAGAACTATGCAGTAGCGTTGCGAGAAAAAGGCCTGTTGTATTTTCAATACCGTACAAGCCCAACATCATCGCAATCATGGCGTGATAGGTGCCAATGCCCCCTTGGACCGGTAAAGCCAAAGCGATTCCTCCGCTCACCAAAAGCATGAATCCGGCCGTTAAAGAGAGACTTGAGGTTTCCTCTAGAGCGAAAAATATCATATAGGACATTAAAAAATAGGTGAGCCACATCACCGTTGTTGTGATTAAAAAAAGAGATTTACTCTGAATAGACTTGATTGTCAAGATACCTTTGAGCACTTCCGAAGCCATTTTTTTAGTGCGTTGGGACAAGGGCGTATGCGTTCTTAAAATCACGAGAACAAGAATACTAAAAATCATTAAAAGGGTTAGTGCAGCATAGAGTAGCCCATCTAAGGGAATATGGTAGATGCTGAAAATGTTCTCAAAATAGGTAACAATTAAATCAAACTCTAAAAGGAGGGCGATGATCAGAAAAAAGAGCAAGACCAAGCTGTCGATAATGCGTTCGGTCACCACGGTTCCAATACTGAGACTTACGGGTATCTGATTGGTTTTTTTTAAAACCGCACAACGTACCACTTCCCCTAATCTTGGAAAAGCGAGGTTGGCCAGGTATCCCACAAAAACGGCTAAAGTCAATCTAAAAGTACTGACTTTTTGATCCGCGGCCCTTAGTAAAAGCTGCCATCGATAAGCCCTAGACACATAGGCCAATGAAGAGAGTAGCATTGACCCAATGACCCACTCATATCTGGTCTGGTCCAACTTAGATAAGAAGTCATCAAGTTGAATATTTTTAAAAGCGTAGAAGAGCAACACCAGTCCCAATAATAGTGGAAGAGAGAATTTTAAAAAAGAGATCATTTTCCTCATCAAATAGGGTTGTTTTCAATCATTAAATCAAGAATAAATGGATGGGTATGTCTTTTTAATTGATGCCATTAGGAAATAACGATAGCTGCCTTTTGATATTTGAAAACTTCAAAGAACATATTTTGTTATATTATTCCCGTAAAAATATATTATCAATCAGTCTTACACCTTCAACATATGCTGCGACGCAAAGGGTTATTTTTTTTCCACTTTGTAAGGATTTTAACGGCTTGAATGTATTCGAATTTAATACTTCACAATATTCTATGGATAATCCTTCTTGTGTTTGGTAAAAATTATTAAGTTGAATTTTTAATGCTTCTGAGGCATGAAAAGTTTCAAAATTATTTTTTGCCCAAATCAAGCCTTTATAAATTTGAGCAGCAATTTTTATGCCGGATGGGGACAGAAGGGTATTTCTAGATGACAAAGCCAGCCCATTTTCTCCCCTGACAGTAGGAATACCTTCTAATTTTATGGGGTATGAAAATTCTTTGACAATATGTTTTATTAAAACGAACTGTTGTAAGTCTTTTAAACCAAAAAAGGCAACATTGGGTTTGATGAGATTAAAGAGTTTCATGACCACGAGTCCGACCCCTTCAAAATGGCCCAGTCTGAAGCGGCCTTCGAGTTTATGAGAAAGACCTCCAAAATCAATTTTCACAGAAGGTTTTTTTGGATAAATCAGTTTTGCATCTGGATTGAACAAGAGATTCACTCCGGCATTTTTGAGTTTATCGGAGTCCTTCAAGAGGTTGGACGGATAATTCATAAAATCTTCAGCTTGGTTAAACTGTAAAGGGTTGATGAAAATACTCACAATAACATAGTCGGAATGCATGCGAGCTTGCTTGATTAATTCCATATGGCCATTATGTAAAGCACCCATAGTGGGGACAAGCCCTATTTTCATTCCCTTTTCCGAGGCTTTTGACAATTCTTCTTCAAGAGAAGTTAATTTATTTACGTTGAGCATAAAAGGACCTAAAAAATCTATTATGGTTTTTTATAAAGAAATCAATTAATTGATAATGCCGTAAAAATATCGTAATTTTACACTCTTTTAAGTAAAACAGTACTAAATATCTTTTTTATGTCAAATTTTAAAATCTTATATGTCGCAAGCGAAATTAATCCTTTTCTTAAGACATCTGAGGTAGCCGATTTCGTCAGGAGCTTGCCACAAGCAATGTTAGAAAAAGGAATGGAAATTAGAATTCTCGTACCTAGGTTTGGTTTGATAAATGAAAGGAAAAACAGACTGCATGAAGTGGTTCGATTATCGGGAATAAATATTTCTGTTGGAGATGAAGAAAAACCTTTGGTGATCAAAGTCGCTTCGATTCCTAATGCCAAATTGCAAGTATACTTTATAGATAATGAAGACTATTTTCACAGGAAAGCCGTTTTTTATGACAAGGAAGATAATTTTTATAAGGATAATGATGAACGCGCAATATTTTTCTGTAAAGGCGTTTTGGAAACGGTTAAAAAGCTGGGATGGGCACCTGATATAATCCATTGTAATGATTGGATGACGAGTTTGATTCCCTTATATGTTAAGACAACTTATAAAAACGATCCAATTTTCCAAAATGCAAAAACCGTATTTACTGTTCATGACACCAAATTTAATCATGTATTTGGTGATGACTTACTCGAAAAAGTTAAAATGATAGATATTGAAGACAGTATGTTAGATCTTTTAAAAACTGCAGACTACGAGGGTTTTATTAAGATAGGTATGCAATATGCCGACGCCATAAGTAATGCTGATGGAGAAGCATCAGCTAGTTTTAAGGCTTTGATAAAAACCCTTTCAAAGGGAAATGACATTAATGATATCAAGCAAGATGAAAATTTCGAGGAATCTTATTATAAATTGTACAATGAGCTTATTGGATAAGGGGAATTTTTTAATCATAGGACTGCTCATATTAATTACTTCTTCCTGCGAACAAGATGAAAGCATCATTAAGGTGAATGTGGAAGGGGTTACCAACACTAGTTATATTGAATTCAACCTACCTACGAGTGAAATATTTATTGATAGTTTAAGGACAGATGATTCCGATTTTATTTTGGTTGGGGATTATGAAGACCCACTTTTGGGGACATTGGCAGCTGAGGCCTACTTTGAGTTACAATATGACTCGGGCGCGGTCATAGCAGACACTTTGTTACTAGATTCAGTAGTTTTCATGCTCAAAATTGAGGATCAGCTCATGAAAGATGCTTCAGCAATCTTCAATATGGATATATATACATTGAGTGATTCCCTCTTTTCAGAAGCAATTTACCTAGCAACTAAAGAGTTATCTTTAGATAAGAAGGTTCAAAGTGTAACAGAATATATATATGAAACGGATTCTTTATTGACTTTTTCAGGAGTCGAATTTGGAAGGTATTTTTACGGCGAAATACAAAGACTAGAAGCAATAGATTTATATAGCTATAGGAACGATTTTTCTTTTGTTCCGGCTTCGGAAAATGAAGCTTTATTGTCATTTGATTTTGCTTCTGATGAGAGTAAGATCTTGGTCTATTCAAGAGATCCTAATGACTCTTTATTTATCACTCAGTTTAAGTTTAGTAATCTTCATTTCACTCAGCTGAATAGAGATAAATCTAATACAGATTTAGCAGGAATTTCAAATCTGGATAGTTTACAATTTGCTGATGATTTCACGGTTATTAATCCTTTGCAAGGCTTATTTACGGTGTTGGATTTTTCGGAGGTAATGCTTTTTTTGGATCAATCAGATAATTTTATTCTCAACAGTGCGGAGTTAGAAGTTGGTTTGACTGCAGTTTCGACAGATCCTATAGAAAGGGTGAACTTTTATACTTTCAATGAGGTGGGAGGTATAAATGGGAATGCATTTGCTTCCCTTGACCGACTGAGCCAAGGTAGTTTAAATTATGTTGAGGCCTTCAATCAAGCGGCCAATGACTTTTTACTCAGTGAGGAAAGTTTTGTTGCGGGAGCTGGTATTTTTTCGCCTGTCGTTTCGGAAGTATCTGAATCATCTTATAGCCCCATGATTACCTTGTCTTTAGAGGACCATTACCTTCGAAAGACTTTTTTAGAAAATGATTATTTTGAAAAATTGGTCATGATTGCAGAGGATAGACTAACGCTCAATCAATCATTTGTCGAAAGGGGATCAGTGACCGTTAAAATTTATTACACCAAAGTCAATTGATTTAATATGTGTGGAATTGTAGCTTACATTGGAGCTAAAAATGCCTTGCCAGTGCTTATCAAAGGGTTAAGGAGGCTGGAATATAGAGGCTATGACAGTTCGGGTGTTGCCCTGATCGAAGAGGGATTAAGGGTCTTTAAAAAGCAAGGCAAAGTCAAAGACTTAGTAAAGGAGATCGGTGAGACCAAATTACGAGGGACCATCGGGATAGGGCATACGCGCTGGGCCACACATGGGATACCCAATGATGTCAATTCACATCCACATGTTTCAGAAAACGGTAAAATATCCATCATTCATAATGGCATCATTGAAAATTATCAAGCCATTAAAACCGATCTAGAACTACGAGGTTATACTTTTAAAAGTGACACCGACACGGAGGTGGTGGTATGCTTGATTGAGGATATCCAAAAGAACAGCCAGCTCCAGATTGGAGATGCGGTGAGAGTAGCACTATCCAAAATTGTGGGGGCATATGCACTCGTAGTTTTATCAGAAGACCAACCAGATAGATTGATTGCTGCAAGAAAGGGAAGCCCTATGGTTTTAGGTCTGGGTGAGGGGGAGTATTTTATAGCTTCAGATGCTTCACCTATCGTAGAATATACAGATAAGGTCATTTATCTTAATGACGAAGAAATTGCTATAATCACCCGCGATGGCTATGAAATTAGAAATTTACAAGATGTTCCCCAGTCGCCTTACATTCAACGGTTGGATTTGGAACTTGAGGCTATTGAAAAAGGAGGCTATGATTATTTCATGCTCAAAGAGATTTTCGAGCAACCCCAATCGATAGCAGATGCCATGCGCGGTAGACTCTCCATTGATGCCCATAAATTGGTATTGGGTGGGATTCAAAAATACGCGGACCAATTGGTAGAGGCTAAGCGCATCGTGATCATCGCCTGCGGTACGTCTTGGCATGCCGGACTGGTTGCCGAATACCTATTTGAAGACTTATGCCGAATTCCGGTTGAGGTAGAATATGCCTCTGAGTTCCGGTACCGAAACCCTGTCATTGAAAAAGGGGACATAATCATAGCCATATCTCAATCAGGGGAGACGGCGGATACCTTAGCGGCCATTGAACTGGCTAAATCTAAGGGAGCCATTATTTTAGGGGTCGTTAATTCAGTAGGGTCTTCCATTTCGAGGCTTACTCACGAAGGTGCCTATTTGCACACAGGGCCAGAGATTGGCGTAGCCTCAACTAAGGCATTCACAGGTCAGCTTACCGTGCTTATCATGATTGCCTTAAGGGTAGCCATTCGCAAGCAAACGATTTCTTTACCTGCTTATCAGGATCTTTTAGAAGCGTTAGATCAGATTCCTCATAAGATCAAGCGGGTCCTTGAGAAAAATGATCAGATAAAAGAAATTTCAGCATATATTAAAGAGGTTCGTAATGCCTTGTATTTGGGTCGGGGATATAATTTTCCAGTCGCCTTAGAAGGCGCCTTGAAATTAAAAGAAATCTCCTATATTCATGCAGAAGGTTATCCAGCTGCCGAAATGAAGCACGGACCTATTGCGTTAGTTGATGAGAATATGCCGGTCATTATCATTGCTACGCGAGATAAATCCTATGATAAAATTGTTTCCAATATCCAGGAGATTAAGGCACGGAAAGGGATCGTCATCGCCGTCGTAACGGAAGGAGATCGTTTGATTCCTAAGATGGCAGATTTTACCATCGAGGTGCCTGATGCACCGGAATGTTTGATGCCCTTGTTGTCTGTGATTCCTTTGCAGTTGTTGTCTTATCACATCGCGCTGCTGAGAGGCTGTAATGTTGATCAGCCAAGAAATTTGGCTAAGTCAGTTACTGTGGAGTAAAACTTGATAGCCTTTTCTTCTGTTCGAAATTATAAACTTAACGCGATGTTTAATTTCCTTCATTCAATGAAGTGGAGGATTTTATAATCCATAAACGCTTTGGATACGTTAACCACTATTTCTTCAATTAAATTTCTAATTCATTGTAGTCTTAGCTGACTCGAGATCATTATCTTTAAGGCCTAGATTATTTATTTTTAAATTAAATAAATTATTATGAAAATAATTTACTCAGAAAAGGCACCAGATCCCATTGGCCCTTACAGTCAAGCGGTGCTCGTGAATGGTCTGCTTTATGTTTCAGGTCAAGTCGCCATCGACAGCAAAAATCAAGATTTAATAACAGGAAGTATTGAAGCAGAAACTACCCAGGTTATGGAAAATTTAGGGGCGATACTTAAGGAAGCGTCAACTGATTTTTCTAAGGTGATCAAATGCAGTATTTTCATTAAGGATATGGATGATTTTGCCAAGATCAATGAAATTTACGGAAAATATTTTAGTAAAAACCCTCCTGCTCGCGAGACCATTGAAGTCTCAAAATTGCCAAAAAATGGGAATATTGAGATTTCATGTATTGCCTCAGTACATTAAATTATATAAAAATCAGCGTTATATATGAGTCAGGTAAGGGTAAGATTTGCACCTAGTCCAACGGGAGGATTGCATATTGGTGGTGTAAGAACGGCTATTTTCAACTATCTCTATGCCAAAAAAATGGGAGGTACTTTTATTTTAAGAATAGAAGATACCGATCAAGCGCGATTTGTAGCGGGAGCGGAAGCCTACATTAAAGAAACGTTATCCTGGTGCGGTATAGATCCTGAAGAAGGTCCGGATATTGGAGGCAGTTATGGGCCTTACAGGCAGTCGGAAAGGAAAAGTATTTATAAGGAACATACACAGCAGCTCATCGACGAAGGAAAGGCTTATTATGCCTTTGATACCCCTGATGAAATTGATCAAATGCGGGAAAAATTAAAAAGCGCAGGAGTATTAAACCTTAATTATAATTCTGCTTCACGGAGGACTATGAAGAATTCATTGACTTTGTCAAAAGAGGAAGTGAAGGAAAAAATACAAGCAGGGACACCTTACGTGGTACGTTTCAAAATGCCAGATAAAAGAGAAATCAGATTCCATGATTTGGTCAGAGGGTGGGTATTGGTTCACTCTTCAACACTAGACGATAAGGTGCTTTTAAAGTCTGACGGACTGGCTACCTATCACTTGGCCAATGTCATAGATGACCATTTAATGAAAATCACGCATGTTATACGTGGAGAAGAGTGGCTGCCATCAGCCCCACTGCATGTACTCTTGTATGAAGCGTTTAATTGGGAAGCAGAAATGCCGGATTTTGCGCATTTGCCTTTGATTATGAAACCAGATGGTAACGGTAAACTGAGCAAAAGGGCAGCAGATAAGGGAGGATTCCCTATTTTCCCACTTAATTGGACCGATCCCAGTTCGGGAGAGACTCTTCAAGGATTTAGGGAAATGGGATTTTCTTCAAATGCATTAGTGAATTTTCTGTCCTTATTGGGATGGAATCCAGGTGGGGATCAAGAAATTTTTGATTTAAAGGCTCTCATTGCAAATTTTTCCATTGAGCGCATAGGTAAGTCGGGTACAAAATTCGATTTTGATAAAGCGAAATGGTTCAATCAGCATTATCTAAAAAACACGGAGATTGAAGTGCTTACACTTGAACTAATAAAAGATTTAAATAGTCATTACAGTCTTGAGTGCTCCCTTGAACTAGGTAAACAGATTGTAGAATTGTTCATTCAAAGGGTTACTTTTTCTCAAGAATTCGCCAGTGCAGCTCAGTTTATTTTTCATCAACCTCAATTATATGATCAAAAAGTGATTCATAAAAAATGGAATGAGGAAAGTAAAATGGCGCTGAATGTATATGCCAATAAACTGGCTGTTTTGTCTGAAATCAATGGGGACAACGCACAGGAATTATTTCAAGCGACCATGGCGTCGATCCAGGTGAATCCAGGTAAGGTACTTCAATTGCTGAGGGTATCCATCATGGGAGAGGGATCTGGGCCTGATCTAATGAAAATTATTGAAATTTTGGGTCCTATTGAAATATCAAAAAGGATTCAAAATGCCACGTTACAATTTGATCATATCAAAACAGCCTTATCATGAAGAAAAAGAGAAAATTAAAAGAGCATGAGCAACCTCAAGTTCATGAAAAATTAAAAGGGTTTGAGTTGAAAATTGATAAATTTGGGGAGATAAAGTCGAGCTTAAACATTGATCAAATCAATCAGTTTTTAAATGAGAATGTCAAGGATAAGAAGTTGAATGATCAAAATCTACCTTTAAAAAAAAATAAAGAATAATCCCAATTGAGCAATGGGTTAACCCTTGTAAAAACCGTATTTTCATGATGATAATGAACAGGGTTCAATGATACAAATAGGAATAATAAAGGAAGAGAAGGTGCCGGTAGACCATCGCGTACCTATTACGCCCGCCCAGGCTGCCCAGATTCAGAAAGATTTTCCAAAGGTGCGGATAAGGGTACAAAGTAGTCGCGTCAGGTGTTATTCTGATAATGACTATCTAAAGGAAGGTATAGAGATTGTTCCTTCTGTTAAAGATTGTGATATTTTGATGGGTGTTAAAGAAGTACCCAGACCCTCCTTAATTGCTGATAAAACCTATTTATTTTTTTCTCATACGATTAAAAAACAGGCTTACAACCGGAATTTATTACGCACTGTTTTGGAAAAAAACATTCGGCTGATTGATTATGAAGCATTGATCAATGAGCATGGTCATCGAATTGTAGCCTTTGGTAGATGGGCGGGAATTGTAGGAGCTTACAATGCCATATGGACTTATGGTAAGAGATATAACTTATTCAACATAAAACGGGTTCATGATTGCTTTGATTTTGAAGATTTAAAAACCGAATATTCAAAAGTAAAGTTGCCCTCTATTAAAATTGCCGTGACGGGAGGGGGTCGGGTATCAAAAGGTGCGATGGAAGTCCTATTGGCGATGAATATTAAAATGGTGTCTCCTGCCGCTTTTATGGATCGTGTATTTGATGTTCCTGTATTTTGTCAACTCAATACCAGAGATTATTGTAAGCACAAATCGGGAGAATCATTTATCAGATCCTCTTTTTATACCTCTCCAGAAGAATATGAAGGTGATTTTTTAAAATATGCGCAAGTGGCTGATGTATTGATTGCAGGTGCCTATTGGGATCCTAGGGCACCCGTTTTGTTTGAGCGGGAGGACGTCTTAAAAAATAACTTTAAAATTAGGATCATTGCAGATATTACTTGTGATATTCAGGGCTCTATCCCTTCTACCTTGCGGTCATCTACGATTGATGATCCCATTTACGATTATAATCCAAGCGAGGATGTCGTAGAATTGCCCTTGACTGATGAGGCGAACATTACGGTAATGGCCGTAGACAATTTGCCCTGTGAACTTTCAAGAGATGCTTCAGAAAGTTTTGGGGATGAGCTCATTAATAATGTATTACCTTATTTGATAGGCGAGGATACATTGGGTACGATTGCAAATGCAACGGTGGCAGAGAAGGGCCGGCTATCGGGTAAATATGATTACTTGAAAGATTATGTAGAGGGGAAATAAAAAAGGCCTTTTGATAAAAAGGCCTTTTTTATAGATCATGGGCTTTATCCGTTCATAGAAACCAGAAATTCATCATTATTTCGGGTACCTTTCATACGACTCAATAAGAATTCCATCGCTTCAGGGCTAGTCATGTCATTCATGAACTTGCGCAAAATCCAAACACGACTGAGTTCTTCTTTATCCATTAATAGATCCTCTCTTCTCGTACCAGAACCTGGAACATCAATGGCAGGGTAAACTCTCTTATTGGATAGTTTTCTATCTAATAAGAGTTCCATATTACCTGTTCCTTTAAATTCTTCGAAAATAACTTCATCCATTTTGGATCCAGTATCAATTAATGCGGTAGCTATAATTGTCAACGAACCACCATTTTCAACATTTCGAGCGGCTCCAAAAAATCTTTTGGGTTTGTGCAATGCATTGGCATCAACACCCCCTGAGAGTATTTTTCCTGAAGACGGAACGACGGTATTGTAGGCGCGGGCAAGTCTTGTCAAGGAATCAAGTAAAATCACGACATCATGTCCACATTCCACCATTCTTTTGGCTTTTTCCAATACTATTGAGGCCACTTTTACGTGTCTTTCAGCTTGTTCGTCAAAAGTAGAAGCAATGACTTCTGCTTTCACAGAGCGTGCCATATCGGTCACTTCTTCGGGTCGTTCATCAATAAGTAATATGATGAGGAAGCATTCTGGATGATTTTCAGCGATCGCATTGGCTACATTTTTAAGCAATACGGTCTTACCTGTTTTGGGTTGAGCGACGATCATACCCCGTTGTCCCTTTCCTATGGGAGCAAAGAGATCTAGGATTCTAGTCGAATAATTATCAGCTTTTGTACTTAGGTTGAGCTTTTCTTGTGGAAATAGTGGCGTTAAGTACTCAAAAGCGACGCGATCCCTAATTTCTTCAGTAGTCTTACCATTTACGGAGGATACTTTCAATAAGGCAAAATATTTTTCCCCGTCTTTTGGAGGTCTAATTTCACCTTTGACCGTATCACCTGTTTTGAGACCGAAAAGTTTAATTTGTGAAGGCGATACATAAATATCATCAGGCGAGGCCAAATAATTGTAATCACTGGATCTTAAAAAACCATAGCCATCTTGTAGGGTTTCTAGAACGCCTTCGTTTTCAATAATACCTTCGAATTCTTTTATGTTTTTGAGATACTCATCTTTTTTGGCACGAGCTTCGTCTCGGGCTATATCCCGTTCATTTTTCTCTCTCTTTTCAGGTTTTTTCTCGATTTTCTCTTGATTCAAGGGCTTTTGCTCTCTTATTTCTGCCTTTACCGCTGGAGTATTGGTAGCAGAAGGTTGATCTTCTTTTTTATCTCCATCCTTCAAATTGAGATCTAGTGATGCCAATAGTTTTGAGGTCCCATCCTTTGCTTCTGTAGGTTGAGAGGGCTCTTTTGGATTGTTTACTTTTTTAGTATTGGCATTTGGAGGTCTCTTTTTAGGAGCTGTTTTGATTTCTTCTTTAACGATAGGCGCGCTGACTTCGCTGTCAGGAAGTGTAGCTTGAATATCTAAAATCTTGTAAATAAGGTCTTGTTTCGACTCTTTTTTGGCGTTTTTTAGCCCAAGTCCTTCGGCGATTTCTATTAATTCAGAAAGCAACCGAACGGTTAATTCATCTAATGTGTGCATAAAAGGTAACTAGTGGATATAAATAATCTCGATGTGTATAAAGATTTGATCTGACCTAGAATAAAATTCGGTATAGATCTTTCTTGATTAGAGTTGCAATTATATAGGAAGTTGTAAATAAAAACAAATATTAAGGTTTTTTTTATAGATCTACAAGATTGAGCGGATTTATTTTCGCTTTATTGCCATTCTAACGTTTTCTTTGCAATCTATTAAATAAATTAAGGAAATGCTGTTAGTCCGTGAGATCAAAGAAAATTTTGAACAATATGTTGAAGGCCTTAATAAAAGAGGTTTTATGGAGCCTGAGCAGCGGTTAACGGAAATCATTGGCCTAGATAATCGACGTAAGGAAGTACAAGGAGCACTGGATGAGACATTGAACCGTTCCAATCAATTATCTAAGAAGATAGGTGCTTTGATGCAGTCGGGGCATAGAGAAGAAGCTCAAAAAATAAAATTAGAAACTTCGGAAATTAAAGAGCGTGGTAAGATTTTATCTGAACAACTCCAAGATATTGAGAAAGCGTTGAAGGAGAAATTATATGAATTGCCCAATATCCCAAATGAAAAAGTGGCGGCCGGTCAAAGTGAAGAGGATAATGAATTACTCTTTCAAAAAGGCGAACTGCCGCAATTAGAAGCAGATCATCAACCGCATTGGGAGTTGATCAAAGATTACGGATTGGTTGATTTCAATTTAGGAAATAAAATTACGGGTGCAGGATTTCCTTTTTACAAGGCACAAGGTGCTCGATTGGTCAGGGGATTGGTGAATTATTTTTTGGATAAAGGGATTGCCTCGGGTTATCAAGAGGTTCAACCACCCATCTTGGTCAATGAGGCATCCGGTTTAGCTACGGGTCAATTGCCTGACAAAGAGGGGCAGATGTATCATTTATCAGATACCAACCTATACTTGATACCGACGGCAGAAGTACCTCTTACGAATATTTATAGAGATACTTTATTAGTTGAAGCTGATTTTCCTATTAAAATGATTGGATATACACCTTGTTTTAGAAGAGAGGCGGGATCATGGGGTGCTGATGTGCGGGGTCTCAATAGACTTCATCAGTTTGATAAAGTAGAGGTAGTTCAAATTGCAAAACCAGAAGATTCCTATGCTGTTTTGGAGGAAATGAAGCAGCATGTGGAGGATTTAATAGCCTCATTGGAGTTACCTTATCGGATGTTAAGACTTTGTGGTAAAGATTTAGGGTTTACAGCTGCAATTACTTACGACTTTGAAGTGTACTCTGGAGGGCAGAAAAAATGGCTAGAAGTGAGTTCGGTCTCAAATTTTGAGAATTATCAAGCGAATCGTCTAAAACTGAGGTATAAAGCTCAAGAAGGTGAAAACCAACTCGCACACACTTTAAATGGCAGCGCATTGGCTGTACCACGCATTTTAGCAGCGATACTTGAAAATAACCAAACCAGTAAGGGTATTAAAATACCTTCTGTATTGCAGCCTTATTTAGGATTTGATTTTATTGAAAAATAACTTCATTTTCATAATGGTGCACATCAGCACAATATAAAGTGATGCTTTTTGGTGTGAATAAATTTTACTGACGACGTCGCTGGAATTTTATTTATGTAGACGTATTTCATTCTAATTTAATGAGAACTTTTTAATTTTAAAAATATGATAACGATCAGGAAAGGACAGCAAAAAGATTTAGCTCAGGTTTTAGACTTGATCAAAGAATTGGCCATTTATGAAAAAGCATTGGAAGAAGTTGAAAACAGTGTAGCTCAAATGGAAATGGATGGCTTTGGTAAATCCGCTATTTTTGATTTTTATGTTGCGGTAAATGAAGACCTTGTTGTGGGTACTGCTATTTATTATACGAGGTATTCGACGTGGAAGGGAAAGCGGCTTTATTTGGAAGATCTTGTCGTAAAAGAGTCTTTGAGGAGGCAGGGGGTAGGTAAGATATTGTTTGATGAGGTCTTAAAAACGGCAAAGGCCACGCAATGCACCGGTATGATGTGGCAAGTTCTTGATTGGAACGAGATGGCTATTAATTTTTATAAAAAGCATTACCCCACTCATTTTAGCCATGAATGGATCAATTGTAATATAGATTTTTAAATCTCCTCTAGAAGGGTTGTGAATGACAATACCTTTTGACCAAATTTAGCCATCAGCTCGTTTTGTAGCACAGCGCCTTGATTGGCCAAGTATTGCTGAACATCAGTGATACTTATTGCCGTAAATTGAACGGCATAAGTAGTGCCGGATGCATCAGGATGTTCATTAACTAACCTTAAGATACGATGTTCAGTAAATTTTTTGGTGCCAAGGATGTCCAATATATGTTCATTTTTCATCCATTTTAACCATTCGGCTTCGATCTGAGTTTCTACGTTGAAAGTTATATTGTAGATGAACATATAGGTTTATTGATTCAGTGAGTCTTCAAAGTTATTTAAAGTTTCAATGGCCTGGTCATTAATGATATAGAATCGAGATTTTTATTTTCTAAGGATGCCTGTACTTTATTGACTTGAGATGAATCTTGGCATGTATTTGAGTTCTAAAAAAATTATAAAAAACATATTTATTATAAAATAATTCATATATTACTACTACTGTTAAACTTAAACTGGCTTTTTCGACTTACAAATAAGGATGGAAGGCTCAAAATCAAAAGAAAAATGGGGGCAGATCCCAAATTTTAAATATTATCTAATATCTAATAAAGGGAAAATAATAAGTATTGCTCGAAAAGTATGGCATTCAGGGAGTAAAACTGAAATGACATTAAAAAGCAAAACCATGCGTCAAAGATGGAATAAGAAATGTAAATGTTATTTTCTTGATTTGATGGATGATGATAAAAAGAGGAGAACAATTTATCCACACAAAGAAGTGGCTAAATTATATGTCCCTAATGATGATGAGACAAAAAGCATGATCATTCACAAAGACAATAATTCTCGAAACAATACGGAGGAAAATCTCCTATGGATGACTCCATCACAACATATGAGTTGGCAATTTGAGATGGGAAATAAGAACAATTTTAAAGTTTGGAAAACCAGAAAGAAGTTGTACGCCAATGGATTCAAAGAAACCACAGTTTTACCGGGCAGGCCCAAGAAAAAAGTATCCTGAGCTTCTTGATATATGATACAAACAAAAAATGAGATTCATTGAATCTCATTTTTTGTTTGTATTTAAATTAGTTTCTTAACTCACAGCTTCAATGTGAACGTAAGATCTGTCTTGCCGACCTTTTTTGAATTGAACCAATCCATTGGTGAGTGCAAATAACGTATGATCTTTCCCCATTCCAACGTTGTTACCGGGATGATGTTTGGTCCCACGTTGACGGATAATGATGTTCCCTGCGATGGCTTTTTGCCCACCAAAAATCTTAACACCCAATCGTTTACTTTCAGATTCTCGACCGTTATTTGAACTACCTGCGCCTTTCTTATGTGCCATCTTTGATAATTATTTTATATCTTCTATTAATATTTTTGTAAACTGTTGTCGATGCCCATTTTTGACACGGTAGCCTTTGCGCCGTTTCTTTTTGAAAACAATGACCTTATCTCCTTTGACGTGTTCTAGTACTTTCCCAGACACACTAGCACCTTTTACCGAGGGGGTACCTACTTTTACTTTTCCATTATCGTCCGTGAGGAGTACTTGAGAGAAACTTAAAGAAGTCCCTGCTTCAGCATCCATTAAGGGAGCGTACAAGAATTTATTTTTTTCTACTTTGAATTGCTTACCAGCAATGTCGACTATTGCGTACATTCTTATTATTTTAAAAAGGAGTGCAAATATAGGATTTTAGATTTAAAACGCAAAAGGTTCGACCACACAAAAATTCAAATTAGTTGTGGATAATTTTTTTTTTTTTTTTTTTTTTTTTTTTTAGCCTCATTGAAGGCTGAAATAGGTGCAAGTTTTTTTATTTAAATTAGTGTTAAATAATTATAAATCAGAAAGATATATACTTATCCACAGTATGAATGATCCACGACACTCCCTGGAATCTGATTTGTATTTTAGGTCTGATTTGGACACATTTGTAGAAGGAGTTAGAAAAAGCAAACCACCACAATGCTTTTTGTTTTTACAACTCACTTTGGATACACCAATATTTAAGTATTTTGTTTGTTCCCTACAAGTCCCAAGAATCTAATTGATTGGGTCCTGAATGGAATATTATTGTCTATTAAATTGAAAAATAACTAATAATGAACAACCCAGTAGTAGAAATTGAACCCATTTTAAAAGAAAACAAAAACAGATTTGTGCTCTTCCCCATTGAGCACGACGATATCTGGAGCTTTTATAAGAAGGCGGAAGCAAGTATTTGGACCGCCGAAGAAATAGATTTAGGGCAAGATCTCAAGGATTGGGATACTCTCACGGGAGACGAACGACATTTTATTAAGCATGTTTTGGCTTTTTTTGCTGCAAGTGATGGAATTGTCAATGAAAATTTAGCTGAAAATTTTGTTTCAGAAGTACAGTATACTGAGGCAAAATTCTTTTATGGATTTCAAATTGCTATTGAGAATATCCATTCTGAGACCTATTCACTCCTCATAGATACCTATGTGAAAGATGCAAAAGAAAAAGATGGTCTTTTCAATGCACTGGATACCATGGACTGTGTTAAGAAAAAGGCGGATTGGGCGCTGAGGTGGATAGATGAGGGTAACTTTGCGGAAAGATTGGTTGCTTTTGCTGCGGTTGAAGGCATCTTTTTCTCAGGAAGCTTTTGCTCTATATTTTGGTTGAAAAAAAGAGGATTGATGCCGGGTTTAACCTTTTCAAATGAATTAATCTCTAGAGATGAGGGGCTGCATTGTGACTTTGCTTGTTTGCTTTACAATGATCATTTAATAAATAAGTTGAGTATTGAATCCATACAAACCATCATTGTGGACGCAGTGACTATTGAAAAGGAATTTGTAACCGACGCGCTTCCGGTAAGATTAATTGGAATGAATGCGGAGTTGATGTGTCAATACATTGAGTTCGTTGCAGATAGACTTTTAATGGAATTGAACTGCCCCAAAATCTATCATTCAACCAACCCATTTGATTTCATGGAAATGATTTCGCTTCAAGGTAAAACGAATTTCTTTGAAAAAAGAGTTGGGGAATATCAAAAAGCCGGTGTTTTGAATACCGAAAATGACAATGATAAATTCAGTCTTGACCAAGACTTTTAATAGAAAAAAAATATCAAGAATCAACCATGTTAGTACTAAAGAGAGACGGCCGAAGAGAATCAGTTAAATTTGATAAAATTACCGCAAGGATTGAGAAGCTATGCAAAGGCCTCAACAGAGATTTTGTAGAGCCAGTTAAAATAGCCCAAAAAGTTATAGATGGCCTTTATGACGGTGTAAGTACTGTTCAGCTCGATGATTTGGCAGCAGAAATTGCAGCTTCTATGACCACGCGTCACCCAGATTTCGCCAAACTTGCCGCCAGAATTGCCATTTCCAATTTACACAAAGTAACGTCAGGATCCTTCTCTAACACGATGAAGCATATGTATACTTATGTGGATGCTAAAACGGGAGAGAATGCACCTTTACTCTCTTCAGGGACGTACGGAGTAATCAAAAAAAATGCGAAAAAATTAGATGAGGCCATCGATTATGACCGTGATTTCAACTACGATTACTTTGGTTACAAGACCCTGGAAAGGGCTTATTTAATGCGATTGAATGGTAAGATTGTAGAACGACCCCAACACATGTTGATGAGGGTATCGGTGGGTATTCATGGAGATGATATTCAAGCGGCCATAGAAACCTATCACTTAATGTCAGAAAAGTGGTTTACGCACGCAACCCCTACTTTGTTCAATGCAGGTACTCCAAAACCACAGCTTTCCTCTTGCTTTTTATTGACCATGCAAGATGATAGTATTGATGGAATATATGATACATTAAAGCAATGTGCTAAAATATCACAATCTGCAGGAGGTATTGGCTTGAGCATCCACAATGTAAGAGCCACGGGAGCCTATATTAAAGGAACGAACGGAACTTCTAATGGCATCATTCCAATGCTTCGAAATTTTGACATGACCGCCAGGTATGTCGATCAAGGAGGAGGGAAAAGAAAAGGAAGTTTTGCCATTTATTTAGAGCCATGGCATGCAGATATATTTGAATTTCTTCAGTTGAAGAAAAATCATGGAAAAGAAGAGTTAAGGGCGAGAGATTTGTTTTATGCAATGTGGATTTCAGATTTGTTCATGCGTAGAGTTGAGGAGAATGGAGAATGGTCGCTTTTCAGTCCTGACGAAGCGAAAGGTTTGGAAGATAGCTACGGAGAGGCGTTTGAAAAATTGTATGAGAAATACGAGCAAGAGGGAAAAGCAAGAAGGGTAGTGAAGGCCCAAGATCTTTGGTTTGAGATCTTAGAGTCTCAAATAGAAACAGGAACACCTTACATCTTGTACAAGGATCATGCGAATCGTAAGTCTAATCAAAAGAACTTAGGTACCATTAAGTCGAGTAATCTTTGTACTGAGATAATGGAATACACATCCAAAGACGAGGTCGCTGTCTGTAATTTGGCCTCTATTTCTCTTTCTAAGTTTGTGAAGGAGGATAAAACCTTTGATCATGATAAACTTTATGAAATCACCAAAGTAGCTACGAGAAATCTCAATAAAGTAATAGATGTCAATTATTATCCAGTGGAGGAAGCCAGGACTTCAAATATGAGGCATAGACCTATAGGCTTAGGAGTGCAAGGTTTGGCAGATGCCTTTGTGATGATGCGACTTCCTTTTGAATCTGAAGAAGCACAGCGCCTCAATAGCGAAATTTTTGAAACGATCTATTTTGCCTCTATGGAGGCTTCCATGGAGTTGTCACAGGTCAACGGGCCCTATCAAACGTATAAAGGTTCACCTGTATCTAAAGGCATATTCCAATTTGATATGTGGGGAGTGACGCCCGACTCAGGCAGATGGGATTGGTATGAGCTCAAACAAAAAGTAAAAAAGCATGGGGTTAGAAATTCCTTGTTAGTAGCACCTATGCCAACGGCTTCTACTTCGCAGATACTCGGTAATAATGAATGCTTTGAGCCATTTACATCGAATATGTACGTACGTAGGGTGTTGTCCGGTGAGTTCATTGTAGCGAATAAGTATTTGATGCATGATTTGATTGGGTTGGGGCTATGGAATGATAGTATGATGAATAAAATCAAGGCTGAAAATGGTTCTATTCAAAACATTGCAGAGATTCCAGCCAATATCAAGGAGCTTTACAAGACGGTTTGGGAGATTTCTCAGAAAACCATTATTGATATGTCTGCCGATAGAGGGGCGTATATTTGTCAAAGTCAAAGTTTGAATATTCATTTGATGAATGCCAACTTCGGTAAAATGACCTCCATGCATTTCTATGCTTGGAAAAAGGGCTTAAAAACAGGGATGTATTACCTGCGAACCAAGGCAGCTACAGATGCCATTAAATTTACTGTAACCAAAGAAGAAAACGTACAACCCAAAGCGAAAGCGGTGGAGTCGGCAAATGTGGTTGACCAAAATCAGCAAGCCATACAATGCTCCCTAGATGACCCAGAAGGATGTGAAATGTGTGGGAGTTGATTTTTAATTGATTATGATGAAAACGGGAATACTATTTAAAGGTATTCCCGTTTTTTTTATAGCTCAATTTTTGTCAAACCCCTTTTGGAGGGCATCAATTATTTCTGGGTTGAGCAGTGTAGAAGTATCGCCCAAATCGCCGGTATCCCCACTGGCGATTTTTCGCAATATTCTTCTCATAATTTTTCCAGAACGTGTTTTGGGTAACCCTTTGACGAATTGAATTTTATCCGGCTTGGCAATGGCACCGATGGTTGCAGCCACAAGGTTTCTTATTTCAGTAATTAATTCATCGGTTTGGATGACCCCATCATAGGTAATTACGTAGGCATATAGGGCATTTCCTTTGATGTCATGAGGGAATCCTACCACTGCACTCTCAACAATGCCTTCATGCTCATTAATCGCATTTTCTATGGGAGCCGTACCTAGGTTATGTCCGGAAACAATGACCACGTCATCTACTCTTCCCGTAATCCTATAATTTCCGTGCGCATCTCGCAGCGCGCCATCTCCCGGAAAATAATAATTAGGGTAGGCCGAGAAATAGACATTTTTATAACGTTCATTATCGCCATAGATGGTTCTTGCCAAGGAGGGCCATGGTTGTTTAATGGCTAAAATTCCTTCTGCTTTTATCTCAGTAATCTCCGTACCATCGGCGTTCAATAAAACCGGCTGAATTCCGGGCAAGGGGAGGGTTGCAAATGTGGGTTTGTCTTGGGTTACACCTGCCAAAGAAGAAATCATCATTCCACCCGTTTCTGTTTGCCACCAAGTATCTACTATTGGGCATTTATTTCTACCAATATTATCGTCATACCAGTGCCATGCTTCTTCATTAATAGGCTCGCCTACAGTTCCTAATATTTTTAAACTACTGAGGTCATGGTTAGTAACAAACGATAACGGGTGTTTCGCTAATGCTCTAATGGCAGTGGGAGCAGTATAAAATTGAGTGACTTTATGCTTTTCACAGACTTCCCAAAACCTTCCGTAGTCTGGATAACTAGGAACGCCTTCAAACATGACCGTAGTGGCTCCGGTAGCCAAAGGGCCATAAACAATATAACTATGGCCTGTAATCCAACCGATGTCTGCAGTACACCAATAAATATCATTGGGTTTATACTGAAAGACATTTAAAAACGAATAAGCGGCATAAACCATGTAACCACCGCATGTGTGAACCATTCCTTTGGGCTTTCCAGTGGAACCAGACGTGTATAGAATGAAAAGCATATCTTCCGAATCCATCACTTCTGCTGGACAGTGGTCATCTACTTTTGTCAATTCTTCATGCCACCAGACATCTCTCCCCGGCATCCAAGCAATGGCTTGTTGGGTTCTTTGAAAAACTATTGATTTTTTAATGGAAGGGCAGGTCTTTAAAGCTTCGTCGGCAATGTCTTTTAATGGCGTCACCTTATCACCCCTAAAACCACCGTCAGAGGTCAATAAGACCTTACATTCAGCATCGTTTATTCTTGCCGACAATGCCCTTGAAGAAAACCCGGCAAAGACCACAGAATGAATGGCACCTATTCTCGCGCAGGCCAAAACAGCTACAGCAAGTTCAGCAACCATTGGCATGTAAACACAAACGCGATCACCTTTAACTACCCCATTATTTCTCAAAACATTGGCAAAAGCACAAACCTTACTATGTAGTTGTTTATAGGTGATGTGTTGTGCCGGATCTTTGGGATCATTTGGCTCCCAGATAATGGCAGTTTGATCTCCTTTTGAAGCTAAATGACGATCTAAACAATTTTCTGTAATATTTAATTTACCTTCTAAAAACCATTTTGTCTCAGGAACATTCCAATTGTAGTCTAATGTTTGGGTCCATTTTTTTCTCCAGAAAAATTTTTCAGCAATTTCATCCCAAAATTTCGAAGGATTTTCAACACTGGCCTGATACGCTTTATGGTAATCTTCAAGAGAATCTATTTGTAATGACATAAGTAACTTCTTAATGGTTTTGAGCAGCTCCTGCGCCACTTGGAATTCTAATATTTTCAACAATTTCTTGAACCTCTTTTGGTGGGTCAGGAGTAAACTTTGAGACGATAATTGAAACTATGAAATTAGCCATCATAGCGATACTTCCAAATCCTTCAGGGGAAATCCCAAACCACCAATCTTCTTTCGTACCTCCAAACCACCAACCAAATTTGAATTTAGTCATATAAAATAGCATCAATAGAATTCCGAAAATCATCCCTGAGATAGCACCTTGTTTATTCATTTTTTTATAGAAAATACCCAAAACAATGGCAGGAAAGAAAGAAGCAGCAGCCAAGCCAAAAGCCAAAGCGACGACAGCAGCAACAAAACCTGGGGGATTGATACCAAAATAACCAGCGATACAAACAGCCACTACAGCAGAGGCTCTTGCGGCAATCAATTCACCTTTCTCTGAGATCTTTGGATTGATCATTCTTTTAATTAAATCATGAGCAACGGAAGAAGATATGACTAACAACAAGCCTGCTGCGGTAGACAAAGCAGCTGCTAAACCTCCAGCCGCTACGAGTGCAATTACCCAGTTAGGTAAACCGGCTATTTCTGGGTTGGCCAAAACCATAATATCACGATTTACTTCAAGTTCATTCAGTTCTTTATTAGCAACATATTGAATCACCTGGTCTTGGTTCTTATCGGTAAAAGTAATCAAGCCTGTGGTTTCCCATTTTTTAAACCATTCTGGCATGTCAGCATACTTTTTGTTACTAACCGTTTCTATTAAATTGGTTCTTGCAAACACTGCGATAGCTGGAGCAGTGGTATATAAAATAGCGATAAATAGCAACGCCCATCCCGCTGATTTACGCGCATCAGCGACTTTTTTTACCGTGAAAAATCGAACAATTACATGTGGTAAGCCTGCGGTACCAACCATTAATGCAGCAGTAATACAGAAAACATCTAACGTGGACTTACTACCAGAGGTATAAGCTGAAAAACCTAAATCTTTATGTAATCCGTCTAATTTATCTAATAAAAAAATACCGTTGTCATCGGCACTCCCGAAACCTAATTGCGGAATGGAATGGCCTGTCATTTGAATGGAAATAAAAATAGCAGGCACCATAAAGGCAAATATCAATACGCAATATTGTGCTACCTGTGTGTAGGTAATTCCTTTCATTCCTCCTAACACGGCATAAAATAATACGATGACCATTCCTATGATCACACCGGTAGTAATATCCACTTCTAAAAAACGTGAGAAAACAATACCCACTCCTTGCATTTGCCCGGCTACATAGGTGAAAGAGACCAATAATGCACAAAAAACAGCGACGCTTCTAGCGGTATTGGAATAATATCTATCGCCTATAAAATCAGGAACCGTAAATTTTCCAAATTTCCTTAAATAAGGAGCCAGTAATAAGGCCAACAACACATAACCGCCAGTCCAGCCCATTAAATAAACGGAGCCATCATAGCCTTCAAAAGAGATGATTCCTGCCATGGAAATAAATGAAGCTGCAGACATCCAATCTGCCGCAGTAGCTAATCCATTTGCCAATGGAGATACACCGCCTCCAGCTACGTAAAATTCTTTTGTGGAGCCTGCCCTTGACCAAATGGCGATGCCGATATATAAGGAAAAGGTAATTCCTACTAAAATCCAAGTCCAGATTTGAATACTCATTTGTTGTTTGGTTTATAGGTTATCATCTTCATTGAATCCGTATTTTTTATCCAGTTTATTCATGAGTCTGATATAAACAAAAATTAAGATTACAAAGACATAAATAGCCCCTTGTTGAGCAAACCAAAATCCGAGTTTAAAACCACCTATTTTTATTTCATTTAACTGATTTACAAAAAGAATACCTGCCCCAAAGGAGACGGCAAACCAGACGATCAGTAAAATGATTAAATATTTGAGATTGTGTTTCCAATAATCTTTCATCTCTTTTTTTAAATAAGACACTAATATATTAAGTTGTATTATAAAAAATAGCAAAAAACTTACTTTCTACATATTTAGAGGTAAAGACAACAAAAAGGGCATCGCTTTTTAAAGGGTTTCATTTTTTATCAATAAATAAAAAAAAACCATAAAAAAAAGAGATTGGAGAGATTGATCTTTTTATTGAATTATTGAGCTCATATAAAGCATAGGTAAGATCAATCTTTATGGAAGGTGGCGGTAAAGATGAATGGGAACAGATCTGAGGGAAATACCTGTTTAAATATATAATTCTGTGAAAATAGCCAATAAGGCAGCCAGGATACTGATGGCAATTTTGTTAAAACGGAATCGGTGTCCTGGACTAGACTCTACAAAAATAGTGGTCGAAATATGTAAAAAAGCACCACTCACAAAGGCAAATAAAATACTTAATTGTTCTTGAGATAAAGTCAAATAGTTATTGGCCATGGCTCCTATTGGGGAGGCCAAACTAAAAACAATTAATACCATCCATTGTTGCTGGGAAAACTTTGATTTTCCTCTAAAGACGGCCATCAGGGCAAAGGCAGCAGGGGCCTTATGCAGAATAATACCAAAAAGTAAGGTATACGAGTTGTTTTGTTCATGCAAGGGAGAATCATGCGTCAGCAAAGCACCCTCCATTAAAGAATGCACCACTAAGGCAATGAGTACATAATACTTTGATTTTGTTGATTTGTGTTCATGAAAATGGCCATGCTCTACACCAGAAGTAAAATATTCTAAAAATTGCTGGAAGAAGAATCCTAACAAAATGAATAAGCCAATTTCAGTTGGATTTGATGACATGGCAAAGAGCTCAGGAAAAACATGTATGATGGTGATGGAAAATAAATAGGATCCTCCAAAAATTAAAGGCAAGAAAATATTGCGCGGTTTGTACTCTAAGGGAATGGTTGCCAGTCCTCCAATAAAGGTTCCTATGATTAATAACATTAGGGTAATACTCATGGGTTTTCGCTGTAGTTTATAATAATAGCTGCTTTCATACCATCGGTAATGATATGTTCAGGACCTTCTTGACCTTGATAAATCAGTAGCGCTTCCAAGCGATCATCTGCTTGGAGAATCGCCATGGATGCTTCAACACCCAGCACCATAAAGGCCGTTGCATAAGCATCGGCCAGCATACAATTGGGTGCGAATACGGACGCACTTAGGATGTTTTTTTTACTCATCTTTCCCGTTCTTGGATCGATGATGTGGGCATAGGTTTTATCTCCTATTTGATAAAAATTTCTATAATTACCTGAGGTCGCGATAGATCGGTCCTCTAGATTGACCACTGCAAAAGGCGGTTGGTATTCTTCTGGATCTATCAATGGGTCTTGAATGCCTATTCTCCAAGCTTCTCCGCGGTCATTGGTGCCAAAAGTTCTGACTTCCCCACCAATCTCCACCATTGCATGTTCAATATTTTTAGATTTGAGATAATTAGCGATTACATCCACAGCATATCCTTTGGCTACGGCACTTAAATCTAGATACATTCCTTTGGGCATCGTAATGAGTGAGGGATTAAAATTAATTTTTGAGAAACCTACGAATTGAAGTAAAGAATCAATAAGATGTTGATCTAATGTTTTTGACGCCTTATCTGGGCCAAAACCGTAGGCATTGATCAGAGGACCAATGGTAGGATCAAACGCGCCTTTTGTAGCCAAATGGACTTCCTTACTAGCCAAGAGAACGGGATAAAAAACAGGATCTTGGAAGACCAAACTGCCGGATTGATTCAATCTTGAAATTTCGGACTCAGGAATATAAGTAGATAATGATTGATTGAATTTTTTCAGGAGAGAATCTATTTGTATTTTATAATTGGTGGCCCCCAAAGTTTTATATTTCACATTGTAGGCAATGGTCCCCATAGTTAAACCAGATACCTCATTCATCAACAAATCAGGATTTTGATTTCTTACGAGCTTTACGAGTAATAAGATCGCAGCAAAGAATAAGAGAACTCTTTGGGTTTGTTTACGTTTGTCAATATTCAATTTGATTTTTTTTACAATATTAGTAAGACCTAATTAGAATATTCAATCGTTATATTTGTTTTCTATTTATTAACTATGAGAGAGGATTATTTAAAACCAGACGATGAGGAATTTTCATCTGCTGATAAAGAGATAGAAAAGGCTTTGAGACCCCTTAGTTTTGAAGACTTTGCCGGGCAGGAAAAGATAGTTGATAATTTGAAGATATTTGTAGCTGCGGCCAGTCAACGATCAGAGCCCCTCGATCATGTTTTACTTCACGGGCCTCCAGGACTCGGTAAAACGACCCTCTCTCATATCATTGCCAATGAATTGGGATCTAATATTAAAATAACAAGTGGACCCGTACTGGATAAGCCGGGAGAATTGGCAGGCCTTCTTACAAATCTTGAAGAGGGAGATGTGTTGTTTATAGATGAAATCCATAGATTAAATGCGGTAGTTGAGGAATATTTATATTCCGCCATGGAGGATTATAAAATTGATATTATGTTGGATTCAGGGCCTAATGCAAGAACCGTACAAATTGGATTGAACCCATTTACGCTCATCGGCGCGACGACCCGTTCAGGATTGTTGACCGCGCCCTTGCGGGCGCGTTTTGGAATCAATGCGAGGCTAGAATATTATGATGCCAAGCTACTGACCCGAATCGTTGGAAGATCTTGTGATATTTTAAATTGTGAATTTGAACCTGAGGCCACTTTTGAAATAGCCAGAAGAAGTAGGGGAACCCCTCGGATTGCCAATAACTTATTAAGAAGAACCCGAGATTTTGCTCAAATAAAAGGGGATGGATCTATCACGCTGACCATCGCCAAGATGGCATTGACAGCCTTAAATGTAGATAATCATGGATTGGATGAAATGGATAATCGTATTTTATCTACTATTATTGATAAATTTAAGGGTGGACCAGTGGGTTTATCTACCATTGCGACGGCGTGCGGAGAGGAGGCCGAAACGATAGAAGAGGTTTATGAACCTTTTTTAATCATGGAAGGCTTTTTGAAGCGTACGGCACGAGGGCGTCAAGCTACTGAATTGGCCTATAAGCATTTGGGAATCATACCCCCGGCACAAATGAACACATTATTTTGACTGAGCTCAATGTCACGCGTCACACAATGGTTATGAGAGCAGTCGTTAGGATTGCTTTTGATTACTTTTTTAGATGATGAAATCTAACAGGGATATCGTTAAGGAGATCGCATTGGATTTGGGCTTTTCATATTGCGGCATATCAAAGGCTGATTTTTTGTCAGAAGAAGCGGATCATCTCGAAACTTGGTTAAAAAGAGGCTATCAAGGTAAAATGAGCTATATGGAGCGTCATTTTGATAAACGATTAGATCCCCGAAAACTTGTGCCTGGCGCTCAATCGGTGATTTCTCTTTTGTATAATTATGCACCTCAAAAAGATCAAACAGATCAGGCACCCTACAAGATTGCCCGATACGCCTATGGTAAAGATTATCATTTTGTTATCAAGGATAAATTGGTTGAATTCATGGATAGAATGAAGGCGGTCCTAGGGAGGATTGAGGGGCGTGCTTTTGTCGATTCGGCACCGGTACATGAGCGGGCATGGGCCTCAAAAAGTGGTTTGGGTTGGGTAGGTAAAAACACTTTGTTAATTAATAAAGATTCAGGGAGTTATTTTTTTTTGGCAGAGCTCATTTTAGATTTAAAATTAGAGGCCGATGGGCCGATCAAGGATTATTGTGGTACCTGTACCCGATGTATAGACGCCTGTCCAACAGATGCGATTAAACCTTATGTGGTGGATGGAAGTCGTTGCATTTCTTATTTAACGATTGAATTGAAGGACGAAATACCTATGGAGTTCAGTGATAAAATGGAAGGTTGGGCTTTTGGTTGTGACATCTGTCAACAGGTGTGTCCTTGGAATAGATTTTCAACCCCACATAATGAATCACAATTTACTCCGCAAGGCTGGGAAGAATTATCAAAAAAAGCCTGGGAGGAAATGACAGCGGTAGTCTTTGGTAATGTATTTAAAAAATCCCCAATAAACCGGACGAAATTTAAAGGATTACAGCGAAACATATCCTTCATCCAAACCGCGGAAGGATGACACCTATTAATTCAAAGGACTTCGATAAGTAATTAACCATTTACAGGCGGGGCGTCACCTTAGCTCAATCACTACAGTATTCCATAATACCTTCTTTGATTCGGGTAAAGATTTCAAGTTGATCCTCTAAGTTTTCTTCTAAAAGCGTAATCCTAAATCCTAAAAGAGGGGAACAGAAAGCCGAGATAGGTACCACACAGACCTGTTTAGCGGCCAATAAATAATAGACGAATCGTTGGTCTAATGGCATTTCAGGGGTCAGCCAACTTTCCAGTAGCTGTGCTATTTTTGGATCCGTAATATTTAGTTGTTGTTTGGGTTTTAATGCTCCTGCCTTGAAGATAATGGTGTTATAAAAAGCTCCGTTGGTCAGATTGAAGTTGACATAGGGAATTTGAGTAAAAAAATCAAAGAGTTTTTTACTTCTCTGGCCGATATTTCTGCTGGTCATTTTTAAAAAAGGTTCATAACGATGATCGGTCATGATCTTGGGAATAGCTCTTTGCGGCAACGTGGTAGCACTGACCTCGATCATCTTGGCATTATCTATAGTTTGACAAAGCTTGTTGAATTCATCGTCCTGATCTCGATTATAATACTCTGCCCATCCACATCGAGCCCCTGGCCAAGGGACTTCCTTAGAAATTCCTTTTAATGATATTCCGGGAACTTTTCCAATCACTTTCGCCATTGGAGCGGTTTGGGCACCATTGTAAATGATATTTTCATAAATTTCATCAAAAATTAAGAAAAGGTTAAAGGCTTCGGCAATGGACACGATCTCTCTCAGAATTTTTTCAGGATAGACCATGCCGGTGGGATTATCTGGGTTTATGACCAATATGCCTACGATATTGGGATTGTAGCGTACTTTATTTCGTAAATCTACAAGATCTGGATACCATTGATTTTCTGGATCCAGAGCATAAGTAATCGGTTGATGATTGGCATGTGCCGCTTCCGCGGAGGAATGTGTAGAATAGGCAGGAGAGGGACCTATTACCCGGGCGGTTGGCAGGAGGTATTGATAAATTTTAGCAATTGCATCTCCTAAGCCATTAAAAAAGGTAATATCCTCCGCATTGATTTGGACACCTTTTAATTGATTGGTTTTTTTAGCAAGAAACGTGCGCGTTTCTAAGAGGCCTTTGGAATGACTGTAGCCATATGTACGGTCATCTTTCAAGAGTTCAATAACGATGGCTTTGATCCAATCAGGGAGTGGACGATGCTTTTGGATAGGATCACCTATGTTTTCCCAATACACCCGATGACCAAGTTTTTCGAGTTGTTCTGCTTTCCGAACGATTCCTCGAATTTCATAGGAAAGTTCATTAGCACCTTCTCGAAGTAATTTTTGTCTCATAATTATTAAAAAGCGCTAATTTATTCATTTTCCCGTTGAAAAATGTAATTTTTCTAGCGTCTATATGAAGTTATTCTTCTTCGAGGTATGCACCTTCTTGTAAGGCGTATTTACAGAATTGCACTTGCAAAGCGCCATTGAACAATGCGATTTTTTCACTGGGCTTCAAATGTAATTGTTTGAGCGCGGGGACATTTGAGCTTAAAACCCAAGCGTCGAAACCCGAAAAATTCTTTTTAAATGTATCGCCGAGATTTTTATAAAGGCTATCAACTTCTTCTCCTATTCTCTCACCGTAAGGAGGATTGGTAATGATCATACCTGTTTGAAATCTAGGGATAAAGTTTTCGAAAGCGATTTGTCTGATTTGAACATCTCTACCCATTCTCAGTTTTTTTAAGGCTCCTTTGGCTAAGGCCACGGCATGACCATCTACATCCCCACCGGCGATCATCAAGGGAGCACTTCTGATTTTACCCTGCGCTTCTGCTCTGATGCGATTCCACATCATAGGTTGAAAGTTATTCCAATTTTTAAAGCCAAAATCATTTTGGTTTATCTGAGGAGGGATATTTAATCCCATGAGTACTGCCTCAATGATGATGGTTCCGGTACCGCACATAGGATCGACCAAAGGGATACTTTTATTCCAACCCGCAAGCATTAATAGACCGGCGGCCATTACTTCATTGAGCGGTGCTTGGTGTCCAGGCTCCCTATAACCACGCTGATTGAGAAGCCGACCTGAACTGTCTAATGATATGGTGAATTTATCTTGATAGGCATGTAGATTGAAAAGGATATCAGGCTTTTCAACATCAACGGATGGTCGAAAATCAAACTTTTCTCTGAACTGATCTGCGATCGCATCTTTCATTTTAAGTGCGGCATATTTTGAGTGCGTAAAATACTCTGAGAAAATAGTATTATCGATGGCAAAAGTTTGCCTGACATCAAGAAATTGAGACCAATCAAATGATTTGACTTGATCGTAAAGTTCCGTTTCATTACGCGCTGTAAATTCATAGACTGGAACTAAAATCCGTAAGGCAGTCCTTAAGTTCAAATTTGCCTCATAAAGGAAAGGTAGTTTTCCTTCACATTCTACAGCACGTTTTCTTTTTTTGATGTTTTGTCCACCAAGGAGTTCAACTTCCTTCATGAGGACCTCTTCGAGTCCATGTAGGGTTTTGATGACTATTTTCAATGAATTTCTCTTTAGGTATGTAAAGTTACTTTAATATCTTTTGTCAATAGGAGCTTGCCAAGCGATCTATGAGCTTTTAAAACATTTTTTGCTCATTGTGATGGGTTTTAGATTTGATCAATTCAATAAATGGGGCCGTCTTTCTTTGGTTTTCTTAACAGCTGCTTCATGCCTCCAGTCATTGATCACAGCCTCGTTGCCCGATAATAGAATTTTTGGTACTTCCCATCCGTTATATACAGCAGGTCGTGTATACACAGGAGGTGCCAATAGGTCATCTTGAAAAGAGTCGGTGAGCGCGGAGCTTTCATCGTTGAGCACACCTGGGATCAGTCGGATTAAACTATCGGCAACTATCATAGCGGCTAGTTCGCCTCCAGAGAGAACATAATCTCCGATACTGATTTCTCGGGTGATTAAATGATCACGTACGCGCTGATCTATCCCTTTGTAGTGGCCACAGAGTAAGATGATGTTTTTATTAAGAGACAATTGATTGCACGTGGATTGGTTTAATTTCTCTCCATCGGGTGTCATAAATATAATCTCATCATAAGCTGTATGCTTTTTTAGGGCACTGATGCACCGGTCAATAGGCTCAATCATCATGACCATTCCTGCCCCTCCTCCATAAGCATAATCATCAATAGATTTTTGTTTGTTGCTGGTAAAAGGTCTTAAATCGTGAATATAGAGCTCTACCAATCCTTTTTTTTGGGCTCTTTTGACAATGCTTTGATTCATGGGACCCTCAAAAAGTTCAGGTAGACATGTGATGATGTCAATTCTCATTGCTAAAATAGATTTCCATGAAACCATCAGGAAGTTCAATATGAGCTTCTTTTTTCGTTAGATCGACTTTTTTGAATATGGCGTCTTCAATGGGAATTAACAGTTCTTGCTCTTTGTAGAAAACAGCTGCAAGATATTGTGAAGAGGGTTGATAAATTTGTGCAATTGTACCTAAAAAATTTCCTAGGTGGAATATCTCAAAACCGACTAGATCGTGGAAAAAATATTCACCGTCCTGAAGTTTTGGCAAGTGATTTAGAGGTAGATAGAGTGCTTGACCTACGAGATCCTTGGCCAGATCGACGTGGTCAATGTCTTCGAAATGAATGAGTGTTTTCACACCATTCATTGAGATTTGTTTAACAAAAAAAGGAATCAGATTTCCAGATTGCTCTAGAAATACGGATTCCAATTCACTGTATTCATCTGGTTGGTCTACATCCAATTCAATGTTTACCATACCTTTTAAACCGTGCGTTTTGACGATATGCCCCAACTGGTAACATTCATCCTTACGCATGGGGATAATTATTTTGAAGCTTCTTCAGTTGCTGCTGCTCCCTTCTCACTTTCTTTAGTTTCTGTTTCTGCAGGCGCATCAGCTTTCACTTCCTCCACTTTCACTTCCTCTACTTTCACTTCTTCC
>CAJQKV010000004.1 GCA_905479015.1 uncultured Cyclobacteriaceae bacterium
GCTTAGAACTTAAAAAATAATAAAAGCTAATATTTTTATCAAGTACATAATAAATTTAATCAAAAGGGAAACTAACTTAAATTCCTTTAATTTGACTTAAGAATCAAATTCTTAAACAACAATTCAAAAAATATGAATATCCGGCTTCCTTCCCTTTTACTTGTGATCTTGATGTCTTGTACGCCTGATGAAAAAAGATCTTCGCCACAAACTTCTCAAAATCACCCTTTAACTGCCAAATACACACCGGTCCAACTCACCGCAGATCTGAGTAATCTGAGTGAAAAACAAAAACGTATTATTGTTAAGCTGATAGAAGCGGCAAAAATAATGGATGACCTATTTTGGTATGAAGCCTATGGCGATAAAGAAGAAGCCTTGAGTTTGGCTACGACCGATGAACTCAGAAAACTCATTCATATTAACTATGGTCCTTGGGATCGCTTGGCAGGTAACCAGCCGTTTATCGATCAAGTAAAACCAAAGCCCTTGGGGGCTAATTTTTATCCAAAGGACCTCACAAAAGAAGAATTCGAAGCTTCTAATTTAGTAGATAAAACATCTATGTATACCTTCATCAGAAGAGACAGTACCGGTGCGCTCATCTCAATTCCTTACCATCAAATGTTCTCAAAGCAAGTACAAAAAGTGGCGCTAATTTTGAAAGAATGTGCGCAAATAACTGAGAATAAAGCTTTCAGCCACTATTTGACCCTAAGGGCCGATGCTTTTCTTACTGATGAGTATCAACCTTCTGATTTTGCCTGGATGGATATGAAGTCCAACCCGCTAGATGTCGTGATGGGTCCCATCGAAAATTATGAAGATGCCTTATACAATTATAAAGCAGCCCACGAAGCTTATGTTTTGATCAAAGACTTAGATTGGAGTGCTAGACTTGATAAATATGTGAGCTACTTGCCCGAACTCCAAAAAGGAATACCGGTTCCTGAAGCATACAAAAAAGAACAACCCGGATCCAATGCCGATCTCAATGCCTATGACGTCGTTTACTATGCGGGGGATTGCAATGCGGGATCCAAAACCATCGCTATCAACCTGCCCAATGATGAAGAGGTGCAATTAAAAAATGGATCTCGAAGATTACAACTAAAAAATGCCATGCGGGCCAAATATGAAAAAATTCTGCTGCCGATTGCTGAAAATTTGATCGACCCAGAGCAACGACCGCTGATTACTTTTGATGCGTTTTTTGCCAATACTATGTTTCATGAAGTGGCCCACGGACTGGGTATTAAAAATACCCTCAACGGTAGCGGAACGGTACGGGCTGCTTTGAAAGAACATTATTCTGCCCTAGAGGAAGGTAAAGCAGATGTATTAGGCCTTTACATGATTACACAACTTCATCAAAAAGGAGAAATATCCGATGATCTGAATAACTACTATGTCACTTTCATGACAAGTATATTTAGATCGGTTCGGTTCGGGGCTTCTTCAGCTCATGGCCGAGCCAATATGATTCGATTTAATTTTTTCAAAGAACGAGGTGCCTTCACCAAAAACAATGAGACCGGTTATTATAAGGTGAATTTTAATAAAATGAAATTAGCGATGAATGGGCTTTCTGAAAAAATTCTTACGTTCCAAGGTAATGGAGATTATCAAGGTGTGACCGACTGGGTTTCCGAAAAAGCCCATATTGACGCGGACCTCCAGCTTGATCTTGACCGGCTAACTACAAAAGGAATTCCTGTAGATATTGTCTTCGAGCAAGGCGTAGCCGTGCTTGGTTTATAAAAAATAAATGCAATGGAAGAAACAAAAAAAATCAATGGATTTAAGCATCTAAGATATACAGCTCCAAAATATTCCAAAGAGGTGATGGAGCAAAAATCTCTCGAATTTTATGAGTCAATGAATCAAAGACGAACCGTTCGAGATCTCTCCTCTGAACCCATTGATAAATCTATTATTGATCGCTTGCTACAAACGGCATCAACCGCTCCTTCGGGGGCACACAAACAACCATGGACTTTTTGTGCCATTTCTTCCGCCTCCTTAAAAAAAGAAATAAGAAAAGCTGCCGAAGCAGAAGAAAAAGAAAGCTACGATCATCGGATGTCTGATCGATGGTTGAATGATTTGAAACCCATGGCTACCGATTGGCACAAGCCGTTTCTAGAAAATGCCCCATGGCTAATCGTTGTATTTAAGCAGGCCTACCAGCTGGATCAAAAGGAAAAGCAAAACAATTATTATGTAAATGAAAGTGTAGGCATCGCTTGTGGTCTACTGATTACCGCCATACATCAGGTAGGATTGGCTACCTTGACGCATACGCCCAGCCCAATGGCTTTTTTAACAAAAATTCTAAACCGCCCAAAAAATGAGCGTCCCTTTCTCTTACTACCTGTCGGGTATGCTGCTGAATACGCTTATGTTCCTGATTTGAAGAGAAAACCCCTTAAAGAAGTGGCCGTCTATTATTAACCTGTAGGGTCTGCGAAAATATAAATCCTTCTGTAAGTAAATCTGAGATTAATCGGCCATTTCAGTATAAACACCCTCTCGGTAAGCGCGACAATACATGGCTTCAGTGAGTACCTTTGGCTTCATGATAGATTTATTCAAAAGCATCCTACAACATTCTTGAATGCCTTCAATGATCGAAGGGTGAGGATGAATCAATTCAGCCAATTCTTCTATACCCCTACCATCAGAGATCAACAAAGCAATGGCTTGTATCGCACTTGATGAATGTTGCCCAACGACCCGCATGCCTAAGATTTTGTGATCATTTTCACCAATAATAATTTTGATAAATCCTTCGGTATTCCTCATGGCAACGGCTCTCGGTATACAACCATAATCTAAGCTTGCCACCCGATAATTAAGACCTGCTTGTTGTGCTTGCAGTTCGTTCATTCCCACACCAGAAACTTCAGGAGCCAAAAACATAATGGTCGAAATATTCTCATAGGTGAGCGGTCGACTCGGCTCACCAAAAATGCGTTCAACTGCATATCTTCCTTCTAATTCACCTACGTTAACTAGAGAGATATCCGCGGTTATGTCACCTACTGCATAAATATTTGAAACACTGGTCTGGGTCAATTCATCCACAATACCCCTATTATTGACTTCCAAGCCCAATGATTCATCTATGAGGTTTTCGTAGTTGGGTACGCGACCCACTGAAATCAAGGCCTTCTCAACGTCAAACACTTCGGTAGAACCATCGGTATATTCAAGATTGTATTGAACAGCACCCTCGACAACCTTCATGTCTGTTAGGCGTGAATTTCTATGAATCAATACGCCACGTTCTTCTAAACTTTTTTCTACCACCCGAACCACATCCTCGTCCTCAAAAGGTAAAATACGATCTCCCTTGTCTATCAAATGCACTTTGGTTTTACCAAAGCCCGAAAAAATGGTAGCAAATTCACATCCAATCACACCAGCACCCAAGATGACGATACTTTTGGGGAATTTATTCATTTTGGGCAGCCCATCACTGGTCATCACAATTTCTTCATCTATGGGTAAATGAGGCAATTTCCTGGGACGACTGCCCGTCGCCAATATGATATAATCTGCCTCTAACTCTTGAGTAGTTCCCTCACTCTCGACAGCGACACTATTTTTTGAAACTACCTTCGCCGATCCCTCAATGTATTCAAAAAAATCACTCTCTAGGGCTATATTAATTTGATCCATATGATTTTGTAATTGATTTACACGCCCATCAAGGGCTGTATTGACCTCATCATTGATCTGATCCATTTGAAAGTCTAAATCATGTACATTCAAACCTGAACCCTGCGTTCTAAGCATGGATGCCGTGGTAGAAATTTCCCACAAAGTTTTACTCCAGAGCGCACCATTGTGAATGCCCGCTCCACCCAATTTATCTTTTTCTATTAAGGCTACTTTCTTTTTAAAATCAACTGCGCGCATGGCTGCAGCATATCCTGCCGGTCCGGCACCTATAACAATTACATCGAACTTTTTCATGGTTAAAAAATGAATGTTTAAATATGGTTTACTTCTTTGAATGTCTTTCTTTCAGCTCATCAATGATCATTTTAAAGGGTATTTCTTTGGCTTCAAGCAGGACCAAATAATGATAAAATAAATCGGCCGCCTCTCCGATAAAAAGAGCTTGATCATCATCTTTGGCCTCAATCACCAACTCTACGGCTTCTTCTCCTACTTTTTGCGCAATTTTATTGATGCCCTTATGAAATAAATCAGCTGTATAACTTTCATCGGGTGCTGACTTTTTACGTAATGAAATTACACTTTCAAGATACTTAATAAATTTTGTAGGATCTTCATTGGTTTCGCCAAAACAAGTGTCCGTACCGGTATGACAAGTAGGTCCTTTGGGATTTGCTTTGATCAGTAGCGTATCGTCATCACAGTCCGGAATGATTGCTACAACCTCTAAAAAATTTCCAGAAGTCTCCCCTTTGATCCATAGCCTAGATTTACTCCTACTATAAAATGTTACCTGTCCAGAAGCACGCGTTGCCGCCAAAGCCTCAGCATTCATAAAGCCTACCATAAGTACTTTATCGGTTTGAGCATCTTGAATGACCGCAGGTAACAAACCATCGAATTTGGTAAAGTCTAATGCCTTCATAATCTTATTGAAATATTATTCATACTTAAATATTTTTTTAAATCATTTATCTCAATTTCTTTAAAATGAAATATACTCGCGGCCAGGGCCGCATCGGCATACCCGTTGGCAAAAATATCAAGAAAATGTTCATTTTGTCCACCTCCTCCAGAAGCGATCACCGGTACCGTTACATTTTGGGAAACTTGTTGCGTCAAGGCAACATCAAATCCCGTTTTGGTCCCATCTTTATCCATCGAGGTAAGTAATATTTCACCTGCACCCCTTTGGGTCACTTCTTGGGCCCATTGCAAGGTCTTGAGCGTTGTTGATTGCGTTCCTCCATGGGTATGTACACAAGAAACTTCCCCATCATTTCGAGCATCGATGGCTACCATGATACATTGTGAACCAAAGTTAGCCGCCAATTCATCAATTAAATCAGGCCGTATGACCGCTGCTGAATTAATTGATATCTTATCAGCCCCGGCCCCTAATAAGGCAGAAACGTCAGAGAGTGAGGATATTCCTCCCCCCACTGTGAAGGGTATATTTACTTTTTGAGCCACCTGTCGAACCACTTCTAAAAGCGTCTTGCGCCCCTCAAGGGTAGCACTGATATCAAGAAAAACTAATTCATCTGCGCCTTCATCAGCATAGCGAGCCGCCAATTCAACCGGATCTCCTGCATCACGTAAATTACCAAAGTTGATGCCCTTGACCGTACGCCCATCTTTAACATCTAAACAGGGTATGATTCTTTTGGTCAACATGAAAAAAGGGCCAATTGATCCAAAGTAACCTTGCCTTCATAAATGGCTTTGCCGGTAATGGCACCATACATTCCCATATCTTTTAATTTTTCTAAATCCGAAATTCCGGTCACTCCCCCACTGGCAATTAAATGAATACTTGGATGGCGCTTAAGTATTTTTTTATACAAATCAAAAGATGGACCCAGCATCATGCCATCCTTAGAAATATCAGTACAAATCACATATTTAATACCTTTCCCAACATAAAAGTCAAGAAATTCCTCCAAACCGATGGCACTAGCCTTTTGCCATCCCGAAACCATGATTTGATCATTCAAAGTATCCGCACCCAGAATGATTTGATCAGGACCAAATTCCTCCAACCATGAAAGAAATTCTGACTGATCATTCGCAGCGATAGAACCTCCTGTGACCTGTGCTGCGCCATGATTAAATACCTTTATCAAATCCGCTCGAGTTTTTACCCCACCACCAAAGTCTACTTGAAGCGAGGTCTGATCAGTGATCTCTTTAAGTATCGATAAATTGACAACATTTTTCGCCTTTGCTCCATCTAAATCCACCAGATGTAGCCGTTTGATCCCAGCTTCTTCAAACGATTTAGCGACCGCTATGGGATCTTCATGATATAATTTCTTCCGCGAGTAGTCTCCTTTTTCCAATCGAACGCATTGCCCGTTAATAATATCAATTGCAGGGATAATTTCCATATTATATTTTTAAAAAATTGTCAAGTATTTGAATCCCGCAGTCCGCACTTTTCTCAGGGTGTGGTTGAATAGCATAAAAGTTGTTTTTTTGCAGCGCTACACTAAAATTATTACCATATTCCGCTTGGGCCATCGTTTGCTCGCAAATATTGACATAATAACTATGTACAAAATAGAGGTAATCCTGTTCCTTGATCTCGGCAAATAATACACCAGACAATTGCGTGATGTTATTCCAACCCATATGAGGAATTTTAAAACTTCCCTCAAAGCGCTTTACCTTCGCATCCATTATTCCAAGACAAGCGGTATCATTTTCTTCGGTGTGGCTGCACATAAGTTGCATGCCCAAACAGATACCTAGGACGGGTTGCCTTAGTTGAGTCAACACGCGATCTAGTTTTTTATCCTTCAAATAATTCATGGCTGAACGGGCCTCACCTTGTCCTGGAAATATTATTTTGTCCGCCTGTTGAATTTCTTCATGATCATCCGTAACCGTAGGATCTATACCCAACCTATTCAAGGCAAATTCAAGAGATTGAACATTGCCAGCATTGTATTTGATGATGACAACTTTCATTTATTATTTGTGAATAATGTTAGTTCGTTAATTTTTAAAAGCCAAAATAATCGGTACCACTTCATTTTAATTACCTTTATCAAATAGGAGATTCATCTTTCTTGTCAATGCTGGAATCACATCATACAACTGCTCATAGGATGAAATGATAACGTAAACTTCTTGAAATACATCTTTTCGAAAATTAAGATGCATAATTCTTTCCAAATCAAAATCGAACCGAGAAGCCTCCTCGGATAAACAATGCGCAGTTTCCCCTAAGGAAGATAGGATACCTGCTCCATAAATCTTCAATTGACCCTGCTCTCTAATCAGTCCAAATTCTACTGTAAACCAGTAAATCCTTGTGAGTACTTCTATAGCAGCAGCATTATTGAAATAAGTCAAGCCTAATTGACTCAATCCCAATAAAAATTTAACGAAAAAGGCATCGGTAAGCAAGGGCACATGCGCAAACACATCATGAAACATGTCGGGTTCCTCTAAATAATCTAGTGATGATTTTTTACGCAACCAAGTGGTCGCAGGAAATTTTTGATTAGACAATAATTCAAAAAACGTACGGTCCGGAATCAACCCTGGAACGACGACCAGCTCCCATTGAGTCAATGACTGCAGTTTTTCATTGACTTTTTTGAATCGTGGGATTTCGTCAGCACGAAAACCAATCGCTTTTAGGCCTTCCAAATAGGTCACACTTGCCGACTTTTGCAATTGCTGTACCTGTCGAATGTACAGCAGCTGCCAAACTTCAAAATCCTCTGCTTCATATCGTTCATATTCCTGCTGCATGATCGATTCGTTACGGGTTGATAATGGATCCAACAAACGAAGTGATGGCTTCATCGGAATCGTCTTTGTTCAATTGGTTGATAAAAGCACTACCTATGATCGCTCCTGATGCATATTGACACGCATTGTCAAAGGTTTCTTTATTTGAAATACCAAATCCTATCAATCTTTGAACGGATAGGTTCATCTTTTGAATGCGTTCAAAATAATCGATTTGGGCTTGAGAAACCTCTTGTTTGGCTCCGGTAATACTTGCCGAAGATACCATGTAGATAAAGCCTTTAGAAGCTTCATTAATTTGCAAAACTCTTTTCTCAGAGGTTAGAGGAGTCATTAGAAATATATTGTATATCCCATATTCCTCAAAAGTTACTTGGTACATTTCTGCATATTCTTGCATTGGCAAATCGGGTAAAATAACGCCATCAATACCTACTTCTTTGCAGTCCTGGCAAAATTTAGTAAACCCATACTGAAGAACAGGATTAATATAACCCATTAATATTACAGGAATTTTAATATGTTTTCTCAAATCCTGCAGTTGCCTCATCAGCAACTTGAGTGACATCCCTGCATCTAAAGCTTTTTGAGATGAATCTTGAATGGTAGGTCCATCTGCAATAGGATCAGAATAAGGAATGCCTATTTCGATGATATCCACCCCTGCAGCCTCCAGAGTACGTGCAATTCTCAGAGTATCATTGATCTTTGGATAGCCTGCAGTGAAGTAAATGTTTAAAACCCCCTTCTTTTTCCTCGAAAAAACTTCATCAATTCTGTTCATAATCCAACCCTATTAATATTTACCCCAAGTAATGTAGGTATCTAAATCTTTATCTCCTCTACCTGATACATTGATGACCACGACCTTATCTTTTACCTCAATTTTATCAAGCGCAGATATGGCATGCGCGGTTTCAATAGCAGGAATAATCCCTTCCAATCGGCTCAAGTCAATACCCGCATGCATGGCTTCCTCGTCGGTCACTGCACAAAAATGGGCTCTTCCTGAATCAAAAAGGTGGGCATGGATCGGTCCAATTCCTGGATAATCTAATCCTGCCGAGATGGAATAGGGTTCTGTCACCTGCCCATCAGCGGTTTGCATCAATAGGGTTTTACTGCCATGAAGGACTCCCTCAGTGCCTAAAAAAGTTGTCGCTGCCGATTTTTTATTATCAATACCTAAACCGGCTGCCTCAGCAGCAATCAATTGCACCTCAGGCCGGTCTAAATAATGATAGAAAGCCCCTGCTGCATTGCTGCCTCCTCCGACGCAAGCAATAACCATATCTGGATGATCCCTGCCTATTTGTTCGTTGAGCTGATATTTGATCTCCTCACTGATCACAGATTGAAATCTGGCTACTAAATCTGGATAAGGGTGGGGACCCACAACCGATCCAATAATGTAATGGGTATCGGTGGGGTGATTGATCCAATGTCTCATGGCTTCATTGGTGGCATCTTTTAGGGTTTTACTCCCAGATTCAGCAGCACGAATCTCAGCACCTAAAATTTTCATTCGCTCTACATTGGGCCGTTGTCTCACCATATCCACAGCACCCATATAAATAATACATTCCATGCCCATCAAAGCACAAACGGTTGCGGTCGCAACGCCATGTTGCCCTGCTCCGGTTTCAGCGATGATCTTTTTTTTATTCAACGCCTTGGCCAATAAAATTTGACCAATGGTATTGTTGACTTTGTGCGCACCAGTATGACACAAATCTTCTCTTTTTAAGAATATTTGTGCTTGATATTTTTCAGACATGCGCTGAGCCAAATACAGGGGTGTGGGCCGGCCAACATAATCCTTTAATAGATAATCAAATTCTTTTTTAAAACTTGGCCTACTCGTTATCTCAAGATAATTTTCTTGAAGTTCTAATATATTTGGCAATAACATTTCGGGTACATAGGCCCCACCGAACTTCCCATAATACCCTTTGCTATTTACTTTATAATTTTCCTTTGTTATCATAATGATTTTTTTAATGCCCTCAGTAATTCAATTTTTTTCATCCCTGGATGACTTTCAAACTTGCTGTTCACGTCAATACCTATAAGTCCCGGATGATCAATCAAATCCAGCGCTTTAAGACTTTCTATAGAAAGACCTCCGCTGAGCCAAAAAGGCTTTGAACTCGGACTCTCATTTAAAATATCCCAGTGAAACTTTTTACCTGATCCACCATATTCAAGAGATAAAGTATCGTATAAGAAATAATCTGCCTCCTGCTCAAAAGCTAAAATTTCAGCTATAGGTAATTCATCTTGAATTCTAAATACTTTAATCACCTTTACCCCCAAGTATTTGACCGCCACAAGGTAAGAAAGTGATTCATCTCCGTGCAATTGCACATAATCTAAGTCAAATTTTTTAACCTTTTCTACCAATGAACCCAACGGTTCATTGACAAAAACCCCTACCTTCTGAGTCGTACCAAAATTGATGCCATCTAATGAGAGTTCATCCACAAACCTTTTTGATTTAGGATAAAATATGAATCCCATTAAATCAGGTTTTATGGCCAATACTGATTTAATATTCGCCACTTCTCGCATGCCACAAACTTTAAGTTTCATCCGTCAATAATTTTATGGCTTTAATAAATTCGGAACAATATCTACCCGGATTACGGGTCTTCATAAAACATTCTCCAATCAAAAATCCTTCATATCCATATGCCATTAAATCAACAACTACATTTGGATCATCTATTCCGCTCTCTGACACCTTAACAAAATCATTGGGTATAAGTGCTGCCAATGACTTTGATACCGCTACTGAAGTTTCAAAAGTGCTGAGATTTCTATTGTTGACCCCCAATAAATCGATATGAGGGTTTAAACTTTTTTCCAACTCTGCTTCATTGTGTACCTCTAATAATACCTCTAAATTCAAGCTTTGCGCCAAGGCACCCAATGCGGTGAGTTCCCTTACCGACAAAGCCGCAGCTATCAATAAAATCACATCTGCTCCCATGGCCTTAGCCTCAATGATTTGGTATTCATCCACCATAAAATCTTTGCGTAACACCGGACAGTTTTGATGATCTCTTACCGTTTGTAAATCTGTGATGGATCCTCCAAAATAATCTTGATCAGTTAAAATAGAGAGTCCAGATACGCCTGCCTTCACATAATCATGAGCCACCTCTTCTACCGATGACCAATCATTAATTATCCCCTTAGATGGACTTTTTCGTTTGAACTCTGAAATGATCCCCGGTGATTCAGTTTGTCTGATTTTCTTTGCAAGAGAATGAGTCTCTCTTGAGAAATAAGGCTTCATTTCAAGCGCAGCGATGGGTTGCGCTATTTTTCTCGCAGCTACTTCCTGCTTCTTATTTTCAATGATTTTAGACAAAATACTCATCTCCTTATGCGTTGATTTCTAAAAACTTACTGAATGTACTCTTCGCTTTACCCGATATCAAAGAAGTTCGAGCTTCTTCTACCGCAGCTTCGAAAGGACTCCCGTTGATCGTGGCAATAGCCATTCCTGCATTAGCAATGACTACATTATTTTGTGAATCAGTCCCTTTACAATCAAGAATCTCTTTAAACAACTGTGCTGACGACTTGATATCCGACCCCCCTGATAAATCCACAGCATCTAAATAAGAAAGCCCGAGTAAACTCGGTGTGCCTATGGCTTCTCCCTCATTAGAAATGTACTTGAAGTCTCCAGTTAAAGAAATTTCATCGTAACCATCTAAGGAATGTACAATAAGAAAATTCTTGTCAGTATTCTGATACAGGTAACCATACAAACGGGCCAATTCGAGATTGAACACGCCTACCATTTGATTCATTGGAGCGGCTGGATTAACCATAGGTCCCAACATGTTAAAAAAGGTTTTTACCCCCAATTCTTTACGGATAGGTGCCACATTTTTCATCGCCGGATGAAACAAGGGTGCGTGTAGAAATGCAATGTTACTTTGATCAAAACTTTTCATGATGCGCCCCACATCGCTGGAGAATTTACACCCTAAATATTCCAAAACATTGGAGGACCCACAGACGGAAGAAACGCCGTAATTACCATGCTTGGCCACATGATATCCTGCTCCGGCAACCACAAAAGATGCCAAAGTGGATATATTAAAGGTATCCTTACCATCTCCTCCAGTACCACAAAGGTCTATGGCATTATATCCTTCTGCAGGGATTTTTATACATAGTTCAAGCATCGCATCTCGGAATCCCGACAGTTCATCTACGGTAATGTTGCGCATCATGAATACCGTCATAAACGCGGCCATTTGACTGTGATTGTAAGCTCCTGAGGCAAGGTTTGTTAAAATTTCCCGTGCCTCCTCTTTTTCTAGTGATTGATAGTTAAATAACTTATTGAGAATATTTTTCATTTTCCTGAATGTTCTAACCAATTAATAATCATTTTTTTCCCATGTGAAGACATGATGGACTCGGGATGAAATTGCAGTCCGCGTACATTGTATTCTTTATGTTTTACAGACATCACACATTGGTTCGCATCTTCTGAGGTGACAATGAGATCTTGGGGTAAATTTTTATTGGAAATTGCCCATGAATGATACCTGCAAGCCTTAAAAGAATCAGGAACTTCATGGAATATTGGATCTGAATTTTTTAAAAATATGTCGGTGACTACCCCATGATAAACTTCATCCAAATTATACAATTGGGCACCGTAAGCCTCGCCGATAGCTTGGTGTCCTAAGCATACACCTAAAATGCTCTTGGTCGCCCCATATTCCCTTATGATTTCAGGCATGATTCCTGCGTCTTTTGGAATCCCAGGACCGGGAGAAAGTAACACACAATCATATTGTCCTACCTCCTCAATAGTGATTTTATCATTTCTAAAAACGGCTAGATCTTTATGTAATCCGAGCGTCCTTAAAATATGAACCAAATTATAGGTAAAGCTATCGTAGTTATCTAATACTAATATTTTCATCTTGGCTTTGAATTCAATTGGGCCATCTCCATCGCTTTTTCAAGGGCTGCTAGCTTATTATAAACTTCCTGTACCTCATTTTCCGGAACGGATTTGGAAACAATACCCGCACCTGCTCTGAAAATCAATTTCCCCCCCTGACTTAAAAAAGTACGAATCATAATGGCATGGTTAAAGCCTCCTTCAAAATCCATAAACCCAATGGCACCGCCATAATATCCTCGCGCACTCTTTTCGTATTGGCCGATAAGCTCCATCGCACGATGCTTAGGCGCCCCGGACAAGGTTCCCGCCGGAAACGTACTGGCAACAATATCTAAAGAATCTGAGGCTAGATCCAATTGTCCGGTAACCTTACTTACTAGGTGAATGACATGGGAATAATACTGAACTTCTTTGTAGGTTTCAACGGTGACATCCGAGGTAAACTTACTGAGATCATTTCGAGCCAAATCTACCAGCATGATGTGTTCAGAATTCTCCTTGGGATCCTCTAAAAGCTTTCGAGCCAAATCAGCATCCGCCGCATCATCTCCGGTCCTTCTAAAAGTACCTGCAATGGGGTAGATCACGGCTTCTTTCGCATTAACAATGATTTGCGCTTCAGGAGATGAACCGAAAATTTTATAGGAGCCATAATCAAAATAAAAAAGATAAGGAGATGGATTAATTGATCTGAGTGCTCGATATACTTGAAATTCATCCCCCTTAAATGCGGACTCAAATTGTCGTGAAAAAACGACCTGAAAAACATCACCTAGGTTACAATGATCAATCCCTTTTTTGACCATTTCTAAAAACTCGTTATCCGTATGATCAGAGGTTATTTCGCCTACCCGGTCAAAGGAAAAAGAGGGTGTGGTTTGCTTGTGTAAGCATTCTATAATTCTTTTAATCTCATTCCCTGGCTCATCTAAGTAAGATTCGACAACGTGACACTGATTTTTAAATTGATCAAAAATAATGAGATATTTATACAACGCATACCTGATCTCAGGTATGCGTTTATGGGTCAATAAATTCTCCTGTATTTCAACCTCTTCAAAATGTACGACTGCATCGTAATTTATATAACCAAACAGACCCGTTTCACTGTATTTTACCTTGGTTTTTTTATATTCAAATACTGATTTAAATGTTTTGAGTGCCTCTAAGGGGTCCGTATTAATCTCCTCTTTTGAACCATCAGGATAAGTACAACTCGTGATCCCTTGACAGGTCTCAAAAGTGGCTATCGGATGGCAACAGATATAAGAGTAGCTATCTTCTTCGCCATGATAATCTGAACTTTCAAGCAAGAGCACATTCGAAAATTGATCTCTGAGCTGCAAATAGGCGGACACCGGAGTGATGGTATCTGCTAAAAAGCTCGATGCAATGGTTTTTAAGGAATATTTTTTCATCATTAATGGGTCAAAAAAAAAGCCTGCTGTGAACAGCAGGCTTTATGTTTTTCTTACACAAGGTTATGCTCACAAATTATAAATTTGTATTTCTAGCCACCACCAATATGTTTTGTTTAAAGTCATTGTACTGCGAATAAAGTGTATTTCTTGCAAAGAAACAAACTGAAATTATTTTTTTATAAAATATTCTGTACCCAACTTCTTTGAGTAATGGGCTCATCTTTTGCGTTTTTAAGTATTATTTTTCTTCTTTGCTTGATATGTTACCTATAGATACGCAACTCAGTATACTCATTCATCTTGCTCAGGCAGATCATAATATCTCAATAGAGGAAATAGAGATTATTAAAAAAACAGGTCAAGATAACGGACTCAATTCTACTCAAATAGAAGCACTCATTGCATCTCCAAAATCCATTGGAGACTTATATCGTTTGCCCAAAGAAGAAAAATTAGAATGCCTGATAGACCTAATCAGACTCATGAAAATTGATAAAAAAATTTATCAGAAAGAAATTGATTTTTGTGAAAGAATTGCGCTTAAATTAGGCTATCAACCCAAAGTAATCATGGAACTTTCTGCCTACATCTACACCTCTAAAAGCATCCATACTGATCGGAGCATATTAGAAGATATTGTCGATAAGTATTATATCGTTGAAACCTAGTAAGTACTGATCTTAAAAAAGCGATAAAGACAGGTATTTAATACTTGAAGCATGTTGAAACGCTCACTTGTAAATTCATGAATCTAGCACGCATTTAATTAAATTTATTCTTCATTAAAGGAATTAAATAACTTAAGCTCAATCCAGTATCCCAATGATTACTCATATCAGGTATGTCCGTTGACCTGTCAATAGTGAACATGATGTTACTGAAGCCGTAAGTAATGTAAGCTTCCAAAGACAGCTGTCCGAAGCCCATCTTCCTTTGATATCCCAAACCACACTTACCTCCATAGGCAAACGACTTATCCCGTTGAGGATCAAATGTCCAAAAATCAGTCTTTTCGCTTTTGTCTTGAGGATCTTTAGGAACATCGTATCGCAACAAAAAATCAACATAAATACCCAAGAGTAGGTAGGCCTTACTTTTTTGAGATCCTACATAAAAAATAGATTCAATAGGGATGTTTAAGTAATCCATTTTTGTCCGAACGGTTTGGAGGGTATTGAGGGTATCCAAATACTCTTGATCCCAACCTTTTTCAGTAAAATTGATGCTCATCCTGAGTCCCGTCTTCAGACTTCCTTTGTAAATGTCAGGAAAATATTGAAACATCAAACCTCCATGCAATCCTCTGATTGGACGAGAGAGTAAATTGACCCTATAAATAGTATGCTCGATGTAGGAAGAGGAATAATGAGGTCCCACCGTTGGTCCCATCAGCCAATGTCCCTGACCATTACTGCTCTCAACGGCAAACAAAAACAAAATAAAAATCATGAAATGCCTCATACGCTACTGCAATTATCTGTCATTTTGATCTATAAATCTTTATTTTTACATTTTTCATCCCAAGAAAAGTATGATCTAATGATGACAAGTTCTCCCGAACTCCCACATTTATATTTATAAACGAAAATATTATCTGAAACTCAGAACTTAATTGAAAGACAAACTTAAATAGTAAATAATTTCGCATTAAATTTGCATTGGCAAACGAATACGACCAGCTCCTGTTGAATCCCCCAGGTCCGGAAGGAAGCAAGGGTAAACGGTTGATGCGGTGCGATTTTCGTTTGCTTTTTTTATTTAAACTAAATGATTCTCTGATGAAATTTTTTATTGACACGGCCAATCTTTCTGAAATAAAAGAAGCTTATGACCTTGGTGTTCTTGATGGTGTAACTACGAATCCATCGCTGATGGCAAAAGAAGGAATTACCGGAACTGAAAACATCTTAAAGCACTATAAAGATATTTGTAACATTGTTGATGACAATGTAAGCGCAGAAGTCATTTCTACCCACTTTGATGAGATGCTCAAGGAAGGTAGATCTTTAGCAAAAATAGATGATAAAATAGTGGTGAAAATTCCTATGATTAAAGAAGGAGTTAAGGCCATAAAAGCACTGGCTGATGAAGGGATTAGAACCAATTGCACACTCATTTTTAACGCGGGGCAGGCGATTTTAGCCGCCAAAGCAGGCGCCTCCTATGTTTCTCCATTTATTGGAAGATTGGATGATATTGGATCAGACGGTATCCAATTGATTGAGCAAATTGTTCACATTTTTGACAATTTCGGATTCGAAACTGAAGTCCTTGCCGCGTCTGTCCGACATAATTTGCATCTTCTTCAATGTGCTGAAATAGGTGCTGATGTAGTAACCTGCCCCCTTAACGTCATTACAGGCCTTCTCAAGCATCCCTTAACCGATAGTGGTCTAGAGAAATTTCTTGCAGATTATCGAAAAGGCAACTAAAAAATTATTCCCCTTGAAAGCGTATGTATATTATCAAAGTTCGAGGAAAAGCTAAAATCCCTGACTACATCCAATTAAGAAATGACAAATTCGTATTAATTGCTTATTTCAGAGCAGACAGGCCACTCAAAAAATTGGAAAGATTGGGACTTGGGGGGAAAGAAGAACAGCTCAAATTAATGATTGAAAAAATGCCTTTTGGTAAATTAGAACCTTTAGAGTTATAGATGTCGACTGAGCAAGATTATATCATTCAAGTTAAAAAAGCCACCATATTTCAAGGTGGACAGACGGTACTTGATCATGTCGACTTCAATATTTTACAAGGTGAGTTTGTTTATTTGATTGGTAAAACTGGAAGTGGAAAATCATCTTTATTGAAAACTTTGTATGCCGACTTGCCCTTAGAAATCGGTGAAATTAAAATGGTCGGCTATCATATCCATCAAATGAAAGAAAAAGAAATACCCTTCATGAGAAGAAAAATAGGTATTATTTTTCAAGACTTTGAGCTCTTCTATGACCGCACCGTTGCAGAAAATCTAGAATTCATCATGCGCGCCACAGGGTGGAGAGATCAAGCTAAAATGAAAGTGCGCATGGCGGAAGTACTGATGAGGGTTGGGCTCGGTGGTGTTAATAATAAAATGCCACATCAGCTCTCAGGTGGAGAGCAACAGCGCGTCGTAATTGCCAGAGCTTTGATCAATGAACCCAAAATATTAATTGCAGATGAACCTACAGGGAATTTAGATCCTGCAGTAAGCGAAGATATTTTTAAATTATTTTTAGAAATCAATAAATACGGTACAGCTGTTTTAATGGCTAGCCACAACCATTTTTTCATAGAAAAATATCCCGCCAGAATTTTAAAATGTGCTGATCGAAAAGTGCTTGACTCTGATAAAGAACATTTCAATCTCTCCAAAACCTATTAAAACGAAAAACGAGATATCTCTTCTGCACTCATTTATATTTACCTAGAGGTCTGTCTTTTGCTTTAATTTATTTTTTTAAATTTGGATAAAGCTCATGACTAGCCCACAAGGCATTTGAAATAATTATCAAATACTCTTTTTATTCCCTACGGAATTTTCGATATTGTATTGGCCAAGATTTCACTCTTTTTTTTAATAAATGCATAAATGCTATTTAGGTCTCCTGCTCTGCTTTTTTCAATATGTGATCATTGCTCAACAAGCAGATAGCTTAACCCAAAGTAAAACTAACAACTTCACTCATTTTTTAAAAAAGAAAAATATTGGATTGACTGCCTTTACTGGTTTTGATGTGACTCCGACAATGGAGAATTTTCAAAAACAAATACGCCTAGATATCTCCGTAACCCATGAAAGACTATCCCTTGGAGTGACTTATTCTTCTCTCTTAGGAGTACTTAAACAGTATGTGATTTTCCCAAATACCTATCGCTTAAATGCTCAACATGGAGGTGTTATTTTGGGGATACGTATCTTTCAATCGAAATGGATCAAAGGCTATGTTAATACAGCTTACCATTGGGGTCAAATGGTCTGGGAAGACCCCGTATCAAAGGAATATGTTTTTTCCAGTAAATCTGAAGGTATTAAACCAGAATTCGAAATTACTATTTATCCTGAATTCTGGCTACAACTATCCGCCAAAGTTGGTTATCAACAGATCAGTAAATTAGATCTGCCTCAAATAAATTCTGCTGATTTTTCAGGTTTCTTTTACAGTTTGGGCTTAAAACTAAATTTGAACAATGAAAAATATTAAACCCTTTTTTCTACTGATATTATTCGGCTCATGTGTATTTACAAATGAAAACCTAGCCCCCGATCAACAGACTTGGAATTATGCATTACCGAATCAATTTAACCTCATTAATGACGAATTTATCAATCTAAATGAGGCCATTCTCAATGATGAATATAAAAATATACAAGCATTGGTAATTATCAAAGATGACCAACTTATTTTTGAAAACTATTATTTAGATCAGCAAAGAGAAGATCTCAACAATATCGATAATGCCACCAATATTTTGACTTCGATCGCCATTGGAATGGCGATTGATGATGGCTATTTAATTTCAATCGAAACTCCCATAGCGGATTTACTTCCCGAATATGAAAATGAACTATCCAATGATTCACTAAAAAAAACAATTACAATTCGTCAACTTCTTACCCATCGTAGTGGTTTATCTTGGGACGAAATCGTCTCAGAAAATGATCTAGAAGAAATGATGAATAGCGATGATTGGGTTAAAAACCTGCTTAAAAAACCATTAGACGCCATTCCTGGAGGGCGATATAATTTCAATTCAGGAGCCAGTATGATCCTCTCAAAAATCATTCAAAATCTGACTAATGAAACCCTTTCTTCATACATCGATCGAAGACTATTCAAGGCCTTAGAAATTGAGGAGTGGCTTTGGACTGCCGATCCATCAGGCACTACAAATGCAACCAACGGCCTACACCTTACGCAACTAGATTTCACGAAGATTGGATATCTATTACTCAAAAATGGGCTTTGGAAAGATCAGGTAATTCTATCTGAAAATTGGATTTATGAATCTACTACCTCCCAACATCAACCCAGTTATTCTTATAGTTTAGGCTATCTCTGGTTTCAGTTTACCGAGGACCAAGGCAATGCCCCTTATAACAGCAAGCAAACTTTTTATATTCCAGGCCAAACAGGTTACCACCTTTATATCAACCCTGAGGAAAATTTAATAGTCAGTGTGGGTGCAACAAATTATTTTTATAGGCTTTTTGGACCCTCCTATTGGTTATATTTCGTTATTATGGATCTACATCGAGATCATTTATAAAAATAAAATACATATTGTAAATCATTCATCTCTATTCTATTTCTGATTATCTAGTTATCAGTTCCAACTGTTTAAGCTATTTGTGTGTTTTATCATTAGTTACAAAAAGTAATCAAGAATAAAAGAGTTTATCACAAACTGTTTTATCCTATAATTATACTTCGAAACATTTAATTTTATGGTGCATAGCAAGTTATCAACTGGACTCAAAAAGCTCTTGTCCAAAAATAAACCTAATCACTTTTCAATGCACCCCGAACCTTTCATTAAGGATCCGATTGAAAGGATCCGATATGTAAAATTATTTAATACGGCACTGGAAATTGACTCGCTCCAAGAGATTCATTTGTCGAAATAACAAGCTATTCATGGGTGAGGCCAGCCTAATGACTTGAATATTTTTAAGTATAAAGCATCCTAATGGGTAACTGTTAAGAGAAGTACCTCAAAGAGATTGTCCCAAATCCTCTAGGGTACGTCCTTTCGTTTCTGGCATCCAGACAAAGACAAATATCCATTGAAATATCATCATCAAGGCGAATAAGGCAAAGGTATTTCCAGGACCCACAACAGCGGTCAGAGCTGGAAAAATAGCGGCGATGATTGCAGCCATGATCCAGTGGGTAAAACTCCCCACCGATTGTCCTATGGCTCTTAGGTCATTGGGGAAGATCTCTGCAATGAATACCCAAATAACTGCCCCCTGAGAAAACGCAAAAAAACCAATATATAAAAACAGATAAATAGGTACCCTTGTCATCTGTTCATTTTCTGAATAAAATGAAAAGGCAACCATGAAAAGCGTAACAATGAGACCCACTGATCCGATATGCATCAACAATCTTCTACCTAACCTATCAATAAAGAAAATAGCCAACAGCGTAAATATGAAATTGATAGTTCCTATGCCCACTGAAGAAAGAAGTGCCGCAGATTTACCCAGTCCTGCCATCTCAAATATTCTAGGTGCATAATAAATAATGGCATTGATCCCAGAAACTTGGTTAAAAACAGCTAACATAATAGCCAGAAAAAAAGGTCTTTTATAATGACTATATCGGGCTTTTTGGGAATCATTTTGGGCTATGGTCGCCTGGATATCAGCAATTTTTTCTTCAATATTTTCTGATTGAATCCGCTCAAAAAAATACCTCGCCTCCGCTACTAATCCTCTTTTCACAATTAACCAACGAGGGCTATTGGGAACCGTGAACATTAATAAAATGAAAACAAGCGCGGGTAAAATTTCGACGCCCAACATCCATCGCCAATTATTTTCGCCATCGAAATCCGCAACGATGTAGTTTGATAGAAAAGCAATTAATATCCCTAAAACAATATTGAATTGAAACATGGCCACCAGTCTCCCTCTGACTTTGGCCGGTGCAATTTCTGAAATGTAAAGGGGGGCTGCGATTGGCGAAGCTCCAACGCCGATCCCACCAATCCATCTGAAAAATAAGAAAATATGCCAATCCGTAGTCAATGACGATCCTAAGGCAGAAATAAAATAGAGAACACCGATACCGATTAAAGTCTTCTTTCTCCCATATTTATCACAAGGAATTCCCCCGAAAAGGGCCCCTAAGACCGTACCTATTAAAGCAATAGAAACTGTAAACCCATGTTCTAATGCACTGAGATTCCAAATGATTTGAATAGCTTGTTCTGCTCCTGATATGACCGCAGTATCAAATCCAAAAAGAAAGCCCCCTAATGAGACGACGATCGCATAGTATAGTACCCGCTTGTTCAAAGATCAGTATCTAACATTAGATACAAGATAATTCAATTCATCGGTTATTGAGCTAGGTTTTGATCAAGAAGTTCATAATTTTGAATGAAATCGAGCACCTGTTCTACATCTATTTTTTTGGCTATTATTCTTCTTTCTTGATTTAACACATAAAGCTGAGGCGTCGTTCTCACATTGTATTCCATTCTGAAATTATTCTGATACAGCGGATCCCCAAGATTCAACCAATCTAGCTTTTGTTCTTTAATAAAGTTTTTCCATTTGTCTGTATCTGTAATGGTACAAATAGCAATCACCTCTGCTCCTGCTTTCTTCAAATCAGGATAGGCTTCCTTTAGTATAGGCGTCTTCTTTTTACAATGACCACAATCTGGATCATAAAAAAAATAAATTAAATACTTTTCATTCAATTGATTCAGGGAAAATGGCTGCATTGCGGTATCTAATAAGTTCATCCTTGGTGCCATTTTTCCAATCAGATTGGGTCGGATAAACTTTAACTCTTCTTCTATTTCCAGCTTCTGATCTTCATCCATAAAATCAACTTTATCCGTCAAAAAATACTCATCGGATAAAAATACAGTGACCCCATCCATTCCCATAATTTTGGACTCTTGATATTTGGTGTACAAGGTCATCAGCCAATACCTGAACCCTTGTGGATGACCTTCAAATTTATCTAACCAGTCTTTAATCTGGATATTGACAGAATCTGCTTGTCGGATGACCAAATCATCAAAATACTTCATCACATAACCATGAAACACAGGGGTTCTCATCATACTGGGTGCATCGTCTAATACATCGAAATAATGATCTCTGTAGTATTTAAAGGATGCTATTTTGCGAGCTTGGAGCTCCTCTATTTCCTCGAATTCAGGAATCGTTACCCCTTCAACAATCTTTAAAAAAGAGATGAAAAATAAATCAGGATTATCTGAGATTAATGACTCACGAAATTCCTTTGCACTCAATCCTATTCCCTCTAATTCTTGGGTAATCGAAACAGAATCAGCAGCCGAAGCGGTAATTAAGCGTCCTGATAATTCAGATTGTTGCTTTTGAATCTCAGCCATTTTGTTTTGAAATTGGGCAAACAATTCATTGTCCTCTGATCCAGAAATTTCGATGTCCTTATACCCCAACTCTGAGTTGATCTTCATCTCAAAAAATTGATCACTAATAATAAACTCAAAATAAAAGTTTGGAGAATAAAGAAAGTACACGCCTTTTTCTAAAGTGTATTCTCCTTTTAGTTGAAGCTTATCATTGATGATTTCAGCAGAATCTAGAATTAATCGTTGGTTCCCAAAGTGATACCCTACGATCGTCGAGGAATCTTTGATTCCCACCACTTCAATAGTAATTTCATGTCCGATACGCTCTTCTGTTTTTTGGGCACAACTGTAAAAGGTCCACGAAAGCAGCATCATGACCCCATATGTCTTAAATAAATTTCCTACCATTTTGTTCATCATATCATTCTAACCCTTAAAATTAAATGGTTTATTGGATTAAACCTATTACTCCAATTTAAGTTTTCGGTAATTTTTTTACAAAAAAAATCTCCTTCACTTGAGCTCCAAAAACCAGTTCATTAAAGTTGATATTAAACTTTTCATTCCACACCCTTCAAATTACTGATTTAATTTTGAATACATATGCTCTTTTCATAAAGGTCTATGAAATCCATCATAAAGCTGGCCTCTCTCAATACATTCAAATTTCTTTCTCTAGTTTGTTATCTGATAGCATCATTTATATATTTCGTCAAGATCATTTTCAAAAATAGTGAGTTGATTTTTTCTGAATTCTCTAAAATCAACTGCCGCAGGGTGTTCGTCAAAAGGAATATAATAATGTGTACTGTCCTTATTCGGACCCAATGTCACCCAGCTCAGGGCTCCATGATCCAACGCTTGAAAACTGGTCAACAAAGTTTGAGAAAACCAGAGGGAATCCATTAGTCCATTTTGACCTGTTTCAGTAATTGCCGCTAATTTATTTTTCTGATGGGCCAAATGATCCATATACATTAAGTCATTTTTGAACTTATTTGATGCGATTTGACGCTTTGCCTCTGTATCCTCAAATTCAATATAATTTACCAATCCAAAAACATCCACATAATCATCTCCAGGGTAACCATAAAAATAATCTTTATCCATATTTGATTCATCCATAAAAGATCGATTGGGTGAATAAGCGTAAATTATATTGTGCACCTTCTTCACCTCTTTGAGATAATCAACGGTAAATCTCCAGAGGGAAACGAGAGATGCTTCAGTTCCATTTCCCCACCAAACCTCTCGAGCATTGTGCTGATCAAAAAGTCTTAATATGACCGGCATGTTGAGCTGCGAAAGAAAAAGAGCCAATTGATTCAGGAGCGTCAAGTATTCCTGATGCAAAAAGGCTCCAGGTAATACATTAGCTGGCTCAAAATTAGATATAAAGAGGTTTTTTTGGGTATCTGGATAGGTCGGACGCCAGGACAAAGCATTGATGCCACCTCTCGAATATACTTCCCTCATCCAAATTTTCATTTGGTCATACTTGATCGAATCATTATTATAAACATTCTCTGAAAAATCAATGGTCCATCCATGCATCGCCGGATAAGACCCTACGGTTTCTCTCACATCTGATCTTCCTTTTTTTGCCTGCCATTTAACGCCATAAGCCATATCATCTTGATGACCGATTAAGACATTTTTCTGTGCAGAATTCTTCAGATTTTGATATAAATTATTTGTTTTCTTCGATGCCTTTTCATCAATCAGAGATTGAGCTAAAACCACCTGTGAAAAAACTAGGCTAGCGCATAAAACGATCGTTTTTAACATATTTATTTTAGATTATTTTATCCATGACTCTGTTCAAAATTAAGAGTAAAAAATTCATCTCCTCTAAAACAATCCATTATTTTTGCTCCCTGCTTAAAAGAAGCCTGCCAATATTAATTATATATGAAATTCGGTTAGTTTTTTAAAAACCCTTAATTTTGAATAAAAAGTTATCAAAAAAATCAAATCCATATTCCTTAGCTCAGGGTACTACAGTATTTTCTTTCTGCTCCTAGTTACCTTTCACCTTGTCCAATACTTTTGCTATTATCTAATGGGTTATGAGGCACATAGATGGAGTGTGATTTATCTGAACAGATTGCTCATGTTGATTCAAGGCCTACTATTGACTAGACATCAAACCATTGGTATGGAGAAAATTCCAATAGATCAACCCATTATCGTCGTGTCTAATCATCAAAATATGATGGATTTACCCCCACTTATTTGGTATTTCAGACATCAGCATGCTAAATTCATTTCGAAAAAAGAACTGGGCAGTGGCATCCCTAGTATTTCCTTTAATCTGCGAAAAGGAGGCTCTTTGCTCATAGACAGGAATTCCGGAAACACTGCCATTACCCAGATATCTCAATATGGCCATCAAATGAACAAAAAAAACCATGCCGTTGTCATTTTTCCCGAAGGAACTCGGAGCAATAGTGCCAACCTAAGTCCATTCAAAATGGGGGGTCTCAAAGCATTGATAGATGCCATGCCTGACGCGCTTATCGTCCCCTTTGTAGTACACAATAACTATCAAATTTTTGAAAAGGGTAAGTTCCCCCTTAAACTAGGAAATCATTTAAGATATAGTATTTTAGACCCCTTTTCACCAGAGGGCCTAGATGTAGACAGCTTGAAAGATAAGCTTGAAGACCTTTACCGGAATGAATTAAATAACTTTTCCTAACCCTTCTTTCTGCGCCTCTTGAATTCTTCAGTTCAGCGCTTCTGATTTTTTCCGAAGGGTTTACATGGTATGATATATTAGCTTTATATGTATTTACTATCCTGTTTTTTGTGATTCTCCGGGTAAATAGCCGTACCCAAATCAATAGAAAAAAGTAAATGCAACTATCTTTTTATTTATCATAAAGTATTGATTAAATTTCTTGTGCTTCTTGCCATTCCAAAGCACACACCAGTCATCCATTGATCGTACCAGATCCTGGAACAATCAAAAAAAATTGACCTATACATGCACCAATAGCCATATATATTTAATAAATTGATTGAAAATATATTGCTATGCCTAAGTATACACTGAACATCAATAAAACATCTTATGACGTCGAAGTAGCCGCAGGAACCTCCTTGCTTTGGGTACTTCGCGAAGATTTGGGACTGACGGGCGCCAAATATGGCTGTGGCATCGGTCAATGTGGCGCCTGCACGGTCCATGTGGATAAGCAACCGATCAAAGCGTGTCTGCTGCCCATCGAACAATTTACGGCAGGTCAGGAAATTACTACCATTGAAGGCTTATCTGAACATGGGGATCACCCCGTCCAAAAGGCTTGGATTGAGGCCCAGGCCCCACAATGTGGTTATTGTCATTCAGGTCAAATCATGCAAGCAGTCGCCTTACTCGAGCAAAAAGAACACCCTACACGCGACGAAATTAAGGCGCACATGAATGGTAATCTCTGTAGGTGCGGTACGTATTTGCGCATTCTTACCGCCATCGAAATGGCTGCAAAAACAAAAAATCCCACCTCTTAATATAAGCACAATGGCTAAAGATCTCACGATAACAAATAAAATTAACCGAAGAGCTTTTCTCAAAACTTCGGGAGGTGTGACGCTTTTTATAGGCGCGTCCGGTGTACTTCCCGTTTTGGTGTCTTGCCAAGACGACAAAAAAATCCGCGAGCAGTTAAAAAAAGTCCCTGTCACCGCATGGGTACAACTCTGGGAAGATGGCCAGATGATCATCTATAATCCAGCGGCAGAAATGGGCCAAGGTTCCATGACTTCCCTACCCATTATTTTTGCTGAGGAAATGGACGCGGATTGGTCAAAAGTTCAGGTCGAATTTTCCCCCCAGGAAGCCGACATATATGGCGGTGAAGGATGGGCGCCTGGAACCAAGCTCATGTTTACGGTAGGAAGTAGGACCACTCATAGTTATTACCACGTGATGAGAAAAGCTGGGGCACAGGCGCGCTATGTCTTATTGAATACAGCGGCTAACCATTGGAAGGTGCCTATTGAAGAATTAAGCGCTGCTCAGAGTTTTGTCCTCCATGAAAAGTCTGGCCAGAAAATAAGTTTTGGGGAATTGGTTCCCTTGCTTACTATGCCAACTGTATTGCCAGATTTTACCGAAGATCAATTAAAAAATCCAAAAGACTTCCAATTAATCGGCAAAAATATTCCCCGTACAGAAATTCCTGCAAAAGTCAATGGCACCGCTCAATTTGCCATAGATGTACGATTGCCCGATATGGTTTATGGCGCCTTGGAAAGAGGCAAACTACATGGTGCAAGACCCACACTGCTCAATGAGTCTGAAATTTTAGCACAAGCAGGGGTCATGAGAATTGTCCAGTTTGATTACGCCATTGGGTTGATTGCCTCCACCCTAAAAGGGGTGTTAGATGCTAAAAAACTACTGAAAATCGATTGGAGTACCGCTACGTCCAGTGGCTACCACTCCCAGGAGATCTACTCCCAATATGAAGCGATCGCAGCCAAGAATCAAAAGGGCAGAGTCGTTACGGAAATCGGGAATATGGGCGAAGCACTCCGGAGTGCACATAAAACTTATACGGCCGATTTCAAAAACGACTATGTGTACCATGCCCAGATCGAACCCTTAAATGCAGTGATCCAAGTCTCTAAAGATTTACAAACCGCAGAAGTGTGGGTCGGTAGTCAACAGGGAGGGGATACCAAACTAGGTATTCCCGGTGTGCTTGGCGTTCCTCCCGAAAACGTCAACGTTCATTTGCAGTATCTCGGTGGCGGCTTTGGCCGAAGAAGCATGACGGACTTTGTCGTCGAATGTGCGGTACTGGCCAAAGAAATCGCTCCCTTACCCCTGAAACTCGTTTGGACCAGAGAAGATGATGTCGCCTATGGTGCTTATCGGCCCTTGTCGCTTCAACGCCTGAAAGCAACCGTTGATGCTAACGGGCAACTCACAGGATTCTCTCATACCGTCATCGGAGATGGCGGAAATCTCGTTGCGGGTGGCGTTAAAAATGACCATTATGACATTCCCCACCAGTTCGCCGAATGGCGAGAAACCAATCATGGCATTAGATTAAAGCATTGGCGCTCAGTAGGTCATGGACCAAACAAATTTGCCATTGAATCCCTGCTAGATACCATCGCTTTTGACCAGCGCATGGATCCTATCAACCTTCGAAGAACACTAATGGCCCAATCCCCTAAGGCATTGGCCACCTTAGAAAAAGCCGTAGCCATGTCCCATTGGGATGCACCCTCAATCGAAGGACGCGCCAAAGGTGTGGCCTTCGTCGACCATGGTTCGATCGGTACCGGAATTTGCGAAATCTCCCTTGATCGAAATTCTGGCGCGATCAAAGTACATCATTTCTGGATTGCCTTAGATGCGGGTATGATCATTCAACCCAACAACGTCAAGGCCCAAATGGAAGGAGGCATTATCATGGGCATGAGCAGCGTACTCAAAGAACAAATAACCATTGTGGATGGACAAGTACAGCAATCCAATTTTCACGATTATTCCTTGTTGAGAATGCAAGAGGTTCCTGACAGCATTGAAACTGCATTTATCCCTTCCAGCGAAAAGCCAGAAGGTGTCGGTGAAACCGCCACACCCATGGTGGCCGGTGCGATTGCCAATGCTTTTCTAAAACTGACAGGTAAACATTTAAGACATTTGCCTTTTACGCCTGATCGTGTCTTGGCTGTTTTAAATGGCTAGGGTTTCATTCAGGTACTCATTTAAGGGGTTCGCAGATTCCTTAGAAATCTAGAATTAAAAAAAAGTGGATTGACAAAACTCTAAGGTGGATGAATACCTGAATCTTTTAAAGAAGTGGCCACCAGAAATGGTACCAAGGAAAAATTTGGATTTACTAAGGAAAGTCATAAAAACCCTCTAAAAAAAAGAGATAGAATGATCATTACTTCACATACACCTTTTTTGACTTTCCCTGTTGCATAGTACCTATAGCCGCCAGTTCTAAACCCACGGTTTTGACCAACTTTAAAAAATCAGTTGTGCTTTCAGGGGCCACCGCGACCAAAAGTCCCCCGCTGGTCTGCGGATCAGCTAAAATGAGCCGTTGATTTTTATTTTTTAACTCAACTTTCTCACCATAGCTATCCCAATTTCTAGTCGTTCCACCAGGATAGGATCCTTGGTCAAGATAAGATTGTAGATGCGGCAATTGAGGTATTGCCTCAAAATTAATTTCTGCACTGGTGTCTGACGCCTCACACATCTCAATTAAATGACCCAACAAACCAAATCCCGTCACATCGGTCATGGCATGAACACCCTTTAATGTGGCCAATAAGGTCCCAACATCATTGAGTTGGGTCATGGACGCCAGGGCCAATGCGGCACCTTCTTCGATCAATAGATTTTTTTTAATGGCGGTAGTAATGATGCCTACCCCAAGGGGCTTGGTTAAGAAGAGTACATCTCCAGGCCTTGCACCTTTGTTCTTTTTTAAGTTTTTGACCGCTACTTTACCTGTCACGGCTAAACCAAAAATAGGCTCAGGACTATCTATGCTATGCCCTCCTGCCAAAGGTATGTGTGCTTGCTTACAGACAAATCGCGCCCCTTCAATGACTTGATGGGCAACAGAGGCCGGTATTTCATTGATGGGCCAACCCAAAATTGCTATGGCCATCAAAGGATTACCCCCCATGGCATAAATATCACTTATTGCATTTACTGCTGCAATTCTTCCAAAATCATAGGGATCATCTACGATGGGCATAAAAAAGTCCGTGGTACTAATTACCGCCGTACCATCACCTAAATCAAATACTGCAGCATCATCCCTTTCTTGATTTCCAACCAATAAATTAGGGAAAAGATTCTCTCTATTTTGCCCTAATATATCATCCAATACTTGGGGGGCTATTTTACAACCACAGCCGGCACCATGACTGTATTTCGTTAATTTATAATCCATTTTTTTCGGCAGTAAGTATCAGTTTTTGAGCAATTTGTTGGTCTGTCATTTGTAGCGTACTGATCGAGGTCGCCAACGTAAAACCATTGTCTATGGTAGATCTCTCATAAGCCTTATCATAATAACCCAGCGCAATGGCACAAGCACTCACGCCATCATTGACCTCAATCGCTTCTAGGGCTGCTTTTAGATGCTGTCCTCCCAACCTTTTCTCAATCTTCTTAAAAGCATGGATGAGATCTTTCTTTTGAAATTGGCCATAATCATTGACAAGTCGATGGACCCGCTGATCAAAGGTGCGTTCTACTACAAAAATAGGCGAGTTCCGAAATTTTTTGAACACCGCATCGGGAATAAAAGCTTGTCCGATAGATTGACTCTCACTTTCAAGCCAAATACGTTTTTTAAGATCAAAAGAAGCAAAACATTCGTAAAGATTATTCTCAAATTGTTCTTTTTCGGGCTGTTGTTCTTGTCCCAACATACCAAAAACAGAGCCTTTATGATGTGCCAGACCCTCTAAGTCGATGACCTGTTCTTGGAGATCTATCAGTTCATTCAAGATGACCGTTTTTCCACTCCCTGTTTTGCCCCCTACCAAGATCAGATGGGCATCCTGATCCATGAGTACCTCCCTGCAATGCGTCCGGTAGGCTTTGTATCCACCTTCCAATAATTGACATGAAAAACCAGCCGCTTCCAATAACACAGCCATACTTTGACTGCGCAGTCCTCCTCTCCAGCAATGAATCAATATTTTTTTATTAGGAGCCAGTCGTGTGGTCTCCTCTATGAAAAATCTTAGTTTAGGCCCTATAAAATCTAAACCTTCAAGAAATGCCACTTCCCTACTTGTTTGTTTGTACAGCGTTCCCACCCGTGCTCTCTCCTCATCAGAAAAAATAGGCAAATTAGATGCTCCTGGAATATGCCCTTTAAGAAATTCCCCAGGTGAGCGTACATCTAAAATAACACAGTCTTTGCGGGCCTCCCAAAGTTCAACCGCTGTGATTTTATTCATAGCAGCAAAGATAGACTTCTAAAAAGGAAGGTAGGACAGAGATTAAAGGAAATTATCAACTTTACGATAAGCCGCCATAACGGCTAATTCTCCCCGTTTTCCTGCCTCGGAATTGCCATGCTCCATTCCAAGAATTCCCTGATATCCTTTTGCATGAATGTGCTCAAAAATGTTTTGATAATTTAACTCTCCTGTGGTCGGTTCGTTACGACCGGGGTTATCTCCAATCTGAAAATAAGCAATTTCAGACCATGAATTGTCAATATTTGGAATGATATTACCTTCAGTGATTTGCTGATGATAAATGTCAAATAAAATCTTACATGATGGACTGTCAACAGCCCGACAGATCTCATAGGCTTGCGGAATTTTAGAAAGAAATTGACCCGCATGGTCGCGAGGATTAAGTGGCTCCAATACCATTACCAAGCCCTCGGGCTCTAGTAGATCACAAGCCCTGCGTAGTGCTTCAATAAGGTGAGCTGTTTGATATCCTTCTTGAAGTTTCAAATCCACATAACCGGGTACTACGGTCATCCATTTAGCATTTACTCGCTTAGCGACTTCAATCGAAGACCTAATATCTGCCAAAAATTCATTTCTTAGATCTTCATTGCCACTCGTAAGATTGGGTTGATCCCAATCAATCTTATGTCCAACGAATACACCCATAGTCATTCCATTTTTTATCAGAGTCGCGGCTATTTGATTTTGGGTAGCCTTTGGACGCATTCGCATTTCATTGTCTTCAAAAGATTTAAATCCATACTCAGCCATGAAATCTAATTGAGAGATCAAATCTTCACCTGCATGCGATTTGAACATTCCGAAATGAGGGGCATAATTAAGGTTAAACGGTGAATTATTTACACCTTCCAAACGATTTCTATCAATGGACTGAAAACCAAATAAAGGTAAGGTGGCGGCCGCTATGCTATTCTTTAAAAATGTTCTTCTTGACATTTTGAGAATATTTTAGATGAATGTAGTGACGCCAGGAACAGGTACAGGATAGTGGCCTTCTGCATTGGGGACTACCGGGGCTGCGTCATTGAATGAATTCAAGTCTGGCACCAACTTAAGATCTGATGCCATCGCTTGGTCCCAGGTCAAAACTTGACCTGAATAAGTGGCCATTCTTCCTAGTATAGCGGTCATGGTACTGCTGGCTCCATTAGGAACATCGTCAAACTGATACGTCCCTGATTTAATCGCTGCAAATAACAAATTATGTTCTTGCTGATAGGGATTCACATCTCCTTGATCTACATGTTGATAAATTGATTTTCCACTATTTGAATTCATTGAAGCAAAATTTTCACTATTTATCCGCAAATGCCCGTTGGTCCCTTGAAAAACTTCTTCCACTCGGTTCATACATCCTCTTTGATGCCTACATTGACTTGATATTATTTGACCTTCAGGATAAGTGAACTCTACGAAATGATGATCAAAAATATGTCCATGATCTCGCCCTTTTCTTGTCTCTCGGCCCCCCATTCCTTGTGCACTTAAAGGGGTCGATCCAATAAACCAATTGGCTACGTCTATGTTGTGTATGTGTTGCTCCAAGATATGATCCCCACAAATCCAATTAAAATAATACCAATTACGCATCTGGTATTCTAGTTCTGTTTGCTGATATTGCCTTTTCCGTACCCATACACCTGGTCCATTCCAATATACTTGCCCAGAGACAATATCGCCTATTTTTCCTTTTTGCACCAATTCATGTGCAGTCAAATAATTTTTTTGATAATGTCGCTGAAGACCGACAACCACATTTAATTTTTTTTGTTTGGCTAATTTTCCGGCAGCTAATATTTTCTTTATGCCTACCACATCTGTGGCCAAAGGTTTTTCCATGAAAACATGTTTGCCTTGATTGACCGCATATTCGAAATGCAAAGGCCTAAACCCTGGGGGCGTAGTCAAAATAACTACGTCTGCCATATCAATGGCTTTTTTATAAGCATCGAATCCAACAAACATCGTTTCTGGAGTTACTTTAATTTGACCAGAATCAGCAAGCTTTATGGACAATCCTTTGAAACTATTTTGCAACTGATCGTCAAAAACATCTGCCATAGCCACTAACCTTACTGCAGGATCTGCTTGTATAGCTTGTGCAGCAGCACCCGTTCCTCTACCCCCACAACCCACCAATGCCACGCTGATCTCACCTGCACCTGCCACATAGGCGTGGGCCTGAGTAGGTAGCGTAGAAGCTAATAAGCCTGCTCCTGTATAGGCCACAGTTTTCCTTAAAAATTTCCTTCTTGCTTCGTTTGTCTGTTCTCTTTTCATTATATTCAGTGTTAATATTCTTGAATGGGTTTGCCCCAATATAAATTCATTTCATCTAAATTAAGGATTTTATTTGATCTCACTACTCTAAAGCCGATGTGAGGGGCATCAGTATGCCACCACAAGCTCTTGGGCAATTGAGGATCTCGCTGCTTTAATTTTGGACTTGAGTGATTTCTTTCCGAAGAACGCAGAACTTCTTTGGGATCTCGCCATGACCCTCCTCTAAATACTCTAGGGTAAAGGCTTTCCTTTCTTAAAAAAAAATGACCACTATCTGATGCCGCGTCATACCCCTTGGGGTCATAATGATCCAACACCCATTCAGCCACGTTGCCATGCATATCATACAACCCAAATGAATTCGGCTTTTTCAAACCACTAGGATGAAAAGTACCCTGACTATTGTCTGCATACCAGGCGTATTCATCTATTAAATTTGAGTCAAAAGAATAAGGTGCTGTGGTCCCTGCACGACAGGCATATTCCCATTCTGCCTCAGTGGGTAATCGATAGAACCTCCCTGTTTTTGCAGAAAGCCATTTACAGAACATAGAAGCTGCATATTGTGTCACGTCAATAACAGGATGGCTTGTTATATTGAAATTAACATAAGGCATGGTAGCGGCTGAAAGACCATCAATTTCCAATACTAAATCACCATAATCATCTGCCCTGATATGATCTTTTTCTCTGTATAAAAATTCTTGATAAATTTCCCATGAGATTTCCTTCTCGCTCATCCAGAACGCATCTACATAAACCTCATGTTGTGGGCTTTGGACCCCTTTATTTTGAAACCCTTCACCCATACTGCCCATAGCGTAACTCCCTGGAGCAATCGCTCGCATTTTTATAGTTTTCTGATCTCCAAGAACAGTTTCTTCATAATTTTCCAAACGAGTATTGACGCCAGATGAGTGGATCATCATGAGTAAAAAAAATAAACTAAGGATCAATTTATATAGGAACACAGCGTGACTTGGTTGTTATATTAAGCATATTATCTAGAGAAAATTATAATCAAAAGGGCATCACTATTTTTATAAAAGTAGGTAGTTAAAATTTGAAGTAAGTCAGTTGTTTGACCCTCAACATGCCCCTAATTTAAAAAAAAAATTAATTGTAAATAATAATTGGGCTATTTTTGTAGCCATGAAGTTCAGTCATCTTTTAATCATTTTAATCGCCTTTTCAAGCTGCGAAATAGGGCCCATCTTCGGCCCTAAAATTCCCAAAATAGAAATTGACAAAAAGGACTCGGGCTTGAGTTGGGACCAAAAGGGCAAGCGACGTTATCAAGCTGCGTTATTTTCAGGTTATGTGGTTCAAAAAAGTGAAAAAAATGTACTTCTAAATAAGATTCCTTTTTATGAAGGATTACAAGAGGGTGATATGTTGGGCTATTATGGTGACGGTACAAAAAGACACCATCGGCCCTACCTTCATGGCAAAAAGCATGGAACCCATTTAGGTTGGTATCCCGATGGTTCACTCAAATTTGAATACCATTTTAAAAATGGCATGAACGTGGGTAACCATAAAGAATGGTATCCAGACGGTTCTCCCTTGCAAGATCGTAACTACGTCAATGGTCAGGCCATGGGTTCGCAGAAAGTTTGGCGCAGAGATGGTAAAATCAGAGCCAATTTTGTAGTCCGAGAAAATGGGAAAAAATATGGACTGATGGGTATGAAGCGATGCACCAAGATTGACACAAAAAAACAAATATTAGATCCTTATAAGGGTAAGTAAATGAAAAAAATAATTTGGCTGGTTCTCTGTGTGGGATCGATGGCTTGCAGCAGGCAAAAAACAGTAAATGAAGACCAGGAAATTTCAGAAATAGAACTTCCCTTCTATAATGAGCCTACATTCACACCTGAATGGATCGAAGAGACTGATGAGGCATTTGATGACATCCACACCATTGCTGATTTTAAATTTCAGAACCAAAAAGGAAATTGGATCACTCAAGATGATTTGGATGGTAAACTTTATGTCGCCAATTTCTTTTTTTCCATTTGCCCAAATGTATGCCCTTTAATGACGGGGAATTTACTTAAAGTTCAAGATACCTTTAAATCCAACCCTGATGTCAAGATTCTTTCTCATACCGTCATGCCGTGGGTAGACTCAGTGGGTAGACTGAGAGAATATGCGGATTTTAATGGAATAAATTCTGAAAACTGGTTTCTACTCACAGGAGATAAAAAAGAAATCTACGAGCTCGCCAGAAACTCCTATTATGCCGATGAGGGCTTTGGGAAAACCGTGACAGAAGATGATGATTTTTTACATACTGAAAATTTAGTGCTCATCGATCAACAAAGACGAATAAGGGGAGTTTACAATGGCACCTTATCCTTAGAAACGAAACGACTTATAGAAGACATTCAGTCTATTTTAGAATGAGGATACTATGCCTATTGCTTAACCATCACCCGCATCGAAATTGAGCTTTGATTAGATCATTCATTTAGTCAAAAAAGCAGTAACGGTACTGATGAGAATAACCAACTTATTCCTTTCTACAGCGATCCGTTAATCCATTACTGATCGCTATTTTTTCAAGGAATTCATTAAACGATTTGAAAAATAATATCTCTAAAAAGAGGGCTTTAATAATTGCCGTTTTCGTTCAATACAAAAATAGAATGAATAAATTGCTCAAGAGATGTTAAAAAAAATACTCATTACCTTTTTTTAGAATAATCGTTGCTCGAGCAGTAGGAGGTAATTTTATCTCAATTCTGTTCCAAGGAAATACCTTTGTGTGTAGATTTGTATGCTACTAAGAGGATCCTTTAACAACCATTATAAACAAAGCTATGAAAATGAACAAATTAATACTGCTCGCTTCACTAATTTTCAGCAGTATCATGCTATCAAATTGTGGCGATGAGGATAATGCGCCAGATACCGTAACCATTCAAGGCAGTCAAGTCACCACCGTCGAGGACTCCAGTACGGTAGAATGCTTGGCATCTTCTGCGGCCAATGACCTTGCCGTCATTGCTTGCCTTTTTTATGATGAATCCGTCGTTGTTGTTGTAGGGGAAACGAGTCTTACAATCACGGCAAGCAGTGAACCTGATCATAAGAGCATGTATTATGAAACGACTCATGCTTTGTATGAGGACTATAATGAGGACGAAAATGAAGATTTCTTTAAAAATCCAAATACAATTGTTTCGATGAATTATACCTTCACCCTACCTAGATTCCCTGAAGTGTCCGCAAATAATGAAGGGACTCCTTTTGGCCCCATGGGTGTTTCTATCAATAGTGTGGTGTTTTACAACCAAGTGGCGGCACCAGGAGATGATATATTAGAAGAACTCAACACTTTTGATCAATATGAAGGACATCCAACCAATACCGGCTCCTATCATTATCACATAGAGCCTACATGGTTAACAGAAATCAAAGGCGACAGTACTTTCTTAGGGCTCTTACTTGACGGTTTCCCTGTTTATGGCCCTGTTGAAAGTGGGGTCACTTTGACCAATGATGATCTTGACGATTATCATGGTCACACCAGTGTGACTGCCCATTTTCCAGAAGGTATTTATCATTACCATATCACAGCTGATCTTCCATGGATCAATGGAGGTGAATTTTATGGTGTTGCGGGTAAAGTCACTCAATAAAACATTTGAAAAAATACCTCAATTATATGAATAAAGCGTAAATCAAGACAGATTCACTTTATTCATATGAATCTTCTTAATGAGATACTACTCATTTAAGAGAGATAGACCATGAACATATCCCATTTTATTATTATTTCTTGAAACAACCTTTAATATGTAATTTTGAGTGCTTATATACATCCCAGTGATACAAAAAATATTATATTTCGGTCTAGTCTATCCCATTTCTAGGCTTCCTTTTTTCTTGGTTTATCGCATATCAGATATTCTTTTCATCATCTTATTTTACTTAGTCAGGTATAGAAGGAATACGGTCTATCAAAATATTAAAAATTCCTTTCCACAGCATTCGGTAAAAGCATGTAAACAAATACGTGTTGATTTTTATCGACATTTTTGCGACCTCGTCGTAGAAAGTCTTAAGCTATTTACCCTTAGTGAAAAAAGCGCTCAAGAACGTATGGTTTATAAAAATGTCGCACTCATAGAGCAGCTATCATCAAAGCAAAAAAACATTACCTTAATGGGCGGACATTATGGAAATTGGGAACTATTGGCCATTACTATAAACAATGTATTACCGCATCAATGTAAAGCTTTTTATACCCCTTTAAGAAATTCGTTTTGGGAAGACAAAATGAAACAAAGTAGAAGTCGATTTGGTCTTCAAATGGTGAGTATTAAAAAGATATTATCTAATACCAAAGAAAAAAATAATCCATTACTCTGTACCATTTATGGCTCAGATCAATGGCCGAGAAAACCTCATAAAGCCTATTGGACTCAATTTTTAAACCAAGATACTGGATTTCAAAAAGGTGCTGAGAAGTTTGCTAAAAAAAATAATGAAGCTGTAGTTTTCGGTAAAATTAAAAAAATTAGAAGGGGTTATTACGAAACTGAATTCAATCTTATCAGCGAGGAGCCCACCCTGGAAAAAGATGATTTTATAATGGAATCTTACAAGGATATGTTGGAAGCACAGATCAAGGAAGTTCCCGCTTATTATCTATGGTCCCACAAAAGATGGAAACATCCAAGACCTGACAATTTGGAGCTTTAGTCAAAGATAAAATCGCTCAATCTAAAATTTTAAAATCTGTAAGCACATACCTTAGCTCCTCATCTTTCATATTTTCTATCATATTAAAATATATCATTTTGGGAAAGCCATATTTTTGGTCAAAAGTATATTCGGAGATAAATGGATCTCTAGCTTTTTTCTCCTCTATCCACTCAAAAAATTCAGTAAAAGTTTTACCCATATTATTTCCATTTGACGTTTCAACACCATTAATAGCCACTATTTTTCCGTGATTGATTTCAATAACTTTCGGCTCACGCGTTGTGGGAGGACAGAAACAACTCAACTTCTGTGTAATCTGATAGTGAACTATGTTGTGACGCTCCCACTTTTTTCGGTTTTGAGCTATCACATCTTCTATTTGATTGGGATTTGACAGACCACAGCCCACAAAAATCAAACTGATTTGAGCCCATACCCATATCTTATTCTTCATGTGTCCTCTTATCATTAGAATGGTGTTAGCCTAATTAATATCTTATTTTTTAAAAAAAAAATTAATAAATTAAATTTGCCTTCTTTCAGAACTAATTTGATTCGCTAATAATTTTACATCAATGTTACCCCTAAAAAAATGAAACTATTTTTATCAATGGGCATCTTTATGCTTATCATACTACAATGTACACCAAAAACAGAAAAACTTGAACATTCAAATTCAACCTCAGCGATACTGAAGACGATTTGTCTTCAGTATGTCAACAATGAAAATGACATCATCACTACACATATTCTGTCAGATTCAACCTTAAAGTTTAAGGACAGAGATCATATCCGTTATTACGAAAAAATAAACGATTCTCTAATGATTAAAAATGATCGTCAAGATACATTTAACTACGTAGAAATCAATTGTAATTAAAAAAGTATAGGTGAATCAATGTACATAAACCCTCTATTCCTGAGATCTATCCTCTTTTTTGACTCAATTTACGACATCGCTCATTGTTGATTATTTTTATCATAAATGAATGATATTATATAAATTCTATGTAATTTTATATGTTGAAATATTTTTTTTAAAAGTAGGGGTTACCTTTATTAAAATGAACGTATACACCGCAACAACGTTTTTCCAGTAATCAAGAATAGACAAACTAAATATTAACTCAATTCATCAAACTGTCATGAAAATAAAAAAACCAATTTTAACCATACTCGTGTTAGCTGCTATAGCTACAGGTCTGTATGTTATCCAAATCACAGTAGGGTTTCCACCCTCAGATGCCACTGGTTCTGCAATAAAAGGAGTTCAAAAAGCAAATAAATATAAAATTGAAGATGATACCGAAGTTGAGCTTGTTGGAGAAAATGTGCAAATTTTGCTTCAAAACGATGAATTCCAAGCCTTAATGAAAGACGAGAATTTTACTGAATTGATCGCTTCAGAGTCTTTTGCTGAATTGGCAAAAAATACTGATTTTCTTGAACTGACTCAAAATCAAGATTTCTCAGAACTCATGGAGAATGGGAATTTATCAGGTAGTCCAATGTATAAAAAATTGGCTTCTAATCCCACTTTTCTAACTTTAGCTAAAAATCCAGCGTTCATGGAGGTTGCTAAAAATCCAGCGTTCAGAAATATCGCTAAAAATCCAGCATTTAATAATGTGGTCCGTTCATCTCAATTAGGTGTCCTCCAAAAAATGGTGCAATAAGAATTTTAATTAAAAAGGTCCAAAGTTAATTGGACCTTTTTTTTAAGTCTTTACCCTTCATGATTCCTCCTCAATGATCATACTTAATTGGCAAACACCTAGCACTAATAACGGCTAAACCATGAAATACCTATCATTGCTTCTTATCCTCCTCTCATTTGGCTCGTCTGCCCAAGAGGTTTTTCAATCAAAAAATGCCAAAATAATTCATTATGATCCACGGAAAAGCTTTATCGTACCTTATGCCGTCAGATGCTTCGATAACGCCTTAGACTTTCACAAAAGATTATTTGATTATGAGCCCACAGGGGAGATTACAGTAGTTCTTGAAGATTTTGGGGATTATGGAAATGCAAATACGAGCGCAGCACCCTTCAACTTGGTGAATATAGGGTTATCCCCCTTTAGTTATGCATTTGAAACATTTCCGGCAGGGGAACGCATCTTTTCTTTAATGAATCATGAGCTGGTACATATGGCCGCTCTAGACAATACCTCTAAACGTGATCGGTTTTTTCAAAAAGTGTTTCTAGGCAAGGTAGTGCCCACCAGTGATCATCCCATTTCTATGTTTTATAGTTTCTTGACCATTCCGAGATATTATGCCCCTCGATGGTACCATGAAGGCATTGCTTCTTATGTAGATACTTGGATGAGTGGCGGAAAAGGAAATGCGATGGGTAATTATGATGAAATGTTTTTTCGCACTAAAGTCATCGAAGATGCAAAAATTTATAGTGCGCAAGGCCTAGAATCCGAAGGTACCACAAGTGACTTTCAAGGAGTTACCAATTCTTACCTTTATGGCACACGTTTTATGGGTTATCTAGCCAATAAATATGGACCAGATCAAATCATAGATTGGGTGAAAAGGGAAGACAAGAGTAGTGGTTTTTTTGCCAAACAGTTTAAGCAAGTTTTTGGCTTTTCAATTGACAAAGGGTGGGCAGATTGGTTGGCTTTTGAGAAAAAATTTCAACAGGGAAATATCGCATTAATTAAAGAGAATACCATCACACAAGCAATACCGATTACCGAAAAAATTCTAGGCTCAGTCTCTTATGCTCACTTTGATCAAAAAAGAAATAAAATTTATGTGGCCATCAATTATCCAGGAAAAGTCCCCTTTTTAGCTGCTATTGACTTAGCAAATGGTGATATTCAACATCTTACCGATATAAAAGGTGCTGCCCTTTTTTATGTTTCTTCCATTATTTATGATGAAATCGGTGACAAAATATATTTCACTACAGATAACAACGCTCAACGTGATTTGAACAGCTTTGATCTGAAAACAAAAAAAGTAAGACTATTAAATGAAGATGCGAGATTTGGTGATTTGGCCTTAAATCCTGTAGATAAGTCCATTTGGGGGGTAAAGCATGATAATGGGTTTTCTACCATTATTAAAATGATTGAAAATGATACTACAGATGACAACTCCATACCCTACAGTTCAACCTTCGACGGCATGATTACCCTTCGATACGGAGATGATGTTTTTGATATGGATATTTCACCTGACGGTAAATATTTAAGTGCAGCAGTGAGCGATTATAAAGGCACTCAGAAACTTATACTTTACGAGATCGATGCTTTTACGGGTTTTGAATCCAAGTCTCAAGTATTGTTTGATTTTGATGATGCCTCCCCCCAAAGTTTCCGATTCACCAAAGATGGTAAATACCTTATCGGTACGAGCTATTTTTCTGGTATCAGTAATGTTTACCGTATTGATTTGAGCACTTTTGATGGCGAAGGTGAAGGAGTTGAGGTCATGAGTAATGCTGCCACAGGGTTCTTCAGGCCCGTTTTATTGGACAGTAGCCGTTTATTTGTTTTTGAATACAAGAGTAAAGGATTTCAACCATCCATCATTGCCAATGAACCTGTTGATGCACTTTCATCCATCAATTTTCTCGGAACCAAAACTGCTGAAACGCATAATTTTGTAAAAGAATGGTATACCAAACGTCCAAGTCAAGGTCAAGCATCAGATGATTCGATCTCTTCTGAAACGATTGTTTATAGAAGCGATAAAGAATTTCAACTGACTGCTGCCTACCCTACTCTGGTGGGTTACCAAAATTTCATGGGAGTGGGTTATAAGTTTAATTTCAGTGACCCCCTGGGATTTACAGAGATGAATTTATCTTTCTCTTATACGCCGACGCAATGGTTCAATTCTTTAAGTGAAGATCCGTTCGAATCTAATATACTTGCTGATGATGAGACTTTTCATGCCAGTATAGATTTTGCTGCTGGAAATTTTTTCTATCGCTTGGCTTATAATCCTGCCGATTTTTATGATTTATTTGGCCCTACCAAGAGATCTAGAAAAGGCATCAGCGGTGGCATCGATTGGGGAACCTCCTTGATTTGGAATCCACCCATTACCTTGTTTTTGGATTTGGGCCTCAGTGGCTTTTATGGTCTGGAAAAAAGTAATGACTTTCAGCAACTATCCTACGCTGGATTTGATGGTAACTTGTATTTTGACTTCTACTCAGCCCTGAGCTACAGTTACATCAAAAATTCAATTGGAGCAGTGGATGACGAAAAAGGCATTACTGCCTCATTAGAGGCCAGTACTGCTTATACGGCAGGTGGAGTTTATCCAAGCTTGGTTGGCAACTTAGATTTCGGAATCCCGTTACCCATTAACCATACCTCTATTTGGTTAAGAACGGCTGTAGGCAAGTCATTTACTAATGATTTAAATCCCTTTACTAGATATGGTTTTGCCGCCTTTGGTAATAACTATATAGATTCTTGGAATGCAAAGCAATACCGAGGAACTTATGCTTTTCCAGGTCTGACCTATTATGACAATCGCTACATTGAATCGAGAGATTTTGGAAAGCTCATGCTCGATGTACTGCTTCCTCCCATTAGATATAAAAAATTGGGCTTCTTTAATCTTTTTGCCAATTGGACCCAAGCCTCTGTATTTGCCTCCGTTTTATATTCACAAAATTATGAAGCGGGGGGAGGTAAAAACCAACAGTATTTTATTCTCGGGCTCCCTCATCCACTGGGCAAGTCTTTCGATGACCCTATTTGGACGGATACTTTTGTGAATTTCGGAGCACAAATTGATACCCGCGTAGTTCTTTTTTCTTTACTCCCATCTACAATATCTATTGGAATGGCGCGTGCCTATGATATAATTAATGAAGATAGCTATGATGAGTTCATGATCTCATTGAAATTACTCAATTAATTTCCTCACATAAACTAGATTAAAAATGCTGAAAGAAATCGGATTATTATCACTCTCTCTACTTCCAGGATTAATCATTATCATTTTTATTTTTTTCTCTGACAAGCACGAAAAAGAACCCATTGGGCTATTAGCAATAAGCTTTGTTTTTGGAATTCTCACCTTTGGACTCTCTTATTATACCGGAGACTTCTTGGCAGAACATTATCAGGTGGAACCCGATAATTTATGGGATGAATTATTTTTCGCATTTATCATCGTCGCATTTGTAGAAGAGATATTCAAATTTTCATTTGTAAGATTCATCCTTTATCGGAATCATAATTTCAATGAACCCTTTGACGGCATTGTCTACACAGTTATGGTGGCTATGGGTTTTGCCACCATCGAAAATGTTATTTTTGTGATGCAAGGTGGTGTTACTACTGGTATTGTGAGAATGTTTTCTACCGTCCCTGCCCATGCCACTTTTGCCGTGATCATGGGTTATTACTTAGGGAAGGCGAAATTTAATGAGAAAAAAGTAGCTTTAGATATTGATGGAGATGGCATACCTGACATCAAGTTCAACACTAAGGTCTTTACCTCCATGATTGCTATTATTGGGTTTGTCATCGCAACCGTAATTCATGGATTTTATGATTATTTTCTACTTACCTCGTTCATGCCCGGAATCTGGATCATGGCTTTTATTTCACTTTCTATAGCTGTTCTCTTCGCTCAAAAAGCAATGACCTTACATCAGGATGCTTCCCCTTTTAAGAAACCCGAATCATAAGGTCTGAGTATTTTTCGTTTCTTTCCAGTTGTGATAGATTGATTAACTCCATATCATTTAATTTGACTGAGTCAATATTTAAGACAATAGCTCATTCATTAATCATCTCTCTCAGTAACATCAAAGCAGGTGTTCTGGTTAAATATTATTTTTTATTTAAATTGTTTACTTATTAATTTTTACCTCAATCTTAGGAGACTAGAAAGAATCAATAATGGGTATTCAAATAGCTATTTCAATAGATGGAAGTGAAGACTTTCTCGTTTTTAAAGCAGGTAAAGACTGGAAGGCCTTTGATTTTTATCAAAAATCTGTTGTCTCCTATTTAGCAAACATCAAAAATATGGACGACTTCCGACAAAGAGGTCGTGAATTGATGAGAGTCCAACTTCCTGATGCCAGATATGAAAAATGGCGACTGAGTCATCTTCAAGAAGTTGAATATGATTATTTAATTGAAAAAGAGATCCAAGACGGTTTTGTTTCGGTAGAACCTAAAATATTAAAAGGAACGGTCACAGAAATTCAGTCAAAACTACAGAAATGCCGGTCAACTGCAGAAATTTTATTTGCCTTAAAAACACTCCTTGATGAGGGCTATTTTGAAATCTCAAGGTCAGAAGGAAAATCTTTTCTCACGTTTTTCAGTCAGACCTTATTCGGTACGCACAGAAAGACGGTACTCTATCACGCGTATACAGAATTACTTAAGAAAGGCTTCCCAAGTTATTTTTCTGAACAGTGACTTTAACAGAAAAATATTCTAGATCTCTTATGATAAACTTTAGACAAAGGAATTTTTCGACTAGGCTAGAAGACTCCTTATTTAATTCAATTTGATTATATTAATAAAAAACTTTAGAAATTATGAAAAATTTTTTAATTTTCCTTACATTTATTTTAATTACAGTTAGCTGCCAACCAACAGAAGCACCCAAAGAAGCGGTGGTAATAGCTGAGCCAGAAATGGCAAAAGAAAATTCGGGTGAACCAACCGGTCCTCATACCTCAGCTGAATGGAAAATATGGGCCTATAGTACCGCTGCTCCTTCATTTATTGCTTCTGAGTGTACGGTTTTGGATGTTGATGGTACTACTGTTTTAAGAGAAGGAACGAATGGATGGACAGCAATGCCTGCAAATCCTAGGGGTATGGCTGATCCAGGAAATGGCTGGAAAGACGCCCATGAAGCTATGGCTATGGTAGGAGATGCACAAGCAATGAAATGGGCAATGGCTTATATGAGTGGTAAAACACCAGAAATGGATCATGATGGTTGGGCTTGGATGCTTCATGGAGACATGGGTGAAGACAATTCTGTTGGAATGAGGATAGGTCCCAATGATGAGGGAGATGTTGTTATTAAAACTAAAGAGACGACAGCTGAAGGTCAATGGATAGAATCAGGCCCACATTTAATGTTAATGCCAAAAGATCCTTCAACCCTTAAAGGAATGACAACCGATTTTAACTCAGGTGCACCATACGTTATGTTTGCAGGAACAGGTTATGATCACGTTATGATTCCAGTTGAAGGATATTATGAATATCAGAGGTAAACTATCTTGAATTAACATCTTATAAATAAAATTCATTTGACGGGTATCGTCCGAAGAAAGTAAAAATGTCATAGCATTAAAAAATGTTATGACATTTTTTTTCTCAGTTAAAATAGCTACTCTTTCAAATCAATCAATCAATAATTAAGTAAGTTTACATTATGAAAAAAATTATCAGCCTTACCATAGTGTTCATATGCCTTTTAAACACAACTTCTTTTGGACAGCTAAAGTTTTTAAAAGATATTGTTGAAGAAGTTATTGAAGAGACAACCCTTGACGAACTTAATATCGAAGAGGTTCCTTTTTCAGTAGAAGAAGCAGCAAATGCCCTAAAAGAAGCCCTCTCAAAGGGTATCGAAAAAGGAGTTCAAAAGGTTAACAAAGAAGATGGATATTTTAAAAATACATTGATCAAAATTCCATTTCCTAAAGAAGCCGAGCAAATATCAACTACACTCGCAAAAGTACCTGGCGGAAAAGAAAAATGTGATGAGGTGGTTTTACTTATTAATAGAAGTGCTGAGTTGGCTTCTAAAGAAGCACTAAATATTTTCATAGGAGCGATAACAGCAATGGAAATATCAGATGCTATTGCTCTTGTGAATGGTGAAGAAGATGCCGCTACTCAATATTTAGAAAATACCACAAAAAGTGAATTACTCATTAAATTTAAACCCATCATAGAAAATGCACTTCAACAAACAGGTACCACCAAATATTGGGGGGAGGTAATGAAAATCTACAACAAAGTGCCCTTTACTAAAAAGGTCAATCCCGATCTAGCCGAATATGCCACAGAAGAGGCTACTATTGGACTCTTCAAAATGATTGCAGAAGAGGAATCTGCAATACGAAGCAATCAAGCTAATAGAACTACGGCTCTTTTAGAAAAGGTATTTGGCCAATGATATAAATCCACCAGCCGTTATCAAAGCCGAATCGATGTAATGATGATTTGAATATTTAGTTAGATTATCTGAAAGACTCAAAAGTAAGACTTAACCCGACCATCGGCGGCCAACTATGATGGTATCTTGAGACTGACCCTAGCAATTTCAGAAAATATAAGATCATTTTTTCTTAGTTCGGAATCACTTAACCATACATCTAATCTTAAAGAAGCGCTATTGAATGATTAAATGGGTAACGCATTCATCTCAAAAATGGCTATGATAATATTTAAAGAAGCCTTAGGCATTCATTGATCACTTTCAACATCCCATTAAGAACCATTCAACCTGTGAAACCTATCAAAGTCAAGGCGTGACGGTGTATTGAATGGCCAAAAAGATTGGAGCAAAACATGAAAGCGGGACGGTTAACAAATGGAGTGCGATGAAAGCAATAACGGGTACCCAATCTTCAATATGAATAGATTGATGGTCGAGATAAGCCCTTCATAGCTATTTCACCAATGATTGATTTACCATTTTTTTGAACTTTTCAAGCTATCGAATGCCTTTCCCAAAACGGGTAACAAATAAATAATAAATCACTAAAACCGGTGCAATGACAAAGATAAGTATGGGTAGTTTCTCTACCGAAAAAGCATCCAATATAAAAGCCAATAGGAATACAATAGACACTATGGAAATGATAAGCAACAGATAGGCAATCAGTTTTGGATTCATTGTTATCTCTTTTGAGTCGTTAAATACACACTAACACTTTTGACATTCAATAAAACCTTGGACACCTAAAATAGGGATTAAAAAATACCCATCTATAATTTCCTAGGTTTCATCATCTAAACAGAAATACTAGAAAATAGTCCTTCAAAGCTAAAAAGAACGTGATTAAAACTTAAATATTAACTGAATTACCTAATTTTACAAACACAATCACATAAAAATGAATTACTG
>CAJQKV010000005.1 GCA_905479015.1 uncultured Cyclobacteriaceae bacterium
CCCCAAGATCAAGCTTATTATTGGAGAGCCTTTTGTCGTGCTCGGTGGAACGGCTATTGATACCGAGGCATGGATACCCACTTTTAGAGCGTATCAAAAGGCGGCCGCAGACATCGCTAGGCAAATGGGTGCAATCTTCATTCCCTATCAACAAGTTTTTGATACGGTAGTGGCGGATCAAGGCGTGGCCTATTGGTGTCCCGATGGCGTTCACCCTTCATTGGCTGGATCTGCTCTGATGGCCAAAGCTTGGACCGAAGCCCTTCACAAGGCCTATGTCTAATGAGTTCCTCTTTGCGTGTCAAGATTGACTGAAAAGGCTTTCAGAGAACCTTGATTACTCGCTGCGAAGAGTAGTTTACTAGACTGACTACCCGCCAGCAACATCAAACTTTTTGTATCTTCCCTGAGGATTAAACCACTTTGACTCATGGGGACCGTTTTGAATGAGCCATCACCATTTCCCTTTAGTAACAGGCCTACACCCGCATCTGCTCTTGGAGTTTCCACTTCAGAGGCAAAAAGATTGCCTGCAAGAATGATGTCTGGGATGGAATCTTGATCAATATCGGTTATGATCAGGTCATTGATGGGCGCATACTGAGCTTCGATAGGCAAATCTGTAGCTTCAAAATTTCCTTTGCCATCATTGATAAACACTTTACTTGAAAAACTACTGATTTGGAGGTGTAGTGCATCTCCCAATCCCTTTTTTCCATAAATTGATTCTAGAGAAGCGGAAGCAAAGGAATTGTAGTCTTTAAATTTTGCTTCTATGGCCGGAATCTGCTCTGAGGAACATTGCCTGCCTCTGACGGGAAATTGTTCGCCATTATTGAAGTAGCCAAGGACTAAATCCTGCGAATTATTGAGGTCAAAGTCATCTACATAGAGGTCGAACGTAGCCTCATCACTGGCCTGGTATTTATAATTCAGGCCTAGATTTCCGGCCACTAAATCAATATCTCCATCATGGTCTACATCTGCTTGAGCGAGACTGAACCACCATCCTTTATAATCGGATAATGTGCTTTCAAAAGGCTGATATTGACCCTCATTCAGCGTGAAAGCCAAGAGTCCGGTCCATTCGCCGACGAGGATGAGTTCATCCAATCCATTTCCATTGATGTCTGCAAAGACGCCATCGGTAATCATGCCCAATCGGGCTATTTTTGGCATCACCTTTTGAGTGACGTTTTCAAATAGAATCTCATCCGCATGGACCGTAACGTTTTCTAATAGAAAACTTTCTCCGGGATCTGGATAGGCGTGGGGCTTTAACCTTCCGGTTACGAACAAATCTATATCACCATCTTGATCGTAATCATGCGGGATAACGCGACCCCCGCTGGCATGAATGGATGGAATCGCGTCCATACTCCGTTCAAAATGACCGTTGATATTGATGTAAAGACGGTCTTCGTATTCCCATGAGCCGTCAGGGAACACATTGCCCCCACTAACGACATACAGGTCATTGTCGCCATCTCCATCGGCATCAAAAAAGTGTGCATCTAGGTCTTCATAAATAGAATCGTTCTCAATGGAGGTTTGGAGATATTCGAAGGAGTCACTTTCCGTTTGAAGATATATTTTGGCCGGAAATGTACTTCCATTGCCTACAAAAACATCTTCTCGTCCATCGCCATTGATGTCCCCTTTGGCGAGTGCGGGGCCAAAATTACTCATCTTATGGGGCAGCAGCACCTGATGGTAGAAGTCATTATAGCTATTCTCACCGTGTGTAAAGGCAGGTTGAATGTGATGGGAAATGTTTGAAAAAAGCCGGGGATCAGTATTTTTTGGAGCCATGGGGATACTGTTTTTTGTTACCTCCATGAGTTGATTGAGTACGAAGCCTTTTACTTCTTGAGAGGTTCCATCAGGCCAGTCGATCGTAATTTTTTCGATGACTTCCTGGTTATCTAAGCCAAAATAAGCCAGAGGTTCAACGGAACTTTGGTATCCTTTGCTGGTCATCACAATTTGCACTTGCTGCCCGCCACTTTTTGTCAAAAGGGTGACTTTACTACCTATGCCGTGAATGTTTTTTTCAATGCCTTTAAGCTTAATTTTTAGGTAGTTTTGGGTAGAAGATGTGGGCATATCATTTCTAAAAACAGCAGCTTCCTGATCAATATTATTAATGACTAGATCTAGGTCACCGTCATTGTCTAGGTCACCATAGGCGGCACCATTGCTGAATCCAACATAACTTAGAGACCAGTTTTCATTGGCTTTAGAGAAGGTGGTATTGCCATTATTTTTGAAAATATAATTGTCAATCGGTTCTTCTGGCATTTCAAGTGAAAGCGCGAGCGATTGATCCAGCTGCTCTTGACCGCTTATTTTATCCACTTGTTTAAAATAATCTCGATTATTGACCTCTTTACGCGTACCATTGGAAATAAAAAGGTCCTTATGCCCATCATTGTCGAAATCAGCAAAGAGGGGACACCAGCTCCAATCGGTAGAGGCAACGCCGGCAGCAAAGGCGATATTACTGAAGATGGGGGTCCCATTTACAGTTCCTCTATTGAGTTGAAGCGTATTGTACATATACTGATGGTGAAATCCAGCATTGACTGTTGACCAAAATAGCTCAGGATTCATACTGGCCATATTTGCTTTTTGTCGGCGATTGTCTTGTGCAGCCATGTCAACTTGCATCAAATCGATGAGCCCATCATTATTGATATCTGCAGCATCAGTGCCCATACCATAAAAAGCCGTCTGGTTGGTGGATTCTTTGATTTTATCAGTAAAAGTGCCATCTCCATTGTTGAGATATAAGAAATCGGGCGTGCTGAAGTCATTGGAGACATAAATATCTTCTAGGCCATCATTGTTAAAATCGGCTATGGAGGCACTGATGGCCAAACCGAAATTTAGGATGCCTGCCGCCTCGGTTACATCTTTAAACGTACCGTCAGCTTGCTGCTCCAACAGGCGATCACTTTTTTCCAAATCTTTGGCATATTTCAAAAATTGATACTTGACATTGGGAGTTCTGAAGCTGGTTGAGGGATAATTGGCAAGAAAGGCATCTAAATCTCCATCTTGATCGTAATCAAAAAAAGTAGTTTGAATAATTTCTTCTTCTGCATCCAGACCATAGTTGGCCGCGGACTCTGTGAAAGTGAGGTCACCATTATTGATAAAAAGCTGATTAGTACGGGGGGCAAACTTGCCTGAAACACTCACATAAATGTCCAATAAGCCATCATTGTTGATGTCGATCATGGTGGTTCCGGTATACCAGCGATGATCTCCCGCAACGCCTGCAGCATCACTGATGTCTTCGAAAATCATATTTCCTTTATTTAGGTAAAGCTTATTGGGGACCATATTACCCGTGAAGTAAATATCGGGTAATTGGTCGTTGTTGATGTCACCAATAGAGACACCACCTCCCATGTACATATAGGCATAGGTAAAATAATTGAGGGAATCATTCTCTACAAGTTGATTATTAAAACCAATCTGAGATTCTCTGGCGCTTAAGAGCACAAATTTCTTATGACTGGAGAAGGGATTACAGGCATTTAGGAGAAATAGGAGTGCGATGAGAGAAATTTCTTTTGAGTAGGGGATCATTTTATTGAAGGGATTTAACAAAGAAAGTAATACAATTAAAGCCTTTTAAACCCTAAATTTAATGGACATAAGTCCCTTATCATACGAAATAATAATTATTTTTTGTACTAAGTGAGAGGAGAAATTAAAATCGAATAATCAGAGGTCAAATTCAATTGAATTTTTAGATGGCAGATGAGAGATAAAGAGTGAAAATAATAAAAAAAGGCCATCCAAAATGGACGACCTTTTTTTATTTATTACAAGGACTAACTGTTAGTAACCAGGATTTTGCACCAGAGTATTTAAACTTTGGTCAATAGCGCCAAGAGGAATACACAAATCTTTATTATAATCATTGAAGGTATTCGCTTTGGTTCCAAAATTGGCAATTGTTACGGCTTCTTTGGCCACATAGGCATTGATGGTCGCAGGAAGTACCCCCCATCGTTTCAAGTCAAAAAACCGCTGACCTTCCATGGCGAGTTCCAATCTACGTTCAAATCTCACCGCTTTTCGAGCTGTTGCTTGATCTGTCCAAGCAGCGGTATACTCAGCAACGTTATAAGTTGTTGCACCTGTTCCATCCACTGGAGTACTAGCGGCAGCTCTAGCTCTAACTTGGTTAACTTTTGCTCTTGCATCTTCCAAAGAGCCGATCTCAACATCGATTTCAGCAGACATCAACAAAAGATCGGAATAACGCATGATATTGTAGTTGATACCTGTACGTTGCTCGCCCCAGCCACCAGAACCTCTGTTCTCATCTTCACCAGCAATATAATGATTTTTAGCAGCAATGAAAGGCCCTGAAATATCAGTTGCAGACGCTCTTACCCAATCAGCACCTGGCATTGTACCAAATCCGTTGAAATCAACACCTCTTCTCCCCATGGTGTAATCTATTCTAATATCAAGTTCACCTGCATGAGGAGTGAAAGCATCAGCTGACCCTATTCCATAATCATTTGTGATAGGTGTGTCATGATAAGTGTCGAGCATAGGAAGACCAGCTTCAGTTTTGAATGCACTTGCCAAATCAACGCTTGGCTGATAGAAACCACAGCAAAAACTCGTGACACCACCTACTTGAAAGTTTAAAGTGCCTCCACGGTTTCCATTATTTGAAAGACCTCCATCTGCAGCAAACTGAATAGCAAAGATAGATTCCTTACTGTTTTCACCCGCAGCATTGAAATTCGTAACATAGTCACTATTCAAACCGTAAGCACCACTTGCAATTACAAGATCAAATTCAGTCTTGGCCTCCGCATATTTACTTTGGAACATGTAAGTTTTACCAAGAAAAGCGCTTGCGGTCATTTTATTGGCACGTCCCGGATCAGCACTGGTCTCAGCTAAATTAGCTTTTGCATAGATAAAATCTGCCTCAACTTTATCCCAAATAGGGCCATTGGTATTTGGTTGATTGTATTCGCTTGACGCGAATTGAATCTCATCGATGTAGGCAACGTTCCCAAATATTTTTTGAAGTTCAAAATAGAAATAACCTCTCAAAAAATAAGCTTCTGCCACAGCCTGAGCAACATCGGCGTCTCCTGCCTCAGCAAGAGGAGCACCTACACTGATCACGGCATTGGCCCGATTGGCACCCGCATACAAACCACGCCATTTACCTGCGATGTAAGGGTTACCAGTGGACCATGAATATACCTCCAAATTGTATAAATCAGGCTGATCACTGTCTTCTGAACCCTTGTGGGCGTCATCCGAAAGGACATCAAACCACCAGTTATCACCTGTATCAAACCAGGGATCGCCACTCGTACTATTTATGCCATCCAGGGCCGAATAAGCGCTGGTAAGTAAAAGATTTACACCTACTGCGTTTTGCAGAGTTTCATCTGCCAGTACTCCTTTTGGAGCAATTTGTGTGAAGTCATCCCCACAACCGTAGCTGATGAAGATGACACTAAGTATTAATAATATTTTTTTCATTTCGATTTAATTAAAAGTTAAATTTAAATCCCATACTAAGCATTCTAGATTGCGGGAATTTACCATAATCAACACCCAGACCTAAAGTACCACTTTCTTGGATTTCAGGATCAGCTCCAGTATAATCTGTAAGCGTAAACAAATTTGTTCCTTGAATGTAAACTCTTGCGTTATCCATAGATAATTTGGATGAGATACTTGAAGGAAGGGTATATCCTATTTGCAAGTTTTTCAATCTGAAATAAGAAGCATCTTCTACAAAATAGGAGTTTGAAGCGATCTCATTATTCGCATCACCAGCAGTTAGGGCAGACAATGTAGCACCTGTATTTGTCGGCGACCATGCATCCAATACTCTGATGCTCCTATTTTGATCTACAAATGAAGGAAAATCAGTGTGTATTTTTGTGACGTTGAATGCATCATTGCCCTGTGAACCTGAGAAGAAGGCAGAAAGATCAAAACCTTTAAAACCTGCCGTCAAATTGATACCATAGGTAAAGTCAGCATGTGGAGATCCAATGTATGTTCTGTCATCATCGTCGATATCTCCGTCTCCGTCAACATCTTCATATCGAAATCTACCGATACCAGCACCATCTTGTGTTGGGGCGCCATCTACTTCAGCTTGATCTTGAAAAATTCCTATGACATTCCTACCATAGAAAGACGAAATAGGCTGTCCTACTTCTGTCCTCGTAGCCGTAGATCCATTTCGGAATCCACCACCTACTTGGAAGGCACTGGCCAATGCAGTTACTTCGTTATCATAGCTAGAAAACACTAGATCTACCCCATATGAAAAACCAGAACTAGTCTGATCAGCATAGCCTATTGCTAACTCAATACCTGTATTATTGACTTCTCCAATATTTACAAACGGTGCACTAGCATCAATCGCTGTGGTTGTGATCTTTGTTAAATCTTGAGCAATCAAATCAGTTGTGGTAATATCAAACCAGTCAGCATTCACGTATAATTTGTCATTCAAGAATCCAAGTTCAACACCAACATTAATAGAAGTTGTCGTTTCCCACTTCAAATCAGAATTTCCAACCTGCGTTAGCAATGCGCCTACCGTTGGACTTCCACTTCCTGAAAATGCATAGTAAGCCAAATTATCGTTAAGTGAAGATTGATTCACATCGGGATTCGTAACGTTTAGTGATTGGTTACCAAGAAGGCCATAAGAAGCTTTCAGTTTTAAACTAGAAACGACACCTTTAGAAAAAAAGTTTTCATCGCTAACAATCCAAGCAGCACTAAGGGATGGGAAAGTCGCAGCTGCATTGGCCTTTGAGAATCTTGAAGTTTCGTCATTACGAACAGTCACAGATAGGAAGTACTTGTCCATGAACGAATAGTTCAACGCACCAAAAACTGAATATAAGGCATAATCGTTAGAGAAGGCCGAAGTTACAACTGGATCGTTACTTCCATTACTTAGGTAGTAAAAATCAGGCGTCTCAAAAAGATATCCAGATCTTTGAATACTGAGTCCTCTGAAGGTGTTGTAAACGGCTTCTGTTCCTGCCAAAACCCCCAGGGTGTGATCACCAAAACTCTTCTGGTAATTCAAGGTATTTGACCATACCCACTCATAATTGCTTTGCTCTCCTCTGTACAATATAGGAGCCGCCCTTGGCGCTTCTGCCTCTGGATTAGATGGGGCAAACCCTCTATTCTCAAATTGGCGATAATTAATTCCTGCCGTAGTTTTGAATGTCAAGTTTTCAAGAATATCAGCCTCCAAGTATACATCACCTACAGCTCTTAGTGTTTTGTTGAAATTATCACTAGATCTTTCATTTTCAGCGACAGGATTGGCTACATTACCCAAGGCTTTGCCCGCATAAGTACCTCCATAATTTCCATCTTGGTCATATAATGGTATGATGGGACTTGATCGTAAGGCTGCTTCATGATTATTTGGCGTATTTCCATTTTCAAAAGAAACATTCATGTGTTGTCCTATTCTCACACGATCCTTGATACTGAATTCACCATTTAAGCGAGTAGTAACTCTGTCATATCCAGTTGCCACTTGAACACCATCACGGTTTTGATATTGGAGCGACATCATGAATTTACTTGCTTCGCTGCCACCCGATGCAGATACTGCATAATTTTGAACAGGCGCATCGCGATACAACACAGACATCCAATCAGTTCCTCCTCCTGGAGCGACCCGCATTGTCGTTCCTCCTATATCTGTACCGTAGGGCACTGAAGGGTTGTTAATATCCCCGTAAAGAGCTAAATCAGCAGTTGATCCATCGTTCAAATAAGTGGTAGCGATCATTTGCATATGTTGTTCGGCATTGAGTAGCTCGGGTAAGTTAATAGCCCTTTGCGTACCAAAATAAGCTTCTGCAGTGAGTGTTACCTTACCTTTATTGTAGCTGCCATTTTTGGTCGTAATGATGACAACACCATTAGAAGCACGTGCACCATATATAGCAGCAGCACCGTCTTTCAGGACGTTCATTTGCTTGATGTCTGATGGATTTATAGTATTTAGCACATATGCATCAGTAGTTTGAACTCCGTCAATAATGTATAAAGGATCATTGTTATTTGTTGTTCCATAACCCCTTATACGAATGTTAGGGACGCCACCTGGTTCTCCATTGTTGGTAACCGTAACCCCCGTAACCCTGCCTTGCAACGCTTCTCCAGCATTGAGGATGGGTACTTTGGTAGCTTCGCCGATATCAACAGACACAACAGCACCAGTCACCGATTTCTTGGATTGTGTAGTGTATCCAGTCACGACAACCTCTTCAAGTTCTTCAACATTGACAGCCATGGTCACATCAATTAAGGATCGAGCACCAATCACAATTTCTTGGATGTCGTAGCCGATCGCACTGAAGATCAGTGAGGACCCTTGTTCGGGGACATTTACTTGGTAGGCACCATTAAAATCCGTGATGCTTCCCGTCGCGGTACCCTTAACAATAATATTGACCCCAGGAAGACCTTCACTATTTTCGTCGGTCACCGTACCAGAAATTACCCGTTCCTGCGCAAAGGCAGTGGAAAGGGAGAGCCAAACAACTACTGCAGAGAGTAGTCCTTTGAGCAGGGGTTTGAATAATTCCCCAATAATTGTAACATGCTTCTTCTTCATATTAGTTTGTTTAAGTTAAATTAATTGTAAAAAGTGTAATCATAGTTGATTATTAAAAAGGATTTTTGTTTGTTTTATAAGTTTTTGTTAAGATGTTTAGCACAGATATGAACCCATAGAATTCTTCTATTGAGTTTTAAGGAAATTTAAAAATATATGAAACTTTTTTAAAAAGAACAGAAAAATAAAGAGTAATTACTTTTAACTGATTACGTTATTTTTAACATAATAATTAGGTAAAAGCCTGATTTTTGGTAAAACGTTAAACTTGATCCGTTCCTATTCAAAGGCAGTGGAAAGGGAGCGTCCAACGACTACTGCAGACAGTAGTCGTTGGAGCAGGGGCTTGAATAATTCCCCAGTTAAGTGCAATATGTTTCTTCTTCATATTAAGGTTTAAATTAAATTAATTCTAAAAAGTTTAATAATAGTTAATTTTTAAACGAGATTTTTTGCTTATTTCAAATGTTTAAGTCGAATTATTTATAAGGGATTTAAACCTTTTATAAACGATAGACACCTATCGACCTATACTATTGAGTTTTAATTAAATTTAAAAATATATAAACTTTTTTAAAAAGAACAGAAAAATAAAGAGTAATTACCTTTGACTAATTACGTTATTTTTAAAATAATCATTAGTTAAAAGCCTATTTTTTGGTTAAAAGCTTAACGTAATCCCTTCCCCTTCATTTTTTTTCAACAAAAGCATAAGTTTTTAAATTAAACAGTAATTCTCTTTTTTATTTATTTTAAGGGGAATAGGGATAAATTAGCCAGCCAAAAGAGTATTTTTCATGAGTTTAAACACTTACATCCAAACGGCCTTAGCCCGATTACCCGATTTAGAATCCAAAAGAATTCAACAATTGGAACCGCTATCGCGTTATATTTTTAATAAAATATCTCAGGGAGAAGCTGCGGATTTGAATTTTATCTGTACGCACAATTCAAGAAGAAGTCATTTGGGTCAAATTTGGTTACAAATGGCGGCCATCTATTATGATATTGCCTTGGTAGTGGCCTACAGTGGTGGAACTGAAGAGACGGCCTTTAATCCAAGGGCTGTGGCCGCATTGCAGCGGGCTGGATTTGCTGTAGAAGTAGGAACGGGAGAAAATCCACGATATGAGATCTCAAGTAGTCTGGGAAACTTGCATTTAGTCAGTTTTTCCAAAAAATACGATCATTTAGAAAATCCCAAAAAAGATTTTTGTGCCGTGATGACATGTGCGGAGGCCGATGAGGCTTGTCCCGTTATTTTTGGCGCTGATTTGAAAGTGAAGTTGTTGTATGAGGACCCCAAATCGGCTGACGGCACGGATCATGAGCGTACCGCCTACGATGAGCGATGTTTTCAAATTGCTACCGAAATGTTTTATGTCATGAAGCAAGTATTGACCGGACTCCAGAAAATCAAATGAAGCCGACGGCATTAGATTCATTTTTTGAGCGCAAGAATTTGAATAAATTTATGTGGCCATCACTTCAAAGGGTGATCATTTAACCTCATTTAACATATAAAATGCCCGGCTAGGGCAAAAAGGGTTTTTTGTTATTAAAAGGATTCCTATTTTTGCTGCCAAATGAATCAAGGATAACATGGATACGGAAGAGACAAATCAAGACTTAAAAAAGGAACATCAGCATAAAATTACTCAGGTTATTGAAGAGGTAGGCAAAGTAGTCGTTGGGCAAAAGCACATGGTGAACCGATTGCTCATTGGTCTCTTTACACAAAATCACATTTTATTAGAGGGCGTCCCGGGGATCGCCAAGACCCTGACGGTAAATACCTTGGCTAAGGTATTACAACTTGACTTCAAGAGGATTCAATTTACGCCTGACCTTTTACCTGCAGATTTGGTAGGAACCATGATCTACAATCAAAAGAAAGCAGCATTTGAAGTCAAAAAAGGTCCTATTTTTTCCAATATGATATTAGCGGATGAAGTCAATAGATCTCCAGCAAAGGTACAATCAGCCCTTCTGGAGTCTATGCAGGAAAAACAAGTAACGATTGGGGAGGAGACTTACCCACTGGTTCGCCCTTTTTTGGTGATGGCAACACAAAATCCCGTAGATCAAGAAGGAACTTACCCCTTACCTGAAGCGCAGGTCGATCGATTTATGATGAAAGTCCATGTCAAGTATCCGTCAAAAGAAGAGGAACTAGAGGTCATGCGCAGAATGTCCAATATGTCTTTTAAACCCGAATTGAAGACCATATTATCCAAGAAGGACATTTTTGCCATTCAAGAAGAAATCAATGCGGTGAGTTTATCAGAATCTTTAGAAAAGTATATCGTAGAATTGGTTTTGGCCACCAGAGATCCTCAATCCTATCAATTAGATGATATGGCTCACTATATTCAATTTGGAGCTTCGCCAAGAGCTTCAATTAATTTGAATCTTGCGGCCAAAGCGGTTGCTTTTTTTGATCAGAGAGATTTTGTATTGCCAGAAGACATTAAGGAGGTTGCTGATGATGTGATGAACCATCGGATTTTATTGAATTATGAAGCCGAAGCTGACGGCATCACCACCCATGATATCATCAAAAACATCCTTTCTAAAGTCCAGATTTCCAAATAAGAACAGCCGCCCCTCTCCTCGGGGACTCATCGGTTTAACAATGACTTAACATGTTGCCGAAGGGTTTAACGAAAAGGTAACACTCAAACGCCTTGGAGTTAATACTTGACACGCATTTTTGCATTTATAAATGAGTGCAATAAAGCGCTCATAAATCATAAAATTTAACAGAAAACAGACTATAAATGAAAAATTTCATTACAATCCTTACATTCTCGTCCATGCTTTTCTTTTTGGCATGTGATGATGATACAGAAACATTAACGGTAACAGAAATCGTAACGGTAACAGATACAGTTACAGAAATAGAGACAGATACGGTAACGGTAACCGAAGGCATTGAAGTGTTGATTTCGGGAAATATTATGGCGGATGCTATATGGTCTGCTGATTCCGTATACATATTAGGAGGCAGAATAGCCGTGATTTCAGGAGTTACACTTACCATCGAGGCGGGGACAATTATCAAAGGCCAATATGGAACAGGAGCCAATGCAACGGCATTAGTAGTAGCAAGAGGAGCGACCTTAAACGCTCAGGGAACGTCTACTTCACCCATCATCTTTACCGCAGTCGCAGATGAAATTCAACCAGGTGAAATACTTTCACCCAACATGCCGTCAGATGCTGGAGGTCTTTGGGGAGGGGTCATTATATTAGGAAATGCACCGGCTTCATTAGGGGATGACGCGTCCGAATCTAATATTGAAGGCATACCAACATCCGATATCAATGGCTTGTACGGGGGCACAGATGCGGCCGATAATTCAGGTACGATCAGCTATATTTCTATTCGTCACGGGGGCTCAAACATCGGTGAAGGTAATGAGATCAATGGTCTGACTTTAGGAGGTGTTGGTTCAGCAACGAGCATTGAGGGCGTTGAAGTGGTTGCCAATGCAGATGATGGTATTGAGTGGTTTGGAGGAACGGTAAATGTTTCTAAAGTTTTGATTTGGAATTCAAATGACGATGGGTTGGACACTGATCAGGATTGGCAAGGAACTTGTTCGGATTACGTAATCGTAACGCCACAAGGAGGTTCAGCCTTTGAGTTAGATGGGCCTGAAGGCACCGCTAAAGTCAATGGAGCGGACGGCTTTCATACCTTCAGCAATGGCGTCGTATATGTAGGTGCTGATGCAGATCATGTCGTAGATTGGGATGGCGCTACCAATGCAGCCTTAGTTGACTTATACATTTATGGATGGGGAGAATATGCTGGGACGGCTATTGAATCCTTTGGAGGTGATGGAGCTGGCGTTTCTTCAGGATGGGAAACCACTTTGAATGAAGGAGATACTTTAGCAACGGTATTGGGTGCAGATGCTGCTGCAATTACTTCTGAAGTAGCTGCTGGTGCAAGAACCAAAGGTCCTGCGAAGTCTGTTTTTGATACTTGGACTTGGGCAGGATTATCTGGAGCCCTAACCACGATAGGACTTTAATAAGCAAAAGACTCAATGAAATAAAAAGACCGTTGGTATTTCCAACGGTCTTTTTTTGTTAAAAATGGGAGCGGCATTGGGAATGAGCTTTTGATCTTTGATTGAAGCCGTAACGTTTACCGATGAGACCGTTTGCTAGTCAGTGTAAGTAACGCCTCATGCGGGTATTTTTTGGCCAGAATGTTTAACCGTTTTGACAAAGAGATCAATCAAAGAAAAACAGGGGGCTTAGGGTCGATGAATAGGTCTTGAGGTGTAATATTATCTAAAACCACTACTTATATTATCCAATTATTAATTAAATAGGCGCTATTGTTAAGTTAATGTTAACTCATGGTAAACAGGATTTTATCATCTATTGAATCCCCACATTTGCAGTAATATAAATGCTTAACCCCTAGTGGAGTTATTCTTAAAGATGACATCATTTTTTAAAAAAAAAGTAGCATGAAGATTTTTTTTATAGCGAGTTTATCTATTCTGTGGAGCACACTGATTTTCGCACAGCAAGGGACCATTAGAGGGACAGTGATCGAAGAAGAAACCGGTGAGCCACTTTTCTCTGTGACGGTCATCATCGCCGGCACGACCACGGGAGCCATTACGGATTTTGACGGAAACTTTTCTTTCTCAGCCCCTCCCGGAAGGCATGATCTTCAGGCAAGTTTTGTTTCTCTAGAGACGACAACCATTACGGGGATAGAGGTCAAATCTGGGGAAGTAACGGTCATTGAACAAATCAGACTGTATCCTGATGTGGAAGAGTTGGAAGCTGTAGTGGTTACCGCTCAAGTGGCAAAGTCTACCGAGGCAGCCCTGATCACGGTAAAGCGAAAATCACCCAATATGATGGATGGAATTTCATCTGCAAGTTTCCGGAAGATAGGGGATTCCAATGCTGCAGGTGCGATTAAACGGGTTACTGGGGTCAGCGTAGAAGGCGGAAAATATGTATATGTTCGTGGATTGGGTGATCGCTATACCAAAACCACATTGAATGGGGTAGATATCCCTGGTTTAGATCCTGATCGCAATAGTTTGCAAATTGATATTTTTCCTACGGCGCTGCTGAATAACATGATGATTCTCAAAACGGCTTCAGCCGATAAGCCTGCCGATTTTACGGGAGGATTGGTTAATATCGAAACCAAGGATTTTCCAGAAGAAAAGGTTTTCAATGTATCCTTGGGGATTACTTACAATCCCTCCATGCACTTTAAAAAGGAGGCATTAACCCACGAGGGAAGTGCTACGGAATGGTTAGGTTTTGACTCAAATGCTAGGAGCCTTCCTAGCCAGATAGACAATGCCGATTTACCGACCCCCTTCGTCAACGAAGCAACAGAACTGTATAGTACAAGTAAATTGTTTTCTCAACAATTATCGGCCCAAGAAGCTACCAATTTTATGAATTACAACCTAGGTTTATCATCGGGAAATCAAAAGAAATTGGCCAACGGTAATTCTTTGGGTTACATTATATCAGCCAATTACAAAAGAGACAATGACTTTTATCAGGATGTTTTGTTTGGAGAGTATCAAAAAAGAGATGCCTCAGAGGCGTATGAAATGGGTGCGGCAACCCTAAGGTCGGGGGCTTATACTACCGAAAATACCTTAATATCGGGATTGGTCGGCATCGCATACAAAACGCAAAACGCAAAATATAAACTTTCTGTTTTGGGTCTTCAAAATGGGGAAAAGAAGACGGCTAAAATTAATACCGTTTCGGACCCTACAGCCGATGATTTTACACCGCGATTGATCTCAGACTATACTGCTTTTAATGATAACCTAGAATATGGTCAAAGAAGTTTGACCAATATCTTACTGAATGGCACACATTATTTTGGAGATACCCAGTGGAAACTGGATTGGAAGCTATCTCCTACCTTCTCAAACATGACAGACCCCGACATTAGACGGGCCGCTTTTTCTGATGACACAGGCGTCAACCGAATCAATCCTGGAGCTGCGGGATCACCCTCAAGGAGGTGGCGATTTCTCGATGAACGCAATGTGGTCGGTAAAGTAGATCTATTAAATACTGGGATGCTGTTGGGTAGAGAAGCTAAATATCGTGTGGGGACCAGTTATGTTTTAAAAACACGAAATTATGCTATTCAAGCATTCAATATTACGGGTATTCAGGCATCCACCCGATGGGAAGACAATGCCAGTTTCGATGACATCATTTCGGAGGTCAATTTATACGGATCCCCTGAGGATGGTTTAGGCAATAAAATCTATTATCAACGAGATGGAGGCATCAATCCCAATTCCAATGCGTATGCGTCAAGTAACACAAACTTCGCAGCTTATGCCTCAGCAGAAGTGTCGATTACCGAAGGGCTTAAGACCATTGTAGGTTTAAGAATGGAGCGATTTGAACAGCGGTACTCGGGCATGAATCAAACGGCAGCGAGTCAATTGGGGAATGCGACCGATGCGGGAGCCATTGAGTCGCTCACACAACAAATTAAATCAGGCGAAGTGGAGGGGGCTTATTTACTTGAAAACGATAAAGTACTTAATTCTACCGATTTTTTCCCATCTCTCAATGCCATTTATGGATTGACGGATGATCAAAATATCCGATTTTCTTTTTCTAAAACGATTGCAAGACCTTCGTTTAAAGAGCTGTCCTATGCCCAGATTTTGGATCCTGTGAGTAACCGGATTTTTAATGGTTCCTTTTTTAAATATAACGATGAGAATGGAAATGTGGTGTGGGATGGGAATCTTAAAGAGACCCATATTAATAATCTTGATTTGAGATGGGAACTCTTCCTCAACAGGGGCCAATTGTTTTCGGTCAGTGCATTTTATAAAACTTTTGATGACCCCATTGAATTGGTTCGTATCGCAAATTCCCAAACAGGGAATGAATTTCAGCCCCGAAATGTGGGTGAGGGACAGTTGCTTGGTGCCGAATTAGAATTCCGAAAGGCTTTGAACTTTGTAGCTCCTTCACTTTCAGATTTTAGCGTTTATGGCAATTTGACCTTGGTGGATTCGCGTATAGAGATGACCCCTATGGAATATGATTCAAGACGGGTCTATCAAAAATCAGGGGAAACGATTCAAGACACACGTGTGATGGTAGGCCAAGCTCCTTTTGTAATTAATTTTGGTTTACAATACAACAATGCAGATAGTCGACTTGATGCGGGACTCTTTTATAATGTAAAAGGCAAGACCTTAACCGTGGTAGGGGAAGGATTCTTTCCTGATATTTATTCGCAGCCGTTTCATAGTTTGAACTTTAATTTAAACAAGTCGCTAGGTAAAAAAGAACAGACAACCATCAATTTTAGCGTGAACAACATCCTCAATGACCAACGAGAAGATTTCTTTGAGGCTTACCAGGCACAAGATCAAATTTTCAATCAATTGTCACCAGGAACTGAGATAAGCCTGGGTGTAAAATACGCCTTTTAATAGAGGCTGTTTTTCGAAGAAAATGAGTTAAAAAAAAGGATACTCTAAGTATTCTTTTTTTTATTCATTGAGTTTGCTCGGACAATCTTGCTGATCCGCAGGGCCGCCAATTAGATACATTTGCAAGTCTTCTATTCGACGCTCTGACAGCCGTAATAATTCTCGGCACTTGCAGGGGTTGAAGACTTCTTTTCCATTATTTTTCCGATAATGCTGATCCCATTTTTTGGGATATATGGCACGTAATCGCCGATCTCTATATTGAACCCAATAGACTTGTTCCATATTAAATGCATCAAGAAAAGGACGATCGCCTTTATGCTTTATTTGAATTTCATCCATTAAAGCTACTATTTTGGCATCTATTTCATCAAATGTTGCACACACGTCAACTTCGTTATTTTTTTCGAACCGGCAGCTATTTAAAATGAGTATTATTAAAGTGAGTAGGATATTTTTCATTCAATATTTAGGTTGATTTCTGAAGAAGCCAAAATTAAAAGAAATGGAGAGAATTAAATAATAAATGGCTGTTTTGACATTTTTAATTTTTATGACCTTTCATCCGAAAGATCATGCCAGCATGAATGGAGCGTAACGGGTTATTATTTACAATATCAATTGTAATTTTTTTAATTTTTCAATCTCATGATTGATGGCTAAAAGATGTTCCAATGCCGTGGTGGTGGCTTCCGCATCGGTGGTGTTTTCTGAAATTTTTCTGTATTTTTTTGCAAGTTTTTTGGCCTCAGCCGTTTTAGCATCAATGACTTTTTGGTATTGTCCCCAATAAAATTCTTTTTTGAAGTCGAGAATCAAATATTTGGTTTGTTTTTGATACAGGGCAAGGCTTTGTTCGGGGATATGGGCCGTGTCCAGGGCTAGGTGCATTTGGGTATTTTTTTTACCGGAGAGGGTTAAAAAAAGGTGGAGATCCATGTTCCCATCGTTGTTGAGGGCAGGGATTTTAATCACATAATAGGCCCCCTTATTGATGAGTTGTCCAAAACGCTTCGTGTATTTCCAAAATCCGAGTTTGACTGCTTCAGGCTCAAAATCAAATTCGGTTTGATACCCGGCATAGGAAATTGAGTTGATGGAGAGATTAAGAAGGGTTAATTTAGTGTCATAATTTTGACAAATGGAAAAAAAAGGAAAGGAACTGAACAATACAACCTGCAATGTGTGTTTAAGCTTAAAAGAAATCAAACGATAAAACCTCATGGGCACAAAGATATTGATAACTGGTGGATCAGGTATGATAGGTCAAGCATTAAGCGCAGCGCTGAGTCAAAAAGGCCATCAAGTTTCCCATTTGAGTAGGCATCCATCGAAGGACGCTAGCTATCCTTCATTTAAATGGGACATCGCCAGTCGATACATCGACCCACGTGCTTTGAAAGTGGATGTGATTATTCATCTATCGGGTGAAGGAATTGCAAACAAAAGATGGACCGAAAAACAAAAACAAAAACTTATTGTGAGCCGCATAGATGCGGCGCAACTTCTTTATGATCAGGTTGTAAAATTAAAAAAGCGACCCACAAGGATTATTTCTGCTTCGGCTATAGGCTATTACGGGAGCGATACTCAGGAGCAGGAATGTTTCGAAGATACACCCGCAGGTGTTGATTTCATTGGACAATTCGTATTTAAATGGGAGCAACAAGTCAATCAGTTTGAGGCGTTAGGCATGCAGGTAAGCATGCTCAGAATTGGAATTGTTTTGTCTAAAGCGGGAGGAGCACTGCCTAAACTCACCCTTCCTATCTTGTGGGGAGTTGGTGCGCCTATCGGGTCAGGTAAGCAAAACATGAGTTGGATTCATTTGGACGACTTGGTGAAGATGTTCGTCTTTGTAGTTGAACAGCAGATGATGGGTGTTTACAATGCGGTTACACAAAGTACGACCAATGCTTTACTGACCCAAGCCATAGCGAAGCAATTGAAAAAGCCATTATTTTTACCGAACATTCCTGCTCTTTTTCTGAAATTAATTTTTGGTGAGATGTCAAAAATTATTTTAGGTGGAAATCTGGTAAGTGGGAGGAAAATCATTGAGCAGGGATTCGAGCCGGATTACCCAACTCTTGAAGGCGCATTGAGTGATATTTTTAAAAAATAAATAAATAAAGAGGACATAATTAGGGCTTATTTGCATCTAAACAAAGGGAAGAAATTGAAGGAATTAAAGTCAAAGTAATTTTTTTTATAGGCAGCTCATGGGATTTACTAAGCGACAGAAGCCCCAGTGGTGATCGCTTACTTTTAGCGTGAGTATTTGCTTCCTACTAATTTTTAGTTTTAGATCTACTTAATGATTAATTTTGCGCCTAATAATACCAAATAATTTAAGGTGGCTAAAAAATTGAGCGAACAAGAACAAATTGAGGATGGGGTCATAGAAATAATTGGAGCACGTGAGCACAATTTAAAAGACATTCATTTGACCCTGCCCCGCAACAAATTGATCGTCATCACGGGAATCAGTGGGAGTGGAAAATCGTCCTTGGCTTTTGATACTCTTTATGCTGAGGGTCAGCGCCGGTACATGGAAAGCTTTTCAGCCTATGCGCGGTCTTTTATTGGCAACATGGAGCGGCCAGATGTAGATAAAATCAATGGATTAAGTCCGGTCATTGCCATTGAGCAAAAGACGACCTCACGAAACCCGAGATCCACCGTCGGTACCACAACTGAAGTATATGATTTCTTGCGATTGTTATTTGCACGAGCCGGAAAAGCCTATTCCCATGTAACGGGTAAACTTATGATTAAGCAGTCGGAAGCCCAAATTCTGGATCAATTGTACCATCATTTCCAGGGGGAACGACTTACCTTGTTGGCACCTGTTGTTAAAGGTAGGAAAGGACATTATCGAGAACTCTTCGAACAGATTAGAAAAATGGGCTATGCCAAAGTTCGTGTCAACGGCACCATTTTAGATTTGACGCCAAAGATGCAAGTAGATCGATACAAGACGCATGACATTGAAATTGTCATCGATCGCATGGTCATTGATGAAAAAGATCAAAAACGAGTCAACGATTCTATTGGAACGGCGTTGAAGCAAGGCAATGGGGTCATGATGACCTTAGCAGAGACCGAAGAACTATCTTATTTCTCAAAAAACTTAATGGATCCCGAGACCGGTCTGGCCTATGATGAACCTGCCCCCAATACTTTTTCTTTTAATTCTCCTTACGGCGCATGCGATCAGTGTCATGGTTTGGGGGTTATAGAAGAGATTACAGAAACCGCGATCCTTCCCAATCCCTCATTGAGTATCAGTAGGGGAGGAATCTTGCCTTTGGGTATGTACAGAGACATTTGGATTTTTAAGAAGATAGAAGCGATTCTTAAAAAAAATAAAATAAACATTACGACTCCAATTAAAGATATACCTCGACCGATATTGGATATTTTGCTTTACGGAGAATCCGAATCTATTCAAGTAAGTTCTGTTAAATATCCGGGGACGGATTGGACGACTACTTTTGAAGGGATCATCAATTTTTTGAACAAACAGCGAGAAGAAGGATCTGAAAAAACACGTCAATGGGTACGAGATTTTACGGATATCAAGACCTGTGATACGTGTCAGGGCTTTCGCTTGAAAAAAGAATCTTTACATTTTAAAATAGCAGATAAGCATATTGGGGAACTCTCAATGATGAACATCAACGTGCTAGATGAATGGTTTAAAAATGTGGAATCAAAATTAGATGAACGACAAAATATCATAGCCAAGGAGATCTTAAAAGAGATCCGAAAGCGGATTGGGTTTATGCTGAATGTAGGTTTAGATTATTTGGATTTAAATCGTCCTTTGAGGACTTTGTCAGGAGGAGAAGCTCAGCGCATTCGTTTGGCAACCCAAATAGGGACCCAGTTGGTTAGCGTTCTGTATATTTTAGATGAGCCCAGTATCGGACTTCATCAAAGAGATAATACAAAACTCATCAAAGCGTTGCAAGAACTCAGGGATTTGGGAAATACGGTGATCGTAGTGGAGCATGACAAGGAAATGATGTTGGAATCTGATTTTATCGTAGATGTAGGGCCAGGTGCAGGCAGATTTGGAGGACAAATTGTGGCTGCCGCACCGCCCATAGAATTTTTGAAAAAGAACACGAAAACGGCAAATTATTTAAATGACAAACTCCGTATTGAAGTACCTAAAATACGTCGAAAGGGTACGGGAGATCAAATCATTTTGAAAGGGGCTTGCGGACATAATCTTAAAAACGTCACGTTGAAATTAAGTTTGGGTAAGATGATTTGTATTACTGGTGTTTCGGGAAGCGGTAAATCAAGCTTGATTCATGAAACCCTCTATCCGATATTAAGAAAATATTTTTATAAGTCAAGAAAAGAACCTTTACCCTATGCATCCATAAAAGGGATGGATTATTTAGACAAGGTAATAGAAGTAGATCAATCACCTATCGGTCGTACGCCAAGGTCTAATCCAGCGACCTACACCAGTGTTTTCACTGACATCAGGGCATTGTTTTGCGAATTACCTGAAGCTAAAATCAGAGGATACAAGCCCGGTAGATTTTCCTTTAATGTAAAAGGAGGAAGATGCGAAACTTGTCAAGGGGGCGGCATGAGGGTCATTGAAATGGATTTTCTTCCAGATGTCTTGGTCGCTTGTGAGACGTGCAAGGGAAAAAGGTATAACCGGGAGACCTTGGAGGTTCGTTTTAGAGGTAAATCCATCTCTGACATGCTAGATATGACGGTAGAGGAGGCGGTAACTTTTTTTCAAAGTCAACCAAAAATATTAAGAAAGATCGAAATGTTGGATCAAGTAGGGTTGGGCTACATCACCTTAGGACAGCACGCAACGACCCTTTCGGGAGGCGAGGCACAGCGGGTCAAGTTGGCCACTGAGTTGTCAAAAAAAGATACGGGTAAGACACTTTATATTCTAGATGAGCCAACGACGGGATTGCACTTTCAAGACATAGGTCATTTATTAGATGTGCTGAACCGATTGGTAGATAAGGGAAATACCGTTTTGATTGTGGAACACAATATGGACATTATTAAGGTAGCTGACGAAGTCATAGATTTAGGACCTGAAGGAGGAAACAAAGGGGGACATATTTTAATGACAGGTACCCCTGAGGAATTGACGAAGTGCAAGAACAGTCATACCGCTACTTATTTAAAGAATGAGTTAACTTTAAAGCGTGAGTAAGCGTCAGCTTTATTGGATATTTCAAATAATAGGTTGGGCTCTATATGGGCTCATTCAACTCTTTCTATATAGTGTAGAATTTCAAATTACGCTTTCTTTTTTTTCGGGTCAGGTACTGCAAGTGGCTTTTATGGTTGGTGTGACCCACTTGTTCAGAAATTACATCATTCGAAATAATTGGATCGACGTCAAATGGGTAGCCTTGATTCCAAGGTTCATGATTGCAATGGTAGTTTTTTCGCTCGCTCATTATTTATTTATCATTCTTATTTCGTTCTTTTCAGGGAATTTGAATGGAATCCAAGAGTTTAATGTGCTCTATGTTTTGGCTAGTATGCTACAATCTATGGGTTTATTTGGAGTTTGGTCTTTGATTTACCTCTCGTTTCTTTATTTTGAAAGATACAATAGATCGTTGAAGTATGAAGCTGCTATAAAAGAGATTGAATTAAATAATTTAAAGTCTCAGCTCAATCCCCATTTCATTTTTAATGCCCTTAACAGTATTCGAGCTTTGGTCCAAGAAGACCCCTTAAAATCTAAAAAAGCCATCACACAACTATCCAATATTCTCCGAAATGTTTTGAAGGCCCAACCTCAAGAAACCATCGCTTTTAGCGAAGAGTTGGCTACCGTAAAGGATTATTTGGCGTTAGAAGCCATTAGATATGAAGAGCGAATAGAAATCAGTTATGAGATTGATAAGCATTCAAATTTTTTTCGCGTGCCCCCGTTGATGTTGCAAACTCTTGTGGAGAATGGGATTAAGCATGGAATTTCTAAACTTAAAAAAGGGGGTAAACTTGAATTGATTACCCAAAGAGTTGCGGAAGGGTTGCAGATTCAAATTAAAAATAGCGGAAAATTCATGGCCACAAAACAAAAAAAAAGTGGCTATGGTTTGCTAAACACAGAAAAAAGATTGAAATTAATTTATGGTGACCAAGCATCACTACAAATTGGTAACGAAAATGATCACACGGTCCTTACACAAATTATTATACCTGAACCTTTATGAGAGCAATAATTATTGACGATGAACGATTGGCCAGAAAAGAGCTAAATAATTTACTGGAAAATTATCCAGAGATTGAAATTGTAGATCAGGCAGTAAATGCGGATGAAGCGTTAGAAAAGATCATACAGTTAGATCCAGAATTAATTTTTTTAGATATTCAAATGCCTGGAAAAACGGGGTTTGAGTTACTTGAAGAGCTTGAAAAAGTACCTAAAGTCATATTTACTACTGCTTATGATGAGTTTGCCATAAAAGCTTTTGATGTGAATGCGCTAGACTATCTATTAAAACCGATCCAAGAAGAACGTTTAAAAGATGCTATAAACAAGGTTTTGGCAGTCCAGGCAAGTGCTTTAGCTGAGCGAGCACAAGAAGGGGTGAGTGAAATCAAGGAACAATTAGGGATGAATGACCAAGTTTTTGTCAAGGATGGTGACCGATGTTGGTTTATAAGCTTGAAGGAAATTCGTCTTTTTGAATCTGATGGAAACTATATAAAAGTATACTTCAACAATGTTAAGCCCATGATCCATAAAAGCTTGAATGCCTTGGATGAAAAGTTGGATGAAAGAAGCTTTTTTAGAGCGAGCAGAAAGCATATTATTAACCTCAGTTGGATAGAAACTATTGAAACGTGGTTTAATGGGGGATTATTGGTTCAGCTGAAGGGTGGAGAAAAGGTAGAAGTAAGTCGACGACAGGCGGCTCGATTTAAAGAGAAGATGAGTTTATAGAAGGGTCATGACGTAGGATAAAATAGGCGGGCACAGATATCATCGCTGATAAGAAACCCTTCAAAAGTCAGCTTGAGCTTATTTAAGTCTAAAAAAGCGAAACCTTCCGAGCAGAGTTGGTCAATCAATACAAGGTGTTCGTTTTTAATATCCCTGTGGAATTTTTTTTCAAATTGCTCAAAATCAAGGCCAAAATGAGTTCTCAATCGCGTCATGATGTATTCATTCATTTTTTCCGTTAACGAGAGCGCCTCTACGACCGGATGGGCCCTACCGGTATCCAGTTGTTTTAAATACAGTTGATTGTTGCTGATGTTATGACTTCGATTATCACCATCAAAAGAATGTGCCCCAGGTCCAATCCCTAGATAAGGGTTTTGAAGCCAATAAGAAGTATTGTGCCGGGAAAAGTGCGCATTCTTTGTAAACGAAGAGATTTCATAATGTTCATATTGATATTTCGTTAATTCCTCATGAACGATTCTATAATTTCTTTCGTAGTCAAGATCGGACGGGAAGGATCTTTTATTTTGGATCTTCCAATGACTAAAAACGGTTTTTTCCTCAATGATCAGTCCGTAGATAGAAAGATGTGGAAGATCCAAATTCAATAAGGTTTTTAAATCAGCTCTCAACGACGCGTCACTTGCCTCAGGAAGCGCAAACATGAGATCGGCAGAGATATTGTGAAACCCAGCTTGGCGTACCCAATCAATGCTTTTTAGGGCTTGATTTGCGTTGTGTGATCTATTCAGCACCTTTAATACCTTATCATTAAAAGTTTGAATACCAATACTCAATCGATTGATGCCAGCGCGCTTCCAAAATTTGGCTTTGTCAGCATCGATGTCATCCGGATTGGCTTCTAAGGTTACCTCGGCAGATCGAGAAACATTATAATAGGTTGTGATCGTTTCCATTAGGGTATCTAGGGCCTTTTCTGTTAAGATGGACGGGGTACCTCCACCAAAATAAATCGTGTCAATAGGGCTTTTGGGAGTTGAACTCCTTAACCTCAATTCTTTGGCAAGTCCGTCAACCATACGATCCATAGGATCTAATTGCGTACTAAAATGGAAATCGCAATAGTTACAGGCTTTTCGGCAAAAGGGGATATGTATGTAGAGTCCAGACAATTTTTTATAATCAAGCAAAAGTAATTGGATCGTGTCTCAAATCTCTCATTTGTATCTTAAGATATTAACAAATGCGGTCCTCCTCCTTTTTTTATTGAATCTGGGAATATTCAATTATGCTTCAGTTATTGATTTTATGGCTTGCTAAATGAAGGATTTTGAATAATTTTGGGCGATGGTAGAGTTCATTTTACTAATGCAATTAATATTAGCCAACTCATTTTACGTGTGAGACGCTTATCATGCTTTCTTTTGACATTTGTTTTAGGCTCAATGACGGCCTTTGGGGGGGGAGATTCTGCCATCACTAAGAATATATCGGATCAGTTTGTTTGGATGGATCAAGTGGGGGATACTTTGGACTCAATATCAGGAATATATGCTCCTGCGCGCCTGGTTTTGCCTAAGGATCTGATCTTTAGTGAGTTATTGCTTCAAAACAGTCAGCCGATGACTATTTGGATAAATGATCGATTAATGGCCTTGAACGTTTATACTTGCACCCTTCCAATAGGTCAAATCTATGCTGAAATCGACCAAGATTCGACCGTTTTAATAATTAGGGCAACCCAGGAAATAAAAGATTTACAAGGATATTTAATAGGCCTGAATGTGGCTTCTTTGTCCAGAGATTTAAATGGGACGAAAAAAGGGAACATTCAGCACGATTTTTTAATCGTGCAAGTACTGGTTCTGTTGTTAATTATCGGTCTTATCAAGAGGTTTGACCTTATTTTTCTTTTTAATTTAGTAAAAAAGCCCTTCAGTTTGCCATCTCGAGAATTGGAAAGCAGTTTTACATTTAAAGGGAGTTATAAATTAATCTTAAGGGTTAGTTTTTTATCCATCCTTTTGGGGATATCATATTGGTTTCTTGAAGATTACCAGCCCGACCAAAGTTATCCCTTAACAGAGAATTTAATGTCTTGGCTCATTTATTCATTTTATGCTTTAGGGCTATTGTTGATTAAATACACCGTGGTAGGTCTATTTGGATATTTGCATCAATTAAAATCATTGAGTCATTTTCAATTTTCCGTCTTTGTTAATTTTACAATGGGAATTTGTTTAATTTTTTTGATTTTCGTTAATTCACTTCTTTGGTTTTCATTCTATGAATCAAACGCATTGACAGAATTTTGGAATTATTATTTTTTAGGTGCAATCATATTGTTTTACATCTATTTATCCTTTTATATGTCGTTGACAAAAGAGGTTAGAAAATTTCACATTATTGCATATCTTTGCAGTACTGAATTTTTGGGCATTTTTTATATTGCCTTGATCTTAATAAAATAGTTTTAATAATTTTTGTTATTTACCGTTTAGAACGAAAAGAAATTGGAGGACCCTAAAAGAATCACAAAAGTCGGCAGTATCCTGGTTTCTCAACCCAAACCAAGTGGGGATAAATCGCCTTATTTTGGACTTGCTGAAAAGTACAATTTAAAGGTCGATTTTAGGCCATTCATTCAGATCAATCCAATTGATGTAAAGGACTTCAGAAGGCAAAAAATCAATATTTTAGATTTTAGCGCGGTAATCTTTACCAGTCGCAATGCGGTGGATCATTTTTTCAGGCTGGCTGCGGCGATGAAAGTGGAGACTCCTGCGGACATGAAATATTTTTGTGTTTCAGAACAAACGGCCAACTATTTACAGAAGTATATTGTTATAAGAAAGCGAAAGATTTTCTCTGGCCAGCGTACGGCCAAAGATTTGATGGAACTGATAAAGAAGCACAAAACCGAAAAGTTTATCTTTCCTTGCTCAAGTATAAGGAAAAATGACATACCCAATTTCTTGAAAGAGAACGAGTTCACCTATGTTGAAGCCATTATTTATGAAACGGCTGCCAGTGACTTGTCAGATTTAGCAGACGTCAATTACGATATCATTGCCTTTTTTAGTCCTTCGGGCATTCAATCATTGTTAAAAAACTTTCCGGACTTCAAACAGAACAATACAAGAATTGCGGCCTTTGGGCCTACCACCGCAAAAGCGGTTACCGATGCGGGATTACTCTTAGACATTCAAGCCCCACATCCTAATGCACCTTCGATGACAGGAGCACTCGAACATTATATAAAGAAAGCGAATTAAATACACAAAAAACAATGCGCTTCGGTCAATGTTATGGAGAGCGGAACAAAATTCTTAAAATCGTTAAGAATTTGTGACGAGTTAATTATTTTGAGAAGTACATGAGGGATAGATTTATTTTAAATGCTTTGGGAATATTGGGAAGCATCCTGCTTAGTTCGACCGTTCAGGCCCAAAATGATTCTTTTGTGAGTTATAGTATTATGAATCCGACTTTACACAATCCAGCGTGGGTAGGTAACGATCGGATGGCTCATGCTATCTTGCAAGTGCGAAGTCAATGGACAGGTTATAAAACATCATTCGATGGAAAGGGAGGGGCACCGTCCTCTTTAGTGTTCAATATGTCGGTGCCGATCACCAATAAGTTCTCTGGTATTGGAGTATCCCTATTGAATGAAACGATGGGTCCAGTCAATAATATGGCCCTAAATTTACCGCTTTCCTATAAAATTGATCTCAACGGATCTGAACTTATTTTGGGTTTGATGCCCGGGATCATTTCTCGATCTCAGAATTTCAATGAGCTTCGCTTCAATGATTCCAGAGATCCCTTAAATAAAATCGGAACTAAAGAGACACAAACTTTATTTAACTTAGCTGTGGGTGCCTTGTATTCCTTACCACGGAACAGTTATGTTGGATTAAGTGTTTCAAATCTTACGCAGCCGAAGTTCAATTATGGCTTATCAGGGCTCTCCAATAAGATGTTTACAAACTATACGCTCATGTTCGGTGCAATTAGGACCCTAAAAAAGGGGTTAGAATTCAGACCAAATTTGGTTGTTAAAACAGATTTGAATACCTTAACTGTTGACTTGGGAGCCCAAGTTCAATATAACGCTAGAATGTGGATGGGTGCTTCTTACAGGTGGTCAGAAGCTTTTGTTGTAATGGGGGGCTATAGTTTGATGGAAAAAAATAGATTAAAATTAGGTTTTGCTTTAGATTTAGTTGTGCATAACAGTCAAGCGAAAAAGGCAACTTCTCAAGAGATTTATATAAGATACGATCTGTTAGATTTTGTTTTAGGAGGAAAGAAAAAAGTAAAAACACCCAGATTTATAAATTAATATGCTAAAATTCACATTGTTTTCAATTTATATTATTGAATTTTTGGTGACTAATTTATAATCAGTTTATATTTAAGGCTTAAATCACCATGCGTAAGATTGCATTAGACATTTATTATCATTCTTGCAGTTTTAAGAAATTTATTATGAGAATTAAAAAAAATACGAAATTACCAGCGTTTCAGATACTGGGACTAGCATTGGCGTTTTCTAGTTGTGGTTTGATAGGAGGATTATTTGGTGGCGGCGCATCAAAAGACCGGGGGGAGGTTTACGGTGTCCCAGATCGGCAGGGTTGGGAGATGACTAGACCCTTTGGTATGATGGCTGTAAGGGCGGGTACTTTTCACATGGGGCAGGCTGATCAAGATGTTGCTGCGACACAAATCAACTTCAACAAACAGATTACGATTAGTGCCTTCTTCATGGATGACACAGAAATAACTAATAATGAATATCGCCAGATGACCGAAAGTTTAGCTGAGGCCTCTGATATAGAGTTGCCTGAAGGCTTGACGCTGGAGCAAGTAAAACCAGACACTACCGTATGGATGACGGACTTTACCCATCACATGGGGGACCCAATGGTGACCTATTATTGGTCACACCCCGCTTTTGACGATTATCCTGTGGTTGGAGTTAATTGGAATGCAGCAAGATACTTTTGTGAGTGGAGAACTAACTATTTAAATGCCTATAGAGAGGAGCAAGGTCTACCAATGATGCCTGCTTTTAGGCTTCCGTCTGAGGCAGAATGGGAATATGCATCAAGGGGAGGAAGAGACATGGTAAAATACCCTTGGGGCAATCCATACTCGAGAAACATGAAGGGATGTTTGCTAGCCAATTTTAAACCAGGTCGTGGAAACTATTATGATGATGGATTCTCTTACGCAGCGCCCACGGCAACTTTTTTCGCCAATGATTATGGGCTTTATGATATGTCAGGTAATGTTGCGGAATGGTGTGAAGATGCTTATAATCCTTCTTCTGTCCCTTTAGTTTGGGATTTAAATCCGACTTATTACGATGAGAGAATAGCGGAAAAAGTAACTAGAGGAGGTTCTTGGAAAGATATCGCCTATTATATTGAGACAGGGACAAGATCATTTGAGCATAAGGATACGGCGAGATCTTCAATTGGCTTTAGATGTGCCATGTCTTATTTAGGGAGATCGACCCAATCATTTGATTTTTAATAATTTAATAACTAAAACCACAAAAATATGAGCGAGAAAAAAGGAGGCTTCATGGATTTACTATTCAATACCATCATGCCCAAAGTATATGGTATTGGAGCTGCAGTTGTAATTGTAGGTGCCATGTTTAAAATTCTTCACTTACCCGGATCCGCTATTATGCTAGGTGTGGGACTGACGGTTGAAGCAGTTATTTTCTTCTTAAGTGCTTTCGAGCCGCCACATCCTGATCCTGAGTGGTCAAAGGTTTATCCTGAACTTGCACTTGATTATGATGGTCCCGTGTCTCAAAAAAGGGCGACTGCGCCAGCAGCTGTCTCCACAGGAATTTCAGCCCAGATGGACAAAGTTATGGAGGATGCTAAAATTGGTCCTGATTTATTAAAGGGTTTAGGTGATGGTATGAGGAATCTTGCAGATACCGCAGGTAAAATGTCAAATCTCAGCGATGCCGCCGTAGCCACCAATGAATATGCAGACAATATGCGATCAGCATCAAAAACGCTCACCGAAATGAATAAATCTTACGGTACGTCCATGCAAGCACTGGGAGCAATGTCAGAAGCATCTAAGGGAGCCAAGGGCTACCAAGAGCAAGTACTGACGGTTACGAAAAGCTTGAGCGCTTTGAACGCCTTATATGAAATGGAACTTCAAGATTCTCAAAGTCATACCAAAGCATTGAACAAATTTTATTCTAATGTTACAGATGCGTTAGAAAGTATGGCAGAGGCGGGCAAAGAAACAGCAGCTTTTCAAGTACAGCTAAATCAATTAACTTCTAATGTTGAGAATTTAAATAAAGTCTATGGCGGTATGTTGACTGCCATGAAAAGTTGATTCTTAACAAATTAATTTAAACTGAACAAAAGATAAATTATGTCAGGAGGGAAAGAAACAGGACGTCAAAAAATGGTCGGTATGATGTACTTAGTGCTGACTGCTTTATTGGCGCTAAATGTGAGTAATACCATTATTGATAAATTCGTCTTTATTAATGAAAGTTTGGTAAGTGCTAATAATGAAACCAAAGAGAGAAACGTCCAGATAATGGAGAGCATTATCAGGGCTGTCGACGAAACAGGTAATCGAGAGGCTGATTTAAAGGTCATGGAAGCGGCCAAAATAGTTCATGAGAAAACGGACGCTTTAATGACTAAAATGGTTGAGCTCAAGGAAACTATGGTGACGATTACTGGGGGCTATATTGAGTATGAACCTACTTACGTAGGCGATGCTAAAAATTTGGCAGGTAAGACAGACTACAGTAAGGTTGGACATTATATGATGCCCGTAGAGGAAGGCGGCGAAGGCAAAGGTCAAGAGATAAAGGATCAACTAAATGGTTTTGTTGATGAGATCAAAGTTATTATGACTGAATTCGGTGCGCCAGAATCAGAACTTTTGAAATATAAAGCAATTGCCGTAGATGCCATTGACGACCCTGTTTACAATAAAGATCCGAATCAGGCCGGTAAGATTTTTGCACAGCTCGCTTTCTCTGATTCGCCTACTCCAGCTTGTCTAGCTACCGTTGCGGATTTTCAGTCAAAGGTTTTGAGCTATGAAACACGAGCGATGGCTTACTTATCATCAAAAGTGGGAGCGGGCGATATTGCCTTTGACCAGATTGTAGCCATGGTAAGACCTGAGTCGAAGTATGTTGCGGCTGGAACACCCTACAAAGCGGAGATGTTTATTGCGGCCTCAGCCTCAGCAATTGTTCCGACAATGACTTACAATGGCAAGCCAATTAAAGTTGAGGGTGGTGTAGGATTAGTAGAATTTACAGCCTCTGCAACTTTTTCAGGAAAAGAAATGCAAAAGCGTCAAACCTTCGAAGCAGCCATAACTATCGATTTACCTGGAGGGGGAGATACCACTTATGCAAGTGTTGAAGAGTATTTCGTGATGAAGCCGGTCATTCAGATTCAGTCGGCGTCGGTAGGGGCACTTTATTTCAACTGTGGAAATAAGTTAGATGTACAAGTACCTGCGCTAGGAACCACCTACAATCCAGCATTTTCTGCAAAAGGGGGGGCTACGATTAAAGGAGCCACTGCAGGTGCGGTGACAATAGTACCCAACGCTAAAGAAGTGGTTTTGAGTGTTTCTAGTAATGGAAATCGTATTGGGTCAAGAACTTTTGGAGTAAGACCTATTCCAGCGGTTGAAATTAAGGCTTTTTCTGATCGTGGAGAAGTTGATATTTCCAAAGGAATCCCGGCAAAAACAGCTAGATTATCTATCCAGGCGATACCAGATGCTGGGTTTAAAGAGTTTTTGCCAGATGATGCTAAGTTTCAAGTATCGCAAATCGTGGCAACCTTGGTGAGTGGAGGGGTAGGTAGACAAAGTGTCAAGGGAAGCGGTAGTTTAAACTTATCAGCCATTGCATCATCGGCGAGAAAGGGAGACATATTAGTATTAGAATTCAAACAGGTGAAAAGACAAAATTTTAAAGGTGATGTTGAAAATTTCAACGCATACAATCGAAGTATGTCAATCCCGTTGAAATAGACTTATAAAAAAGAGAGATGAAAAATTTATTATTTATTTTTTTAATAATGGTTATGGTTGTTGAAGTTCAAGCACAACAACGGACGGCAGCAGAGATTATCAAGCCAGAGGTAGCGGATAACTATATCATGTTTAAAAAGACGCTGATTAGGAGAATGAATCTAACGGAAAAACAGAATAAGCCGTTCAACGCTAAAAACTCTGAGCTTTCGGCTTTGATCATTCAAGGAGCTAAAGAAGGTTTATTACAGCCTTATATGTCTGATTCATGCTTGCGGCCTATGCCTGATGATGAATTTATATCGTCTCTTCAGTACGAAATTCAAGGTGGGGGTGACGATTTTGGAGGTGGTTTCGGAGGTGGTTTCGGAGGTGGTTTTGGAGATGAGGCGGAGGAAGAGTCCGAAGGTGATGGAAAAAACTTTAATGATATAGATCCAACAGAATTTAATAAGCTCTATATCAAAGAGGATTTGATTTTTGATCGTAACCGATCTAGAATGTTTTATTATATAAGATCGATTACTTTAGGTATACCTGCTAATCCAAACTATGAAATCCAATTTGAAAAGAGAGTGGCCAGTTTTAGATACGAAGACATCATCAAATTGTTAAGGGGCCCCTATAGGGATAAAGCCTTGTGGTATAATGAGGAAAATCAAGGAGGACACATTAATTTGGCTGATGCATTAGAACTGAGATTGTTCAGTGCTCCAATCGTAGGTGTATCTAATTCCCAGAATCTAGACATTAGGCAGATGTATGCGGACAAAATTGCTCAAGACCCTATGAATGCTATGGTTTTACAGCAAGAGGCTGAGATGAAATTGATGGAGTACGAGAGTAATTTGTGGGAAAACTAAGTAAAACAACTCTACAATATTATAGGAAGGGAGCTATTTAGCTCCCTTTTTGTTATTCAAATAGTTATGTACGTTTAGTGCCAATTTCTTTCCTATAGCGTTTGTGAGTAGTTGAAGAGAAGCCTTACGAATTTCACTTAATGTTTTAAATTTTGTAAGCAAGAGGGTCTTATTTTTAGGCCCGATACCTGGGACATCATCGAGTATGGATGTAATAGAATCATTTGAACGAATGTTACGATGATGGGTAATTGCAAACCTATGGGCTTCATCTCTGATAAATTGCAACAACTTAAGGGCAGAGGATTTCTTGCTGAGGTAAATAGGAATAGAATCTTCTGGAAAATAAATTTCCTCCAATCTTTTGGCAATACCGATAATGGGAATTTTTCCGTATATGCCCAGGTTTTTTAGGGAGATACAAGCAGCACTGAGTTGGCCTTTTCCCCCATCCACAACAATGAGATCAGGTAGGTTCTTATTCTCCATTAACAGGCGTTTATATCTTCGATGTATGATTTCGGTCATCGAAGAGAAGTCATCAGGTCCAATCACGGTTTTGATGTTATAATGGCGATATTGCTGTTTCAAGGGTTTGCCATTTTTAAAATAGACCATACTTGCGGTAGGGTGGGTGCCTTGTATGTTGGAGTTATCAAAGCATTCGATAACGCGAGGAATAGATTTTAACCTTAGATCATCTTGCAATTGCCGTAGGGTGCGTTCTGAATCGTCCTGTTGTTTTGTTTTAATTCGAAGATGATTCTGCTTGAACATAAACGCATTCTTCATAGAAAGGTCTAATAATTTCTTTTTATCACCTATTTGTGGGATAATGATGTTGATGTTGGTAAGTTCGAAAAAGAAGTTAGAAATGATGGTAGGGCTGTGACTATTGAACTTTTGTCGGAGAACAGGCACTGCGTAGGCCATGATTTCCTCTGTTTTCTCTTTAAGTCGAGATTTGATCAAGACGGTTTCAGATGCCCTAATCGTCCCCATTTCAACTTTCATAAAGTTGAGATAACTGATGTCTTCTCCGCTAAGGATGGTGACAATATCAATATCTGTGATGCTTGGATTGACGATCAATGATTTGGACTGAAAGGTTTCCAGTAATTGTAACTTAGACTTGTATTCAGCTGCCAATTCAAATTTAAGGAGACCAGCTGAATGGTTCATGTCTTCCTTAAGCCGTGTTTTAATAGGGTGAATGATGCCTTTGAGGATATGCTTGGCTTGATCGATTTCCTTTAGATAATCTTTTTCAGTTTGAAGACCTTCGCAGGGGCCTAAACAATTTCCGATATGGTATTCGAGGCATACTTTGAATTTCAAGTTGCTAATATTTTTCTCTGAAAGGTTGAGACTACATGATCTTACATGATAAAGTTTACTGATAAGGTCCAAAGCTTTATGCATGGCTCGTACGCTGGTATAAGGCCCGAAATGGGTTCCCTTATCAGAGTCTACTTTTCGTGTAGCATATATTTTTGGAAATCGTTCGTGAGTAACCACCAGAAAAGGGAATGTTTTATCGTCCTTTAATAAGATATTGAATTTAGGCTGATTTTCTTTAATTAGGTTGTTTTCTAGCAGCAAGGCATCGTATTCAGAATTTACAATGGTGACCTCAATGGTATCTATCTGACTGACTAGTCGTTGTGTTTTTTTATTGAGTAAGTTTTTATTAGTAAAATAGCTAGCTACTCGATTTTTCAAAACCTTAGCTTTGCCTACATATAAAAGAGTACCGGAAACATGAAAAAATTTATAAACACCCGGTTCTTTGGGGATATGGTTGTAAGAAGTTTTATCAAACTGAAAATGTTCCATTTAGAATATGTCACCTTCATTGACGATGTCATAATAGGTTGAATCTTTTCCGTAGGTACCCTTATAAATATTACAATCTAATTCGACATTGATTTTTGTAGAGGGTGGAGCGAAGGGTCCTCGCTCATAATCGAGCGTTGAGTCCTGATAGGCTTTTAGCATGAAATTTTGCCAAATGGGTCGGGCAGTGCGGGCCCCTTGACCCAAAACCCATTCCCTGAATCTAATACTCCGCTCATCTCCTCCTACCCATGCGCCAGCTACTAGGTCTTTGGTGACACCTATAAACCAACCATCTGAACCATTTTGTGTGGTACCCGTCTTAGCACCTATATCGTTATTCTCTTTTAACCAAGGATCAACCGATACCCCTGATCCACCACGCTCTTCTATGGCTCCTTTGAGCATATGTAACATGAGATTAGCTGTTTGCTCGTTCAACGCTTCCCGCGTTTCAGGAATGAAATATTGAAGAATATTCCCATTTTTGTCAGCAATTTTCGTAATGTATTCAGGTTTGGTAAAATTCCCCTTGTTGACAAAAGTAGCATAGGCGCCCACCAGTTCATAAAGAGAAACATCATCTGTGCCAAGACATAATGAAGGTACCGCATTCAGTGGACTGGTAAATCCCAATTTTCGGGCATAATCAACTACATTGCTTGGTCCAACTTTACTCATAATAAAAGCGGTAATGGAGTTTACAGATCTGGCCATTGCTTGTCTGATCGTCATGACTTCTCCGCTGTATTTGCCGGACGAATTATTTGGACGCCAGACAGGGGGGATTTGTCCAGGTACGGCGTAGCTGACGGCAGCGTCTACGACCTCGTAGCACGGCGAATAGCCATTGTCTATGGCGGCGGTATATACAATGGGCTTAAAGGTAGATCCAGGTTGACGTTTGCCTTGCTTTACGTGGTCATATTGAAAATATTTATAATCAATGCCGCCAACCCAAGCTTTAATATGACCAGAATTTGGATCCATCGCTAAAAACCCAGCCTGTAGAAAGCGCTTATAATAGCGCATAGAATCGAGCGGGCTTAAAATGGTATCTTTTTCTCCATCCCACGAGAAAACTTTAATTTTTTTAGGTTGTTCAAGGTAATATTTGATCGAATCAGGGGCATCTGAAAATTTAATTCGTAAATTTTTGTAAGTGGCCGTTCGCTTGATAGCATTTTCCAAAAAACCCTTGATTTCCTCATTATTTTCATTTATCCAGGGGTTTTTATCCTCCCAATGCACTTCGAATAAAGCCTGTAAACGACTCATTTCTTCAGCGACGGCTGTCTCCGCATGTTTTTGTAATCGGCTGTCCAAGGTGGTATATATTTTCAGTCCATCATTGAAAAGATCATAACCATTTTCTTTGCACCAATTCATCAGTCTATTCCTGATCACTGAGCGAAAATAGGTGGCCAGTCCTTGGTGCTGATTGTCGACTTTATAATTAAGAATGAGTGGTTTTCGTACTAACGAGTCGTATAATGACCTTTCAATAATTTCATATTTTAAAAGGTTATACAATACTTCAGTTCTTTTGGCTTTGGCATCGTTGGGATTATAAACAGGATTGTAACGGGTAGGCTTATTGATGGATCCAATGAGGCTGGCTGATTCTTGGTAATCAAGTTCTGAGGGGAGTTTGTTAAAAAAGGTTTTGGCAGCAACCTGTATGCCAAAGGAATTAGAACCATATTCTACTGTATTTAAATACATGGCGAGAATTTCTTCTTTGGTATACGACTGTTCCAATTGAAAGGCAATGATCCACTCTTTCAATTTGGTAACAATTTGCCCTAAACTAGAAATAGCATATATCGCCCCTTGATTTTGAGAATTGGTACCATATAAATTTTCTGCTAATTGCATGGTCAGCGTACTTCCACCGCCTTTAAATTGGAAGGTTAATTTTCCAAAGATCGCTCGAAGTAAAGCTTTAAGATCTATTCCCGAATGCTCTTTAAATCTATAATCTTCGGTTACCAATAAGGTACTGATTAATTCAGGAGAAAGTTCATCGTAAGTAATAGCCGTTCGATTTTTCCTAAAATATTTTCCAAGAGAGATGCCGTCGGCACTTATCAATTCAGATGATAAATCTGTTTTGGGTTTTTCTAAATCGCTTAAACTAGGAAGCCCTCCAAAAAGGCCCAGAGTATCATTTTTGACCATATAAATAAATGTGGGCGCACCTATAAATATTGAACAAAATAAAAGCCAGAAGAAAAGGCTCATTATACGGATGTATTTTTTTTGATTCATGCTAATAATACTTGTCAAAAAATGTAAGGTAGGAGTCTAAGTCTTTGGTCTTATAAAAGATGTCAAAATTTTCTTTGGTCATGATGAGGTTGATCCATTTTTCTTTTTCAGCGGAAGTAAGCAGGTTTGCTTCAATTTCAGAACGAAATTTTTGTGCAGTTTCTAGATTACTAAAGGGCGTTACCATTGCAATAGAATAGGTTTTATCGAAAACCATATTACCAGTGATGAGTTTTGAATTTTGAACGCTAAGGTAATCATCTAACAAGGATGAGACAGAGGTTTCAAGATCAATGTCCGATGGATATAAATAGAGAAAATAATGTTCTCGATCAGTATTGGTGATATATTTTGCTTTCGAAGCGCTGAATAGATTAATCTGGAAGGCTTCGGAAACGGTAATAAGTTCTTTCGCATATTCAATTAATTCACTGGTGGGTTGATCCTCGATAAAATTATTTAATTCAAATTGGTATTTATAAATACCATCAGTCTTCCCAAAACAGATGGCTCTCAAGAGTAATAAATAGTCAACAAATGCATTTTCCATTTCAGGTGACAAAGCACTGTCAATCAATGACATAGATTGTTTATAAGCACCATTATTGTAGTGATGATAGGCGGTTTTATAAACTTTTTGTAACGCAATGGTTAACCGGTCATTGTCTTCAATATAATTGGGATTGATTACAAGTTTGGCATAAATAGAATCAGGATAAGACAAAACAAGCTGATCAGCCGCACTGAGACTTGCCAATGAGTCATATTCTTTATTGAGTAAATAAAGTTGATAGAGTACCTCTGCATGGTAGGGACCCTTCGGGAATCTGTTGATGAGTTTATTAAAAGTATGTATGGCATTGGGAGGCTCCTTTAACTTGAAATTATAAATTTTCCCAAGCTCATACAATGCCTTTTCTATTTCATTTAGAAGTTTATTTAATTGAGAGGAATCTCTTGGGATAGCAGCCAATAATGTATTTTTTGCCTCGACCCTATCGAACTCGGTATTTTTTTCTTCTGTGTCTTTTGTATTGTCTTTAGAATTACTCTGTGATGCCAAGACCTCAGGATTGGTTGAGGAATTATCGCTGTTATTTTGTCTTCTCCAATGATCATTTAAACTTCTTTGACCCCATTTTTGTTTAAATGCGGCCAATCCTTTACTCACAACAAGACTGTTATAAAAATACCATTCTCCTTGTGTCGATGCCGAAAGGGCTACCTGATTTTCATTGTTGTAAAATTCGACATTATTGGAAGTACGGGCTTCTTTTTTTGCCTGTGCTTTGGCTTTTTTGGTTTCTATTTCTTGATTATCAAGTACTGCATTGACCAAAACATCTAAGGAATCATTGCTAATGAAGGTCAAATTGATCAAGCTATCGTTTTTTGAAAGAGTATTGATATGGGTAACAAATTCATTAAGAATTTCTTTTCTACCCAAAGAGGCTGCATACTCTTTTTCATCTTTGGGTAAAAGGGTCATTGTACTGTCATAATATACTTTGGCAAGTCTGAAATCCATTTTATAATCGTAATAAATCTGAGCCAATTTCAGGTAAGCATAAGCTTTTTGTCGGGGATCAATGGTATTGTTAGCAATAGACATTTTATAATTCAAAATAGCCAAATCTAAAGCGCCCTTCTTAAATTCATATTCGGCCATTCGAAAATAAATTTTATCTTTATGATCCGCATTTTTTCGGTCTTTTAAGAGTTTTTTGAAGTGCTTGAGGGTCTTTTTTTCGTAAGAAAGATCATCGATAGGCGTCACTTCAACCATGTAGAGCTTTGAGAAAAAAGAAAGTTCATAACTTTTGCTATGTTTCAGAGCTTTTCTATAATAACGGAAGGCACTCAGATCATCTTCTATTTTCTGATGGGTTTGACCGGCTATGAACTCTATTCTAGCTCTATCCGGATTGCGTTTTAGATACTTTACCGCTATCTCTAAATTTTCGGCTGCGGCTGTATTTTCTTCAATTTTTTGATAGTAATAGGCCCTATTTAAATAGTAAATAAGCAGATTATCATCAGATAATTTTTCGTTTTCTAGGTAGGCAATAACGGCTTGTGCATTTTGATATTCGTAGGCCTCACAGAAAGTTCTGATGAGTTCGGATAAGGCAAGATGTTGTATATCTTTGTTTTCGCCGAATTTATTGATCCACTTAAAGGTTTCGATGGCTTCGGGAAATTCGGAACCATAAAGGCGGGCTTTTCCAACGAGAATGTAGGCATCATCTTGCCATTTTGATTCTGGATGTCTTTGGATGGCGATCGAGGCTTTTTCTATGCACTCTAATAAGATAGCTTCTAATGATTTGGAATCTGTCGTATCAAAAGGCGCGAACACAGGGAGGGTTCGATTATAGTTCCATTTGTATTTATTAAAAATTCCAGCTTCAATTTCTTTAATTTTTTCGCGAGCAATAAAGTAACCATTATAATGTGCTGTGAGGTCGTGATATCCAGAATTGATGACCCCGCTGGATTGACCCAAAGTGGGGACTATTAGAACAAGAACAAATAAGGGGGTCAAAAAATATCGCAAAAGGCTCAAATTACATGTTGAATTAGAAAACTTGTATTGGATCAAAAAATATTATGCAAAGATAAAAGAATGGCTTTTAATATATTTGTATAATAATAGTCAAAAATTTTGTCTCAAAAACGCACATTTTCTAACTGGTTAACGAATAGATATCTTCTTATCGTACGAAACGAAGAGGATTTCTCAGAAAAAAGAACCATTATTTTCAATTATGCCCGATTGATTTTATTGTTGGCATTCATATTTATTTTATCAATGACCTTGTCTGTTTTAAGTGTAAATACGGTACTCAAACAATGGTTTGATCCTCGTTATGCAGAAATGGAAGCCAATAGGCAGGTTTTGAATTTGACCATGATGTTGGATTCCTTACAGCATGAAGTTCAAGTCAAAAATAATTATATTCAAAACGTGATGTATATTTTAGAGGGACAAAATTTGGATAGTTTGTCTTCAAGTAATAAAGTACTGTCTACTTCTACCTTGGGAGATATTAATTTGTCGCCTGCGCTGAGTCCGTTGGATTCTCAGTTTAGGGCTGAATATGAGAGTTCAGATCTAGGTTTGGTCTCTCTTAATTTCAATCGCTCAGAGGATGAACTACGTGAATTAGTGTTTTTTACGCCTTTAGAAGGGATTATCACCAATAACTTTGATCCGAAAGAGGATCATTTTGGGATAGATATTGTTTCTCAAGAAAACGAACCCATCAAGGCCTTGGCAGATGGGATCGTTATTATGGCTTCATGGACGCTAGATGGAGGCTACGTTTTGGTTATCCAACACAGTGGTAATTTGATATCTATTTATAAGCATAATTCGGAATTATTAAAAAGTGTTGGTAATTTTGTAGGATCGGGTGAAGTTGTGTCCATAATAGGTAATACTGGAGAACTTACCTCAGGGCCCCACTTACATTTTGAGCTTTGGTTCAAAGAACAAGCGGTAAACCCAGAAGACTATATAAATTTTAGATAAAATATGTGGAGTAAGAATAATCAAAAAGATATGGACGATCTAAGTAATTCAAGCAATATTATTTCGAAGGGTACTATTTTAACTGGAAATCTACAGGCGCACGGTAATATTAGAGTAGAAGGGAAAATTATTGGGGATATTACGACACGCTCGAAATTGGCCTTAGGTAATTCTTCTCTAATCGAGGGCAATATTTTAGCTCAAAATGCAGAGTTTGCCGGAACCATAATAGGTAATGTCCAAGTTACCGAACAATTGGTTTTGAAATCTACCGCCATCATTAAAGGAGACCTTTCAGTTAATAAACTGATTGTAGAATCAGGGGCTGAATTTAATGGAAAATGCAGAATGGGAATTAAGTTTACAGAAATAATGATCCATGAGGACTCAGCGCATAAAAATTTAGACAGAAAAGGAAAAAAAGAGAAGACAGAAGAAATTGTACCCTTCCTCAAAAAAGCCGAATCCTGATACTAAGACAAGTTTAGGGAGTTTTGCAGGGTTGTCCTTTCAGCTCTTCATCTTTAATTTGGCGCTTTTTTGGCTAGGAAATTTCATAGATGAGAAATTAAAAAATCAATGGCCCATTTTCTTGGTGATTGCCATACTATTAAGCGTTTTTGGTTCTCTATGGTATTTGATTAAAAAGACGTCAAAGTGAAGTATTTTTATCAATCAGCGGTGATCAGTATTATTTTTACATCTTTATTGATATTTGAAAAACAATTACCCTTCCCTTTGCATCGGGATTTTCTGGGGATTATTGGATTTTTCTTTTTTCAATCCATAATTATTTCATGGCTTTTTGTTAAAGCACGAAAAAAAGTAGACACATCAGTGGTTTATTTTTTAGGTGCTACGGTTTTTAGATTGTTGAGCACGATTCTTTTATTGATGTTTTTTCTACTCATCAAAGGCCAACACTTTCAGCTTTTAGCATTCGAAATAATTGGCGTTTATTTGGCCCATCTTGTATTTGAATTACGCTACGTATGGGTTAACTTGCAGCGAAATTGAGTGGTGAAAAAAGAAATATGACAGAGAACGGGGCGTTCAAAATTTATAAAGGACTGATTATCTACGGTTTAATTTGTTTATTTTCGATGGTCACTCTTCAGCAAGCGTATGCGTCTGATGCGGGGGATGCGCAAAGTTTCAATCCAGGAGACATGATCAATCACCACATCAAAGATGCACATGGTTGGGAGATCACTCATGGGGTGGTCGTACCGCTTCCGGTCATCCTATATTCTGAATCTGACGGGTTGGTGATTTTTTCATCTGCAAATTTTTTCAATGAAGCGCATCAAGAGGTTCCCTATTTGGGTTACTTATTATCGCATGAACACATCTCAAGAGCAGATGGGCAGTCCGTTTTTGATTTTTCAATAACTAAAAATGTCTTGTTTATTTTTATCGATGCAGCCATCATGTTGTTGGTCTTCTTCGCGGTTGCCCGTGGATACAAGAAAAACGTAGGTAAGGCACCCAAAGGCGTGCAATCATTGTTCGAGCCGGTCATCATCTACATAAGGGATGAAGTAGTGAAGCCCAGTATAGGAGAAAAGTACCAAACATATTTACCTTATATGCTCACCTTGTTTTTCTTTATTTGGTTCGGAAATTTATTGGGACTCATACCTGGTGCAGCCAACATGACAGGGAACATTGCTGTCACAGCCGTATTGGCTCTTGGAACCTTCTTTATGACCAATTTTAGTGGTAAAAAAGCCTACTGGTCGCACATATTTTGGACCCCAGGGGTACCTTGGTGGTTGAGGCCCATTATATTACCTGTGGAGCTTATAGGTGTATTTACGAAGCCTGTTTCTTTGATGGTTAGACTTTTTGTATCCATAACAGCAGGCCATATTGTCGTGCTAAGCTTGGTGAGCCTGACTTTCATATTTCACTCTTGGATGGTAGGTTTTGGTAGTACGGTCATTGTAACTTTGATTACCATAATAGAATTGCTTGTAGCAACGATACAGGCATATGTTTTTACGATGTTCACTTCGCTGTACATAGGCATGGCGGTGGAAGAGCATCATTAAAGAAAATGTTCACTTTTTAAATATATAAATATGTTACTTTCAATGTTAATGGACATGCAGTTTGCAGTAATGGGCGCTGGTATCGGTGCGGGTCTTGTCGCTATAGGCGCGGGTATCGGTATCGGTCAAATAGGAGGATCCGCAATGGAAGCCATGGCACGTCAGCCTGAAGCTTTCGGAAAAATCCAAACAGCTATGCTTGTCATTGCAGCTCTAGTTGAGGTTATCGCCTTATTTGGCGTAGTCGTATGTTTCCTAATTTATACAGCAGGAACCGCAGCGGCTTAACAATTTAAAGGAATTAATCATTCACATTAGGTGTTGGTTAATTCCTTATTTTTGAACAAAAAAAATAAAAATATGGATCTTTTAATACCCGATTACGGTTTGTTATTTTGGCAGTTGATTGTTTTCTCGATTGTACTGACCATATTGGCAGTATTTGTGTGGAAGCCGGTGACTGAGGCACTTCGTACTAGAGAATCCATGATTGAAGATTCCATTAAATCTGCTGAATTAGCCAGAGAAGAGATGATGCAGATCAAAGCAGACAATGAAATGGTGTTAAAAGAAGCAAGGGTTCAACGAGATCAATTGCTAAAAGACGCGACTGTAGTTGCCAATAAAATAAAAGAGGATGCGAAATCGGAAACGGCAAAAATTTCTGAAAAAATGATTTCGGATGCAAAAAGTATTATTGAGAGTGAAAAGAATGCGGCCTTGTCTGAAGTCAAAAACCTCGTCTCTTCATTATCTCTGGACATAGCTGAAAAATTAATTCGCGAAAAGTTAAATAATGACCCATCGCAGCAGCAACTCGTTGAAAAGTTTTTAAAAGAAGTTAAAGTAAATTAATATGTCTGAAAGCAGGATAGCCAAACGTTATGCTACACCATTGCTTGATTTGGCCGATGAGCAAAACTCGGTTGATATCGTGAAATCAGATATGGAGCAATTTCTTGCTGTTTGTCAACGAAATAGGGCTTTCTTAAATATGCTCAAAAGCCCGGTAATACCCCATCTTAAAAAGGGCGAGATTCTAGTAAAAATATTTGAAGGTAAAATTTCGAAATTATCTCTAGCGATGTTTAAGCTCATTGTTCGTAAAAACAGGGAAAAAATATTACCCCAGATTGCACGAGAATTTATCAATGCATTTAATGAAAAGCGGGGTTTTCAGCCTGCGCACGTAACGACAGCGGTAGCTTTGACTGCCACATTAAAATCCTCTGTGGAGGAATTGGTAAAGGGGATTTCAGGTAAAAAGCCTTTACTGACTACGCAAGTCGAAGAAAATATTATTGGGGGCTATATCTTGACTATGGATGATCGTCAGATTGATCAAAGTGTGAAAGGTGCGCTGAATAAATTGAAATTAAAATTTGATCAAGAAAGTAAATAATCATAAAATTAGTCTTTTAGGCTATAAAAAATAGAATTATGGCAGATGTCAGACCCGATGAGGTTTCAGCAATTTTAAGAGAGCAACTCTCAAATTTTAAGTCAGAAGCTGAATTAGAAGAAGTGGGCACCGTCCTTCAAGTAGGCGATGGTGTAGCACGAATATATGGATTGTCTAATGCTCAAGCAGGCGAATTATTAGAACTAGAGAATGGACTTAATGCATTGGTCTTAAATTTAGAAGAAGACAATGTGGGTGCTGTTTTATTAGGAGAATCTAGCGGGGTTAAAGAAGGTGATACCGTCAAAAGAACGGGGCGTATTGGCTCTGTAAAAGTAGGCGACGGTGTGATTGGACGTGTAGTAGATACGCTAGGTAATCCTATTGACGGCAAGGGAGAGATTACAGGAGATCTTTATGAAATGCCGATTGAGAGGAAGGCACCTGGAGTCATATTCAGGCAACCGGTAAGTGAGCCTTTGCAAACAGGGATAAAAGCGATTGATGCCATGATTCCTATCGGTAGAGGTCAAAGAGAATTAATCATTGGAGATCGCCAGACGGGTAAGACCGCAGTGGCCATTGATACGATCATCAATCAGAAAGAGTTTTACGAAAAAGGGGAGCCTGTATATTGTATATATGTTGCGGTAGGTCAGAAGTCATCAACGGTAGCAGGGATTTATTCGGCGCTTGAGAAGAACGGAGCAATGAACTATACGGTGATCGTCAATGCCTCAGCGGCTGATCCGGCACCGATGCAATTTTTTGCTCCATTTACAGGTGCGGCGATTGGTGAATTCTTTCGTGATACGGGACGACCTGCGCTGGTAATTTATGATGATCTTTCTAAGCAAGCAGTTTCTTATAGGGAAGTGTCACTTCTACTCAGGAGACCTCCAGGTAGGGAAGCCTATCCGGGAGATGTATTCTATTTACATTCTCGTTTACTGGAGCGTGCAGCTAAAATCATCAATAATGATGAAATAGCGTCCCAGATGAATGATTTACCAGAATCATTAAAAGGAATTGTAAAAGGAGGAGGTTCGTTGACGGCATTACCGATCATTGAGACGCAGGCAGGGGACGTTTCGGCCTACATACCTACCAATGTGATTTCGATTACAGATGGTCAAATTTTCTTAGAGACCAATTTGTTTAACTCAGGTATTCGACCAGCGATTAATGTGGGGATATCTGTATCAAGAGTAGGGGGATCGGCTCAGATTAAGTCGATGAAAAAAGTTTCGGGAACATTGAAGCTTGATCAGGCACAATTTAGGGAGTTAGAGGCATTTTCAAAATTCGGATCGGATTTAGATGCAGCAACCAAATTAGTGATTGATCGGGGAAGAAGAAATCAAGAGGTACTAAAGCAACCACAATATTCACCCGTGTCCGTAGAACTTCAAGTAGCTATTTTATATGCTTCAACAAAGGGATTTTTAGATAAAGTGCCAGAACAGAAAATCACGGAGTTTCAGGCAGAATTCACCTCGATCATGTTAGGGAGTCACGCCAAAGCGCTGGCGGATTTAAAGGCAGGTAAGCTCTCCGATGAAGCTACGGTAGCTATTGAGCAAGTAGCTCGTGACATTGCATCCAAAATTATAGTGTAATAGAGGTCAATGGCAAATTTAAAAGAAGTTAAAGGTAGGATTCAGTCGGTTACTTCTACGCAGCAGATCACTAAAGCTATGAAAATGGTTGCGGCGGCAAAGTTACGTAAGGCACAAGACAAGATCATGCAGATGCGTCCCTATGCAGAGAAGTTGGATGGCGTCATGCAGAACGTTTCGAGTGCCGTAGATACGCAGTTCGTAGATAATCCTTATGGAAAGGAGCGGGAGGTCAATACGGTACTCCTAGTCGTGATCAGTTCTGATAGAGGGCTGTGTGGAGCGTTTAATAGTAATATCTTCAAGTATACACGAAATTTGATTGCAGAGAAATACAGCCATATTGAGGCCTCTGGTGATTTGCACATTCTACCCATAGGTAAAAGATCTTTTGAATACTATAAAAAACAAGGTTATTCGATCATAGACACGTATTATGATCTTTTTAATTCCCTAGATTTTGATCATGTGCGCGCAGCTGCGGAGCATGTCATGAAGTCGTTTGTAGACCAAGAATACGATCAGATCGAGATCATTTATAATGAGTTTAAAAATGTAGCTACACAGATCATACGAAACGAGCAGTTTTTACCGATTATGCCTAGTGAACCCTCAGAAGGAACCAATGACCAAAACATTGACTTCATCGCTGAGCCGGATGGGGCATCCATTTTCAATGAAATTATTCCCAAATCTTTAAAAATACAATTTTACAAAGGTTTATTGGAGTCCAATGCCTCCGAACATGGGGCACGGATGACTGCAATGAGCCAGGCCACGGATAACGCGGGTGACCTGTTGAAGGAGCTTAAACTAACTTACAATAGAACGCGGCAAGCGGCGATTACAAAGGAAATATTGGAGATTGTTGGTGGTGCAGAAGCACTTGCCAAAGAATCTTAAGGTTTTATTTCCGAACTTCAGGTAAAACTGAGATGATGGAAATGGTAAAATATATAAGATGGCTTTCGCTGGATATTGTCTTGGGTGGGGTCATCTTTCTTAATTTTATAGGAGACCAACTCAAAGTGGAGGTCCCCATCGTGGTTTCACTGGCCCTCTCCTTATGTATTTGGCTCATTTATACGCTGGACCATCAGCGAGATGTGACCCTTAAATCATATCAAAAGGGTGCGCGACGGATCTTTCATAAAAAAAATCAAAGAGTGATTATTTTAACGGCACTTTTTATGGGCCTATTGGGTCTGGTGCTGCTCTATTTTTTACCACTTGAATTGGTCCAGTGGGGGTTGCTGGTAGCGCTGGTTTGCTTGATATATATAACACTATCCACAGGGTTATCATCTCTTTTAGTCAAAGAGGTAATGGTTGCACTGCTGTATGGTGGAGGTATATTTTTATTTCCCCTCATTCAAATAGATCCCTTAGAGGGAATCCATGGCCTACTTTTCATACAACTCTCATTATTGGCATTTGTCAATATCGTTTTAATCTCTACGTTTGAATTAGAGGAAGATCGCTTTAATGGATTTGGGTCTTTGTCTTTGTCGATGGGTAAAAGACGCACGTCCCAATTACTGGGAGGATTACTTATTATTTCAGCACTATCTACTATAATTATCGCTTATTATTATCCTTATTTTATGCATTTAGAGATCATATACCTATTTGCTTCTCTACAACTTGCGATCATCTTATTGCGGCCGGCTTGGTTTGTGTCGGCCGAGCGCTATCGTATTTATGCAGATGCTATATTTTTTTATCCTTTGATTTTTTTATGGTGAAGGAGAATGATTTTGATGGGATTGCCTGGTGCTATGACTTTATGGGGAAACTCATTTTTGGAGAAAGACTTTATCAAGCGAGTATCCAGTGGCTGGAGACCCTAAATAAATCAGATACGGTCGTGGTATTAGGTGGAGGATCTGGTAAGATTTTAAAACAGTTGACGCATGTAAATCGCGTCATATTCATTGAAAAGTCTGCTAAAATGATCAAATTAGCCCAGGCTTCGGCCCCTGCTAACGTACAGTTTATTTGTGCAGATTTTTTAGAATATGCGTTGGAGGATGAAAGCACTCATATAGTAATATGTCCTTTTTTTCTCGATATATTCACCCCTTTTCAATTGGGAGAAGTGCTGGATAAAATAGTTAGAATACTTAAACAAAAGGGGACTCTTTTTGTTTCAGACTTTCAGTATACTACCTGGTGGAGTAAGCAACTCATCAAATTAATGTATGTCTTTTTTGGGATGAGCACACGCATAGCAGCACGTCAACTGGCGCCCTTAAATACATTAATTTTAGCTAAAGAATTTGAAACCAGTGCACATCTTTTCCGAAAAGATGGGATGATTTTTTCAAAGGGTTATACTAAAATCAATACCGACTAAATAGTAATAGTCTTTGTTCCGAGCAAATGGGGGGTGGTTAAAAATATTATGGCAAGATCAGTTTATGGGTTAATCTATTTTTTTTGTCAACCAACATTGGGCCTCGTTTTCTTGATTTCTAAATCCTAATATAAAATAATTTCCACCATCAGTGAGGCCCCATCGGCTTTTGAGCTCCCCAGCGGAGAGGGGATAATTTTTTGTGATGACGTTGGCTTTTCCAGCGGGGAGTAATTTTTTAATGTTTTTTTTATTTAGGGGACCGATTACTTCAAATTGCCTACCAGGGAATTCTTTTAATTTCTCCTCTGAGGTAAAAAAATGGGTGTTAATAGCAATTTTGGAAAGGCCATAGTGATGCCCTATAGTTTTGAAAAGACCTGCTTTTAATATGGAAGTATTGGGATCTAAAATAATATTCTTCGGCATGCAGTATTCAATACTCAGGCTTTTTTCTTCAGTAAGATTTCCTTGTAGGGGTGGATGAAGACTGTCTAGATTAACACAATATAGCGTGGGGGGGGTGTAACTTTCATTGTTGAGTATGAAGACGATCTCTTTACATTCGTTGCGGACACTGATGATGTGTATTTCAGCCACGGACCCAAGGTCTAGGAGGCCCTTTGAAAGGTCAATCATGGGGGAAGCTTTGATCATGATTGATTGTGATTTTTTTCTTAACTCGGAGAGTAAAGGCTTAATATTAGGGGTACAATCGTCAAATTGGAATATTTTTTTTTGATCAATGTTTCGTCGTGCTGGATCAAGGTATATAACGTCTGAAGCTTTTATTTGAGCTAAAGCTTCTTTGGCAGACTGATGTTGAATGTTGATGTGACCCGGCCCTAAAAGTTCTTGATTTACCGAAAATCGGTGACATAAATCTTTATTTTGCTCAACGTAATATGAGGTATCAAAATGTATGGCAAGGGCCATACAGTCAATACCCATGCCACCGGTAAGGTCATAAAGAACGCTGCCCTTAACCAATCGCCCTTTATGCTGAGCGGTTATGGTAGAGGAGGACTGCTCAACCGATAAGGGGGGTGGGTAATAAATATTTGGTGTTTGGTACCAAAGTGGAAGTTTAGTTTTGCATTTTTTACGAGCGACGAGTTGAGCTATTATTTCTTTTTTCCAGGCTTGAATAAGCTTTGGTGGATTGAGCAATAAAGTATTGATGTCGGCATATTCATGATCACGTATAAACTGTTGAATTTCATTCTTGATTAAAAAGTCATAAAATTCACCGTTAAGGGACATGCTATATCAGTTGATGGGCCACAATATATTCGGCAATTTGCAAAGCATTTGTGGCGGCACCTTTTCTTAAATTGTCTGCAACAATCCACATATTGAGGCTATTTTTCTGGCTCTCGTCTCTACGAATTCTACCAATGAAAACCTCATCTTTTTGATAGGCACTGATGGGCATGGGATAGAGGTTATTTTTGGGGTCATCCGCTACAATACAACCAGGCGTTTGGGCAATGAGTTCGCGGACTTTGGCGAGTTCAAAATCTTTTTCGAATTCAATATTGACGGATTCAGAATGCCCCCCTATGGTAGGTATGCGCACACAGGTAGCGGTTACTTGAATCTGATCATCATTCATGATTTTTTTAGTCTCGAGGGTCATTTTCATTTCCTCTTTGGTATAACCATTAGCTTGGAACCTATCGATGTGGGGCAATACATTTTTATCTATAGTGTACGGGTATACCATTCTAGGGTTTTTGACACCTGCCCGTTCATCTTCCATTTGATCCACAGCTGCCTTACCTGTACCTGTAATAGATTGATAGGTACTTACGACAATACGTTTGATACGATAATGTTCATGTAAATACAATAAAGGCAAAACCATTTGAATGGTCGAGCAATTGGGATTTGCGATGATTTTATCTTTTGCAGTAAGGACATGTCCATTGACCTCGGGAACCACTAATTTTTTTGTTGGGTCCATTCTCCAAGCGGAGGAATTATCAATAACTACGGTACCAATTTCAGCAAATTTTGGGGCCCATTCTAGAGAAGTCTCTCCCCCTGCAGAAAAAATAGCTATTTCAGGTTTCAATGCGATGGCATCTTCCATACCGATGATGCGATAGGATTGGCCTTTACACTGAACCATTTTACCCATAGATTTAGGGGAGGCCACAGGAATTAAATCATGAAATGGGAAATTTCTCATTTCAAGTAAGCGTAAAACCTCCTGCCCAACCAACCCAGAGGCACCTATAACTGCAATTTTCATATAATTTTATTAATGACTTGGTAACTTATTTTTAAATTTATCTTATTGTTTCTTTGAATTTGATGGGGGTGTAATTCTTATGAAAAGATAAAATTAAGAATTCAAATTTAGCTATTTTTTCTTTAGCTGCAATCAAACGTAACTTTTGGGATCACAGAAAGCGGTCTTTAGGGCAAAAATTAAAATGGTCATTATAACATTTAATTTTTTTGACCTTTCCGATAGAAAAAATAGGCAGCCATTGACCTGCCAACTCATATTGTTTTTATGAGGATTTTTAAAATAGTGAATTCCAATCTAGCAGCAGATGCGGGAGCATGGAATTTTGAGTAGAGGTGCTTTCTTAAAGAGATGCACAAAGGTCGCGAGAGTGGGGTAGATGAATGTTCTATTGGTTGCGAGGGCGGTTTATTCAATTGAAACATCTCTAGCCCATTTCAAGTTAAAAATAATCAGGTTCATTCACTTCTTTTTTTAAGCCAAGTAGGCTTTTTCTAACTTATGCCTGCTAAAAATAATAAAATGATCTTTTTATGAAAGATTTGATTGGGATACTCATGATGTTTTGGATCTTCACAATTAAGGCACAAATCATCAATGATTTTGAGGGTGGGGATTTGTCAATGGATTCCTTATGGACCGCTTCCAATGAATCTGGTAGGGGAATGGATTTTGTAATTACTGATGGCGAACTTAATTCGGATGGGCCTTCCGGTTCGGGCACTTTGTTCATTGCCACCGAGCTCGCCATCTCATCGCAGCCTATGGAATTGAGTTGGGAGTTTTATGTACGTTATGAAAGTCCACCTAGTGGGAGTAATTATGTGAAGGTTTTTTTACTCAGCGATCGCGTGGATCTCAATGATGATCCCAAGGGGTATTATTTACAAATGGGAGAATCTGGATCCAATGATGGAATTGATTTATACCATACTTCCTCCAACATCCCCCTGATCAGTGATCCGATGAACGGCATTGCTGAGGGCATAGATGTACATATTCAGGTATTTAGGAGCTCAATTGGGGAATGGACACTGAAGACCCACTCCTCTGAACCATCAGATACGACCCTCTTGGGAACCGCCTTAGATACCCGTCCGATTTCAAGTGGATACTTCGGCTTTTTGGTGCGGCATTCCAGTTCGCGTAGACAAGCTTTTTTCTTTGATGAGGTCGCGGTGAAGGCAGATCAAATCCCTGATTTGATGGCCCCTGATGTACTAGATATTGCCGTGATATCAGAAGTTGAAATCAGGATTATTTTTAATGAACCGCTGCTCGGGGACGCGCTGAAAGTAAGTAATTTTTCTTTATTTCCTAAGGTTGAGGTGGTTCAAGTATTGCTTTTACCTGAGGGATCAAGTGTACAATTATTGACAGATACCTTGATGGTGGGGATGACTTATGCATTGGAGATTGTAGAGGTATTAGATACGGCCTTAAATGGTTTTTCGACGGATGAAAAACTAGATTTTGAGGCCATTATTTATAAGGTGCCAAAGTTTAGGGATGTACAGATCAATGAGTTATTGACCGATCCGAATCCCATGTCTGGGATGCCCAATGCAGAGTTTGTAGAGCTATGGAATACCTCTCATTATTATGTAGCTATGGAAGGGTGGCGCCTTGCAGATGACCGGGCTTTTTCATCTGAAATGCCCGCTTTTGCTTTGGCACCGAATCAATATTTGATTTTGACTAAGTCAAGTTCGCAAGGACTTTTTGAGCCTTTTGGAGCCACCTTGGGCCTCTCAAATTTCCCTAATTTCAATGCAAGTTCACCTGATAAAGTAGGGCTTTTGAATCAATCAAATGAGTTGATAGATAGTCTAGTGTATACTCAATCGCCCAGAGAAGGGATTACTTTAGAACAGATTAACCCCAATTTATTGTGTGCTGGGGAAGCTAATTTTTCAGCGGCTATAGACCCATTAGGCGGTACGCCAGGCTTCGAAAACTCACAAGTAAGCTATGCACTCGATCTTTTACCTCCTCGGTTAATCGACTTACATATTTTGAATGCCGATACATTTTTTTTGACTTTTGACGAATCCGTTGATGCTAAAATAATTTCTCAATCCTTAAATGTTGGACCCTTAACGGCAACTGTGGTAGGGATGAATACACAACGACAGCTTACGATCCAATTATCTAGTGCGTTGACTTCGGGTCAGTCCTATGCACTTAGTAATTTACTGATTCAGGACTGTGCGGGGAATACAACTCAAGTAGAGGCTACTTTTTATTTCGACAACCTCCCCCCAAAACTGATAGGATGGGATCTCTATGCAAATGACGTATTGGGTCTTATCTTCGATGAGCCTTTGGAAGCTGCACCAGCTAATTTTGAGTCCAATTTTTGGCTATCTTCTTTTGGACCACCCCAGCGCGCAATGAGACAAGACTCGGCCTTAAATAAAGTTTACTTGAATTTCGGGGCACCAATGGAAATCAATAGGAGCTATCAATTGCGGACTTTAGGACTTGCGGACACCTTAGAAAATCAACAAATTGGGGATTCTATTTCTTTTGTTTTCGAGCAGTCGATTGAAGCGATAAAAGTAATCAATGAATCATTGATTGTGATTGAATTCAATAAGGCACCGACACCTATGACGGCACTTAACCCACAAAATTACACGATCGACCCATTGGGTCAACCCAAAGAGGTATTTCAATCTGGATCAGACCCGTACAGCTATCGTTTGATTATGGATCAAGTCGTTCGCCAGAACAAAGCATACGATGCGATCATCAGAAATATGGAGTCCAAAGAAGGACACCTACTACCGACGCCTAAGATATCTTTTAATTGGGATACGCAGGGCCCAGAAGTAGTAGCTATTGATGTGGTGTCTGAAAAAACAATCCATGTACATTTTAGTGAGATGATTGACCCAGGTACGGCGGTCAATTCAAATAATTATTTAGTTGATAATGCGTTTTATCCATACCAAGTCATCCTCTTAGATGATACCACGGTTTTGCTAGAATTTTCAGAATCTTTTATCTCAGAGCAGAAATTAATTTTGGAGGTAAATCACATTCAGGATTTATCAAAGAACTCCATGAAGCTGCAGTATGTTGGCTTTTTTTACGATAAAACGGCCCCTTTTCTTAGGGAAGTACTTCCTTATCGACCCAGCATATTATCACTGTGGTCATCTGAAAAAATCATTTGGGAAGAACAACCAATACATCTTTATGATTTGACGGGTGCCTTTATTGATTCTATTTCCATTCACGGTCCCGATTCTCTAGAGATCAGGCTTCATTATGAGGCCTTACCTAATGAAGTTATTGATGAACTCTACTTATCCTCTTGGTGTGATTTCTGGGATAATTGCAGAAGTATCCGTAGGGGAATCACTATAGATTCGTTGATCATATCTGAAGTATATGCTCAAAATGACAGTACCCTTGGACTGGTGTTTTCGATGGCGGTCGAATCAACAGGGGTTTCAATAGAGGATATTTTTGTAGATCAAAAAAAGCCGATGGACTATCGTTGGATCAATACGCATGAAGTGCTTCTTGATTTGGGGAATGTAATGGAAGCAGGGAGAAATTACGACATAAGGGTTACCCTTACGGATTCAGTTGATAGGATACTATTGAGTGCTCAGTATCTCCATGTTCATGATTTAGAAAAATGGGAAATTCTAGATTCTGTGACCTTAAAATTGACATTTGAGCTTCCTTTGGAAACAAAATCTGTACCTATAGTTTATTTAGGTCTAGATGAGCCGGTGTACTCTTTGGTGAAAAATAAAAGGGAGTTGTGGGCTATTTTTCAAAAAAGTATTCCTCAAAATGAGTATCTCCCCTTAGGCTGGATTCAATTAAAAGACTTATACGGACAGTCGCGACCCGATCATCAGCTCAAAATCATCCGAGATACCGAAGGGCCAGCTATTCAATCCATTCAAAGTCAAACGGGGAGTATTGATCTACAATTTAATGAGGCTATATCACATCATTCAATGATCCAAAATGCCCAATTTGAAATTTCAGAAGGTGGTATTGTGGAGGAAGTACACCTCGTTCAAGGGGCCCTTAGATTAACGCATCCCCAACTCATTGCAGGTAAAACTTACCAACTTATCGCACAAGGCGTAGTAGATTCTTTGGGGAATGAAATGCTTAGAGATTCGCTTTTTTTTGAATATTGCCCACCAAAAATACCAGCACCGGGAGAAATAATCATTACCGAAATCATGTTCGATCCCACGCCATCTAATGGTCTTGAAGAAGTCGAGTATGTCGAACTGTACAATGCCTCGCCTTACGACTTTGAGCTTTCAACGTTGCGGTTGGCAGATTCAAAGACAGATCACCATTTGCCGGTCGGGGGCTTTAGTTCGGGGGCTTATTTGACCCTCGCCTCGGGACCCATAGGCTCGGATACTTCCGTTTATTGGTTTTCGGAATTTCCCTCTTTGAATAACGAAGGAGAAACCTTGTACCTCATTTCTATTGATGGGGATACCATAGATTTTGTTGCCTATACGCCAGAATCATATATTGATTTAGGAAAAAAAGAGGGAGGTTACAGTATTGAAAAATTAGAACTATTGGATACTTGTATTACTTGGCTTTGGCATGCATCCTTAGCCGATACCGGGGGTACTCCAGGTAGACGCAACAGTGTCAATGATCTACGAGAAGATGCGCTACCACCTCATTTAATTAAACAGGAAAAGCTAAGCCCTAATCTTCTGGAATTAACTTATGATGAGGCCATAAATACAGCTGTTGTAAAGGTAATTCAAAAAGCTAATAATAGAGAATTAACGGTTTCAAGTGAAAATGATAAGTTATGGATTCAATTGGATTCTTTGCCCTTTGGATATCATCATGAAATCATTGTAAAAGGGATTAAAGGTTGTTGGGGTAACTTAACCGATCCAGATACACTTGTGCTTCCAAAAGGAGCGATGCCAATCTTTGGGGATATTGTGATTACCGAAATTATGTATGATCCTACACCAAGCCAAGGGTTGCCAGAAGAAGAATATATTGAATTGTTTAATACTACTGAATTATTAATCGACTTAAATGAGGTTGAGCTCATTTATAAAGGGGACAGTATCCGTTTGAGTGGAGAAATATCAGTGGGATCTTATCTAGTTTTGAGTCCATCAGCAGCTGCTTTTGAACTAGAAAACATTATAGAAACGAATTTTAAATCACTGGATAACAAAGAAGGTCTATTACTTTTATCAAAGGGGAGTAATCTTATTTCTCGCCTTTCTTATACTTCTGATTGGCATAGATTGCCCACTACATCAAGTGGTGGGCTTGCGCTTGAGAGCATAGATCCTCATAAGTTTTGTGATGGAGGGTTCAATTGGTCTTCAAGTAAGGATGTAAGCGGAGGAACACCCGGTCGTCCAAATACGATATTTGGGAGCAGAACAGATGATCAGCCACCTGCTTTGGTTTCGGTGAGGGCCACAGCCATTGACTCGGTTTTTATTTCTTTTGATGAAACGATCATGGATCCATTTCAAGTCCAAGTCCAATTGATACCGGATAAAAAGAGGGATACCCTTATTTATGATGTGCATCGTCCTGCAGAGTTGATCCTGATCTTATCAGATACACTTTTCATCAATGAATCAATGTCTATTCAATTATTTGGAGTATCGGATTGTTATCAAAATAAAGATGACCTTACTTCCCGATTTGTGTTACCCCAACCTGTGTCGAACGGATTGATCATCAATGAAATTTTGTACGATCCTGTTCCGGGTGGGGTAGATTTTTTAGAACTTTACAATCATACGGGCAGGTACATGTCACTCAATGGATTGCGTATCGGTAATGGTGATGAGGAGGTCATGCTGCCTGTTGGAACCATAATAGGACCATTTGCCTATATTTTACTCACACCTGACACCTTAAAACATCTTTTAGAATTTCCTCAAACACCTTTGAATACGTTACTTGAATTTGCCTTACCCTCCATGCCTAATGAAGGGGGAATGCTTTTTTTACGGCGGGATACTTTGATCGATGTAATGAATTACGAAGATGGGATGCATTCTTCTTTACTGGCCAGTACCGAGGGGATCTCTTTAGAACGTTTGACACCTGAAATGTCAGGAACACTTTTGGGAAATTGGCATTCTGCTGCCAGTACTTCGGATTTTGCTACGCCAGGCTATCAAAACAGTCAGTTCAGAGATTCTTCTATGGGCTCCTTTGTATTGCGCGTAGCGCCTAAAGTTTTTGTCCCAGGATCGAGTACAACGGCCTATGCTTCGTTTGGTAGTATTTTCTATCAAATGAATCTTTCGGGGACTTATGGAAATATGATGATCTATGATCATCGTGGCAGATTGATCAAACAATTACTTCAAAACAGTTCATTAGACCGTGCTGGAGTGGTGATTTGGGATGGTACAGATGTTGATAGCCAGCGGGTGCAAGTGGGGAGTTATTTGATTGTGCTAGAAACCTATGGACCCCAGCAATCTCGGCAGATACATTACCAAACCATTGTTGTGGGTTTCCACCCTTGATTAAATAAATACTTTTATAAAAATAAATTCCACATTTTCAATAAATTCTCCCAAAAGAGTTCGAAATTTAAGGATTGACTGAAACCATACCCATACAATGAGACACCTTTTTTATAAATTCGCAATGGTCAGCAGCCTTTTGGTGGGTGCTTTGGCTTTCTTTTTAGATAATCTCAATATTCTTTGGATCTTTGCTCTTTTAGGTCCACTTATTCTTGTTGGGTTGATGAATTCGATGCAAGGAAAGCATGCTATTTTGAAAAATTTCCCAATTTTGGGCTATTTCAGGTACTTGTTTGAATTGATTGCACCAGAAATTCAACAGTATTTCATTGAGCGAAATACCGATGGTAAACCGTTCAGTCGTAATCATCGAGCATTGGTTTATAAAAGAGCTAAAGGGGTCAATGATACCTATCCCTTTGGTACTCAGGCAGAGATTTTAGATGATCACTACGAGGGATTACGACATTCTATCTATGCCAAGGAGCCTGTAGAAGAATTTCCAAGGGTAACGGTGGGAAGTAGTCTTTGTAAGCAACCTTATAGTGCTTCTGTTTTGAATATTTCGGCAATGAGCTTTGGTTCGCTAAGTAAAAATGCGATCATAGCCCTTAATAAGGGGGCAAAGAAAGGAGAGTTTTACCATAACACAGGTGAAGGGGGGTTGTCTGATTATCACATTGAACCGGGAGGAGATTTAGTTTGGCAATTGGGAACAGGCTACTTTGGATGTCGTACGCAAGAAGGTAAATTTGAGCCAAAAAAATTTAAAGAAAAGGCCGCGATACCCAATGTTAAAATGATTGAGATCAAATTGTCTCAAGGAGCCAAGCCCGGCCACGGTGGGGTCTTACCCGGAATAAAAAATACCCTTGAAATCGCCAGAATGCGGGATATTGAGCCATATAAAACGGTAATTTCTCCGCCCAGTCACAATCAATTTAACGATGCCAAAGGATTGGTTCATTTTGTGAAAGAATTGAGAGACCTGTCAGAGGGCAAGCCTATTGGTTTTAAGTTGTGCATTGGTAGAACTGAGGAATTTATAGAGTTGTGCGAGGTAATGAAATCAGAAGGAATTTGGCCCGACTTCATTACTGTAGATGGAGCTGAAGGGGGTACCGGTGCGGCCCCACTAGAATTTGCCGATTCAGTGGGCGTTCCTCTAGAACCAGCACTGATTTTTGTACAAAGTACGCTGAAGAAATATGGATTGAGGGATGAGATTAAAGTGATTGCCAGTGGAAAAGTGCTTACTGCTTTTTCTATATTGAGAATGAAAGCACTTGGGGCTGACATATGTAATTCTGCGCGTGCCTTCATGTTTAGCTTGGGTTGTATTCAGGCATTAAAGTGTAATAGTAATGATTGTCCTACGGGCGTGGCTACGCAAGACGCAGAGCTGGTCAAAGGATTGTCTGTCACGGATAAATCAGAACGAGTTTATCGATATCATCACAATACCATCGTAGCTGTTTTGGAGTTATTGGGTACCTGTGGACTCAAGCATACTGAGGAGATCAGTATTGATATGTTTGTTAAAGGAGATGAGATGGTCACCTTATCCAATCGCTATTTCCCAGATTCTCTGCTCAACAGAGTAGATGATATGACGGGATGATCGCCCGAAGTAGTGGGATGTTCTTTTAATTGAGCCTACAACGGCTTTTTTTAGGATAAAAAATAATGTTTTTAAATATTCCTGATTTAGTTTAAATTAGCCTCGTTTTAAGCTTAATTGAAATCAGATGTCAGATAAAAGTAAATATTCCCAACAGGAACTCAAGGAGTTTGAGGATTTGATACTTCAAAAATTGAAGTTAGCCAAAGAAGAGTTGAAGACCTTAATGGGATCGATCAATCACAGTACCGATGAGACGACCGATGGTTCCTATGGTGGCGTTAAGACCCTAGAAGATGGCGCTGAAACAGCCGAAAGAGAGCAGATGAATCAATTAGCCGCTCGGCAGCAAAAGTTCATAAATAACCTAGAGAATGCCCTGGTTAGAATTAAAAATGGGACTTATGGAATTTGTATTGATACGGGAAAATTGATTCAAAAAGAAAGGTTAATGTCGGTACCTCATACCATGCATTCAATTGCGGCCAAGCTCAAAAAGAGCTGATGGATTATTTGGCGCAACACATCGAAGCCCTTATTTTTTGCGCACCAAAACCAATTACTGAATTCGATATACAGGATTGTCTGAAAGAAATGTTTGATGCACAAGTTCCCATGGAAGATGTACATCAGGGCATTAATAATATAGATCAACGGTATAAAAGTGAAAAGCATTCTTTTGAATTGGTCAAAAGTGGGGGAGGTTATCAATTTTTAACCAAGCCAGCTTACGAATCCAGTATAGGGATTTTGCTCAAAAGGCAGTCCAAAAAAAGGTTGTCTAATTCAGCACTAGAAACCCTGGCAATTATCGCATACAAACAACCGGTCACACGTACTGAAATGGAAAATATTAGGGGAGTCAATTGTGATTATAGTGTGACCAGATTATTGGAAAAAGAATTGATTTTGGTCAAAGGGAAGGCTGAAACGGTGGGTCGTCCCCTTTTGTATGTAACCAGTCCAAAATTCATGGATTATTTTGGTATTAATGATTTGAAAGAATTACCTACTCCAAAGGATTTCTCTATGGATGAGAACACGATAGGCGAAAATCAACAAGAATGAAAAAAAAAATAATTCAGGCTACTGAACCGGTAGAAATTAGACTCAATAAGTTCATTGCAAATGCGGGGATTTGTTCTAGGCGTGATGCTGATCAATTGATCTTAAGTGGTAAAGTAACGGTCAATGATCAGGTGGTTCAGGTCTTAGGAACCAAGATAATGCCTACTGATAAGATTACTTATCTAAAAAAAATCATCCAGTCTGAAAAGCTTCAATATGTGTTGTTGAACAAGCCCAAAGATTTCATTACGACGACGCAAGATCCACAAAACAGAAGAACGGTCATGACCCTCATTGAAAAGGCTTGTGTGGAGAGAATTTATCCAGTAGGCCGTTTAGACCGGCATACTACAGGATTGTTATTGTTTACCAATGATGGTGATTTAGCCAAGAGACTAACCCATCCCAAATATAAAATAAAAAAAATCTATCAACTTGAAATAGATAAGCCTATTATCGAGGCGCATTACAATGAAATTACGGCGGGTGTTCATCTAGAAGATGGTTTGGCATCAGTAGACCATTTGGCGATTTTGACGGATGATCGTAAAAGTTTAGGCATTGAAATTCATATTGGAAAAAATAGAATTGTAAGAAGAATTTTTGAAAAATATGGATATGAAGTGCTGAAATTGGATCGTGTCATGTTTGGAAACCTGACCAAGCAAAATTTACCTAGAGGTAAATGGCGGCACCTACATCCCAAAGAGATAGGAAATTTAAAGGGTAAGTTCTCCATGCAAACGGATTAATCCGTCATTAGGAGGGACTCATATGTAGTGCTTCTCATTCCATGCCCACTGAAAACCAGCGCTATGAGGCCTTTCTTAGCTCAAAAAGCAGTTGTTGAAATGTCTTGAAGGAAAATTTATGTATGCATGCATAACAAATTAATCAATTATACATAACTTAGTAACAAAAAAACCCAATCATTTGATTGGGTTTGAGTGGTGCTAGGTGGATTCGAACCACCGACTCACGGATTTTCAGTCCGATGCTCTACCAACTGAGCTATAGCACCTTAAAAAGTGGTTGCAAAAGTAGAAAAATATATGAACGTTGCAAGTAATTTGAATGATTAATCTTATCAAAAAAATACTATGACCATAATTTCACAAGTTATTTTCACGGTGATCTTAGGAATATTCGGCTTTTTTATTGCTAAGAGGGTCAATTTCATCAGATTAAACATCGCTTTAGGCCGGCCACAAAAAGTAGTTGGGAATAAGAGGCAACGATGGAAAAATGTATTATTGATTGCCTTAGGACAAAAGAAGATGTTTAAAAAACCTGTCCCAGCGGTATTACATTTGTTAATATATGTTGGGTTTGTATTGATTAATATTGAAGTATTAGAGATTATTTTAGATGGGGTTTTAGGGAGTCATAGAATCTTTGCGTCGTTATTGTCAGATTTTTATGCCCCCTTGATTTCATTTTTTGAAATTCTGGCCTTAGGAGTAATCTTTTCTTGCGTCTTATTCTTGCTCCGTAGAAATGTAATTCAGGTAGCGCGCTTTCAAAAGCCTGAAATGAAAGGATGGGCTTCTTTAGATGGGAATCTTATCCTGGTAATTGAAATTATCCTTATGGGCGCCATACTTTCCATGAATGCTACAGACCAGCTTCTGCAAGAGATGAGCAATGCTGCGTATCCTCTGACGGGATCATTTTTAGTGAGTTCATGGCTTATGCCGATCTTTGATGGATACCTTCCCAGTACGCTGGTTATCATTGAAAGAACGGCATGGTGGTTTCATATCGTGGGTATTTTTGGTTTTGCCTTGTATGTAACCTATTCGAAGCATTTGCATATCTTCATGGCTTTTCCCAATACCTACTTTTCTAAGCTGACACCCAAAGGGGCCATGGAACCGATGCCTGAAATCACCTCTGAGGTAAAAATGATGTTGGGAATACCCGTTGAAGGGAAGACTACGCCGCCGCCGGAAGGCTTCAAATTTGGGGCACGTGATGTCAGTGATCTCAGTCGAAAAAATTTAATGGATGCGTATACTTGTACTGAATGCGGGCGTTGTACTGCTGAATGTCCAGCGAATCTTACCGGGAAAAAGTTGAGCCCAAGAAAAATCATGATGGATACCAGGGATCGCATGGAAGAAATAGGAAAGGGTAGGTCGGATGCCAAGGGTCATGATGAAAAGTTTTTATTGGGAGGCTTCATAAGCAAAGAGGAAATTAATGCTTGTACCAGCTGCAATGCTTGCGTTGAGGCTTGTCCAGTCTTGATTAATCCTCTTGACATCATTCTCCAGCTCAGGAGATATGAAGCAATGGAAGCCTCGGGGTCACCGGCTTCGTGGAATGCCATGTTTCAGAACGTGGAAACGAATGCTGCCCCATGGAAATTTTCTCCCCAAGATCGGTTCAATTGGTCAGAAGAGTTAAAAAATAAAAAATAATTAGATTTCAAGATGGATATAAAAATACCAACAGTTGCAGCATTGGCCGCCGAGGGAAAGGTTCCTGAAATTTTATTTTGGGTGGGTTGTGCGGGATCATTTGATGAGCGTTATAAAAATGTCACTAAGGCATTTGTTAAAATATTGAATAAGGTTGGGGTTGACTTTGCCGTTTTAGGTTCTGAGGAAACTTGTACAGGAGATCCAGCCCGTAGGGCGGGAAATGACTTTCTCTTTCAGATGCAGGCGATGGCCAATATTCAAGTTTTGAATGGTTATGGTATCAAAACGATTGTAACTGCTTGTCCGCATTGCTTCAATACCATAAAGAATGAATATCCTGAACTTGGGGGGAATTATCAAGTAGTCCATCATTCTACCTATTTGCAACAGCTGATAAATGAAGGTAAAGTCATTCAAAAGGGAGCTGAACCCGCGTTTAAAGGGAGAAAAATAACTTTTCATGATTCTTGTTATTTGGGGAGAGCCAATAATATTTATGAGGCGCCGCGAAAGGTATTGGAAGCACTAGATGCGGAATTGGTTGAAATGAAAAGATGTAAAACCAAAGGGCTTTGCTGTGGAGCGGGAGGCGGACAGATGTTTAAAGATGCAGAAAAAGGGAACAAAGAAATCAATATTGAACGTACCGAAGAAGCATTAGAAACCCAGGCAGATACCATTGCTGTGGCTTGCCCGTTTTGTATGACCATGATGAGTGATGGGATTAAAAATAAAGAAAAAGAAGGGTCTGTACAGGTACGAGATTTGGCAGAACTGATTGCCGAATCTGAGGGGCTCTAATTTATTCAAACTTAAGGCCTAACTTTGTATTTTAGTATACCCTTATGAAAGATTCCTTTGATCAAATGCCTGATGATGCCCGATTGTGGGTATATCAGTGCAATCGAAAATTTTTGGCGTCAGAATTAGAGGCCATCAATTCTGCGTTACAAGAATTTTTAGCATCTTGGGCGGCGCATGGAACGGCATTAAAACCTGCTTATGCCCTGTATTATGATCAGATTATTGTCCTTGCGGTGGATGAGTCATCTCATGGTGCAAGTGGTTGTAGTATCGACACGTCGGTTGCTTTTATGAAATCATTGGAACAAACTTATGGCGTTTCCTTGTTGGACCGGACCGAGATCGGATTCATGATTGATCAAGAGATAAGGGTACTCAATTTAAGTAAGATAAAAGAATCCATAGCTTCTGATAAAATCAAGGCAGAAGATATCATTTTAAACAATGCTGTTTCCAGCGTAGCGGAGTTTAAAAAATCATGGCATCAAAGTGTTGATCAATCTTGGTGCAAAAAATATTTCACGTAAATTTTAACAAATAAATTATCGCAAAAAGGGATCATTTTTTATTTTTTTTCGTTTTAATTTTATCAAGGTATTTTGATAATGAGATTTTTTTATAAGCTTTTAATTTTGTTTTTAATGAGTGGTTGTACTTCTCCTGCTACGCAATTAATTAAAGGAGATTATGACGGTATGATCGCCAAATATGGGAAGTATATGAAAACCAATGATGGCGTAACGAACCATCAGATCGCCGAGGCTTATCGACTTTCCAATAGAATCAAGAATGCCGAACCGTTCTACGCTTCAGCCCTGAAGTCAGGGATTGATCAAGATGATGCTTATTATTATTATGCTCGGTCCTTAAAAGCCAATCAAAAGTATGATGAGGCTCGTGAAGTTTTAAGCGATGCTTTGCCCAAAGTCAAGGATGAGCTGATTTATCAATTAATCACCTACGAAATAGATGGGCTGGCCTCCTTGGATGATATGTATGGGGCCGAAACTTTTTTTAGAATCAAGAACTTGGAGGAAATCAACACTTCAGGAGCGGAATATGGACCTGTTTTTCAAAATAAGAGGCTTTATTTCACTTCTAATCGCGATGGGGGTAAAATATATAAAAGCACAGGAACCCCCTTTACAGATATCTACAGTGTGGAGACGAAGGGTGCCAACGTAGCTGTAAGAACCTTGATCCCGCTAGATCCAATCATCAACAATCCCTTGGTCAACGAGGGCTCGCTCGCTTTAGCTGCGAATGGAAATTACCTCTTATTTGCAAAAGGCAATTCCGGAAAAGCCAGTGGGACCCTTGAGGTCAATATTTTTGCTGCCCGATACCGCAATGGTAAGTGGGGGACGCCCAAGTCCCTTAACCTTAATGACCCCAATGCCTATGATGGTACTCCAGCGCTGAACGAGGGAGGGAATACGTTGTATTTTGCCTCTAATAGAGTTGGGGGCTTTGGAGGGGCAGACCTTTACACTGCGCAATTAGATCGAAGAGGAAGATGGGTAGATGTGCGAAACTTAGGACCCGAGATCAATACGCCAGGCAATGAAATGTTTCCCTTTATTTCTGGATCAGGGGTCTTATATTTTGCCTCTGATGGCCATCCGGGATTTGGTAATCTTGATGTATTTAAGGCCACACGGATTGGAGGCTCCATGATCATAGAAAATTTAGGTGCCCCCATGAATTCTTCTGCTGACGATTTTGGATTTTATGAATACAATCTTACCCGAGGCTTCTTTTCTTCAAATAGACCGGGAGGCAAAGGGGATGATGACATTTATACTTTTGTTAACGATGATCCTGATTTGAAAATTATCAATTATTTTTTAACGGGGAATACCCTGACCAAAGATGATGGTGGAGCGGCTATTACGGTATCAAACACGAAGGTTTCCTTAATTTCAGAAGATGGTCAAATATTGGATGAATTTTTTACTCGAGAAGATGGTGCGTATAAGTTCCGAGTCTATGCAGAAGAAAATTACAATATTAGAGTTGAAAAGCCAACTTATTTTACTTCTAGAAAAGCATTTTCTACCGTTGGTAGAAGTATTCGAAGAGATACGCTTACCCAATTCCAGACCGACATTACCTTTGAGTTGAATGTCGAATTAGATCAAATAGTGATTGAGAAAACCATTGTGCTCAATAATATTTATTACGATTTAGATAAAGCAGAAATACGTCCAGATGCAGCCTTTATGCTCGACAGTTTGGTGCTGATCTTGGCAGATAATCCTGAGATTTATATTGAATTAGGCTCTCATACCGATGACAGGAATACGGATGTATATAATTTAGATTTATCGCAGCGGCGAGCCAAATCGGCAGTTGACTACTTGATTAGTCGCGGCATTCAGTCGAAAAGAGTTTTGGCCAAAGGTTACGGGGAGTCAAAATTAATGATTGAAAACGCGCAAACAGAAGCAGATCATCAGATTAATCGGCGTACCGAATTTAAAGTATTGAAATATGATTTTCAGGAGATTGAAGCAGAAGCAGAAGCGGAATCTGTAGATGAATATGAGCGCTTCTTCGATAATGATAATGAATAGCTATGATCCGCTGGTTCGTTGCTCGGGTCTTATTTTATTTATATGACCTCACTCTTCGCTCATTTTAAATTTTACTTTTATAATACGTACAGTCGTGTTCTAGGACTACTTTTTGTTGCCAACAGTTTTGTGTTTGGAAATTGGGTGGCCAGAATACCGGATATAAAAGAAAGTCTAGGGCTGACAGATGCGGCTTTGGGCATGGGACTCCTAGGAGCACCCTTGGGATCTATCTTGGTCATGCCTTTTACTGGTTGGCTTGTTTCCTTGATAGGTCTTGGACGTTCCTTGTATCTTTTTTCTGCTCTTTTGCTTCTTTCTCCAGTAATGTTGGCCAGCATAACCTCATTTAATAGCCTCTTGGCTTGCTTGATATATCTTGGGATTACTGAGGGCTTGATGGGCGTGGTTATCAATGCCGCTGCTAATGGAGTTGAAAGAAAATTAGAAAGGCCTATTATGTCTACTTGTCATGGGATGTGGAGTTTGGGTGCGATGATTGGTGCAGCATTGGGAAGTATCATCGTAGGCCTAAAAATAGCTTTGGCCCCTCATTTAATAATAATTTCCATAGGGGTGCTGATCCCTTTATTATTGAGTCCTAAGATGATCAAGATGTTTGACGCGTTGCCAGTTCCTGAGCAAAATAAAGGGTTCCAAATGCCTAATATGGCACTTTTAGCCATTTCATTTGCTGCTTTTAGTATTTTTTTAAATGAAGGAGCCATTGCAGATTGGAGCGCGGTCTACCTGCGTGAAACACTAAAGAGTGATCCTTATTTGGTAGGGATGGCTTATGCAGGTTACGCCATGTTCATGGCTTTGGGCAGGTTTACGGGTGATATGCTTATCCCAAAGGTGGGAAAGAAAAACATAGTAATTGGGGGTGCTCTTTTATCAGCTATAAGTATGTCAGCCCTATTGATGCTTCATCATCCGTGGGCAGCTATTGCAGGTTTTTCTCTGGTGGGCTTAGGCTTTTCATGTATTGTTCCCATTCTTTATTCCTCTGCCGCCAATGAACCCGGCTACACCGCAGAATCTGCTATTGCGGTCGTGTCTACCATAAGCTTTACGGGATTTTTTATAGGGCCTCCGATCATTGGTTTCATCTCAGAGCAGTATGGATTATCCTCAGCGTTGGTATTGGTTGTAGGACTGTCAATAATCATTAGTGCAATAGGTACCACGATTCAATTTAAGTAGCGATATTTGTAATTTATAAAATATACCATGTCTGATAGGTACGCACAACGAGGAGTTTCAGCCGTCAAAGAAGATGTTCACAGGGCGATTGCACATATAGATAAGGGTCTTTTCCCTAAAGCTTTTTGCAAAATAGTCCCTGACCTTTTAACAAAAAATGAAGATTATTGTGCCATAATGCATGCAGATGGTGCGGGAACTAAGTCTTCTTTAGCCTACATGTACTGGAGGGAAACAGGGGATATGTCTGTTTGGAAAGGAATTGCTCAGGACGCGGTGGTCATGAATACGGATGATTTGCTGTGCGTGGGGTGCACTGAAAATATTTTGTTGTCAAGCACCATCGGTAGGAACAAAAATAAAATACCCGGTGAGGTAATTGCAGCAATAATAGAGGGGACAGAAGAAGTCCTAGAAATGCTGCGAAATCAAGGGATTGATATCATTTCAACGGGTGGTGAAACGGCCGATGTCGGAGACTTGGTTCGAACCCTTATTGTGGACAGTACAGTGACGGCAAGAATGCTTAGGAGCAAGGTTATAGATAATATTAACATTGCCCCCGGAGACGTCATCGTAGGTCTTTCTTCTTTTGGTCAGGCGAGTTATGAGTCAGCATACAATGGAGGCATGGGAAGCAATGGCCTTACCTCAGCGCGACATGATGTGTTTTCAAAGGTTTACCAATCAAAATATCCCGAAGCTTTCGATCCATCGGTACCGATGGACCTAATTTTCAGTGGATCCAAACGCCTCACAGATCCGGTAAAAAACACGAGTTTGGATGCAGGAAAACTGGTATTATCTCCTACCCGTACGTATGCTCCCATCATTAAGGCAATTTTAACTGAGCACCATGATCAAATTCATGGAATGATCCATTGTAGTGGAGGTGGCCAAACCAAGATTTTGCATTTTGTTGACCAATTAAAAATCATTAAAAATAATCTTTTTGAAGTACCTCCTTTGTTTTCCTTAATTCAAAACGAGAGTACTACGAGTTGGCGTGAAATGTATCAGGTGTTTAATATGGGTCATAGATTTGAACTTTATGTTCCCGAAGAAGTAGTTGATGATCTTATTGAAATTTCAGAATCTTTCAATGTTAAGGCACAAGTGGTGGGACATGTAGAGGCAGCGCCCACCAAAGAGCTGCTTATACAAACAGCCATGGGCTCCTTTGAATACCATTAGCGTATCAATAAAAAGCATCTTCAAGATGGATAATCGTTTCATCTGAGACCAAAATACTGATGATATCAAAGCGGATGTCTTTTTTCCAATGGATTTGGTGAATATAAGCATCGGCAGTATGGATAATATTTTTCTTTTGACTTTTGGAAACAAAATCTTCAGGGTTTCCGTAACTATCATTTTTCCGATACTTCACTTCAATAAAAACCAATAGCTTGTTAGATAAAATCCCTATTAGATCTATTTCACCCCGCTGATAACGATAGTTTTCTTCTATAATTTTTATGCCTACAGATTCTAGATGTTTTTTGGCTAAGGCTTCCCCTAATTTTCCTTTAACTTTGTTTTCCAAAATGAAGATTCTTTATGGCGTATCCATTAAAATTTAAAACCATATATAAAGATAAGATTTGGGGTGGAAATAAGATTAAAAAACTCCTAAATAAAGATTACGGCGACTTGCCTAAATGTGGGGAGACTTGGGAGCTTTCTGCAGTACCTGGAGACATCTCTGTGGTTAGTAATGGTCTTTGGAGAGGTCAGGATCTTAAATCGCTATTAGTGCAACACGGGGCGGCCATTATGGGCGTAAAATTATACGAGAAATTTGGCATAGACTTTCCTTTGTTGATCAAATTTATTGATGCAAATCAGGACCTTTCTATTCAAGTGCATCCAGATGATGCATTGGCAAAAAAAAGGAATCAGGGTTCGGGTAAAACTGAAATGTGGTATGTACTGCAAGCGGATGCGCAGGCCTCACTGATTACCGGTTTTAATCAGCCGATGTCGCAAGAAGTGTATTTAGAAAAGTTTGAATCGGAAAATTTAATGGAGATTCTGAATCAAGAGCAAGTAGCCAAAGGGGATGTTTTTTTCTTACCTGCAGGTCGGATACATACCATTGGAAAAGGATTGTTAATTGCTGAAATACAGCAAACCTCAGATGTCACCTATCGAATTCATGACTTTGAACGTACAGATGAACAAGGAAATAAGCGGGACTTACATCTTGAAGAATCATTGGAAGCCATAGACTACACCTATCAACCAAATTATAAAACCAGCTATGACGAGGAATCTAATAAAAGGGTGCCATTAGTTGCCTGTCCTTATTTTGTGACGAATAAGCTGAACTTGACAAATAAAAAAGCATTGAATGCCCCTCAAATTGCAGGTTTCAAAATATATATTTGTATTGAGGGCTCAGCCAAAATAGTTAATGGTGATCAAGAGACTCTTTTAGTAAAAGGGGAAACGGTTTTGATACCTGCTATGTTATCAACTTATGAAATTAAAGCGGATACTGAAGTTATACTTTTGGAAACCTACATCGCATAATGCAAAATAAAGTTGTAGAATTTCGGCATTTGGGATTACTTGATTATCAGAAGGCGCTTGATTATCAAGAAAAGCTATTCAAGAAGACCATAGATTTAAAAATTAAAAACAGAAATCAGCCCCCAGACGCACAAGAAATTACGCCCAACTATTTGCTTTTCTTATATCATCCTCACGTCTATACATTAGGTAAAAGCGGGAAAGAGGATCATTTGCTATTAGATAAAGAGGGACTGCTTGAAAAGGAAGCGACCTATCACCGCATCAGTCGAGGAGGGGATATCACTTATCATGGGCCTGGTCAAATTGTAGGATATCCAATCCTAGATTTGGATAACTTTTTTACTGATATTCACAAATATCTTAGGTTTTTGGAGGAGGCGGTGATTCGAACTTTGGCCTCTTATGACATTGTATCTGGAAGAATTGAAGGATTGACGGGAGTTTGGCTGGACGTAAAGGATCCTCATAAAGCACGAAAAATATGTGCCTTTGGAGTCAAGTCGAGTAGATGGGTAACCATGCATGGCCTTGCTTTAAATGTAAATGTAGATCTTGATTATTTCAAAAATATTGTGCCTTGTGGTATTGATGATAAAGCGGTCACCTCAATGCATCAAGAACTAGGGAGGCTGATTCCCCTGACCGAAGTTGAAGAAAGATTGCGCCAACATATTTCAGAACTTTTTCAAATACAATGGAAAGAGGACACTCCAGCAATGAAATAAGTCCACGAGGAGGTATTGAATAACGATAGTCGATGGGCTGATGGTGATATTTTCATCGGATCATCCTTTTAACCACCCACCATAGTGTTCATTTCGAAACCCTTTTGATTAATTTTGTATCAAGATGAAAAGAGATATTCTTTATTTACCCGTAGAGCAAGTGGCCATGGTCATTGTTCCATCAAAGGAGCATCATTTATGGCAAGTTTATTTAATCAACAGAAATAAGCACAGTTTAGAAACTATTTTAGTTACTTCGAAGGGCTACCATGAGGATCAAAAAACCTCGTTATTGCGCCATGCCATTCCCCATTTAGAGGCGGGATCTTTGGCCTTAATTGAATCTATAAGTCCTGAGGTTTTTCATTTCACCAATGAATTTTGGATCAGTTTCTACATTGGAACACAAATTTATGATAAGAAATATATCTATTTACCTTCGTCGATCAATGCTTCCAACCTAAGCTACATTGAAGAGCTCAAATTAAAAGGAGTATTGCATTTATGAATTCGGAATTAAAGAACTTGTTGATCATTGATATTGAAACGGTGAGTGTATCCTCAAGTTTTGAGACATTACCTGAAAATTTGCGACATCATTGGGAAAGAAAAGCACTTCAGTTGCGCAATGATGATGAAAAATCAGCGAGCGATTTGTATTTTGAAAAAGCAGGAATTTATGCTGAATTTGGAAAAATCATTGTCATCGCCGTGGGGATATTTCATGAAGTTGAGGGGGAGGCCGCCCTACGGGTTACTTCCTTTCAAGACCATGATGAAGCAAAATTACTGAATGCCTTTAAAGTATTTTTAGAGACAAAATTTAATCAACAGCATTTAAAATTATGCGGCCATAATGGGAAAGAATTTGATTTTCCTTTTCTGTGTCGACGTATGATTGTCAACGAAGTACCCATTCCTCAAGCCTTAAATTTATCAGGAAAAAAGCCATGGGAAGTACAACATATCGACACCATGGACCTCTGGAAGTTTGGGGACAAAAAAAATTATACGTCTTTAGATTTATTGACGTCCTTATTTAATATAGATTCTAGTAAATCAAATATCGATGGTTCTCAAGTCAATAAGGTATATTACAGTGAAAATAAGGGGCTGACTCAGATCGTGAATTATTGTCAAGGAGATGTGATTTCCACAGCTCAAGTTTATTTAAAATTGAAAGGTTTGCCCGCCGTTAAGAAGGATCATATTACGCGTGTAGATCAATAGCATATGTCTAGAAAAAAGAAACCATCAAGTACTCATGGAAAAATCCCAAGGGTCAAAATAAATATAAAAGAAGAGGTCAAATTATATTTTCAAAACAGCCCCAAGGAGTCCTTTAGTTTCAGTCAGGTAGTCAAAGGTTTGAGAATACGAGATGGAAAGTCAAAAGAGTTTGTAAAGGAATTGTTGTTTAAAATGGAATCCGAAGGGCACTTGCGACGTGGACCTGATGGGCGATGGATTACCGCCATAGAACCCACTTATTATGAGGGAACGGTTGATCATGTCAATCCCAAGTTTGCCTATATCATGGTGGCATCACTTCCCGATGATGTTTGGGTAAAATCCAAAGACTTGAATTTTGCCATGCACGGGGATACCGTTACTATTCAAATCATGAGCGCTGCAAAGGCCAGTCAACGACCCGAGGGGCGTGTGATTTCCATAGTTAAGCGGGCCAAAAACGAATTTGTAGGGCGACTTGAAGTATCTCAGAAATTTGGTTTTGTGGTATTGGATAGTAGAAATATTTTTTTCGACGTGATGGTCTACCCACAAAAATTTAAAGAGGCTACTCATAACGATAAGGTTTTAGTAAAGATTGATAAATGGCCCAATAAGGAAAATAAAAGTCCCCTTGGAAGTATAACCCATGTCTTGGGTCAAGCAGGAGAAAACAATACCGAGATTCACGCGATTATGGCAGAATATGGTCTGCCTTTCGAATTTTCCAAAAAAGTAGAAGCAGCGGCAGCGCTCATTCCTGTAGCCATCTCAAAAGAGGAAATAAATAAGCGAAGAGATTTTAGAAAAGAGGTCACGTTCACTATTGATCCCCACGATGCCAAAGATTTTGATGACGCGTTATCTGTAAAAAAACTAGAGAATGGGCATGTTGAAGTAGGGATTCATATAGCGGATGTTTCTCATTATGTTACACCCGATTCGTTACTTGAAAAAGAAGCTTTTGAACGGGCGACTTCTGTTTATTTAGTGGATAGAACCATACCCATGTTACCGGAACAATTGTCCAATGGCCTGTGCTCATTGCGACCAAAAGAAGAAAAGTTAACCTTCTCGGCGGTTTTTGAAATCAATCATCAAGGAAAAGTATTTGATAAGTGGTTTGGAAGAACGGTCATCTATTCGGATCGAAGATTTGCTTATGAAGATGCCCAAGAAATTATTGAGGGTAATGCGGGAGATTATCAAGAGGAAATATTACTCCTCAATGACCTCGCTGGAAAAATCCGGGAGCAGCGTTTCGCCAATGGAGCAGTAAACTTTGAATCAGTAGAAGTAAAATTCAGATTGGATGTGAAAGGGAAGCCTTTGGAAGTGATACCCAAAGAGCGAAAAGAAGCTCACAAGATGATCGAAGAATTTATGCTCTTGGCCAATAGAGAGGTGGCTACTTTTATTTTTGATAAGAAAAAAGGGAAACAACCAGAGGACAGTCTTCCTTTTGTATACCGAGTTCATAATGACCCTGACCCAGAAAAATTAGATAATTTTTCAAAGTTTGCCAGTAGGTTTGGGCATCAACTTTTGACCCAAGGAAGGATCTCTAAAAATCTAAATAAATTATTGGCAGACATACAAGGTAAGCCAGAACAGCATGTATTGGAGTCCATAGCCATCAGGTCCATGGCCAAAGCACGGTACACCACAGATCCTAAGGGTCATTTTGGCTTGGCCTTTGAGCATTACACCCATTTTACTTCCCCCATTCGCAGGTATCCCGATGTAATGGTTCATAGGTTGCTTTGGGATTATTTGGAAGGAAAAAACCCTCCCAAAAAAGAGGCCATCGAACAAAAATGTATGCACTCATCAGAACGAGAGAAAAGGGCTGCAGAGGCAGAAAGAGCATCCATAAAATTCAAGCAGGTTGAATTTATGTCCGGAATGTTAGGAGAAACTTTTGATGGAATTGTATCAGGAGTGACTGAGTGGGGCTTATTTGTAGAAATTAGTGCCACCAAATGTGAAGGAATGATTAGAATTGCAGATATAGATCACGATCAGTTTCAATACGATGAAAAGCAATATCGGATCGTCGGCAGACGGACGGGAAAAATAATTTCTTTGGGGGATGAAATTCATGTCAAGGTGGTAAAAACAGACATAGACCGAAGAACGATAGATTTGCTTTGGGTTGAAAAATAACCTATTTTGAAAGATTTGCTTGATCTTTTTTAAGATAGGGCTAATTTAGAACTGTGATGTCAGGGAGCAATAAATTTTTCAGCGCCCTTTTTAATCACAGATTTAATACACATTAAATAAATGGAATCAATAATCACCTTACGAAAATCAATTGATACGCGCTTGGTTCAATTAGAGGTAAAGGCGCAGCCTCGGAACCTTTATGAACCCATTGGCTACTTATTGGCTTTGGGTGGAAAAAGGTTTAGACCTTTGCTGGTTTTGTTGACTGCACAGCTGCGAGGGACACAGAGCCCAAAAGCATTAGATCCGGCCTTAGCGGTCGAAGTGTTTCATAATTTTACCTTGATGCATGATGATATTATGGATGCGGCACCGCTCCGTAGAGGTCAGCCCTCAGTTCACAAAAAATGGAATCAAAATACCGCCATCTTAAGTGGCGATGCGATGTTCGTAAAAGCCTATCAACTCATCACTAAGATCGATCCCAGTTACTTATTGTTGGCTATGGATCGATTTAATGAAACGGCTTTGCAAGTCTGTGAAGGTCAGCAATTGGATATGGATTTTGAGCAGATGGTTGATGTTTCTCAAGCAGATTATTTGGAGATGATTAGGTTGAAAACCGCGGTATTATTGGGTTTTAGTATGGAATTAGGAGGATTGATGGGTGGCTTTGGCCGTGAGGATCAAGAGCGACTCTATTTGGTGGGAGAAAACCTAGGGCTCGGCTTCCAGTTGATGGATGATTTGTTAGATGTTTACGGAGATCAACAGAAGGTAGGTAAGCAAGTGGGGGGTGACATTATCGCCAATAAAAAAACATTTTTAATGATCAATGCTTTAGATCTTGCAGGAACCGATGCACGTAGCCAATTGAATGGCTGGATCAGTATAAGGGATGCAGATCCTATGGAGAAAGTAGCCGGCGTCAAGAATATCTTTGATGACTTGGAGATCCCCCAGCTAGTAAAAATAAAAATGGACGCTTATTTTGATGAGGCCTTTAGATTACTTAAAACCATTGATTGTGATAAAGAAGGCCTTGATGTTTTTAATAATTTTGCTAAAAGCTTGATTAAAAGAGAAGGTTAATAGGAGTAAAAGCAAATAATTAAATGATGAGTTTAAATTTAATCATTATTGTGTTGACGGTATTGGTCAGTATTTATGCCCAGAACAATACGAATCTTTATGGCCAACTTATGATGAATCCACATGAGGTCATGAAGAAGCGCCAATATTGGAGACTGATTACTTCGGGTTTCGTCCACGACGGCTATTCACATTTGGGGTTTAATATGTTTACACTGTACTTTTTTGGCGGTGCTGTGGAGCAATATTTCGGTTATATTTTGGGATCAAATGCGACCGTTGTATTTGTTTTTTTCTATCTGTCGGCCCTTGTTGTTTCGGATCTGCCAGGATTTTTTAAAAATAAAAATAGACCTGGATACAATACGCTAGGGGCCTCTGGAGCAGTTTCAGCTATGGTATTTGCAAGTATCATCTATGCCCCCTTGAATAGAATATGTCTTTTTGCAGTACTTTGTTTTCCTGGATTTATACTGGGCGTTATTTTTCTCATTTATTCTTTTACCCAAGGAAAAAACCTATCTCAAAACATCAACCATGAAGCCCATTTGTATGGCGCCCTGTATGGCATTGCTTTCAGTATTTGGGTTTATCCTGAGTCAGCAGCCATATTCTTAGAAAATATTTTAAGCTACAGCCCTTTTTAAGCATAAAAAAACCCTACCCAAAATGAATGAGTAGGGTTTTTAAATGAGTTTGATTTTATGCTTCGATAGAAATCAGTTCGACTTCAAAAATTAATACAGATCTAGGAGGAATGGGACCTGACCCTCTTTCTCCATAACCCAATTCGTAAGGAATGGTAAGTTCAATTTTACCTCCTACATTGATGAGTTGTACTCCTTCGGTCCATCCGGGGATCACACCACTTAAAGGGAAAGAGATGGGCTCGCCGCGCTCGACAGATGAGTCAAAAACAGTTCCGTCTATCAATGTCCCAGTATAATGTACCGTAACGGTACTTTCAGCGGTGGGAAATTCTCCTGTACCGGCCTGTAAAATTTTGTATTGAAGACCACTTGCGGTAGTTTCAACCCCTTCTTTAGAGGCATTTTCTTGAAGAAAAGCTACCCCTTCCTCCGCTAGGTTTTCGGTTTTTCTTTCGTTGAATGTCATATATACTTGTTGACATTGCTCCATAGTCAATTGACTGGTGTCGCTCAAGGCTTCTCTAAAAGCTGCGGTAGCCATGGCGATATCAATGTCTTCTAGCTGCGGTTTGATTTGTTCCGCCAGTAAGGCACCAAAACTGTAGCTTAAGCTATCTTTGAACGTTGTGAGTTGAACTTGTGCAGATGCTGATTTATCTGAACAATTTGAAAATAGAGCTACTATAGCCGCTAAAATCGAGATTTTAATTTTTTGCATGATCATAAAATGAAATGCGAATATAATAGGTTTTAATTGAATTATTAAAAATGATGTTAAGATCAATACTTAAACGGCTTAAAATTCATTTAAGCTCAGGCCTTAAAAGAATGCAATTTAAGATTTAAAATGGATTTCATTTAAGATTAAAAATGATCAATCTAAAAATCTGATTTAATTTGCACATCAAACGGAGCATTCATGGAGCAAAACAAAAAAGAGTCATTAAATTTTATTGAGCAGCTTATAGAGGTAGATTTGAAGGAGGGCAAAGTTCAAAAGGTATCTACGCGTTTTCCTCCTGAGCCCAATGGTTATTTACATATTGGTCACGCCAAATCGATTTGTTTAAATTTTGGAATTGCTCAAAAATATGGAGGTCAGTGCAATCTTAGATTTGACGATACAAATCCTGAAAAAGAAGAAACTGAATATGTGGATGCTATCAAAGAAGACATTAAATGGCTAGGTTTTGATTGGGGGCCATCAGCCTATCATACTTCAGACTATTTTGAACAGTTATATGAGTTCGCCGTTCGCTTGATTGAAAAAGGTACAGCTTACGTTGACGAGCTGAGTGCTGTTCAATTCAATGAGCTGAAAGGATCGCCGACTGAACCTGGTAAAGAAAGCCCATTTAGAAATCGACCGATTGAAGAAAGCCTTGAGATTTTTGAAGCCATGAAATCAGGAGGTTTTAAAGATGGAGAAAGGGTACTTCGGGCCAAAATTGATATGAGGAGCCCAAATATGCACATGAGAGATCCTATTTTGTATCGGATTAAGCACATCAAACACCATCGTACAGGGTCAAAATGGTGTATTTATCCTACCTATGATTTTGCACATGGACAGTCGGACAGCATGGAGCAAATTACCCATTCTCTTTGTACCCTCGAATTTGAGGTACACAGACCTCTATATGACTGGCTCATTAGGCAATTAGAAATTCATCCTTCAAAGCAGACAGAGTTTGCCCGATTAAATTTGAGTTATACGATTGTAAGCAAAAGAAGTCTTCGTGAATTGGTTGAAGGACAGTATGTTGCAGGTTGGGACGACCCCAGGATGCCCACGATTTCGGGTATTCGAAGAAGGGGTTTTACTGCCAAATCGATCAGAAAATTCACAGATACCATTGGAGTGGCGAGAAGAGATGGCATTACCGATGTAGCCTTATTGGAACATGCGGTACGTGAAGATTTAAATAAGACAGCCCATCGCATCTTTGGAATCATGGATCCCGTTAAGTTGATTATTACCAATTGGCCAGAGGGTCATCAGGAGATCATGACGGCTGAAAACAATCCGGAGGACGAAAACTCAGGTACTCGTGAGATGCCATTCACTCGTGAACTCTTCATTGACCGGTCAGACTTTATGGAAGATCCCCCAAGTCCCCGAAAATGGTTCAGATTGGGCCCTGACCGTGAAGTCCGCCTTAAAAAGGGCTACATCATTAAATGTACAGGATTTAAAAATTCTGAAAAAGGGGAAGTCATTGAAATCTATGCTGAATACGATCCCAATACCAAGAGTGGCCAAGATACCAGTGGAAAAAAAGTAAAAGGAACCCTTGGTTGGGTATCAGCTCCACATGCGGTTTCGGCCGAAATACGAATGTATGATCGCTTATTTCTTACTGAAAATCTGAATAAGATTGATGATGACTTTAAAAATCATTTGAATCCAGATTCTTTGACCATCAATACTCAAGCGGTTTTGGAACCTTCTGTTCGGGATGCCCAAGTGGGCGATCAGTTTCAATTTGAACGGATAGGATATTTCAGGGTAGATGAAGACAGCCATTCAGAAAAGCTCATTTTCAATAGGACCCTCACCTTGAGAGACGGTTGGACCAAGAAAAACGATTAAAAAAGAGGGGTTTTATTTGAACGGTTCGTCAATGGTCCGAAGATGGGTTAATTTCATTTTCTAAACGTAAATACCATGAAAATAAAAATAGTTCTTTCGGTTATGCTGGTGTTGCAAAGTGTTTTGACCTTTGCTCAATCTTCCATTATCGGTTTTGAAGCCGATCAAGTGGGTCAACAAAAAGCTCTTGAAGCTGAATTTGATACAATGCTTTCAGCAGATAACCTAGATCAATGGATGAAATTCATGTCCGCAGAGCCCCATTATCTGGGTACGGAGTATGGACGAAAAAATGCCGAATGGATGGTTAAGCAATTTAAATCATGGGGCTATGAAGCCAAAATAGAGACCTATCAGGTATTGTTCCCTTATCCAAAAGTACGTTTGCTTGAGTTGATAGCTCCTGAAAAATACAAGGCGAAATTGACTGCTGTTCCTGTCGCAGGCGATGCCTACACCGATCAAGGGGATGCCTTGTTGCCAAGTTATAATGCCTTTTCTACTGATGGCGATGTGACGGCGGAGCTCGTATTTGTTAATTACGGCATTCCGGCGGATTATGAGGAGTTAGAGAAAAGGGGGATAGATGTAAAAGGGAAAATTGTCATTGCCAAATACTATGGTTCATGGAGAGGGATCAAACCCAAATTAGCGGCAGAGAAAGGTGCCATTGGATGCATCATTTACTCAGACCCTAAGGATGATGGGTTTTATGCAGGTGACGTATACCCCAAAGGGGCTTTTAAAAATGCTACGGGCGTACAAAGGGGATCCGTAATGGATATGCCACTGTATCCTGGTGATGTCTTGACCCCTGGTTATGGAGCCACTAAGAATGCCAAAAGACTCGATCGAAAGGATGCCCCTACCATTACAAAAATTCCGGTATTACCCATTTCATATGAAGATGCCCTGCCGTTGTTGGCCGCCCTTGAAGGGCAAGTGGCACCCCCCTCATGGCGAGGCGCGTTACCCATTACTTATCATATTGGACCTGGACCGGCTAAGGTTCATTTAAAGTTAACTTTTGATTGGCAGTTGAAGCCTGCTCATAATGTAATCGCTACTCTTAAGGGTACAGATTTTCCTGATCAATGGGTCATCAGAGGAAATCATCACGATGCTTGGGTTCATGGGGCTGCTGATCCTGTAAGTGGCATGGTCGCCTTGTTGGAGGAGGCTAGGGCAGTAGGAATGCTGGCAAAAGCAGGAAAAAAACCAAAAAGAACCCTTATCTATTGTGCATGGGATGCTGAAGAGCCAGGTTTGATTGGCTCTACCGAATGGGTGGAGGATCATCTCGAAGAGCTGCAACAAAAAACGGTAGCCTACATCAACACAGATGGGAATGGCCGCGGATTTTTAGGGGCAGGGGGATCCCATTCCTTGCAGGCGATGGTAAAAGAGGTAGCGGCGGATGTGATGGATCCCCAAAAAGGCGTATCCGTGGCAGAACGACTTGGGGCTAGAGATTTATTGAATGGGGGCGATGGTAATCCGGGTTTGTATGCCTTAGGATCTGGTTCTGACTATACGCCTTTTATTCAGCATGCAGGCATTGCAGCCCTGAATATTGGATTTGGAGGAGAAAATTCAGGAGGAGAATATCATACCATTTACGATACTTATGAGCATTACAAACGATTCAAAGATCCTGACTTGGCTTATGGCATTGCGTTGGCGAAAACAGCGGGACGCATAGTTTTGAGATTGGCCAATGCTGAAGTATTGCCTTTTGAGTTTGGTGCATGGCATACGACCGTACAGGGTTATTTGACAGAAATTAATGCCTTGACAACCAACATGCGCGAGGCAGTTGAGCAACACAATGCCTTCATCGATAAAAAAGTATTTTCTTTAACTGCAGATCCGACCCAACCCTTTAAGCAGCCCATCAAGAAAGCCATCGTGCCCTACGTAGATTTTTCACCTTTGCACAATGCCTTGGCCCATCTTAAGGTTACTGTAGAGGCCCTCGGAGAAAAGTCACTCGTTTCCTTGACCTCCAAAGGTACCCTTAATGACAAACTCATGCATGCTGAACAGGTTTTGACTTTTGCCTCAGGCCTACCTAGAAGGGGATGGTACCGGCATCAGATTTATGCACCGGGCTTTTACACGGGATATGGCGTTAAAACGCTTCCAGGCGTAAGAGAGGCGATCGAACAAGAAAATTGGGAGGAATGCCAGTCCCAGGTCACTATTTTGGCAACGACACTTCAAAATTTTGATGCCCACTTGCAGAGCATATTGGTTCTGAATTAATGCCCATACATCGCGCCAAAACATCCACCCTCAAGCTTGGGGATATTGCTCTTATAGGTATCCCCTTTGATGATCATTCTTCTTTTCTCAAAGGGCCAGCCAAGGCACCCCCATTGATCATCGAGGCCATTGAGAGTGACTCGGCCAATTATTTTACCGAGGACTTGATGGATTTAGCGGATCATTCGGATGTTTGTTGGTTGGGCAATGCCCCACTCCAAGATTATTTTGATATTGAGTCCATCATTGCTGAGATTTTAAAGGGGGGGGCGATTCCTTTTTCGATAGGCGGTGATCATTCGATTACCTATCCGATTCTGCGGGCCATGTCAGCTTCTTACCCTAGTTTAAGTATTCTGCATTTTGATGCCCATGGGGATTTATATGATTCATTGGGAGGGAATCGGCATTCACATGCGAGCCCCTTTGCTCGAATTATGGAAGAGGGCTTGGCGCAAGCATTGACACAGGTAGGTATTCGGACCTTGAATGATCATCAACAAACGCAAGTCAGTAAGTTTGGTGTAAAGGTCATAGACATGAGAAATTGGTCACCGGACATAGATTTAAATTTATCGGGACCCGTTTATTTAAGTTTTGATATGGATGTACTCGATCCTGCCTTTGCGCCTGGAGTTTCTCATCATGAGCCCGGAGGCTTCACTACCCGAGAGGTATTGCGGATGATACAAAAACTTGATTTAAATATTGTGGGCCTTGACCTAGTTGAGTACAATCCTGATCGTGACCTCAATGGGGTTACCGCCATGACGGCGGCAAAAATTATTAAGGAGTTACTGGCAAAGCTGCTTTCATTTCAAAAGTAATTTTAATCTATTAAGTTTCATTTCTCAAAATAGTTAAAGGCGATTGCCGGACGATGGTGCGACTGTTGAGCAGGCCAATACATACGGTGAGGGCAGTGATACCAAAAAAGAATCCCATGATTTCTAATAAGTCGGGCACATAGGTAAATTCAAAAATGAAATAACCCAATAGACTGGTAAAAACGACGGCTAAAAAGAGGCCTGCCAATGCTCCTAAGCCTCCCAAAAAGAAATATTCAGCTGCGATGATCTTCCATAATTGGGCCTTAGAGGCCCCCATAGTCCGAAGCAAAACATTTTCGCGCATGCGCTGAAATTTACTCAAGACAATGGCACTGATCATCACAATCAATCCCGTCCCGATACTAAATAGGGCCATGAATTGAATGACAAAAGCTACTTTTGACAGGAGATCTTCAAGGGTCTTCAAGATGAGTTCTAAGTCAATGATGGATACATTGGGATGTTGTCGTACAATGGCTTGCTGGAAGCGGGCAGAAACATCATTTTGATTAATTCGTGTGATGAGTACATGGAACTGGGGCGCTTGTTCTAAAACTCCAGTGGGAAATAAGACTAAAAAATTGGTTTGCACTCGACGCCAATCTACTTCACGAAAACTACCTATATAGGTTTTTATCAATGCTCCTTGTACATTAAAAAGCAATTGATCACCAATGTTAAGGCCTAAGTTTTCGGCATATCCATCGGATATGGAAACAAATATAGAATCATCTGGATTTTTTAATTTCCCCTGCCATGTTCCTTGAGAGATCGTTTCTGAACTGATCAATGTGTCTCGATAGGTTACGCGATATTCTCGATTAAATGCCCATTTTGGAAGATCGACAGTGGAGTCGGCGTCGGCTTGATCACGCGTCTGATTATTGATTTCTAACAACCGCATGGTGACGACAGGAACTTCTTGCAGGACCGGAAGGTCATATTCTTCAGTCAAGGTCCGAATAGCTTCTTTTTGGTTGGTTTGAATGTCAAAAAGTATGGTATTGGGTCGTTCATTCTTACCACTGATAGATACGCGATCTACAAGTAATCCTTGCATGAAATATAACATCGCTAAAAACGCCGTACTCAAACCCAAAGTCGTCACCAAAATCACCGTTTGATTATTGGGTCGATAGAGGTTTGAAATGCCTTGACGCCATACAAACCCCATCTGCTTGGGCAGGAGTTTTTTAAGTAACGCATTCAGGCCATGGGCAAGGGCGTACAACAAGGCCAACGCTGCCAAAAGAATGGATATATTGATCAAAGCATCCAACGCATCTTTAAGTTGCCAAAACATGATCAGATACAAGAAGATTAAAATACTCCCAATGATAGTGAAAAAGGGCAGATCTAATTTGAGTTTTAAAGATTCATATCCAAAACGAATGGCGGAGAGGGGACTTACTTTTCTCAATCCAATAAGTGACAGTAATCCAAAGAGAATAGAGGTAACCACACCAATAACCAACCCTGCGATAATCGCAGGCCAATAAATGGTTGGCTGAATATCAAAGGGAATAAATGATTTTGCGATTTCTGGCAAGTAAAGATGAATGACGACTCCCAAAAGGCAGCCAATAGATGCACCGATGAGGCCAAAAAAACCCACTTGAATTAAATAAATATTAATGGCTTCTTTGGCTTGCATACCCATGCAGCGCAAGACAGCTACAATTTGTACTTTACTTTTTATGTATACATAAATTGAGCTTGAAACACCCAAACACCCCAATAACAAGGCAGCAAATGCGATCAGTTCCAAAAATGAAGAAAGATCTCTAAAAGCCCTGCCCGTTTGTGCTTTTCTGTCTTCCACATTATCTACGTCATAACCCGCCTGCTCAAGAATATTTCTTGATTCTTCAAAAACATTGGTCGTATCTATATCAGGATGGAATTGAAAATAAGTGATGTAGTTGATGATACTTCCCTTCTGGATTAGACCCGTCTCATCTAAATACTTTAGGGGGATATACACTACTGGTGCAACCGATGAACCGACGTCACTTTGTCCAGGAATTTTCTGTATTTTTCCGACGATTTCAAAGCTGATGTTCCCGACCTTAATGGAATCACCCAATTGAACGCCAAATTGAAGCATCAATTTTTCATCTACTAAGGCTTTTTGCGCGATCCGAAAATCTTGTGCGGCCCTGCGGGGCTCTGTTTCTATGTCTCCATAATAAGGGTAGTTACCTTCTAAAGCGCGGATTTGTACCAAACGGGTGCCATCTGTACTGGGAAACCGAATCATTGAAGCAAAATAAACTTCATTAGATTCATCTTTGCTCAGTCGGGACATTTGGAAAAATAACGAATCAGGTAACTCAGCTTTACCACGAACAGAAACGTCTGCACCCAGCAAGTTTTTTGCTTGGCCGTCGATTTCATCCATGAGATTTTCTCTAAAAGAAGTGATGCCCACCAGCGCACCAATACCCAATGAAATAGAAGCGATAAATAGTAATAATTTACCACGACTTTTTCTACTATCTCTCCAGGCCATTTTCCAGGGCCAAGAGCGATCGTATCTGATTTTTTTTAATGGAGAATTTTTATGCACGGTTTAAAGCCTGTCTTAATGAATGATGGTTCCCCCTTTGATTTTGATAATTTGATGGGTCTTTTGAGCAAGCTCTAAGTCATGGGTGACGATGATCAATGTCGTTCCTTTTTCTTTGTTAATTTCAAAAAGTAAGGCCTCAATAGATTTTCCTGTTTCTTCATCTAGGTTTCCCGTGGGCTCATCGGCAAAAAGGATTTCAGGATTGTTTGAAAAGGCTCTGGCAATGGCGACGCGTTGCTGTTCACCTCCAGATAGTTGCGAGGGGTAATGATTTTTACGGGCACCTAAACCGACTCTTTCGAGCAAGGCAATAGAGGGTTCCATGGTGTTTTTTACACCGCGAAGCTCTAAGGGAACCTGGACATTTTCAAGGGCTGTTAAGGTAGGGATCAATTGAAAATTTTGGAAAACAAAACCAATATTTTGATTGCGAACTTGGGCCAATTCATCTTCATTAAGCTCATTGAGTGAGATATGGTTCAAGATAATTTCTCCTTCTGTCACACGATCTAACCCGGCACAAAGACCAAGTAATGTCGTTTTCCCGCTACCAGAGGGGCCAATAATTGCTACAGACTCACCTTTGAGGACAGAAAAATTAATATCCTTGAGTACTGTGAGAGCATTGGTTTTAGAGCCATATACTTTAGATAAGCTCTTAACTTTTAGAATTTCAGACATGTCCTACAATAATAAATCAGCGAGGCTTATATAAGAGGTTAAAAAAGGTTAAAGTTCCTTTTTTATTTTAAAAGGTCCTTTAGCAGATTCAGATCTTTAAATGCCCCCTTTTGAATATTAATGCTTTGACTTGTCTAATTTACAACTTAATCAAGACGAAATCATGAGATTTTTAATGGGTTTCCTAGTACTTTTATGGGTAGGTTGTCAGGTTCCAAAAAAAGAAAAATCGGGCCCTACTTTGCCGGAAAAAGGGGTCGCAGAATCCTTGCTCCCCTCTCAAAAAAAGGTCATTTTATTTTTTGGGAATAGTATTACTGCGGGTTATCAATTAGATATGAATCAGGCATTTCCGGCCATAATTCAGCAAAAAATAGATTCTTTGGGCTTAAGCTATCAGGTAATTAATGCCGGATTAAGTGGAGAGACCACTGCCAGTGGTAAGAATAGGATAGATTGGGTGCTGCGAACCGTACCCGATATTTTTATTTTGGAATTAGGGGCGAATGATGGTCTTAGGGGGCTCCCATTAAAAGAGACTCCCAAAAATCTACAAGTCATCATTGATAAAGTAAAATTGATTAACCCTGAGGTGAAAATCGTCATTACTGGAATGGAAGTTCCTCCAAATTTAGGGGAAGCCTATACCCGCCAGTTTCGTAATATTTTTCCAACACTTGCCAAAAATAATGCGGCAGTGCTGATCCCTTTTTTACTTGTGGATGTTGCAGGCCGGCCTAGTTTGAACTTACCTGACGGCATTCACCCTACTCCAGAAGGCCACCTTTTAATAGCTGAATTGGTCTGGGAAACGTTGTTGCCACTTTTAGAATTGAATTGATGATCATAGAACAGATCGAATATTTTTTTATTCAAGGCGCTAACTTTGTGTGGGGCTTGCCGCTGCTCATCCTTTTGTTGGGAGGAGGATTTTTCTTCATGATGTATTCAAGGTTGCTCCCTTTTAAATACCTAAGACATGCTTTGGAGGTGTTGACGGGAAAATATGATCAGGCCCATGATGTAGGAGAGATCAGTCATTTTCAGGCTTTGGCGAGTCATTTGGCGGCGACCATTGGTATGGGAAATATCAGTGGTGTAGCTGTGGCCATAGCGACAGGCGGCCCAGGGGCCATTTTTTGGATGTGGATCAGTGCTATTTTTGGTATGTCTACTAAATTTTTCACGTGTACTCTGGCGGTTATGTATCGGGGAAAAGACTCCAATGGAGATTTACAGGGGGGTCCCATGTACGTCATTAGCGAGGGAATGGGTGAAAAATGGCGTCCATTGGCCATATTTTTCTGTGTGGCAGGCTTTTTCGGTGCCACACCCATTTTTCAAGCCAATCAAATCATAGCTGCAGCCAATGAGATTGTATTTCAACCCGCTGGAATAGAAGCTTCTTTATCTGGAGACTTGGTTATGGGACTGGTTCTGACTCTTTTAACAGGCATTGTTATTTTTGGCGGGATACAGCGGATCGGTCTTTGGGCAGCACGTTTGGTGCCAGCGATGGTCATACTCTATTTAATCAGTGTAGGCTGCATCCTTTTTTTAAATGCATCAAATATTATTCCCTCCTTATTGTTAATCATAGAGGATGCCTTTTCAGCAAATGCTGTATTGGGGGGTGCGGTTGGGGCTATTATTTTGGCTGGGGCGCGCCGAGCGGCATTTTCTAATGAGGCAGGTATCGGTACGGCTCCGATGATGCACGGCGCTACCAAAACGGAAGAACCGATCAGGGAGGGACTTGTGGCCATGCTGGGGCCTGCCATCGATACTTTATTGGTTTGCACCTTAACGGGTTTATGTATCCTAACGACCGGAGTTTGGGAATCTAGTGAATTGAGTGGGATTGCCTTGACGGTAGAAGCTTTTCGGACAAGTCTCCCTTTGGTGGGCTCCTATATTTTGGCACTTTGTGTGTTGGTATTTGGATTTACAACTATTGTAGGATTGTCTTATTATGGCCGTAAATGCTTGTCTTTTATCATAGGGGCTAAATACGGATGGTATTTTAATTATTGGTATGTAGGAATCATTATTGTGGGTTCAGTAGCTACATTGGGTGCGGTCGTGAGTTTGGTTGATATGGCTTATGGCTTGATGGCCTTTCCCACCATGATTTCTGCGGTGATATTGGCACCTAAAGTGATGAAAGCGGCTAACATTTATTTCAAAAAGATTGAAAATTAGGTGCTATTTATGTTTTTATTCTGTTTTTCGGATCTCAATCACAGGGATTGACTTGAGCATAGTTATTTAAAAAAGGATAACTCTATATATTTGCAGGGGCCATGAGGTTAAAAAATACATGAGAATAGTTATTGCAGGTGCAGGTGAACTTGGATTTCACTTAGCCAAATTACTCGCAATAGAAGAGCAAGACATTACACTCATTGATGAGGATGACAGTGTTTTGGATCAAGCGAGAAACCAATTTGATGTGGTCACTGTCGTGGGTAGTGCGACGTCCATTAGTGTTCTCACTGAAGCCAATATTTCTAAAACAGATTTATTGATTGCCGTTACTTCTGATCAAGAAACCAATATCGCTGCCGCGATCATTGGTAAAAAATTGGGTGCTAAGAGGACCATTGCTCGAATTTCCAATATTGAATTTTTAAAGAAAAAAGAGCTTCTCAACTTGAAAGATGTGGGTATTGATGAACTCATTTCTCCAGAGTTATTGGCGGCGCTGGAGATCAAGAGATTGTTAAAAAAGACGGCATTAACAGATACTTTCGAATTTGATAAAGGCATTTTGTCTTTAGTGGGGATTACCATTGATGAGGAATCTCAATTCCTCAATAAAACTCTTACCGAAACGGCCTATATGGCTTCAAATCATGATTTTACCACGGTAGCTTTGCTCAGAGATAATGAGACGATTATTCCGCATGGTGAAAATAAATTCAAGAAAGATGACCATGCTTATTTTATTGCTGAGCCGACGGGGATTGATCAAATTTTACAACTTTCCGGTAAAGTTAAATCTGAGGTCAAACATTTAATGATTTTAGGAGGAAGTAAGATTGGCATCAATACGGCCCGGGAGCTGAAGAAAAAATATAAAATCAAGCTCATTGAAGAAGACAAAGAAAAATGTTTTCGCCTAGCAGAAGAACTCCCCGATACCATGATCATCAACGGAGATGGAAGGGATTTAAAATTACTAAAAGAGGAAGGTATTGATAGCATGGATGCGTTTATTGCTGTAACGGGTAATTCCGAAACCAATATCATTTCTTCATTGGTGGCCAAGGATGCCGGTGTTAAGAAAACCATAGCCTTGGTTGAAAACATTGATTATATTCATTTATCTCAAAGCATCGGCGTAGATACGATGATCAACAAAAAACTTATTGCCGCTAATTTTATTTTTAGGCACATACGAAAAGGAGAGGTAGTCAATATCACCAGTGTGCATGGAGTGGATGCAGAAGTACTCGAATTCGAAGTTAAAGAAGGGGCAAAGATTTTGCTTGATGAATTACGCAATTTAGATTTCCCACGGACAGCGGTAATCGGAGGGGTTATCAGAAAAAATAAGGGTTATACGGTAAGAGGAAACTTTAATTTTGAATCAGAGGATCGTGTTGTCGTACTATCTAAACCAGAGTGTATCCATGCAGTGGAACATTATTTTAAATAATTTTTGATGTTTAATTATAAATTAATCATTAAAATCATGAGCATTCTTATGGTGCTCAACGGCATTTTCATGTCGATTTGTCTGCCTTTCAGCTGGTATTTTGGAGGTGAAGATTTTGGAGCTCTTTTAGGATCTGCATTGATTGCCATATCTTTAGGTACAGTCATGTGGCTATTGACACGTAATTCGATTAATAAAGAATTACGTAAACGTGAAGGGTATTTGGTGGTCACTATTGGCTGGTTGGTAATGTCTTTAATTGGAACGTTGCCTTATATGTTGAGTGGAGAGATCACAAATTTCACAGATGCATTTTTTGAAACTTTATCCGGATTTTCTACAACGGGGGCGACGATTTTAGAGGATATTGAATCGGTCAGTAAAGGGATCTTGCTTTGGAGAAGCATGAGTCAATGGATAGGAGGCATGGGAATCATTGTGCTTACCGTAGCGATATTGCCTATTTTGGGAATTGGGGGCATGCAGCTTTTTGTAGCAGAAGTCCCTGGGATTTCACCGGATAAATTTCAGCCTCGAATCAAAGAAACCGCCAAGAGATTATGGATTATTTATATAGGTTTTACGGGATTAGAATTGATTTTCCTGATGGTGGGAGATATGACTTTTTTTGATGCCTTAAACCATAGTTTAACGACTATGGCTAGCGGAGGGTTTTCAACGAAAAATAGCAGTATTGCCTATTATGATTCGGCGTATATAGATTTTATTATTGTGATGTTCATGTTTTTAGCGGGAACTAATTTCACCATGATTTATTTTGGTCTACATGGCAAGCTCAAAAAAGTTTTTCAGAATCAAGAGTTTAGAGCCTATGGTGGTTTTTGTTTGGTTATTACGATATTTTGTACGCTAGGGATCTGGATGAATGGAGATGAAAATTTAATAGATTCTTTTAGATATAGTATTTTTCAGGTTATTTCAGTCATCACGACTACTGGATATATCACAAAGGATTATACGGCTTGGACACCTTTATTGACCATGCTTTTTCTCTTTCTCATGTTTGTGGGTGCTTCTGCAGGGTCAACGGCTGGGGGGATCAAAATAATCAGACATTTAATTTTAGTAAAGAATAGCTTTTTGGAATTTAACAGACAAATTCATCCATCAGCCATATTGCCTTTGCGGCTCAATGGGAAGACTGTAAATGGTGAAATTACTTTTCAAATTCTTGCTTTTGTCATGTTATATCTGACCATTTTTGCTTTAGGTTCCTTGGGAATGGCCTTGTTAGGCGTAGACTTGGTGACCGCTATGGGTGCGGCCGCATCCTGTCTAGGCAATATAGGGCCTGGGATCGGATCCGTCGGGCCCGTTGCTAATTTTGCGCATATGCCTACCGTTGGAAAATGGATACTTTCTTTGTTGATGTTATTGGGTAGATTAGAGCTTTTTACCGTGTTGATATTATTTACCCCATTTTTTTGGAGAAAAACATAGTTATGATTTCGTTGGAATATATAATTTGGAGTCCTGATCCCGTCATTTTTAAAATTCCTTTATCCTTTTTGGGTTTACCAGATCGTCCGATTGTGTGGTATGGTTTATTGTTTGCGATGGGGTTTATCATCGGTCAACAAATTTCTTATAGAATTTTCAAGGCAGAGGGTCATTCTGAAAAAGACGTAGATACCTTGACCACGTTCATGGTCATTGCCACGATATTGGGTGCTAGACTGGGACATTGCCTTTTTTATAATCCCAGTTATTACTTATCGGATCCTATTGAGATTTTGAAAATTTGGGAGGGAGGCTTGGCCAGTCATGGGGGTGCGATTGGAATATTTGTGGCTCTCTGGCTTTATGCCAATTACGACATCAGATCGAAATGGATTTTTGTTATTCCTACAAGTTTTTCTGTAAAAAAGCGAAAAAAAGAGGGTCAAAGTTATTTATGGGTATTGGATAGGGTGGCCATTGTAGTGGCCATTACCGGAGCACTTATTCGAACCGGTAATTTCATGAATTCGGAAATGGAGGGTGTAAAAACAGGAACAGATTTCGGCGTGGTGTATGCCAGGGCAACTGAGGGGGTATTGAATTTTGATGAAAAGATGATTGAAGAAGTGGTTTTCGAGGAAGGCACCTATGATCCTACGCGCCCAGGTTATTTACCCATGAAAGCGGTAGTGAAATTGAAATCAGGTGTCCAAGTAGATCAAGCAATGAAAGGCTTTATAAATGGCCAATTGGCCTATCGTCTAAACAATTATCAAGAAGTGGTGGAGCATATTGATTTTGCTGCTTCTGGGCGGGGTCTCAACTATCAAATCATTGATGAAGCTGGAGTTGAGCATATAGAAATTAAAGCTACAGGGGTCCTTCGGCATACACCGCAGTTGTATGAAGCTCTAGCTTGTCTAATTATTGCCTTCATTTTATTGGCTTTGTGGAATTACAAAAGAGCGATACTAAATGATGGTTTAATTTTTAGTGTTTTTATGGTACTTCTTTGGGGGGACCGGTTCTTTAATGAGTTTTTTAAAATGGATCAGGAAGCTTTTGAGGCGAGCTTACCCATCAATATGGGGCAAATTCTCAGTATACCTTTGATTTTAATAGGTCTGATAGTATTTCTAAAAACGGTACGAAAGAAAGAAGAGGTCTAAAATTAATTATTTGAGAGAAGGGTTATCTCGGAGTTAATAATACGGGAGCGCTCTATCAATGCTTCTTTTTCAAACTGAGTGATTAAGTCGGATAAGGGCATTTTTTTATCTACCGGTGCATAGTTAATATAATCTTGAACTAGTAAGCCATCCACCCTTCGCTTATTAATGGCAGATCTAAATCGAACGCCGCCGCCATCCGTAATATAATTATAGGCCAAATAATCAATCTCATAGTTATTCACGTTGACCCAATAGAGATATTCATCTTCAAAATCGTCACCCCCATTTTCTATTTGAAAAGAGACCTTAATTTGATGATAGCTCTCACCTTTGATCTGTTTTATTCCCTGATCTGTTTTTTTAACCGCGAGATCGTTCAATAGATAGGGTAGCTGAAAAAAATAAAGAACTGAATTTATGGATCTACTGTATTTATCTGCCCATTCTTTTGAAACTTCTATGGAGACCCCATTTTTTTTTCGAGAAAAATGGGTACTATTGATCAACATATCTTCTATAAGTGCGGAGCCATCTTTAAAGGATCTTGTATAAGCATAGGAAGTATCCGATCGCCTTGCACTGTATTGCTTATCTCTAAACGAAAAAGATAGGGTGGCATTCTCAAAAAGATTTTGCCCATGTGCGATGATCGCTTGATCAATTACTTCTTGGCCTTTGTAGGTAAGTATTTTTTTTTGAGATGAGGAGGCCTTATTTTCGCAAGACCAAACGAAGAGCAATAAAATACCAAAAAGGCCCCAATTTTTTATGATTTGGGAAAGGCTTGGACTTAAGTTTGAAATGCGATTAAGAGAAAGCGGTTGATATTTCATAGGAATGGAAAGCAGATGAATAAGCGTCACCTCAATAAATAGAGATCACATTATATTTTAAATAGATGATAAAGTTAGGCTTATACTTTCGCTTATCGATAATAACCACCCTGATATTTTTGATAAGTTGTCAAGGCACTGATGATAGAATAGGGGCGATCACACCGGTGCCATCCTCTTTTACCAATGTCCTCATTAAGTTACCGATCTCTGAGCTAGAAGAAGGGATTAATAAAATTTTGGATCAACAATTATTCGATGGAGGGTTTGCTTTAAATAAAAAAAAGGACAGTTTATTTTTAAAAATTAATCGCAAGGAACGCATTGATATTGAATATTACCAAGGGCGTCTTCATTTGGCTTTACCCTTAAATATCTCGGCGATTATCAAATCTCGTCTCTTGGGCGTTTCGATCAGTAATGCAGCAAAGCCTATCAAATTTCAAGCTAAAGCTGAACTGTCTTTGGGGTTAAATATTGATGAACGATGGGATCTAGAATTTGATTCAAGATGGGAGACGATTATATGGAATGAACCGCCTAATTTTAAAGTATTGGGCTTGAAAATCGATTTGGCAGAACTGATCGAAAAAGAGATTCAAACACATAAAAGGCCCTTAGAAAAAACCATCAATGAGATGCTCAAGGACCAAATTGATTTAAGAACAGCAGTAGAAAGGCTGTATCGATCGATCCAAAAGCCATTGAAGATATCAGCAACGGCACTACCTTTTTATTTTACCAATGAGGCCATCAGTTTAAGGGGCGATTTTGTTAAGACTGAAATTAAGGACACCTTATTTTTTCAATTTGAACACCAATCGATATTACGCATAAACGATGTGCAACTCAGCCCTCAGCCGCTGGGAGTATTACCTCTGAGGACCAATCCTTTGTCTGACCATACCCAGATCAGTTCTTTTGTTGAATTCAGACTGTCCTTTCTGAAAATGGAGCAGGCCATGGATTCGCTACTACTAGGACAGGACCTTAATTTAGAAGGGATTGCTGGAAAAGTGATTAAAGTAGAGATCAGCCCTTATGAGGGATTTTTGAAATGGAATTTAACGGTCGAAGGTGACATTAATGGAATTATTTCTTTGTTTGTAGTACCGAGTATTGATGAAGACTTAATGATACGATTTTCAGCGTTTGATTACGAATTACCTAAAATGGAGGGGTGGGCAAAGATTACAGATTGGGCAATGCACCGGGCCATTGAAAAATATGTAGTCAGTAGATCAAGCTATGATATGGCTCCTTTTCTCTATTCATTGGACGACCGGATTGCGCGTGGATTAAAGAAGTCCCCCTTATCAAAAAATATAGATTTAGCCTTGACCTTGAATAAATTTACCCCATATTCGAAGGGTATGAACGAAGTGGAAATCCAATTTATATTCCAGATTGAGGGTCAGGCAGCTCTTTCAATAAAGGACAAATTATTTATCAAGAAGAAGTAAGGATAAATCATTAGATTTTAAAGGTTAGTCCTTTTTATAGTCCCCTTATTGAAATAAGTTTGTGTCTATAACGATGAATTTTTTTTCGGGATGTGGCGCAGTCCGGTTAGCGCACCACTTTAGGGTAGTGGGGGCCGCTGGTTCGAATCCAGTCATCCCGACAAAAAACAAGCGAAGCAGATATTACCTAAGGGTGATATCTGCTTTTTTTATTTACCCATAGAGCTCCTTCATTCTTAGATAATTATTTAAAATACCCAGAATCATTAGGCCTCATAATTGAATCAATAGCTGAGCGACCGATGTGGTATCTAGAACCTAAGTCCTTTTTCAAAAAATTAAAGTCTTCTTCATAAAAGATTAAGTGCGCTTAGGCCATGAGATAGTTTTGTAGAAACCTTTTAATTTGCATCAATCATTATGCTTTAATTTTTTTTTAAAAGACCTTCAATAATTGTGGGAAAAGAATCAAAAGACCGAGAAATATAATCTGAATCACTACAAAAGGAAGGACCCCAATATAGAGTTGTTTGGTTTTTATTTCTGGAGGAGCGACGCCTTTGAGGTAGAAGAGGGCAAACCCAAAAGGAGGGGTTAAAAAGGAGGTTTGAAGGTTAATGGCAAGTAATATGCCTATCCACACCAAATCCACACCCATGCTGGCAAATATGGGGGCAACGATCGGCACGACAATGAATATGATCTCGATGAAGTCGATAAAAAATCCTGCAATAAAAACCAGGATCATGACCAAAATCAAAAAACCATTAGGCCCCAAATTAGATTTAGAGATCATCTCTAAGAAAAGTTTGTCTCCTTCAAGCCCTCTAAAGACCAAAGAAAAGGCCGTGGCCCCAATCAGAATCATGAAAACCATGGAGGTGAGCATGAGCGTTTCTTTGGTAACTGCCCCAAGTATTTTCTTATTCAGTTTTCCTTTATAGGCTGTGAGAATTAAAGCACCCATCGCCCCAATTCCAGCCGCTTCGGTGGGGGAAGCGATACCTCCAATAATTGTCCCCAATACCAGTATGACCAATAGCAAGGGCAATAAAAAGGACTGAATAATCTCCTTTGAAAATCCCTTATTTCGAAAATGAGCAACTTCTTCGGGGGGCATGGCCGGTGCCTGATTTGGGTACATCTGAGCATAGATGATCACATAAATCATATACATACCAATCAGGCAAAAACCAGGTACGATGGCGGCAAGAAATAAAGCGCCTACCGAAACATTCAATACACTTGCCAGCAAGACTAACACGACAGAGGGGGGAATGATTTGTCCCAAAGTACCCGAAGCTGCGATCGTTCCCATGGCAAGGGTGGGTGCATAGCCGCGTTTGAGCATGGTCGGAAGACTTATCAAGCCCATCGTGACGACCGTAGCACCAACGATACCTGTAGACGCTGCAAGCAAAGCACCTACTACGATCACAGACAAAGCCAAACCTCCTTTAAATTTGCCAAACAATAAGGCCATGGTCTCCAAGAGTTTTTCAGCAATGCCCGATTTTTCCAACATCATACCCATGAATACAAAGAGGGGAACCCCTAAGAGGACGAAATTCTGCATGGTACCAAAAATTCTTAAAGAGAGGAGATAGAAAAAATCAACATCAAACATCCAAACGCCTACAATAACGGCGACACCTCCTAAAGTAAAGGCAACAGGATAGCCTATAAGAATCAATATAAAAGCGACTATAAAAAAAATAATGGGCAGGTATTCGTACATTATTTCAACAATATTTTTATTGAATTAAGCATGAGTACGACGCCTTGAAGCATCAATAAACCAAAACCTACAGGAATGGCTGATTTAATTAAATATCGCGCGGGTAATCCGCCAGGATCTGGACTGGTTTCATTGAGTAAAAATGAACTTTGGACAAAATCTATACTTGTGATCAGAGTGACCCAACAAAAAGGGATTAGGAAAATCAATGTGCCAATGAGATTGATCAGAGCCTTAGTTTTTGGACCAAAGCGTTGATAGAAAAGATCGACACGAACATGTTTATCTTGATCCAGTGTCCAGGCAGCACCCAACAGAAACATGAGGCCAAATAGATGCCATTCTATCTCAAAAGTTGCTGCAGAGGTGATACTAAAAACATAGCGAAAGAACACATCTGTGACGATGATAAACATCAAAATGAGGGAGCTCCAAGAAATGGTTTTTCCGAGGAAACGGGTTAAATATTGGATCCCATCTATGATTGAATTCATACCGGCTAATCTATCGAAAACTACAGCAATAAAAAATTATTCTCTACCTGTGGTTTTCATGTAAAAAGTTTTTGTGGATTGAGAAAAATAATTAATGCATGACAAAAGGTTAAAATTTGGCTGAATTTATAAAAATAAGGTCGGCTTTCAAACGAATTTCAATTCTCTCAAATCATATTTATTTTATGTTAACCTCATGACGGATCGGTTTTATTATATATTACATGCGTTTCCTTTGAGCCGCTTTATTAGAAGACTTTTTTAGAGAAAAAAAATTAATTTTTAAATAATAATTAAGCTCTTACGTTTTTTCATGAAGTTTTTTAAAGCTCTTTTTATTTTTATTCTTACTTCATTTACCACATTGTATAATGCAATGGGACAATATAGCGTCAGTACACTGGACCTTGATGATCATGTGACAATTTGGTATGATTCGATGATCGGCCAAGAAAACATCGGATTAATTGAGGGCACTCTTTATCCTTTTCTGAACAAATCACTCCATTCACACGAATACTTCATTGAAAAAAACTGGCAGCTTGGAAGGCTTACATATAAAGGTCAAACTTTTGAAGTCAATATGTTATATAATACCTTTCACGATCTACTGCTTATTCAAAATGCAACCAATAGTTCAACTAAGATGGAACCACTGAAACTGGCTCAGTATCTTATTTCGGACTTCGAAATTGGGGACAAGATATTTAAGAGATTAGATGGAATTGAAGCACCAGAGATACCCGGATTTTATCAAGTATTGTTTGAGGCTCCAGAGATCAATATTTTGGTGAGAAGAGCCAAAAACAAAGTTATCGGCACTACGTCTGAGGGAAATTCAGGGGTTACTTATTATCCTTTGGCTTCGTATTTTTTGATGACTAAAAATCATCAAATTAAAATAAATAATAAATCTGCTTTTTTTAAAGCCTACCCTTCCCATAAACAAGAAATTAGAGACTTTATAGGGTCTAATGGCTTATTAATTAAGCCCAATCAAGATAGAGATATTAAAAAATTGGCCATGTATTGTCATCAAATGAAGTGGGAATGATGAGAGCATTATTTTTTGTGCTTGTTTTATTGATATCGGTCTCCTCCTACGCCCAGATTATTCCAAAATTTAATGGGAGTTATGTTAGCGCACCCTTAGAATCGATCATTCTAGACTTAGAAGAACAATTTCAAATTAAGTTTTTCTATGATCATGACTGGATTGATACCGTTCAAATCTCTGGTGATTTTATAAATACCCGATTAGATACGGTTTTAAATAAAGTTTTCACCAATCAAAAACTAAGTTATTTCTTGAGCGGAAATCAGGTATATATTTCTTATCAGAAACCCATTATTAATCAGTTTGGAATTGGCAAATTTTTCAATCGTGAGTCAAACTATGAACCGATTAAAAAGGGGTTGATCTTTGCCAAGGAATACCAAAAAGATCAGGAGGGGATCAATGAATTGGAGAAGGTGTATGAGGTGGGAGATCGATATCAGTTTGTTATGGGTGAAACGGCTTCCATAGCAGGGTATGTCAGTCAGTCAGGCAATGAGTTGCCTGTTGAGGGAGCTTTTATCTATGTCGAAGAACCCTTTGTTGGTACTTCGACAGATGCCTCTGGTTTTTATACTTTAAGTATACCCACCGGCAAGCATATTTTATTGTTGCAATCAATTGAGATGAAAAATACGTATCGGAATATTGTCGTTTTTTCTGACGGGACTTTCAATATTGATATGGAGGTAGATGTTATTGCCCTGAATGAGGTGGTAGTCAACAGTGATCGTGATATTAATATCGAGCAGGCCCAAATGGGGGTTACTAAAATTGGAATCGAAGAAACTAAAAGTATACCTGTGCTTTTGGGTGAAAGAGACATAGTTAAGGCGGCGACGACAACTTCCGGGGTTCAGGCAGTAGGTGAGGGTGCCGCCGGGGTTAATATTAGAGGGGGTAAAGCAGATCAAAACCTTTTTACAATTGATGGAGCTACCGTCTATAATACTTCACATTTTTTTGGTTTTTTTTCTATTTTTAATTCAGAGTCTTTAGAGGGTATGGAACTATTTAAGGGAGGTATTCCCGCTAAATATGGAGGTCGTATTTCTTCGGTATTTGATATTACCACTAAGGTTCCAGATAAGGAAAAATATATTGTCAAAGGGGGTATTGGACCGGTCACTTCAAGTCTTTTATTTGAAGGCCCCCTCAGAAAAGAAAAAACTTCACTTATGATGGGAGGAAGAGCCACTTATTCTGATTTTGTGCTCAAACAAATAAGTAATACCCCCTTAAGTAATCAGGATGCTGATTTTCATGATTTTATTCTTAAAATTGATCATAAAATTGATAAAGATAATACCCTTTCAGCTTCGGGATATTACAGCTTTGATAGTTTTCAATTGGACTCCGATTCTCTGCTTGGCTACTCCGATTTTAGTTACACAAATGCAAATTTCTCAGTAAACTGGATGCACCAATTTAATGACGATTTAGATGGTTCATTAAGGCTTACAGGAAGCCAATATGGTTATCGTATTGGGTACGATAAGCTATTAACTCAAGCCTTTGATATTAACTATGATATTTCCGAATTAACAGCATCCACTGATTTCAACTATTATTTAGACGAAAAAAACCATTTTAACTTTGGAACTAGCATGAAGAAATATCAGGTTAATCCTGGCGTGAGGCAGCCTCTTGGGGACTTGTCTAATATTAGCTTTGATGAAATCAATCCCGAACAGGCGCTAGAATCAGCCATTTATTTCTCTAATCAATATGATCCTACAAAAAATATTTCACTTTATGCAGGGTTAAGATATTCTTTATATACCCAGTTAGGTCCTTCTGAATCCTATCAATATGCGCTTGATAAACCCATAAATCAGGCGTTCATTGTTGATACTCTTTCTTACGGGAAAGGTGTGCCAATGGCTACGTACCATGGTCCTGAATTACGATTATCAGGAAGGTTTTCTCTCGCAAATTTAAGTTCTGTGAAGGTCAGTTATAACCGGTCTCGACAATATGTTCATATGCTTATTAATTCTGCCTCATTGGCACCTACTGACATTTGGAGATTGTCAGGTAAATACGTGGCACCTCAAATAGCAGATCAATTTTCAATCGGTTATTATAAAAATATCGTAGGAAATAATGTGCTAGAGTTTTCAGTCGAGACGTATTACAAGGACATCAAAAATTTAGTTGATTTTAAAGTAGGCGCAGATTTGCAATTTAATAAGGCCATTGAAACAGATCTTTTGCAGGGGGATGGCCGATCCTATGGGTTAGAGCTTTCCGCAAAAAAGTCTAATGGATGGTTTACAGGATGGTTTAATTATACCTGGTCACGTAGTTTTATCCGTTTAAATGGAGATTTTGCCGAGGAGCGGGTGAATGGAGGGGACTTCTTTCAGACCACTTACGATAAACCACATTATTTAAACATGGTAACGAATTATAAATTCACAAGAAGGTACAGTCTATCTTTAAACTTGGTATATTCAAGTGGTAGGCCAGTTACCTATCCTATTGGAAAATGGCAATTTAATACTGCTGAAAGTCTACAGTACTCGGAGAGAAATGCCTTCCGTATTCCTGATTATTTCAGAGTTGACCTAGGGTTTGACGTTGAGGGTTCGCACAAGGCAAAAAAATTGGCCCATTCTTTTTGGACCTTTTCAATTTATAATCTTTTTGGCAGAGATAATGCGTATTCAATTTTCTTCAAGACGGTTGATGGAGATGTCGAGGGCTACAAAATGACGGTATTTGCGAATCCAATTCCTACGATTACCTTTAATTTTAAAATATGAGCAGGAGTAAAAAAAACATAGTTTATTTATTTCTTTCAATCATAGTCCTTTCTTGTATAGAACCCTATGAGCATAATTTCATTGGGGAGACTGAAAATTCTTTGTTGGTAGTGGATGCCATTTTGACTAACGAAATAAAAACACATACCGTAAAATTATCCTATACATCTTCTTTAGAATCTGAAGACCTTATCTTGGCTAAGGGAGCCACAGTGACCATTGAATCAGAGAATGGTGAGATTGTCAATTTAACAGAATCGCTACCCGGCAACTACGTTACTGACTCAACATATGCAGGAATGATTGGAGAAAGTTATATGCTCAGAGTCATCACAGAAAATGGCAATGAATACTTATCTACCAAAGAGACGTTGAATGAAGCCCCACCTATTGACAGTTTATACGGTCGATATGTTCAATTACCGTCAAAAGAGAGTGGAGATATTTTGAATGGGGTTCAAATATTTTTAGTGACCGATTGGCAAAATTACGAAGTCAGTACTTTTAGGTATACCTGGGAGGAGACTTACGAATGGAGAGTTCCCTATCCCTCATATTATTTATGGGATGAAACATCTGAAAAATTAATCCTTAGAACACAAAGTGTAGATAAATGTTTCAGACAAGAGACCAGCAGTTCCTTAATAATGGGATCTGGAATCGCGTTAAATAATCAAAAATTAACTGAATTCCCTGTTCATTTTATCAATGAAGCAGATCCAAATTTAGCCTATAAAACAGCCGTTCGTGTAAAGCAATATGCTTTGTCTGCATCTACTTATCAGTTTTATAAAAGATTGCAGGATAATAATGAATCCGGAGGCTCACTTTTTGATAAACAAAAAGGAAATATTGTGGGCAACATGGAGGTGTTGACGGGTCCTCGAGAATTGGTATTGGGAAATTTTGAAGTTTCCGGGGTATCGTCAAAATTAGTATTCTTTGTGCCTAAAACTTTTGTACCCGATGGGTTCAATATTCCGTTATTAAATGCTCAATGTAATTTAATTTACAGGACGTCTGCAGATTCTATTCCAACATCAGGGTTAGCGGATTATTTTAGCTCAAGCGAGTCGGCGGGAAAAGGGATATGGGCCTTTTTTATGCCGGAGCCTCCGGGATTTTACGTAATACTTTCTGAGCCTTGTACGGACTGTAGGATTAATGGGGATATAGAAATACCCACTTTTTGGGAATGAATAGGTTAAGATATTTAACAATCTGTAGTTTAATTCTTTTTCATTTTGCAGGAAATGGTCAAGACAATATTCACGAGGAGGTTTTTTTACAAATCAGTAGCGATCGATTCGTTTCAGGTGAACGCATCCTGTTTCATGCGTTGGTTAGAAGTAAGTCTTCAGGAAAGCTTTCGGAGCTAAGTTCGATTCTATATGTTGAGTTGTTGGATGACCAACAAATCCCAGTTTTTCAGACAAAAATAAAACTTGAAAAGGGCCAAGGTACTGGAGATTTTTTTATTTCCAGTTTGATTGAATCCGGAAATTATCAACTTATAGGATACACGCGTTGGATGAAAAATTTTGGCGATTATTACCGCATTCCCATCACAATCTATAATCCATTTGAGGAATATATGGTAACCCCTGCAGGAGCACCAAAAATGGAATTTTATCCAGAAAGCGGAAATCTAGTGGCAGGATTCAAAAACAAAGTATTGCTTCGTTATGCCAACGAACAAGGAGTAGGGATAGATTTAAAAGGCAGAATTGTAGACCCCGAGGGGAATACCTTATCAACTATCGAATCTACAGAGGGGATGGCTAAATTTTATTTAAGCCCACTGGCTAACACGCAATACAGGATGATCTATGAAGATTCTTCGATGAATTTTAATTTTATAAATCTGCCTATGGCCTGTCAAGCATGCGCAAGTATTTCTCTAACCGAATTTTCTCAGCGTTTTGTTTTGAAAGTTAACGATAATGTGAAACATGAAAAAAGTGGGATTTTAAAAATTAGGGATCGTTATAAGATTTATTTCGAAGGTGATTTAGAGGTTGGCCAATTGCTCAATATGGATAAAAAGTCAATGCCAGAAGGCTTACTAAGAGTAGAATATTTTGATGCTCAAGGTGAAATGAAGGCCCATAGATTATTTTATAATGGGCCAATAGCAGTCATTAAAAGCGAAATAATAAAGACGAAGTCAAGGAATTTTGTGGAATTAGCTGATTTAAATCAATCAATCACTTCAGTCTCAATCGTAGTGAGATCTTATGAATCAGCTTCAAGATCTGCTGTTATTTCCCAAATCAATAGCCAGTTAGTTACTCGCCCACTGAGATCTGATTTTGTCAGTCAGACGAATTTAGACGACTGGATGATCCTTTCAAAGGTAAGTTGGCCTGAATGGGAACCCATTGATCAAGTGGCGATGATGCCAGAGCATCGTAATGATTTAATAGAGGGAATTATAACCTCCAGAGAGGAGGATGTTTTTGAAAAGATCATTGTATTTTCTATTCCAGGCAAGACATATGATATAAACTTGGCTCAGACAGATGTGAACGGTAAGTTTTTGCTCAATATTGAACAGGATATGGCTGGCGATAATAACGGTTATATCAACGTATTAGATTATGATGGGGGTGAGTATGAAATAATCATGAATTCTGAATTTTACACTGAATACCCAAATTTTGAAAATTGGCCCATTCGCTATGATTCTCTTACCGTTACACAAGTGATCAAATCAAGTGTTGGGATACAAATTGAGAATTCTTTTCAACATTTACGCAGAGATAGTATCGTGATGGGGAAAAAGGAGCATTTTAAAATATTGAATGTCAAAAATTATCACCTCGATGATTTCACGAGATTCCCAACGATGAGAGACTCATTTATTGAATATATACCAGGAATTGCCATTGGTAAATCAAGAACTGATTATGATTTTAATATTCGCTGGCCAGCAGAATTGAGTGCTTTCAAGCAAACAGGGATCTATTTGGTGCTTTTTGATGGGATTTTGGCCAGTCCCAAAGAAGTACTTGAATATTCTCCTTATAATATCAGCGATATAGAAGTACTTAGTGAGCGATACTATATTGGGTCAGCGGTTTTAGACGGAATTATAGCCCTTAAAACCAAAGAAGGTGACCTTTATGGGTTTGAACCCAAAGGGCTGAAATATAAATACAAGGGGCTCCAGCGTCAAAAAATTTATTTCTTTCCGGATCATACTCAGTCAAAAGAATTAAGGATTCCTGACCAACGAAAGATCTTGGCTTGGCAGTTTATGGATCAAATCCAGCCAAGTCAAAAAATGGGATTTTATGCTTCTGATGTTTTGGGCACGTTTGATGTGCTAATTACTGGGATCTCGCCTTCTGGGGAATTGATTCAGGAGATCCGCACGTTAGTGGTAGAATAATGGGCTATTACCCCTAACTTTGCATTATGAAGCAAGACGTTCGTAAGTTGACATTCGATAAATTGAAAGATTACGTATTGGAAACAGGATTACCTGCATTTCGTGCGAAACAAATTTGGGAATGGATATGGGTCAAGTCGGCACATAATTTTGATGAAATGTCCAATCTCTCCCTGACGATGCGCGCTCAATTGGCCAAAGATTTTGATATTTTGCCGATCTCAGTGCAGACCGATCAAAAGTCGAATGATGGAACTATAAAACTAGCATTTGCACTTCATGACAAATCCTTAGTGGAGGGGGTGTTGATTCCGGCTGAGGATCGAATGACGGCCTGTGTATCCTCTCAAGTAGGTTGTTCGCTAAGTTGTAAATTTTGTGCTACGGGTTATATGGATCGTAAGCGAAATTTGGATCCAGCGGAGATTTATGACCAAGTAGTGGAAATAGACAAGCAAGCCAAAAGGCATTTTGATGTACCCCTAAGCAATATTGTTTTTATGGGGATGGGAGAACCTTTACTCAATTATAAGAATGTATTACAGAGCATTGAGCGGATTACTGCTACAGATGGACTCAATATGTCGCCCAAGCGCATCACGGTATCCACTGCAGGTATTGCCAAGATGATCATCAAGCTGGCTGACGATCAAGTCAAATTCAACTTGGCCTTGTCTCTGCATGCGGCCAATGACGTAAAAAGGAATCAAATCATGCCTATCAATGAAACCAATACTTTGAAAGTACTGAAGGAAGCATTGCTTTATTTTTATCAAAAAACAGGAAATCAAATTACTTTTGAATACATAGTTTTTGATAATTTTAATGACCGAATTGAGGATGCAGAGGAGTTATGGCATTTTGCTAAATCAATACCTTCCAAAATTAATATTATTGAATACAATCCGATTGCTGAGGCTCAATATCAAAATACAACTGCTGACAAGTTGGAGCAATTTGCAGATTTTTTGAAGTCCAAGAAACTCACTGTCAATATACGAAGGAGTCGAGGTAAAGATATTGATGCGGCCTGTGGACAGCTGGCCAATAAAAATTAATTTTATTTTTTACTGGCGTTGAAAAGTTTCTGTTTTTCCTCTTTAGTCAGACTCTCATAACCCTTTTGTGAAATCTTATCCAAAATGGCATCTATTTCATCTTGTTCGGAAGTATGGGTGGACAGGGGCGATGTCGATTGATTTGCTTCAGTAGCTGCTTTGGCCTTTTTTCTAGGCTTGCTTCTGTGGGTGACTTTAATTTTTGAAGATTGTCTGAAAAAACTTTTGAAAAAATCAATAATTTGAAGAATCCAACCACCGAGATCTTGACCTTTTTGTATTTGCTTGATGTAGACATAACCCATAGCAGCCCCCGCTAAATGCGCCCATTCGCCTCCTGCATTTGCACCTATGGTTTGTGAAAAAGAAAGAATGATATAAAAAAAGGCAATATATTTAATCTTTACGGGTCCAATCAAAAGCAAATGGAATGTATAATTAGGTAGTAAAGTGGCTGCCGCCGTAATGATGGCATACACCCCAGCTGAAGCGCCAAGCATTCTGGAAATCTGCTGACTTTCATAAAAGGTGAGTGTGTTGTAAATAATCAAATAAAGCAGTCCACCAGCAAGGCCGCCGAGCACATAAAGTGAAATTACTTTGTCGCTGCCTAAATATTCTACGATGAGTTTCCCAAACCAATAGAGGACCAACATGTTGAATAAAACATGAAATAAGTCAGCATGTAAAAAAAAGTAGGTGATGATAGACCATGGCTGAAATAAAAATGAACTGAGATCTGAGGGAAGCATCAATAACTCCTCTATAGACCTATAGATTTCTGCCTCACCACTCACTTTAAGAAATATGCTCAAGGTCAGCATTACCAAGAAAACAATAACATTGATGATTATGATCTGCGCAATGGCATTGTTGGGCTTGTTCCAAGCATTTTTGAATTCATCAAGTAGATTTTCACTTGTATTCATAATCAGTAAGGTTTAATCGTTTTGTTATTAGTCCAAATCCGAATAAGGATGAAGGCGATCAGCATGCCGCTTAAATGCGCCAGATGCGCTACATTATCACCTTCCGAACGATTTAATTCGGAGTAAAGTTCTATAGCCCCGTAAATAAAAACCAAATATTTGGCTCGAATGGGAATAGGTGGAAATAAAAGCATGAGCTGCAAGTTAGGAAATAGCATGGCAAAAGCCATCAATATGCCATAAACTGCCCCTGAGGCACCGACCATTGGAATATTCGTTTTGAGATCAAATATCTGTGTGACGGCACTCATCGTTTGATTTATGTAATCAGGATCTTGTGGATTCTCATAATACCCATCTGAGAGCTCGGCCAACCCTTGCAAATTGAATCGACGAGACTTGTGTTCAGAAATGAATAAGCTAAAGTCATCGGGATTTGGATTAGAGAGATAGGTTTCCGTATCTGCTTTCAATTGATATTGTTCTATAAAATTGGCACCGCCAAAAAGCATACCCGCTCCAATACCACAGGCCAGATAGAAGATGAGGAATTTTTGTTGCCCGAAGGTTTGCTCTAATAAGGGCCCAAAAACAAAGACGGCAAACATGTTGCCCAGAAGATGACTGAAATTTGCATGAATCCACATGTAAGTGATGAACTGATGCAGCGCGAATTGATCAGAAAAAACCACACGCAATCCCAACCAAGAAGATAAGGGTAAGTTCAATAAAGATTGCAAAACAAAGATCCCCACATTCGCAATTAAAATGTACTTGACCGTAGGGGTTAATCTTCCAAACATATTTATTAATTGAAAAGTGAAATCATTTTATCTAAACTCAAAACTACAAAAGTTGCCTGACCATCCGGCGTATAATTGGGTTGTTTACAGGCAAATAATAAGTCAAAAATTTTTGAAATTTCTTCATCAGCCAATTTTTCGCTGATTTTTATGGCCGTACGTTTTGCCATAGAACGTGCTAAATTTTCGGTTTTATTGAGAGCAATTTCCGATTGATTCATCTTAAATTGTTCGATCAAATCTTCAAAAAGGTCTTTTTCAGACAGTTTACCAATTTCTGGAGGTACGCCATTGATGACGATACAGTTTTTACCAAAAGGTTCAAATTCAAAACCGAGCATTTGAATTTCATTCTTTAGCGATAGGACCAAATCAAAATCTGCAGGATTGAGAGAAAGTTGACTAGGAAATAAGCAGGACTGTGAAAAGCCTTGATTTTGACGATAATGTTCAAGATATCGTTCATAAAGAATCCTCTCATGTGCCGCTCTTTGATCAATAAGTACCATACCGCTCTTTACTTGACGCAAGAGGAAGCGGTTATGTATACACAGGGTTTGAGGATTGGGCGAACTATTTTGATGACCAGAATGAGGATCACTGTTTAGCAGCATCCGATCTTGCTGTTGAAGTTCATTTTTCGCTTGTTCCCTACTGATCAGTTCTTCATCATGTGCATTCTCGTACAATAATTCCCAATTTTTTGATGAACTATTGGAGTTTGGGATATTTTTGAATTGTGTATATTTTTTATCTGATTCAGATACTTGATAAGCCTCCTTTGGTGGAGAAAATAAGGCAAAATTAACGTCTGTATCGAAGTCTATAGAGGGTGCTACATTTGAAGTAGCCAAAGCTTGGCGTACGGCGGCCACAATTACGCCATACAGTAAACGATCATCGGTGAATTTAACCTCTGTTTTGGTAGGGTGAACATTTACATCGACCTCTTTGGGATCAATTTCAATAAACAATACATAAAAGGGATGAGCCTCTGGTTTTAAAAGCCCTTCAAAAGCTTTTAATACGGCATGATTGAGATAATGATTTTTGATGAAACGATGGTTCACAAAAAAGAATTGTTCACCTCTGGTTTTTTTTGCAAACGCGGGCTTACCTACATAGCCCGTGATCTTAACCGTAGGCGTTTCCTCTTGGCAAGGGATGAGTTGCTGCTGATAATTTTTTCCGAAAATTTGGACAATACGTTTGCTGAGTTTACCGGGCTCTAAGTTGTAAACTTCCTCATTGTTGTGGTGTAATGAGAATTTAATACCTGCATGAGCGATTGAAATCCTTTGAAATTCATCATGAATGTGTCGAAATTCTACTGGATTACTTTTTAAAAAGTTTCTACGTGCAGGAATGTTGAAGAAAAGATTTTTAATGGACAAGCTCGTCCCATTTTGCATGGCTATGGGTTCTTGTTTGCGGAGGTCACTGGCTTCAACCTTGATCAACAGACCTAACTCAAGATCATCTGTTTTTGTTTTTAATTCGACTTGTGCGACCGCTGCAATAGAGGCGAGTGCCTCGCCTCTAAAACCCATTGATTTAAGTCTAAATAAATCTTTGGCATCTTTCAATTTGGAAGTTGCATGTCTCTCAAAGCACATGATGGCATCTTTTTTAGACATTCCCCTGCCGTCGTCCACCACTTGAATAAGGGTTTTTCCGGCTTCCTTTATGTATACCTTAATTTCTTTAGCACCAGCATCGATACTGTTTTCGAGTAGTTCTTTTACGGCCGAGGCAGGCCTTTGAACGACTTCTCCAGCGGCAATTTGATTGGCAATATGATCAGGCAGTACATGGATGATGTCGTGCATTAGTGCTTAGTTGCTTTTTTTTTGAATTTCAAAAATAGGTAGATGGGAATAATAAGCCAAAGGAGATGTAAAACAGGGTTTCCAAAATAAATCCAACCCATAAAAGCCAATCCTAAACTGACGGCAATGATGATTTGTAGTCCAGAAGTATTAGGTCCTGGACTGGACCGTCTATCAAAGGTGATTTTATGAGCCCTTACCCCAAAATTTTCTTCTCCTGACATCTCTCTTTTAATCATTTCGGTGCGCTCCAGTATTTCCTCTTTGATGGGATCATAGTATCTCGGAGTAATGGTAAACTTTTTATGACCAGGCAATTTAACGAAAGAGGGTAACTTCATTTTGAGTTAACTATTTATGGTTGTTTTTTAACTGGGCCTTACCTTGGCCAGGAGACAAAAATGATATTTTAAAGCCGCTTTACTTTCATAAGGAGGAAGATAAAATAACCGTCCAAGCACATACCGGTTAACCTTTTATTTCTACAAATTTATTGAAATCTTTTGAAGGTCGTTTCCAAAACTTTAAGTTACTGTAAAATTGAAATATTTAAATGAAATAATGAGACAAAATACAGATTTTTGAGATTGTTTATGTTTAGATGCTATCTTACAGTTGCGATCTATGTCCCCATCTTTCAAATCTCAAAATAATTTAGATAATTTAAGTTAATCTCTATCTTTATCTCCCTGTGGGGAAATGAGGACAAAATAAATAAAACCTTAAGCGTTACTAAAGATAAATTTACAGAAATGAAAATTGGAATTGTTTGCTACCCTACTTACGGTGGGAGTGGGGTGATGGCTACGGAGTTAGGAATGGGACTTGCCAAAAAAGGGCATCAGATTCATTTTATCACCTACGCACAGCCCACTAGATTGGACTTTTTGAGTGAAAATCTTTTTTATCATGAGGTATCTGTCAAAGATTATCCTTTGTTTGACTATCCCCCCTACGAGATTGCCTTGGCGGCAAGAATGGTGGATGTGGTTGAACATGAAAAATTAGATTTGTTACATGTCCATTATGCGATCCCGCATGCATCAGCGGCAATTTTAGCAAAGCAAATATTGGCAACCAAAGGGATTACTATTCCCATAGTAACCACCTTACATGGGACAGATATCACCTTGGTGGGTAAAGAGGCAACCTATGCTTCGGTAGTAACCTATTCCATCAATCAATCAGATGTGGTGACGGCAGTTTCAAATTCTCTGAAAAGTGATACTTATGCCCTTTTTGATATTAAAAAAGAGATCAAGGTGATTCCCAATTTTGTAGATATTCAAAAATTTAAAAAGCAGCAGAAAGGTCATTTTAAAAAGGCGATTTGCCCTAATGGGGAAAAACTCATGATACATATTTCTAACTTCAGGAAGGTGAAACGTGTCCAAGATGTGATCAGTGTTTTTTGCAAAGTTCGTCAAAAGATACCTGTCAAGTTGCTCTTGGTCGGTGACGGTCCGGAGAGATCTGAAATGGAAAAAATGACCCGTGAGACGTGCAGTATTCAAGATGTACGTTTTCTTGGTAAAATGTCCACGGTCGAAGAGATTCTATCTGTTTGTGATGTATTTATCATGACCTCTGAGCAAGAAAGTTTTGGTTTGGCTGCCCTTGAAGCGATGGCCTGCGAAGTACCCCTAATCAGTACGAACGTTGGAGGACTGACCGAATTGAACGAAGATGGAGTTACCGGTTATACTTGCGATGTAGGAGATATTGAGGATATGGTGGAAAAAACCCTACATGTGCTGCATGAGGATTACCTGCCAAAATTCAAAGCAGAGGCCTATAAAAAAGCATTATCATTTGAATTATCTCAGATCATGCCCATGTACGAGGAAGCCTATGAAGCCGCTTGCATCACGCAATAATTTTTATTCTTTTATGCAAAATGAAATCTTTTTAGATAAAAGAATGTTTTTTCAATAGAAAGAAGTCAATCATGATTGGATACCGATTTACCGAATATATCCCCGAAAAAATAGCTGAAAAAGGCTCATTTGAAAGCTTACGAGATATTTTTTTGCAATTGATGGTCATTACCGGAGGGGATGTCTCAGAGACGATCCATTGGTTGACTAATTTGGACCAAGAACATAATTTAATGCCTGAAGATTATGGCATGGGAAATTTTGTGGATGATTTAAAAGATCAAGGCTACATTAAAGAGGGTAGTGAGGAGGGAACATTTGAGGTTACCGCCAAATCGGAACAAAAAATCAGAAAAAATGCGCTAGAAGAAATTTTTGGAAAACTCAAAAAAGGATCTAAGGGAGATCATAAAACACCTTATTTTGGTCAAGGAGATGAGACCACTACAGATTTTAGGGAATTCCAGTTTGGAGATTCGCTGGACCAAATTGCTTTGACCGAAAGTTTGAAAAACGCACAGATCAACAACGGTACCGAAGAGTTCAGATTGACCGAAAGAGATATAGAGATTCAAGATAAGGATTTCAAAGCACAGACGTCAACGGTTTTAATGATCGACATCAGTCATTCCATGATTTTATATGGAGAGGATCGGATCACACCAGCAAAAAAGGTAGCCATGGCTTTGGCGGAGTTAATCACTCAAAAATACCCTAAAGATACCCTTGACATTATTGTATTTGGTAACGATGCGTGGCAAATTGAGATCAAAGATTTACCCTTTTTGCAAGTAGGCCCCTATCATACCAATACCATTGCGGGACTGGAATTAGCGATAGATATTCTGAAACGCAAAAAAAATAAAAACAAACAAATTTTCATGATTACGGATGGTAAACCAACCTGTATGAAGGTCGGCATCAAATACTATAAAAACAGTTTTGGCTTAGATCCCAAAATAATGAATAAAACCTTTAATTTGGCCGCGCAATGCAGAAGAAGCCACGTACCTATTACTACCTTTATGATTGCCTCAGACCCCTATTTGAAGCAGTTTGTACAAGAGTTTACCCAAATCAATAACGGCAATGCCTACTATAGCAGTCTGCAAGGCTTGGGCCATCTTATTTTTGAAGATTATAAAAACAACCGAAGAAAAAATTTCTAATTCATATGACATATTACGATTTACCAGAAAAAAATTTATTAGCCATTAAAACACTAAAAGAGCTGAAGGCGTCAGGTTACGCACCGATCGGTATTAAAGATGAATTAAGAAAAAATTTATTAAGTTCTTTCCAGGAAGGGAAATCAGTTTTTGAGGGCATTTGGGGCTATGAGCATACGGTAATTCCAGATATTGAAAGGGCTATTTTAGCAAGGCATAATATCAATTTTCTTGGACTTCGAGGACAGGCCAAAACCCGAATTGCTCGGATGATGGTACTTCTGCTTGATGAATGGATTCCTGTGGTACAAGGCTCAGAACTCAATGATGATCCCCTAAGACCGATTTCTCATTACGCCTTGGCTAAGTTAAAAGACGAAGGCGATGAGATGGCCATCTCTTGGTTACACAGAGATGAGCGATATACAGAGAAATTAGCGACGCCTGACGTTTCTATTGCCGATCTTATTGGCGATGTTGACCCCATCAAGGCCGCGAGCTTGAAGCTTTCTTATGCAGATCAAAGGGTCATTCATTATGGTCTCATTCCTAGATCTAATAGATCTATTTTTGTGATCAATGAGCTTCCAGATTTACAAGCCCGTATTCAAGTCGCGCTGTTTAATATCCTTCAAGAAGGGGATATTCAAATAAGAGGGTTCAAGTTGCGATTGCCTTTAGATGTTCAATTTGTATTTACGGCAAACCCAGAGGATTATACCAATAGGGGTAGCATTGTCACACCCTTGAAAGATCGGATTGACAGTCAGATCATCACTCATTATCCGAAAAGCATAGAGATAGGAAAGAAAATAACCCAACAAGAAGCCCAATTGGAACCAGAACAGCAACAACGGGTCCAGTCTTTTGAGCTGGCCAAGGATTTGGTTGAGCAGATTGCTTTTGAAGCACGGGAGAGTGAGTATGTCGACGCCAAGAGCGGCGTATCAGCAAGACTGACCATTTCCGCCTATGAAAATTTAATCAGTGCAGCGGAACGGAGGATGTTTAAGAATGGAGGGGAAAAGACAACTGTCCGAGTGGCTGATTTTGTTGGGGTCATTCCAGCGATAACCGGTAAAGTAGAACTGGTCTATGAAGGAGAGCAGGAAGGCCCAGGCATCGTAGCTGCCAATTTGATCAGTAAGGCTCTCAGAACTCAATTTGTGAATTTTTTTCCAGATCCTGAAGAGATCAGAAAAAGTAAGAAAAGGGATAACCCTTATCAAGTCATTTCGGAATGGTTTGGGAAAGGAAATATGGTTGATATAATGTTAGATGCCAGTGATGCCGATTACAGCTCTTGCTTGAATAGCGTACCAGGATTGGCCGATTTGGTTAACAAAAAATATAAAAAGGAATCAGAGGCTTATCGATTATTTTTGATGGAGTTGGCGCTGCATGGTTTAGCAGAATACAGTGTGCTGAGTAAGCATACCCTTGATGAAGGATTGCAATTCAAAGATTTGATCAGTAGTATGTTTAACATAGAAGATCATACTTCAGAAGATATATAAAGTAAAGGAGACATGACATTGACAGAGGCCCAGCAGCTGATCGCACAGGGGGAGGGCCATCGAATTGAATTTAAGCTAAAGGCGAAACATCCCGATAGAATTATCAGAGAAATCGTTGCTTTTTCAAATTCAAAAGGAGGGCATTTATTTATAGGTGTTGATGACGATGGCAGTATTATTGGGCTCAAAGATGCTGAAGAAGCCCATTATGTCATGGAGAAAGCGATGCAGGAGTTATGTAGGCCTCAAATTGAATATGAATACCAGATCATACCTATCGATGGTAAACGCGCGATCGTTCATTATCAATTTGAGTCTGGAAAAAAGAAACCCTATTTTGCCTTTTTAAAACCTTTTCATAAACGAGGTCGTTCCTTTGTAAGGCTTGAAGACAGGTCTATTCAAGCCAGTAGAGAATTGAGGCAAATCTTAAAATTTTCCTTAAAGGATACTACGACACCTTTTGAGTATGGTGAAAATGAAAAGATACTCTTAAATTATTTAGGGAACCACGAGGAAATCACCGTCAATACTTTTTGTACCGTTGGTAACATAGATAAGCAGTTGGCCTCTCAAACCCTGATCAAACTCACGGTAAATAATGTATTGAAGGTCATCCCAGATGAAAAAGAAGATAGATTTATCTTTGTAGCCTAGAGTTTGATAGATAAGTATTCTTACAGACGAAAATTTCTTTTGGTGTTCAGTAGACGGATAGTTTAGTTTCTGAGTTCAAGAGAATCAGACCGAGTTTCCTTTTTTAGCGTTAAGGTCTATTTCTCTTTTGAAGCTTTTAAAAGGGATTTCAGGAGGGCTTTCTTTGCATCAGCCTTACCCAATCAGCCTCTTTATTAAATGATTACTTAACCTTGATTTTGAAATTAGTTACACGGGCACATTTGATTTTTGAGCGCTCATGATGCCCAAGACAAAAAGGCTGTTATTAAATTTAAACCGTTGTCGGTGAAAGACCAATCATATTATTTTAATAATTTACAAAGCGGACGCAATCGATTTCGTAAAAATTCTTTTTAATTTTTGTATAAATTATTCTTCTACTAATTATTTTCTTTTTAAATTAAATTATAATAATTTAAAATTTGATATAAAACAGCATTCAATCAAACCTAATCATGACCAATCAATTGCTGTTGCGAAGAATGAATGAGGATAATGATGAACGTGCATTAGAGGACTTATTCAATGCGCATTCAAAATGGCTCTACGCCACTGCCTTTAGTATTGTCAAAGATCAGGGTCTTGCAGAGGAAATTGTGGAGGATGTTTTTTTTAAACTTTGGCAAAATAGGCGCAAATATTCCTCACTAGAAAACTTAGAATCTTTTTTGTTTGTGTGCACCAAAAACCTATCCTACGATCACATTAGAAAGCGTGGAAACAGACATTTCATTTCTCTAGATGAGCAAATGTTGAATCAACATGAAATGGGGCCGGATCAAATTTATGAGCTTAATGAACTCAAGGAAATGATTGAATTATCAGTTAAAAAATTGCCCCCAAGGTGTAAATCTATTTTTGAATTGGTCAGGAATAAGGGTTATTCATATAAAGAAACTGCTAAAATTCTTAATTTGACCCCCAAGACAGTAGAAAATCAACTTAGAATAGCGGCCAAAAAAATGTATATTGATCTTGAACAGTATTTTCAAAAAATGAAAATAAAAGTAAGTTAGAAGAAGATACCTACTTAAAAAAAGAGAGGCAAAAGTACGAAAGTATGTTTTAAACGTTAATTTTTTGATCTCATTGGGGGATTGGAATCTTTTTTTCGTTCAAGAAATAGAGGAAATTTTTTTAAGATCCTTTGTATTAGGGTGAAGACCCAACCATTTTATTTATGCTTAAACAAAATATGTATGAAACACTTAAGAAGCTTTATTTTTTTTACTTTTTCGCTCGGCGCTCTGATGTTGATCAGTTGTGGCGATGATAGCGATGACCCCGTAACTGAGGATCCCGTAACTGAGTCCACCGAAGAAGAGAAGCAACTTGAAAGTCTGTCTGCTTCTGCTTGGAAAATGTCTAGTATTACCTTAGATGGTGCTGATGCTACTTCGAATTTTGATGGCCTCGTGCTTACCATCAAGTCGGACAAAACGTATTCAACAAATGGAAGTTATGATCCAGTATGGCCCTCTTCAGGATCGTTTACTTTTGGATCAGATATAAATACACTTACAAGAGATGACGGAGTGAGTATGACTATATCAGTCAGTGAAACAAGTCTAACGGTTACCTTCACTTATGCTGACTCGGGTGGACGAATTGATGCACTCCCTGGTGACTATGTGTTCAGCTTTACATCATAAAAATCATAAAAATTTAAAGAAGAAAATATGAAAAGACATATACTTTACTACAATAAACTTGTCAAGCGATACAATAAGTATCGAAGAAAAATTGATAATGCCAATAGCATATCCTTTCACAAAAGAAGGATTGAAGTTTTTGCAAAGAGAATGCGACAATTGTATGATCGCATAAATGATTTGGGAAGAGCTTTGAAAATTGCAGCTGCCGGTAGCTTTGCTTCACTGGCCTTGGTATTAGCTCCAATGGAGTCCAATGCCCAGACGAGTTTTGCCCTTGAGACCCAAAGGCCTTTGGGTACAGCACACGCCAAAAATTACGCTACACCCGCCTTTGGTGATATTGACGGTGATGGGGATCTTGACTTGGTGATTGGTGAAAGATATCCTGGATTGGGAGCTTTTGTATACGAAAACGAGAATGGTACATTTAAAAGGAACAAGGATCACCCAATAGTGGGATTAGTAAGAAACCTCTATGATTCTGCTGCTCATGGGGCAGATCCCAACTCGGGAGGCGACGGTATGTATTCTGCTCCGGCTTTTGCTGACTTTGATGGTGATGGTGATCACGATCTTTTTGTGGGTGAACAGAAAGGAATTATTCATTATTTTAAAAATGATGGAGGGACTTTTGCATTAGATACTGCCAATAATCCACTAAAGAATTGGAATAACGGAAATACCGGTGAAAAATCAAAGCCTACTTTTGTAGATTTAGATGGTGATGGAGATTTAGACGTGGTCATCGGTAAAGGCAATGGGGAATTAAGATATTTGAAGAATGATGCTGGTGTCTTGTCCGAGCAGTATTCCTGGCAAGGAAGTAGCCCTTTTAGTTATCAAAAAACAGACAGCCTTGGAAGCCTAGTTGAAGAATGGGGCTATTTAGATGTAGGTGATGAAGCAGCTCCTGCTTTTGCTGATCTTGATGGCGATGGCGATTTAGATGCATATGTGGGTAACAAAGATGGAGGAATAGTGATGTATGTAAATTCAGGATCAGCAACTGAGCCATCATTTGCCCAAGACACCACCATAAATAACCCATTCTCAGATTTATCAAGTTATCATTCTGAAGGGTTTGATAGTCCAACACCGATATTTGTAGATTTGGATGCAGATGGCGATATGGATATGCCCATGGGATTTTTGAATGGTCCCTTGACATATTTTGAAAATCAAGGAGATAGTGCTTTTAAATGGATTCCAGCTAATGAGCTAGGGATAGCAGATATTACCAATTCAAATATAGGTACAGCTATTGCAGATGTAGATGAAGATGGTGATTTAGATGTGGTAATGTCAAAGGGAGATGCTTTGACATACTTTGAAAATGACGGTACTGGAAAGTTTTCAGAAAAGGTTGGAGAAGGTAATCCATTAGATGCTGTAAGCTCGAGTATTGGTGGTGTGGATATCATTGATGGTGCGGACACAGCCAAAGCATCGGCTTTTTCACCCACATGGGTTGATTGGAACGGTGATATGTATGGTGATTTGTTTTTCGGAACCGAAAATGATACCATTATTCATTATTATGAAAATGCTCAAGACGGTACCTGGACAGATGAAACTTTTACTTCTAAGAATCCTTTCCTATCTTATAAAACAGTTGACAATGAAACCATCACCTTTATCGATTTAGATGGTGATGGGGATCTTGACAGCTTTGTGGGTAATAAGGATGGAAAGCTCAAGTATTTTGAAAATGATGGAGCCGGTGCTCTGGCAGAAGTTGAGGGGCCTTTTGATAATGAGAATCTCGGTGGAGATAAGATATGGCACGATGCATATGACCTTGATCAAGATGGGGACCTTGATATGTTTATTGGTAAAGATGACAGAGTTGAGTACTACATGAATAATGGAGATCAAACTTTTACCAATCGTGGAGATCTAAATCCTTTTGCAGGGATTACAGTAGTTGCAAACCCTTCTCCTGTTTTTGGAGATCTCAATGGAGATGGCATTCAAGACATGCTTTTGGGTGATCGCTCCGGTAGCTCATGGTTCTTCGGAGGATCAGGTACGGTTACAGCACCTACAGCAGCTAGTGTTGATGCTCAAACTGCAGGTGTTGGAACTGAGTATAGTTTTGATGCAAGTAGTCTATTTACTGATGCCAATGATGATATTGTGCAGTACAGAGCAATGCAAGCTGATGGATCAGCCTTACCCGCATGGTTGACTTTTACGCGTACGACGCAGCAACTGACAGGAACGCCGTCAGCGGCCAATGTCGGTTCGATAGATGTAGTAATTGAGGCAGTAGACGTAGATAATAATATTGCGGAGGCTAGCTTTACATTAACGATCACTTCTTTAACGGCGATGGATCAAAAGGTAAATATTTCATTTTATCCAAATCCTACGGTAGATAAAGTCAATGTTAAATCAGAAATAACAACGTTGAAAAATGTGAGTGTTTATTCGCTATCAGGAGTCAATATTAAATCTTTTGAGATGACCTCTAAAGATTTTAGTGTAGATATGACTGATATGCCAAAAGGAGTTTATTTAATTAAAATAAATTCAGTTCAAGGTGAAATAATTCATCCGATTATCAAAAAGTAGTTTTCTTTTATTTGTATTGTTATAAAAAGAGATACTCATGAGTATCTCTTTTTTTTATTTTTCTAATTTTTTATTTGATAAAAAATTATATTGTTTTAGCATTTAATATGTTAAGAATGCTTCGGATTAAAATAAAGTTTCAATTAATGAAATAACATAATTACTAAAAAAATGATGGACTATAAATTTCAGTACAGTGCTGCTATATCTTTGAAATGGATAAAGGATAAAATGATGGGATTGGTATTCCCTGATATCACGAAGCAGGGAGACCGTATCCAGAAGAATTTTAAAGGCGTTGTAGTTTCAAAAAATAATGTGCCGGTAGGCATGATTTTGGGTCTATCTGATATGAATTTAAAAGATTTTAGAATCATGTCATTCAGAGTGAAACCTGACCATTCAAATAATAAATTGGGATTCAGACTCTTAATAGCTCTTGAAGAGAATTTAAAAAAAGAAGGATTTGAGCGGCTAGAATTACAGTTTAGGTCACATTGGAAATCATTATTTGTACTCGAGAAGTTGTTACAAAAAACGAAATGGAAGCAACCTGAATTTAATATGAAAATATGTCAATCTTTGGTTGAACAAGCTTTCCCTGTTTTTCATAGAGGGCATCAGCTACCTAATGATTATACTTTTACCAGTTGGAAATTGGTTTCAGATCAAGAAAAGAAAGACATAAAAAAGCAACATGATCAGAACAGGTGGTATCCAGAGGAAGTATCTCCATTCATTCTTACAGATATCATCGAACCAGAAGTGAGTCTCGCACTGCGCTTTAAAGGTCAAATTGTGGGCTGGCTGATCATTCATCAAATTAGTACAGAAACATTAGAGTATACGTCTCTTTTTATTGATGAAGCGCACAGAAGTTTTAAGATGGGACATTTACTGATGGGTGAGGGAATTCTTAGCCAGTCAAACCAAAACAAATTTCCTAAATTTTTATTTACTGTGAAGGCAACGAATCGTTTGATGTTAAAATTCATTGATCGTAATGGCCCTTCAAATGGGATGGTTGTTACCGACATATTTAAGGCAGAAAAAAAGTTACTACCATAACTTAAGTTTACAAATGGTGATCATTTGAGGGATGGCCCTTTTATTCTCGTCATATAAGCAAAGGTGACTTGGTTCTCAACGAGCAAGCACATCAATTTTTTAGACTTTTTAGAGATCCAAACAGTCGTCAAAATAATATTATTCAGTTGTGCTTGATCATTATGAGCGCAGGGATTCAGGCATAAATTGGTCTTATGGAGAATAATAACAGGTTTATTTATATAGCTCTGACTATGTTTTTGCTAGGATGTCAAGATCCTCAGAAAGACAAAATGAAGAGACCCAATATTTTGTTTCTGTTGGCCGATGATTTGGGCTATAATGAAATAGGGGCCTATGGGCAAAAGATCATCAAGACACCAGAACTAGATAAGCTGGCTGCAAGTAGTATGAAGTTCACCAATTTTTATGCTGGAAATGCTGCTTGCGCTCCTTCTCGAGCAGTTTTGTTAACAGGAAAGAACCCCACTAACGTGACCATAAGAGGGAATGCAGGCTATTTTGGAAATGACAAATGGGAGGGTGTAGCGCTGGATCAAGATGCTTTTACACTGGGTGAAATGCTCAAGGAGCAGGGATACCAAACTGCATTTATCGGTAAATGGCATTTAGACCACCCGGACGATGTAAATACTTGGGCTTCTGGACATGGATTTGATTATGCAGCTCAAGAACAATGGCCTGCCCGATTCAATCCCATTCGCCTGTTTCCTCCAAATAGGCTTTGGGTGAATGGTGATCAAGAATATATTCCTTATGATTATAAAAAATACTCATGTAAAGATGAGTTACGCACGGATTTAGCCTTCGATTTTCTGGAAAATAGGGAAAAAGAAAACCCTTTTTTCCTTTTCATGTCTTACCGTTCTCCGCATAGTTTTGAAGGCCCGATTAGAGATACCTTATTTTACGCAGATCAAGATTGGCCTGATATAGAAAAGGCACATGCCGCTAAAATTACTTTGTTAGACAGACAAATTGGGAGGCTCTTGAGGCAGTTAAAGAAGATCGGAGTATTGGACAATACACTGGTCGTATTCACGAGTGATAACGGACCTCATTTTGCACCTGGGGGTCACGACCATGAGTTTTTTGACAGTAATGGCCCTTTACGAGGAGGGAAGCGTGATTTATATGAGGGTGGTATCCGCGTGCCTATGTTGGTATCATGGAGGGGGAATGTAAGCCCTGCTACAACGACCAAATATATCTTAGGTTTTCAAGACGTGATGCCCACTTTTGCTGAAATTGTAGGGGCCCCCATTCCTGAGCAAACGGATGGTCTGTCATTTCTACCTCTCCTAGTAGGGGCGCCACAAAAAAAGCATGAATTTTTAAATTGGGAATACCAGATGAGTGGATGGTTTCAAACTCTACCAAAGGGTGGATTTAGGCAATCTATCCGCCGTGAAAATTGGAAAGCAGTCCGTTACGGAGTCAATACTGAAACAGAATTGTATAACCTAGACCATGATATTTCAGAGGCTCAAAACTTAGCCAAAGCGTATCCTCAAATTGTGGAAGAGATGAATGCACATTTTGCATCTGCGAGAACGGAAACTGCAAGATTCCCTTTTGGAGGGGTCATTCAAGATCATAAATCAATGAACAAACTAATTAAATAAAATGAGTAAATCACCTATGGATAACCATCGAATTGTGACAGGACAGTTGATTTTCTTAATACTAGTTATTCTATTGAGTGCCTGTCATTCGAATCTGAATGAAGTCATTATTACCTCACCCAATAATATAAATACAGTGAGCATTTTGATTGATGAAGGTAAGTTACTTTACCAGATAAATCATGAAAAAAAACTGATTGTTCTTCCCTCGAGACTGGGGTTTATTTTTAAAGATGGTTTATCCTTTTCAAATAGTTTTGAGATCGAGGGTACTCAATTCTCAAAAGTAGACGAAACCTGGCAGCAACCTTGGGGTTCGGTAAAGACGATTAGAAATCATTATCAGGAAGCGATCATTTCCCTTTCATCGTCAAGTGATCCAGAGAATCAAATGGATCTGATAGTAAGGGCTTATGATGACGGGATTGCCTTTAGATATTTTGTTCGAGATTTGAGAGATACCAAAACAGTGGTGATTCAGGATGAATTGACGGAGTTCAATCTTGCTGAAGATGCTCAATCATGGTGGATTAAGGCATATCAACCCAGTAGATATGAACAATTATATCAATCCACTAAAATATCATTGCTCGATACAGTTCATACCCCTTTGACCATGCGTTTTGAAGATGGGATACATGTGAGTATCCATGAGGCCGCCTTGACTGATTATTCTTCGATGCAAATTGCTGGAAGTGACAAATCAACGCATTTGAATTGTGATTTGGCCCCTTGGTCCAATGGAGATAAGGTACGAACAGTGGTGCCTTTTATGACACCTTGGCGAACCATTAAAATAGCCAATACAGCAGCTGATTTGTTGGCTTCACATCTTACGTTGAATTGTAATCCTGCCAATAAATTGGGTGAGGTATCATGGATCAAACCATCAAAATATATAGGCATTTGGTGGGGCATGATTGTGGGTAAGTGGACTTGGGGTGAGGGTCCAAGACATGGAGCTACCGTAGACAGAGCTAAAAAATATATCGATTTTGCGGCAAAAAATGGCTTCGATGAAGTATTGATTGAAGGGATATCCGCAGGCTTCACAGGATTATTTCCTGGAGACACGGTGACCACAAGCTTCACCGAAACAACTTCAGACTTTGACCTTGAACTCGTCCAGCATTATGCCAAGTCAAAAGGAGTTTCACTTCAATCCTATCAAGAGTCTAGTGCCAGTACGCGAAATTATTTAATCCAAGTTGATACAGCTTTTGCACAATTGAAATCATTGGGGATACAAAAGGCCAAAATTGGACACGTAGGAGCTATGTTGGATAAGAGTGAATATCATTACGGCCAGCATGGGGTTAATTATTATCGTGATGTGTTGACAAAGGCTGCGGAATATCAAGTAGCAGTTAATTTCCATGAACCCATTAAAGATACCGGAGAAAGAAGGACCTATCCCAATATGTTGACCCGAGAAGGAGCTAGAGGAATGGAGTACAATGCCTGGGGCAATGGAGGAAACCCTGTGGACCATGCTTCCATACTTTCATTTACCCGATTATTGGAATCTCCCATGGACTTCACCCCAGGTATTTTTGATTTGATGTATGAGAATTTTGATTTTGATAAGGGCGTTGAGTTTCCGGTGAAAATCACTTTACTTGATCAAGGGAATGCCTACACGAATATCAGGTATAAGGGATCAGAATCCTATTGGCAAAGTAAGCCTATGATGCGAGAATTAATTATTGAAGGAAAAGATACAACCTATCAATGGACTCTTACAGAAATGATGAAACCTGGCGAATGGGAATGGGGAATCAGCGTACATGATATTGCTACTGATAATAATAATACTTGGTTACTCAATATCTTAGGAAAGCCAAATCAAAAAATTCAGGTATCAAAGGAAGGTCAGGTCAAGGGAGATGTACTTATGACGCTTGCTGATCAAGGAATTGCTCCAAAAAATAGAATGAAAGCATCAAAAGAGGATTTGGAAGTAGTTTTTCCAAATGAGTTTGGCAAAACACAAAGAGTGAATACTACCTTAGCAAAACAGTTGGCCTATTATGTGGTAATCTATAGCCCCATTCAAATGGCTGCTGATTTCATTGAAAATTATGAGGATGTACCCGCATTTCAATTCATTAAAGATGTGCCCGTCGATTGGGATACTACTGTAGTTATTAATGGGGAAATAGGTGAGTACGTGACCATTGCCCGAAGGGATAGAAACAGCCAAGATTGGTATTTGGGATCGATTACCAATGAGGAAGCGAGGACATTCGATGTAGATCTTTCATTTTTAGATGCCAAAGGAGGATATACAGCTGAAATTTATGCTGACGGGCCGAAAGCCGATTGGGAATTAAATCCATACGAGATGAGTATTGGGAATGAGTCAGTGGGGACTTCCTATGAAATTAAATTGGCGCGCGGCGGAGGTCATGCGGTAAGATTTAAACATGAAGATTCAGAGTAGGAGCATGATTTATTTAAAGCATCTTTTATTATCCTTTTTTGATGGGAGCCATCAAAATGGCTCATTGGAGACTGGATTGCTCATGGTACACCTATTTATATCTCTGAAATATCAATCAATCAATCAAAACAAAATGATATGAAAAATTTACTCATGTTTCTATTTATATGTTCTTTATTATTTTCTTGTGGTCCTTCCATAAAATGGATGGATTTAAACCATAATGGGACCAAAGATCCCTATGAGGATATCGATCTGTCTTTTGATAAAAGAACCGCTGATTTGGTGAGTAAAATGACGCTTGACGAAAAGATTTCTCAAATGCAAAGAGAAGCTCCTGCGATTGAAAGACTGGGAATAACAAAATATTCTTGGGGCAACGAGGGACTTCATGGGGTTGCTTCATGGAAGAGTGGGGAGGGCTTTACTACGACTGTATTTCCTCAAAGCATAGGAATTGCCAGTACTTGGAATCCAGAACTGGTGAGTCAAGAGGCCAAGGTGATTTCTGATGAAGCAAGAGCCCTTGCCAACCAACTTGACAATACTAAATTTTTAAGTTTTTGGTCTCCGATGATTAATATGGCCAGAGATCCAAGGTGGGGTCGAACACAAGAAAGCTATGGTGAAGATCCACTGTTAGTAAGTGAAATAAGTAAAGCTTTTATTCAAGGCTTACAGGGTAAGGATCCCAAGTATATCAAAACTGCTGCCTCTATCAAACATTTTATTGCTAACAATGTAGATTATCAGCGGCATTATGGAAGCTCAAATATTAGTGAAAAACTTCTGAGAGACTATTATTTCCCTGCTTTTGAAGCAAATGTTTTGGAGTCCAACGTACAGATTGTCATGTCGGCTTACAATGCGTTAAATGAGGTACCCTGCAGCAGTAATGAGTGGCTACTTCAGGAGGTTTTACGTGATGATTGGGGATTTGAGGGTCATGTTGTATCGGATTGTGGCGCAATTTATAATATCCATGCCAACCATTTTTATGTGGATTCTCCTGAGAAAGGTGCTGCAAGCGCAGTTCTTGCAGGAACAGATCTCAATTGCGGTGGGATGTATACCACATATTTAGCTAAGGCAGTTGAGTTAGGACTACTCACCGAAATAGATGTAGATAAAGCAGTTAAAAGGATAATTACCACTGCCATGAGATTGGGGATGTTCGATCCCAAAGAGCAGGTTCCTTTTGCCCAAATCACCCCTGATATTATTGAACAAAACGCACATCAAGAATTGGCTAAAGAAGCAGCTTTACAGTCATTGGTACTGTTAAAAAACGAAAATAATTTTCTTCCCTTGTCCAAAAATTTAACTTCTATTGCCGTAATTGGTCCCAATGCCAATGAATGTATCTATGGAAATTACAGTGGCAAGCCTTCCAAAGGGATCACTCCGTTGGAAGGCATCCAAGAGATCGTTTCTCAAGAAACGCAGGTTAATTACGCCCAAGGATCGGCTATTCATGATTTCAATCTACCACCTGTGGAAAATGAGGCCTTTTTCTTGACACGGGATCGGAAGGAAAAGGGATTGAAAGCGGAGTTTTTTGATAATATGAAATTGCAGGGAAAACCTGTATTGACACGAATTGATAGCAACCTCGTGCATCAATGGTGGGATGAGAGCCAATTCCCATCAGAATTTGTTCCTGTAGATAAGTTTTCTGTGAGGTGGAAGGGGGTTATTGTTCCTCCAAAATCTACTGAATATATGTTCAGTGCTCGAAATACCGTAATGAGCAGTGACGATGACAAGGGAATTCGAATTTATCTGGATAATGAAATTATTTTGGATCAGTGGACCTCTCATGTGGGATGGGAGACGGGAATAACCAAAAAATTAGAGGCTGGGAAAGCGTATGATTTTAGAGTTGAATATATAGACGATATTGATTGGGCAGCAGTAACCATAGGTTGGAAGCCACTTGAAGACAATTTATTGCAAGAGGCAATAGAAGTAGCCAAAAAATCTGATGCCGTAATTATAGTGCTGGGGTCAAGAAACGATACTGAGGGGGAACACCTTGACAGGCAGTCGCTTGATTTGCTTCCAGAGCAGGAGGAGTTGCTTCAGAAAATTTATGAGGTCAACCCCAACATCGTATTGACTTTAGTCAATGGAAGCCCCATATCGGTAAATTGGGCAGATGAGAACATACCTGCTATTGTAGAGGCTTGGTATCCTGGTCAAGCACAGGGAGTGGCCATAGCCGAGGTGTTATTTGGAGATTACAATCCAGGCGGAAAATTACCAATAACCATTCCCAAAGCAGCTAGTGATTTGCCTGCATTTGAGGATTATGATATCACCAAAGGTAAAACTTATATGTACCAGCGTATCGAACCCCTCTATCCCTTTGGATTTGGGCTTAGTTATACAGATTTTGAAGTTTCAAATGAATCATTACTAAAGCAACAACTATCCAAAGATGAAGTGATCGAGATATCTTTTGACCTCAAAAACATGGGTTCTATGCAAGGCAGTGAAGTGGTGCAACTCTACATCCGTAAAAATGATGAAGCACGAGATAATCCTATAAAAATACTAAAAGCATTTGAGCGCGTTTTTTTAGCCGAAGGAGAAAAGCAAAGAATAACCTTAAGTTTCCCTATCAAGGAACTCGCCCGTTATGATCTTGAGTTTGATAAATTTACTGTAGTTAATGGGAGCTATGATTTTATGGTCGGTAACTCCAGTACTAATTTTTATTTCAAAAAAACCCTAGAAATTATTGAATAGGAATTTGGGTCAAAAGGGATATTCAAAAAGAGGAGGAAAATATGAAAAATAAAAAGAAAATAAAATATTTAAATAAAAAGTTGAGATTAAATCTATTGTTTATTTTGTTTTTATTCGGTGCCACCTCAGGGCATGCACAAACAAGTTATTTCGAAACATCCACACCTGAAGCACAAGGAATGTCTTCATTAAATATATTGAAGTTTATTGAACGGTTGGAGGCAGAAATAGACGCAGCACATAGCTTTATGATTATCAGGCATGGTAAATTAGTTTCACAAGGCTGGTGGGATCCCTATCAAGCTACTTCATCACATAACATGATGTCTTTGAGTAAAAGCTTTGTCTCAACAGCCGTTGGATTCGCAGTTCAAGAGCAGCGCATTTCATTGGACGATTTGGTCATTTCTTTTTTTCCAGATAGAGTACCAGATACGTTGTCTTGGCAATTGAAAGAGATGCGCATTCGAGATTTGTTAACTATGAATACGGGACATCGAAGTGAACCGTTGCCTTTTAGGAAAATTAAAAGTGGTTATGAAGAAATAACGAGTGATTGGATTAAGTATTTTTTATCTCATGAAGTTGAATTTATGCCCGGAACGCATTTTTTATATAATTCCATGGCTAGTTATATGCTGTCTGCAATCATTCAAAAAGTGACAGGCGAAAAACTTGTAGATTATTTGGATAGCCGTTTTTTTCAGCCGTTGGAAATTATAAAACCAGAATGGAAAAGTGGCCCTATGGGGATTAACATAGGAGGTTGGGGTTTGAGTATTACCACTGAGGATATCGCTAAGCTAGGCCAATTTTATTTACAAAAGGGGCAATGGGAAGGGAAGCAACTTTTATCTGAAAATTGGATTGAACTGGCCACTAGTAAACAAGCATCCAGTGGTAGTAATCCAAACAATGACTGGGCCCAAGGTTATGGATTTCAATTTTGGCGTTCTAGGCATGACAGTTTTCGTGCAGATGGTACTTTTGGTCAATTTTGTTTGGTGTTGCCCCAATATAATCTAGTGATAGCTACGACTGCAGGAGTCTATAATATGGGACAAATCATGAATATTGCTTGGGAGACTTTATTACCGGGACTTCAAGAGATTGCCTTGCCAAATGATACCAAAAACTATCAAATTTTGAATAATAAACTTGATGCGCTGCAACTACCTAAAATTTCAGGTAATAAGGGCAGTTCAGTATATGGCAAAAAGTCTTCTGCTTATCTACTCAATGAAAATCCTTTAGGAGCCAATAGGATTAAATTGAATTTAAAAGGGGTTAATCATAGTATTGAGATAACATATGATGACAAAAAGCAAATGATTAGAATAGGTTCCGACAAATACCTAAAAAATATGCTGCTCTTGAAACCTCCCTTCACAGAAGGGTTGGACTATCTTGATGGGCAAGCATTAAATATTGCAGCAAATGGAGCTTGGATTAGTCCAAAGCAATATTTGTTAAGAATCTACTTTTATGAGTCTACCGCTAGTGTGGACTATATATTTAATTTTGAGGACAATGAATTTTTTTGGGAAACTAAATTTAACCATATTGGATATACCTCTAAAAAGGGAGTTTTCCCTATCACTGGACAAAAAGTAGAGCAACATTAATTTTCATATAATTATGATTAAGCTCTTTATTAAATATTCAATTTTCGGATTATTGGTTTCCAATCAATGCCACTCAATAGCACAAGCAGTTCCAAAATGGGAAAACATTAATTATGTAGGAGATGATGATTTGGGTCATCTATTAGACATTTATCTTCCTTCTCAAGGAGCGGGCCCCTTTCCAACAGTAGTAACGATCGCAGGGAGCGCTTGGACAGATAATAATAATAAGTTTTGGGCTTATAAATATGGTGAACAGGGTGAGGATCTGTTAAAAAATGGATTTGCTGTAGTTTCAATGAATCACAGGTCTTCCTATTGTAGTAATTTTCCTGCTCAAATTCATGATGTTAAAGCAGCGGTGAGGTTTATAAGAGGTAACGCAGAAAGATTCAATCTCAATAAAAAATTTATTGGGATCATGGGATATTCCTCTGGAGGCCATCTGGCTGCCTTGATGGGTACCAGCGGGGGTCTTGATCAGGTGGCTGAAGGAGATAAAGAAATATCAATTGAAGGTCAATTGGGCAATTTCTTAGGTGAAAGTAGCCATGTGGATGCAGTGGTAGATTGGTATGGTCCTACAAATTTTATGGTTAGCTGTACTGAGGATTGGAATGGCGATGCAACCAATCGAATGAGATTTTTAGGGGGAAGTCTTGAAAAAAATAAGGACTTAGGAGCATTGGCAAATCCAATCAAATATGTGGATGAAAAGGATCCTCCATTTCTTATCATGCATGGTACCCTTGATAAGGTAGTTCCTATTTGTCAAAGTGAATTACTTTATGAAAAGCTCATGTCAAATGGGAGCGAAGTAAAATTTATTCCTGTTCAAGGGGGGAATCATGATTATCCAAGTTGGCAATATGATGTTAAATCAGAGACCGTAAATTTTTTCAAAAGCAGATATTTCATCAAAACAGAAAAAATTGATTGACTTTAATATGTTTAGACTTAAGTATTTCATTTTTATGCTATCGACTGATTTGATTTCGCTATCGCAGACAGAAATAATGACCGCATTTTTCACGAATGGGGCAAAAAATATTAAATGAATTTTTTATGAAAAAAATAAATTTATCTCTCATCATTTTAGTTGCCGTTGTTATCAGCTTATATATTTTTTTGAAGCCTAAAAAACAATCGGAGCCAAATATTGTACTTATTTTCACAGACGATCAAGGATATGGAGACTTAAGCAGTTATGGATCTGAGACTATTTATACACCCCATTTGGATGCATTAGCTAAAAGGGGCATGCGATTCACAGACTTCCATGTTGCCTCTTCAGTATGCACTCCTTCAAGGGCAGCCTTGCTCACGGGCTGTTACCCTGATCGTGTGGGTTTGCCCAACGTACTTTTTCCGAATGGAGCGTGGGGGAGTAATCCTAATGTTGGCTTAAATCCTGATGAAGAAACGATAGCGGAACTCTTAAAACAAAAGGGATATACCACAGCGATGGCAGGCAAATGGCATTTAGGTCATAAGCAAAAATTCTTACCCCTTCAACACGGTTTTGATAGCTACCTTGGTGTGCCTTATTCTAATGATATGAGTAAAGGAGAACTGCCCTTAGTCAAGGATAATAAAGTGGTGGAAGTAGATATTGATCAATCGCTGTTGACCCAACGATATACGGAGTTTGGTATTGATTTCATTAAAAGTCAGGCAGGTAAAGCGCCCTTTTTTCTTTACCTAGCTCATACCATGCCTCATATTCCAATTGCCGCATCAACCAATTTTGAGGGGACTTCAAAAGGAGGCCTTTATGGCGATGTGATTGAAGAAATAGACGGATCAGTAGGGGCGATTATCCAAGAGTTAAAAGACCAAGGGTTACTGGAAAACACTTTAGTCATTTTCACTTCTGATAACGGGCCTTGGCTTTCTTATGGCAACCATGGGGGCAGTGCTGGAGTATTGCGTGGGGGAAAGTTTGATGCTTGGGAAGGCGGCTTTAGAGTTCCGGCTATTATGTCTTGGCCAGGAGTAATACCGCCCGAAAGCGTAAATAATGATTTAATCCATACAATGGATATTTTGCCTACATTGATTGCGATAACAGATGCTCGGCTTCCTGAAAATAAAATTGATGGGCAAAATGTCTTATCAAGTCTCCAAGGGAAAAAAACGAACGAATTACAAAAACGAATTTTTTATTATTTTGGAGGAAGTAAGATCAAAGCTGTTCGTAAAGGTGAGTGGAAGTATGTAGTTGGACACAAGGGAGGTATCGTTATCGAACGAGGAATAGATGGTATTAATGGGAAAACAAAAGAGGTCTATCACGAGGAGGCACTCTATAATTTAATTAGTGATATTTCAGAACAGGATAACCTTATAACTCAATTTCCTGAGCGGGCAGCTAGTTTGAAAAAAGCGGGTGAGACTTTTGAATTAAAAATAAAAGCCGAGGCCCGTCCCATCGGTATTGATGAGTAGTAAATATGGCATATAGTTCAAACAGTAATTTCAATACATGTTTTTTTTATCTCATAGGGCTTCTATGTTTGATGAGTCTGGGATGCAGTCATCAAAAGGGGGAGTTAAGAGTGGCAGATATATTCACCGATCACATGGTGTTGCAGCAAGAGGCAGATGCACCTATTTGGGGCTGGGCCAGGCCCAATACTGCGGTTACCATTGCTACACCGTGGAGTGATCAAATCCGTACTTACAGTAATGATTCAGGTAAATGGAAAACGACGATTAGAACACCAAAAACAGATGCCCAACCTCAATGGCTAAAAATCTCGTCTGTAGATTCAACAATTTTTCTCAGCGATGTATTATTAGGCGAGGTGTGGGTAGGGTCAGGACAATCCAATATGGAAATGCCAATGAACGGATGGATAGACCGAGGGGATTCCTTGTATGATTCACAAAATGAAATTAAGAATGCAAATTATCCCAAAATTAGATTATTCCGCGTAAAAAAAGTACAAACCTATGAGTCACTTGAACAATTAGACGGCAGTTGGACCATTTGTGCTCCTGAGACCGTGCCAAATTTTTCTGCTGTTTTGTATTTTTTCGGCCGAGAGCTGCATGAAAATATAGAAACGCCTATTGGATTGATCGATGCGAGTTGGGATGGTTCTTCGGCCCAAGCTTGGGTTGCACCTGATTATTTGGAGAAAATACAAGGTTTTGAAAAAGCAAAAGATAAATTAACACTGACTGCTCGCGAATTTGGGCCCTTCAATGATTGGGTAGGTGAGATGAAGCAAATTCCAAGAGACGAATTGATTGGAGCAGCAGCCTTCCGTTTTGAAAGTGATAAAACAAAACCCTACGCAAACTTAAACTATAACGATTCAGTATGGGACACGGTCTATCATACTAATCTCTCAAAAGTCTTTGGTGATGATTTTGAGGGCTATGATTTTGAGGGCTATGATATTAATGGTGTGGTTTGGTTCCGTCAAGAATTTCAATATTCAGAGGATATTCGTTCAGATAGTTTAGCCCTATTTTTAGGGCCCATAAAACACTTAAATAGCACTTTTTTGAATGGGAAATTGATTGGAAGAAAAGAGCATTGGGGATCTAATCAAGGTGATGTAGTCTATAAAATATCCTCAAAAGAGCTCAAAAAAGGGAAAAACATATTAGCTGTTCGAGTCATCGATGTTTGGGGAACGGCAGGATTTAAAAAAGGAGTGACTCCCAAGATATTAAATGATCAAAATGAGGAGCTCATCGTATTGCAGGATTATTGGAAATTTAAGCGTTCCGCCATACTTTTTAATAGCACTTTTTATGTCATTGGCGATGACGAACAAGTGAGAGAATTATCTCTTAGAATGACTGTTTTTACACCCTCATCTATGTACAATGGAATGATTGCCCCATTGATTCCTTTTGCTATTAAAGGGGCTGTATGGTACCAAGGAGAAACCAATGTTTCTCGATCTTTTTTGTATAAAAGCATATTCCCAGCCGTTTTTAACAGTTGGAGGTCTCATTGGGGGCAAGGAGATTTTCCTTTTTACTATGCTCAGTTGTCATCATATGGGGGTTTTAGTCATGAGGTTACCCAATTAAGGGAGGCGCAACTTTTTACATTAAAAGAAAAAAATGTGGGAATGGCGGTAACTATTGATATTGGGGATAATGATAAAATACATACCCACAATAAACAAGACGTGGGCAAACGACTGGCATTATGGGCACGCGCTAAAGACTATGGAGATACGTCTTTGGTATATTCTGGTCCCTTGTACAAAGAGGTGACTTTTGACGGTGCTCATGCCATCATTTCTTTTGATCATGTGGGCAGTGGGTTAGATACCACAAAGAAGCTGGTGCATTTTGAAATGGCAGGATCAGATAAGGTATTTTATCCAGCAGAGGCCCACATCGTAAACAATCAAGTGATTGCTTGGACCGATCAGGTCAAAACGCCCATTTTTGTGCGGTATGCTTGGCTTCCTTATGTAGAAGCGAATTTGTTTAATTTAGAAGGGCTGCCTGCCGCACCTTTTAGAAACTACACTAATCATGAAGAATAATAGACAATCAATCCTTAATTTATCAGTAGTCGTTTTTTTGCTATTGATGATGGGGTGTCAAAAAAAACTTAATGAATCCATCGAATCAAAAGAAAAAATTAATGTTTTGTGGTTGGTAGCTGAAGATTTGGGACCCTACATTCCTCCCTTTGGAGATTCAACGATTAAAACCCCTCATTTGAGTCGCTTAGCAGCTGAAGGAGTGAGGTATAACAATGTTTTTAGTGTATCAGGTGTATGTTCTCCAAGCCGTGCGGCATTGGCTACTGGGATGTATCCTTCGAGTATCGGAGCACATCATATGCGCACCTTATACCAACAACCAGCAGCCAAAAAAATGGGGATCATCAATTATGAGGTAGTCTTGCCAGCAGAGGTAAAAATGGTCAGTGAGATTTTACGTGAAAATGGATATTACACCACCAATAACGCCAAAGAGGATTATCAGTTTTTCCCCTCTCAAATGGCATGGGATGAATCTAGTAATTATGCACACTGGCAAAACCGACCGATCGGTAAACCGTTTTATTCCATGTTTAGCTTCATGGTTACTCACGAATCTAGTTTATGGAATCCTGTTGGGAAAATACATGATTTGGAGGTCTTTCCTCCTGCAAGAGAAATGAAAAGTTGGTGGAAGCAATTTGAAAATAAATTCTTACCCTTGGTCGACGAGGATCTTCCCGTAGTCATTCCACCTTATCTTCCCAATACAGACAAAGTGGTAAATGACGTTAGAAGGATGTATTCAAATATATCCCGCATGGATGATCATGTCGGAAATATATTGACTCAACTGGAGGAAGATGATTTATTGGAAAATACCATTATCGTGTGGTTTACCGATCATGGAGGTCCTCTGCCAAGACAAAAGAGGTTGTTGTATGATGCAGGCTTACAGGTACCCATGATTGTAAGATATCCCAACAAATTTCGTTCGGGTGAAATCGATAACAGACTGATCAGTTTTGTGGATTTTGCTCCGACCTTATTGTCTATGACTGAGATAAAACCCCCTGAATATATGCAAGGCCTTGCTTTTGAAGGAAAGTTCAAAGTTGCTGACGAAAGAAAATTTATCCATGCAGCAGCAGACAGATTTGATGAGACTTATGATATGATTCGAGCCGTTCGAGACAAAAGGTTCAAATATTTAAAGAATTTCCAACCGCAGAAGCCTTATTACTTACCCTTGGCATACCGTGAAAAGATGGCCAGTATGCAGGAGTTGTTGCGTTTAAATTTGATCGATTCATTGAATGAAGAACAAGCCTTATGGTTTCGTAAAACCAAACCTAATGAAGAACTGTTTGATACGCATGCGGATCCCCATGAATTAAATAATTTAGCCGAGGATCCTCAATTTTCGGGAATATTGAGTGAACTAAGGAGGGAGTGTGAAACATGGATGCATGATGTTTCAGATATGGGACACATCCCTGAACAAGAATTAATCAATACCTTTTGGCCTGATAAAATTCAACCCTTAACAGCTAATCCGGTACTTAATGTTGAAAATGGGGAATTACAAATAACCTGTCAAACTGAGGGGGCTTCGATAGGCTATAAACGGCTCCAAGATTTGAAAGAGGGGCTGGGTTGGCAGATTTACACAGCGCCAATAGGCGTAGATCAAGAAGAGCCCATTTTGGTCATTGCGCACCGCATTGGATTTGCTCCAAGCGATACACTTCAATGGAATTAAAAATGAAACTAAAAGAGTGGACAAAGTATTTCTTTCTTCTAGTGTTTTTGCTAGTATTATTCTCTTGTAATTCGCAGAATACAATCAAAGAAAATGCCCCAAATATTATCCTTATTATGGCAGACGATTGGAGCTACCCTCATGCGGGATTTTATGGAGATAGTTCTGTGAGGACGCCAACCATGGATCGGTTAGCCCAGGAAGGTGTCGTTTTTGAACAGGCCTTTGTTTCGGCCCCCTCATGCACCCCTTCAAGAGCTGCTGTACTTTCTGGTCAACATTTTTGGAGATTGGGAGAAGGAGCCAATTTATTTGGAAGATTGCCTGCTGAAGTTCCGCTTTACACGCGCATAATGAAGGATGCTGGCTATGCTGTAGGGTTTGCAGATAAAGGTTGGGGTCCTGGTTCACACGATCATTTACCCATAAACCCAGCAGGAGCATATTTCGAATCCTTCAAGGATTTTACTGGACAAGTAGTCCCCGATCAACCCTTTTGTTTTTGGTTTGGAAGTTATAATCCGCATAGAGGTTATGAGGAAGGTTCCGGAAGACAAGTGGGTGTGGATATTTCCAAAATATCGCTACCCAAGGTATATCCAGAAAGTGACGTGGTTCGATCTGATATGGCAGACTACCTAAAGGAGGTACAGGATTTAGACGACGAAGTCACCCAACTAGTCAACCATTTAACATCTAAAGGACTCCTTGATAATACCATCATCATCGTAACCAGTGACAACGGTATGCCTTTCCCCAGAGCAAAGGGAAATTTATATGATTTGGGGACACGTGTGCCCTTGATCATATGGTCTGGAAAGAATGTTAAGCAAGCAGTAGCTCGAAACAATCAACTCATCAGCCTGACCGATTTAGCACCTACGTTTTTGGATTGGGCCGGATTGGAAATTCCAAAAGGAATGACAGGTAAGAGTTTGGTTAAATTGTTGGAAGACTCTTCTTATAAACTCAGAGAAGCAGTTTTTTTTGGTCGCGAACGTCATGTACCTGGACAAGAAAACGGAGACTGGGGAGGTTATCCCATGCGGGCTATTCGAACACAGGAATACCTATTGATCAAAAATTTTTCTCCTGATAGATGGCCTGCAGGCACGCCTAATTATGAAGAAGCTTCTTTTTTCCCTTCTTACTATTCAGATATAGATGGAGGGCCTACTAGAGCATACATGATCCATCATCAGAAAGATGATATGGAGCATCAGCGATTGTTTGAAAAAGCCTTTGGCAAAAGACCAGCCTTCGAGTTGTATGATATCAAAAAGGACCCCTATCAGTTAGAAAACATTTTCGATAACCCTACATCTTCAGCCATCAAAATACAACTTCAAAACTTACTGAGTGCTGAATTAATTAAAACCAAAGATCCACGTCAAATCACAAATGGAGAAATTTTTGAACAAAATAATTATGATGGTGGCGCTCCTTTTCCCCCAGATTTTGTCAGACAAGGCAATCGGTATGCGACCTTAAGAATTGATAGCTTTCCTTCCAAATGGGTAATTCCAAGACCCATTGAGGTATTATTTCCAGTCAATGTTTCTTATAGTGACCGACTTCCGGTCATTTATATGCTTGACGGGCAGAACATATTTCATCCAAATAATGCAGGGTTTGGTAAGAAGGGATTAGAAAGAGGTTGGGATGTTGATTTTATTTTAGACAGTTTAAATGAGACAGGCTTTAACCAAAAGGCCATTATTGTAGGCGTTTTTAACACGGGCATAAGGCGTCGAGCTGAATACATGCCTGAAGAGCCTCGGGAAGAGGTATTGAGAAGGCTGAATTTAATGGGAGACGATTATTTCAGCAATATTCCTCTGCATTCTGATAATTATTTGAGATTTATGGTAGAGGAGTTAAAGCCTTATATCGATACTCATTTTAAAACATTAGCCGATCGGGAGCATACCTTTATTGCGGGCTCTAGTATGGGAGGCATGATTTCTGCTTACGCCATCAGTAAATACCCAGAAATATATGGTGGCGCTGCCTGTTTGTCTACGCACTGGCTACCCTTGGAGGGGGTATTTGTTGATTATTTTGAAAAAAACCTTCCAGATCCGACAACACATAAGCTGTACTTTGACTTTGGGACAAAAGGCCTTGATGCACGTTATGAGCCTTATCAAAAGGAAGTAGACCAAGCGATGCATCGTAAGGGGTACAAAAAGGGTATAAATTGGATCACTAAAAAAGTTTCTGGAGCAGATCATAACGGAGCCGCTTGGCATCGACGGTTTCATGAGCCGTTAATTTTTTTATTATCAAATAATTAACGGATATACTAAACTATTTATAAAGGGATCTCTCAAATGCATGAGCTGTTGGGGTCGTACATCAAATGGAGCTGAGGTAGAAAGGTGTAATTATTTTTGGGTGATATAGGGCTTTACAATGCTGACCCAAAGTGCATACCCTTTCTCATTCAAATGTGTGCCATCATAAGTGAGCAAAGGGCTCATTAACCCATCTTCGGCAGCAAAATGTGGGTTAAGATCAATCAAATGATAAATTCCATCTGATTGATGTATTCTCATTGCGCTATTCACAATATTTACATTCTTATTGATGAAATCTTTCGCCGTTGGTAAGAGTGTTTGAACGTAAATCTGTGTATTGGGTAATTTTTCATGGAGCAAGGTCGTAATTTTAAGTAAATTTCCGACAACATAATCTGGTGAGGGGATTTCCTTTTGATAGTGCAGGTTAGATAAGTCATTGATGCCAATCATGACAAAAATGGACGTAGGTTTATATTTGATTAATTCTCCAAGTCTTAAAAGAACCCCATCAGTAACATCTCCAGAAATACCTCTATTCTCCGCATTATCAATGCCTAATTTAGCTCCCCAATCTTTACCTCCCTCAGTGATACTATTACCTATAAAAACGATATCCCCCATTGATAAGGGATGCTCCTTAAATTCTTTGATTCTCTCTTTATAATGATTTTCTGTCCATTCAGTATGGTATACTACAACAGTATTTTCTGGGGGATAAAGCAGCTCTAAGGTGGATTGGCTTACCGCATATTCAGTATCTATTATGAGGGTTAAAAAAAATAAAAAAGGATAGACTATTTTATCCATGATTAAGAATATATTGTTTTTTGTCAATCTAATGACGAATTATGGGGAACTTTCCCCCAATTGTATCTGACATTTTAGAGTCATATCTAAAAACAGTATTATTTAGGGGGAAAACACTTTAGATACGTCATGTAAATGAACAATATGAAAAAATATTTTCATTTATCTTTTTTTCTTCTGACTATTATTTCTTTCAGCTGTGGCTCTGATAAGGGTCCTGGTATTAATAAAGATAATTTACAAAAATATCTTCATGTCCCTTCTCCTTCTTGGCAAGATCAAATCCTCTATTTTATCGTGACCGATCGATTTATGGATGGAGATTCAACCAATAATGATCAAGGTGCAGGTGAGTATAAAAAAGGAGATGGGGCTTATTGGAATGGAGGGGATCTTAAAGGGATTACTCAAAAGATTAATTATATTCAAGAGCTAGGTGTAACAGGAGTTTGGATCACACCACCAGTAGCCAATCAATGGCGAAATCCACAACATACAGGAACTGGAAATCATGGATATTGGGCGAGTAGATTAGATCAAGTAGATAAACACTTAGGAGATTTAGGGGATTATAAGATGCTGTCGGCGACTTTGCACTCCAAAGGAATGTATCTTATTCAAGACGTCGTAGTAAATCATTTTGGAGATTTTTATACTTATGATGGGCCCTATGACCCAGAAGATGTATCAAAAAACTTTAAGCTGCATGACGTTGAACAGCCCATGCAATATCCTTTTAACCATAATGATGCCAGAGAAGAGGAAGACCGAGAACTGGGTATTTACCATTTTGCACCAAATTTCACTGACCATTCAGATACGATTCAAAAAACACAATTTCAATTTGCCGATTTGGATGACCTCAATACGTCCAATCCTTTGGTTCGTGATGCTTTGAGAGAGAATTTTGGCTACTGGATTACAGAGGTGGGGGTTGATGGATTTCGATTTGATACACCTCATATGGTCGAACATGATTTTTGGCATAGTTTTCTTCATAAAAAAGAGGGGGAGCATCTCGGTATTGATCTTTTGGCAAAGCAGCAGGGCAAGCAACATTTTTTAACTGCTGGAGAGGTTGCTTTTTTCCCCAAACCTTTTGATCATTCGGGAACGAAAGAAGCACGAAAATATTTAGGAACTAAGAACAAACCTGAAATGAATTCGATATTAAATTTTCCACTAAACACAGCTATTAACCGAGTTTTTATTGAGAAAAAACCTACCAGTACTCTCTCTTTCAGGATCAAGAGTATCCAAGAAAATTTTCAACGGTCTGATCAGTTGCTTAATTTCATTGATAATCATGATGCGCCTAGAATCCTCGCTAAATCTGATCGTCAGACCATGAGACAAGCATTGTTGTTCATCATGACCATTCCAGGAGTTCCTGTAATATATTATGGAACCGAACAAGAGTTAACCGGAATGCGTCAAACTATGTTTAAGGGGGGTGCGGGATCACCCGACCGCGATTATTTTGATACAGAAAGTGACTATTTTAAATTTGTTCAGAGCCTAGTAAAATTAAGAAAGACAAACGAAGTGTTTCGAAGAGGCCAACTTAAAGTAGTAAGAGACAATTCTTATGGTCCTGGAATATTCGTATACGAAATGAGATTAGATGATGTTTCTGCATTGATTTTGATTAATACTTCAGAAAAACTTCAATTGGTTGATGGATTAAGTGTACCCACATTTAATCCAGGAAATTATGTTTCCAAATACAGTATTGGAGCCCAAAATGAAATTTTATCGGTTTCCCATGATAGAATTATAGATATGATTTTAGAGGCTAAAAGTGCACAAGTTTATGTGAATACTGACCATTCGCAGACAAAGTTAGATTTGCATGGAACCATAGGGTTAAATAATGATTTTTCGGAAATTTTGACTACTTCAGCCATTCAATTAAGTGGAAAAGCAATGGGAGTCGAAAACATGGGTTTGGTAATAGATGGAGACTATGAGCATTTATTACCCATCACAAATAGGAATCAGAATAGCTGGTTCCACGATTTAAGCTTGAGTAATTTGATGAATGGAAAACACAGGATAACTGCGATTGGCTATGATGATAAGGGATCTTTAATAACCTCATCTAAATATTTTACTTTGGCCTTATCCACTAAACATTTATTCCATTTTGAGGATGAAATCCAAGATGACTACGGTCCCAATGGGGAATACACTTATCCTAGTCATAGAAGCTTTAGTCACCAACAAGATATAAAGGCTGTGGACGTCTCCCTTACCGGTAATAATCTAACCTTAGAAATTACTATGTCAGAAATCACTCAAATATGGATACCTCCAAATGGATTTGATCATGTGTTATTGAATATTTATATTGATATGCCCGATAAACAGGAAGGAGTGAAATCTTTACCTTTTCAAAATGCTTTTTTTCCTAATCAGGGTGAATGGGATTATCGATTTGCTTTGGGTGGCTTTGGAATAGAAGCATTTGAAGGTTATCCTCTAATTTCGGGTCCTGAAAAATTAGGAAAATCTATCATGACCCCATTTGTAAATGTTGATTATGAGCAAAATAAAATAAGTGTCACGCTTCCAGCTAAAATGTTGGGGAACCCGACTACATTGAAAAATACTAACCTATACATCAATACCTGGAGCGGAAGCGCCGCCTACCCTAGGACCATAGATAAGACGAGAACAACTTGGTCCTATGGGGGAGGGAATTCAAACAGTCCGAAAATAATGGATGATATTAACATAATCACATTGGAATGAGAACTAAACAATATCACTGGATGACAATCTTTGTCCTTTTTTGTGTTTGCTTTTTGGCCTGCAAGCCATCCGTAGAAGAGATCATCCCACCTAATTTTATCATCATCTTTGCCGATGATTTGGGTTACGGTGATTTGAGCAGTTTTGGGCATCCGACCATTCATACACCGCATCTTGATCAAATGGCCCATGAAGGGATGAAGTTGACACAATTCTACGTGGCCGCCTCGATATGTACTCCCAGTCGGGCAGGACTATTGACGGGTAAACTACCGGCTAAAATAGGAATGGCAGGGACGCGACGCGTTTTATTTCCAGATTCAAATGGAGGCCTTCCAACCACGGAGCCGACCATCGCAAGTATGCTCAACAATGCTGGTTATGCAACAGCATGTATTGGGAAATGGCATCTAGGCCATAAAAAAGAATTTTTACCTACCCAACATGGGTTTGATTATTATTTTGGTATACCTTATTCCAACGACATGTCACCACCTAACAATAATTGGGATTACGCCAAAGCGGCCTTTCCTCCATTGCCATTGATGGAAGGCACAGAAATTATTGAGTTGGAACCTGACCAAAGTCAATTGACGACAAGATACACCGACAAAGCGCTGGCATTCATCGATAAAAATAAAAATAAGCCATTTTTTCTCTACATGCCGCAGACCTTTCCTCATGTACCTTTGTATGTGGACAGTCTTGATGCAGGAAAAAGTAAAAGGGGTCTTTATGGAGATGTGGTTCAAGTATTAGATAAGAGTGTAGGTGCCATTTTAGACAAACTAAAGAAACTAAATAT
>CAJQKV010000006.1 GCA_905479015.1 uncultured Cyclobacteriaceae bacterium
AAAGGTGATGGGACTACAGGTTATGATGGATTTTTGGAATTAGTAAGGTAAGTTTGTCCTGTTAACTATGAGAAAAATAATTTTATATCTAAGTGTCATGATCTTTTGTCTAGCGAGCTTCGCCCAGCAGAGATCTACCACTACAACCTATCCCTACAATGGACTACTCATCAATCCGGCGTATGCCGGAAGTCTCAACTTACTCTCGGTAATTGCCGTACACAGAAAACAATGGATCAATGTCGAGGGTGCGCCCTCTTTAACGGCATTCTCAGCACATTCTTCTTTTGCTTCCAATAGAGTAGGCATCGGCCTTTTCGCCTCCAAAGCCTCTCAAAGCATTACCGATGATTATAGCCTATACGGTAGCTATGCCTATAAAATCAATACCCCTATCGGAATATTGGCTATGGGATTGCAAGGTGGATTCAATCAAAGAACTTCAGATTATGAAAAATTAAACCTTCTCTCTACAGATCCCTTGATGCAGGGGGCTCCCACCCGATTCTCTCCTAATTTTGGTACCGGTATCTATCTGGCAAATCCCGTCTATTACATCGGAGCTTCCGTGCCTTACCTCTTAGAAAACATCATCCTTGAAAATTCAGAACTTACCAATTCTGATGATCAATCTATCGAAAAAAGACATTATTACCTCTCTGGAGGATTCATCTACCCTATCAATGATCATCTTAAAATCAGTCCTGGGTTTTTATTGAAGGGACAAGAAGCCATCCCATTGTCTTGGAACGCCAATATCAACTTGATCATCGATGAAGTCGCTTATCTAGGAATTAATTATAGAAATACTGGAGATTTTGGAATCCTTGGACAAGTCATGCTCAACGAAAACCTCAGAGTGGGTTATGCATATGATGTAAATACCTCTCAAATCAATACGGTCTCATCAGGTTCGCACGAAATATTTATCAACTACAGAATTAAACTCAAAAATTATAGAAAGGACCCCCAATGTCCTGTCTATTTTTAACCCTCAGCGTTGAGTAATATCGAAGAGTAGGGTATTGATCACTGATAACAACAAACTAAAGAGAAAGGCCCACCCAAAGCCTTCAATAACCAATCCACCCACCAGTCCCGCAGCGATCCATATGATTAAGGTATTGATCACCAAAAGAAAAAGACCTAAGGTAAGTACAGTCAAAGGTACCGTCAGGATAATCAATAATGGTTTGATGGTATAATTTAGTATCGATAAGAGGAAAGAAAACAGGACTGCTGTCCAAAACCCTTTAACATAAACACCCTCCAAGAGATAAGCGGATAACATCACTCCAACGGACGACAATAAAATTCTAGTTAAAAACCTCATGCTTTTTTTGGTAACTCATCTTGAAACCAACTTGCATATTTTTGATAATTACCTGCAATACGTACCATCATTTCTCTATTTTCAGCCGCTATATTTTTTACCCATTTAGCAGGCACACCTGCATAAATTGTTTGAGACTCAACCACCGTACCGGCCAGTACCACCGCACCCGCAGCTACCATTGCTCCTTCTTTAATAACGGCACCATCCATAACAACAGACCCCATACCAATCAAAACATTATCTTCTATAGTACAACCATGGACAATGGCATTGTGGCCTATCGATACATTGTTGCCTATCGTAGTCGCCGCAGCTTCATAGGTACCATGTATGGTGGCATTATCTTGAATATTTGTGTTATTGCCGATTTTTATGGTATTTACATCTCCACGAACCACTGCCCCAAACCAGACGGTACATCCATTGCCCAAAATCACCTCCCCTAAGAGGGCTGCATTATCCGCGAACCAACATTTTTCTCCATAAATAGGTGAAAATCCTCTTACTTTTTTTATTATCGCCATTCAAATATTTAGATTGTTTAACCTTCCCAACTAAGTTAAAATAAAATGCGAAACTTCTGGCACTTAACCCTTATAATGATATTATTCGTTGCATGCCATAAAAATACAGCTCCTGCTATTCATCAGGTTGAGGCTCCTGAATCCATTTCAATAGACAGTCTTCAATCCGTTTTAACTTGGGTTTTTAATGATGGAAAGACCCTTTGGGACGGGATGCTACCTGTCCATGGCAACCTGCAATTAAATGGAGATACGCTGGTTGGGTTAAATCTCAAACTATCTCTACAAGAACTTCAAGTCCAAACAAAGCTTTCCACCAAAGAAAAAAACGTACTAATACAAGGATGGCTAGATGAAACACGCTTGGATATCGACAGTTTTCCCGAAATACGACTCCTAGTTCAATCTGATCTTCTAACTCCTGATGAAAGTAACGACGAATTGAAAAACTCCCATTTAATCGATTCTATACCCGCTAAAATCTTGATAGAAAATACATCCTATGATATCTTGTTGGAATCAAGTCTGCTCAACACAGCTAACGCTCAACTTTCCATTCGTTTTAAATTAGACGCTAAAACATGGGTCGATTCACAAAAAAAAACAGCTAATTCATCAAATAAATATATAGATATAAGAATTTTCGTTGTCTTAAAGCCATAAATATATTTTAAAGTACATGACATTATGGCATGATTATGGTTTGAATAACTATCTTTGCAAAAAATAAATAATACTTTTTTAATGACGCATTTGATCCCTGACATAGACATTGTTGATTCCACCCAAAAAGAAAAGGATGCTACATGCGAAGTGAAAATTACCGCAAATAGTGGGCTGCCTGGTAGACAACTGTATATAGAATCTTATGGATGTCAGATGAATTTCTCTGACAGTGAGATTGTTACCTCAATCCTGCAGAAAGACGGATTCAATACCACCAACGATATTGAACAAGCAGATTTGATCTTGCTTAATACCTGCTCAATTAGAGAAAAAGCCGAACTCACAGTAAGAAAAAGACTCGCTGCATTTAATCAAATTAAAAAAAATAAACCTGAAATGACCATTGGGGTATTGGGTTGTATGGCAGAGCGTTTAAAATCACAACTGCTCGAAGAAGAAAAAATAGTAGATCTCGTCGTTGGGCCTGATGCATATAGAGACCTGCCAAATCTTGTGAAAATAGCAGAAGCAGGTCAAAAAGGGGTCAATACCTTTCTGTCTCGAGAAGAAACCTACGCCGATATATCACCCGTAAGATTGAATTCGAATGGAGTAACTGCATTCATATCCATTATGAGAGGTTGTGATAATATGTGTTCTTTTTGTGTAGTTCCCTTTACAAGAGGTCGAGAAAGAAGCAGAGATCCCCACTCTATCGTCTCAGAAGCACAAAATCTATTTGATCAAGGTTATAGAGAAGTCACGCTTCTTGGACAAAATGTTGACTCATATAAATGGTCAGCCCAAGAGAACAATAAGGCCCGACTGAACAAATTAAAAGACTCTGAGGTTATCAATTTCGCGAATTTATTGGAACGTGTTGCGCAGGTGGATCCTGATTTAAGGGTGCGATTCTCTACTTCGCACCCCAAAGACATCACGGATGAAGTGCTAGAAACCATGAAAGCCTATGAAAACATCTGTAAGTACATTCACTTACCGGCGCAAAGTGGTAACAGTCGCGTTTTAGAATTAATGAACAGAACCTATTCCCGCGATTGGTACATCAATAGAGTAGACGCCATCAGACGTATTTTAGGTCAAGAATGTGGTATAAGCTCGGATATGATCACTGGATTTTGTACTGAGACTGAAGAAGAACATCAAGATACCTTAAGCCTTATGGATTACGTCAAATATGACTTTTCATATATGTTCTATTATTCAGAGCGCCCAGGTACCCTTGCAGCTAAAAACTATCAAGATGATATCCCGTTAACAATTAAAAAGAAAAGACTTCAGGAAATCATTGCCAAGCAAAGCCAAAGTTCCCTTGAACGTAATCAACTTGATGTAGGCAACGTTTTCAAAGTATTGATAGAAGGTTTCAGTAAAAGATCACAAGAAGACTTACAGGGCAGAACCAGTTCCAATAAAGTCGTCATCTTTAAAAATGACGGGTTTAAAAAAGGAACCTATCTGAATGTGAAAATCAATAATTGTACCTCGGCAACCCTACTCGGAACGATCGTACCTTAAATAAAATAAAATGGATTACCGCGAAGAAGCTGAAGTACAAAATATAAAGCAGCGATTTGGAATCATAGGTATTTCTCCTAAAATCAACAATGCCATCCGAACGGCTATTCAAGTAGCTCCGACGGATATGAGTGTACTCATTAGTGGTGAAAGTGGTGTGGGTAAGGAATCATTTTCTAAAATAATTCACAGTCTTTCCCGCCGAAAGCACGGCCAATTCATTGCTGTTAACTGTGGTGCTATCCCTGAAGGAACCATTGACTCAGAGCTTTTTGGACATGAAAAAGGAGCGTTTACCGGAGCCGTAGACAACAGAAAAGGCTATTTTGAAAGCACCAATGGAGGAACTATATTTTTAGATGAAATCGGTGAAATGCCTCTCGGTACACAGGCACGTTTGTTAAGAGTGCTTGAGAATGGTGAATTCATCAAAGTAGGATCAAGTAAAGTACTCAAGACAGAGGTTCGCGTCATCGCAGCCTCAAATGTAAACCTAGAAGACGCAGTCGCTCATAATAAATTTAGAGAAGACCTCTATTACCGACTCAATACAGTGCCCATTCAAGTTCCTGCACTAAGAGAAAGAGGAAAAGATATCTTGCTCCTTTTTAGGAAATTCGCGGCTGATTTTTCAGAGAAATATCGTAATAAAGAAGCTTTACTTGATCCAGATGCTCAAGAATTGATTGTCAAGCAACCCTTTCCTGGTAACATTAGACAATTGAAAAATCTGGTAGAACAGATGAGTGTACTTGAAATAGATCGTCATATTAGTGTAGTGACTTTGGCTGGATATCTGCCCAAAATAAAACCGAATCTTCCAGCATTGATCGGTAGTAAACATCACAATTCAGATGACTTATCCGAAAGAGATATTCTCTATAAAATCATGTTTGAGATGAAGCGAGATGTTTCAGAGATGAAAACACTCATTTTACAAGTTCTGCAAGGAAAGGCCAATAGAGAAGATCTCCTGGAGAGACATGAAAGTCTCTTTGAAGATATCCCTCAATATTCACCTGATCAAAATAATAAATTGCTTGAAGAGGCTTCGCCTAAAATCATTGACCCCAAAGAGCAAAACATTGAATCTTATGAAGAAATAACAGAAGACATTGCGCTTGAGTTTGAAAATGACGACTCCTTGTCTCTGGATAAAAATGAACGAGAAATAATCTTGCAAGCATTGAAAAAAAATAAAAATAAGCGAAAATATGCCGCTCAAGATCTTGGAATTTCAGAACGAACCCTTTACCGAAAAATTAAAAGCTATGAAATCGATAGTCTTTAATTGTAGCTTCTTATTTTTTCTTTTCTTATCAAGTTGTGGTGTTTATTCTTTCACTGGAGCATCTATATCCCCTGAAGTTAAAACAATCTCGATTCAAACATTTTTCAATAATGCTCAATTGGGACCCGCCAATATGAGTAATCTATTTACCGAAGGACTCAAAGATTATTTTCAGCAAAATACCAGTTTGACCATCATCGATAATGAAGGCCATCTGCAATTTGACGGCTATATAGATAATTACACCCTTACACCCGTGGGGGCAGGAGCTTCAGGACGTTCAGATCAAGTAGACTATGCACAACTTACGCGCATTACCATTGTCGTTTATGCCACTTATACCAATGTCATTGATGATACTTTTAATTATGAAAAAAGATTCTCTTTTTTTAAAGATTTTGATCAAGAGGAAGTCGATTTAAGTAGTGTCGAAGAAGAGTTCGTAGAAGAAATTTTTGATCAAATAATTATTGATATGTTCAACGAATCGGTTGCAAATTGGTAATTTTCCTTAACTTTAGGCACTTTTAAATATTTTTTGAACTTGCATAAAACAAAATTTATCGAACTACTCAAAGATCCTACCGTTACCAAATTGAATGGCGATTTGGATGAACTAGAATCTTTAGTCGAGACTTATCCCTATTTTCAGTCTGGAAGAATCCTACTTGCAAAAGAAAAATATGCCCATAATGCCCTAGATGTCAAAAAGTACATTGTTGATGCTGCCATTCACACGACTGATAGACGTTTACTCAAGAAGTACATAGAACAAAAGGTTCAAATAATTAATGAAGGAAGCACCTTCATTGTAGCAGAAGAACCTATCGAAGCGCTTTCAGAAAGTCCAAAAAATACTCCCATTACTGAGGACTTTCATACAGATATCGATCAGACTCCTAGTCCAACATTGAGAGATAGTGAGTCTCCAATAACTGAAATTGAAGAGACCATAGATATCTCAAATTCTGAAGAACGGATCGAATCGAATAATGACTCAATCACTGCAGATACGAAGTCGGAAGAAGACGAAAAGACTGACGTGCTAGATGCGTCAATAGATGGGGAACGAAGTGATTCAAAGACTTCATTGGAAGATTCCCCTACTTTACCTCAAGAAAGCATTGAGGAAAACGCCTCTCAAGTGATCTTAGATCAAGAGAAAGGTTCAGTCGCTTCAGAAGACGACCAAAGTGAGGAAGATCGACTCATAAAAGAAAAGATAGCTAAATATAGATCAGCATTAGGTAGCCCTCCGCTAGATACACCCGCGGATCCCATCATACCCTCCAAAGAAGATATTTCATTACCACTACCGGAAACAGACACTGTGGATGAGACATCAGTTGAAGAGGATCCCTTGGAAAAAGAAGAACGTATTAAAGCAGAGGAGATCTTAGAAGAAGAAAACATCACTGACCCAACCACGTCGCCCTCACAACCAATAGATGTGGCGTCAATTCCTACTGAAACTGAGGCTCCCCTTGAAATCATCCCTACGAGTGATTTGATTAATGTTGATCCAGCCCCTGATCCAGATGTGCCAACCGCCCCCCTTGATCATCTCATTTCAGAAGTGAGGCAGGATATGATAGATCTAAGAGCCTCTAAGCTTAGATTTCAGGCGATGATGAAGAAACTAGATGAGGAAAAAGAGAATAAAGAAAAAGAGAATAAAGAAAAGACTTTAGAGCAGATATCACAGCCCGAGGCAAATAAAATAATCTCCCCGCCAAAAAAAAAAACGAGTAAAAAAAAAGTAAGTAACCTCAAAACGAAAAAAGTCAGCGCTTCATCCAAAGAAAAGAGCAAAGAAAAGAGCAAAAAAGCTGCAGTTAAGGAAACTAAAAAATCTCGACCAAAACAACAAGACCAAAAAATAATCATCGATGAATTCATCGAAAATAATCCAAAAATAAAACCAGTTAAACCCACAGATAAAAAAAAACCATCTGAAGATCTATCTGCAAAAAGTACTGAATTCAAACCCGAAGCAAGTAGTGAATATTTAGCTCGTATTTATATTGAACAAAATAAAAAAAAGAAGGCAATTGCCATATACGAGAGCCTAAGTTTGAAATTTCCTGAAAAAAAATCTTACTTTGCGGGTCTTATTAAAAAATTAAAAACAAAATAAATGTATACACTTATCATTGGAGTCATCATTTTTCTATCTCTATTGCTCATACTAGTCGTTTTGGCCCAAAATCCAAAGGGCGGTGGCTTATCAAGTCAATTTGGCGGTGCTGGCGTTTCTCAAGTCATGGGTGTAAAGAAAACAGGGGATTTACTCGAGAAACTTACTTGGGGATTTTCGATTACTATATTATCACTGACTTTATTGTCCAATCTATTTATCGAAGAAAATCAAAACTTTATCGAAAGTCCCAATATCGAAAATGTGCAAGGTCAAGCTCCATTACCTAATTTACAGCAATCTATTGACCCCAATACTTTAGCTCCTGAACTGAATGATCTGAATGTGAATACAGATTCTGCCAACTGATTTTCTCTTAATTTTACTGACATAATGAGCATTAAATAAAGCTCATTCATCTTTCTCTGACAAGATTTCTATTTCTATCTGCAAAAATGTCATACTTTTCAATGGATGGTGCCAATAAACAAATTGGCATATTATGTGTAGTGTTCTTTTTATCTTGTAAAATTTTAAGATAATTAAACGTTAAACAAAAATGTCAAAAGTAAATTTCATACCAAACGAAGATAGAATCCTCGTTGAAGCAGCTGCGGCTGAAGAAAAAACGGCATCAGGTATCATTATTCCTGATACTGCAAAGGAAAAACCTCAAGAAGGAACGGTTGTAGCCGTAGGTCAAGGTACGGACGAAAAGCCCGTGACATTGAAAGTGGGAGACCGCGTATTGTATGGTAAGTATTCGGGAACAGAAATTACCATCGGTGGAATCGAATATTTAATTATGAAAAATTCCGACGTATTTGGAACGATCTAATCAAAATCATTTTTTTAACAAATTTAAAAATACATAATCATGGCAAAAGATATCTTTTTTGATAGCGAAGCTCGAGACAAAATAAAAATAGGCGTTAACAAATTAGCGGACGCTGTAAAAGTAACCTTAGGACCTAAGGGCAGAAATGTCATCATTGACAAAAAATTTGGTGCACCCAGCATTACCAAAGATGGTGTTTCCGTGGCAAAAGAAATAGAACTCAGCGATCCCGTAGAGAACATGGGTGCGCAATTGGTAAAAGAAGTGGCTTCTAAAACTGCTGATAGTGCAGGTGATGGAACTACAACAGCTACTGTACTCGCGCAAGCAATATATGGGCACGGCATAAAAAATGTCGCCGCAGGAGCAAATCCTATGGATTTAAGACGAGGTATAGACAAAGCTGTAGCCGCAGTCATTGCCGACCTTAAAAAACAATCTAAAAACATTGCTACCAGTGATGAAATCACACAAGTGGCTTCTGTCTCTGCCAACAATGATCCTGCAGTAGGCAAGATGATTTCAGAAGCTATGGATAAAGTAGGAAAAGATGGTGTCATTACTGTCGAAGAAGCTAAGGGTACAGAAACCGAAGTAAAGACAGTAGAAGGCATGCAGTTTGACAGAGGATATCTTTCTCCTTATTTTGTAACTGATACTGAAAAAATGGAGGCTGTTCTTGAAACTCCTTACATTTTGATCTACGACAAAAAGATTTCAAATATGAAAGAACTGTTACCTGTATTAGAAGCAACTGCTCAAACAGGTAAGCCTTTGATGATTATTGCAGAAGATATCGATGGAGAAGCATTGGCTACCCTTGTCGTCAATAAAATTAGAGGTTCATTAAAAGTAGCGGCAGTCAAAGCACCTGGTTTTGGTGACAGAAGAAAAGCCATGTTGGAAGACATCGCCATTCTCACTGGAGGTACCCTTATTTCAGAAGAAAGAGGATACAAGCTTGAAAATGTAACTCTCGACTACTTGGGTACCGCTGATAAAATGATCATCGATAAGGACAATACAACGATCATCAATGGTGCTGGGAAAAAAGAAGATATCGAAGCTAGAGTCAATCAAATCAAACAACAGATTGACAATACAACTTCTGATTACGATAAAGAGAAGCTTCAAGAGCGACTTGCCAAACTTTCTGGTGGTGTTGCCGTTCTATATATAGGTGCGGCCACTGAGGTTGAAATGAAAGAAAAGAAAGATTTGGTTGACGATGCACTTCACGCTACAAGAGCAGCCGTTCAAGAAGGAATTGTTGCTGGAGGAGGCGTTGCTTTCATCAGGGCTATTGAGGCAATCAATGATTTGAACTTAGAAAACGAAGATCAAAATACGGGTGTTGCGATCATCAGAGCCGCTATTGAAGCCCCTTTGAGAACGATTGTATCTAACGCTGGTGGAGAAGCTTCCGTAGTAGTTAATGCGGTAAAAGCGGGTAAAGGAGATTATGGTTACAATGCTTTTAAAGATGTTTACGAAAACATGTTCAAAGTAGGTATTATTGATCCGACTAAGGTTACAAGATTAGCCTTGGAGAATGCAGCATCAATTGCTGGGCTATTGTTGACCACAGAGGCAATTGTCGCTGATCAACCTGAAGCTGAAGGTGCAGGTGGTGGAATGCCTGGTGGAATGCCCGGTGGAATGCCCGGTGGAATGGGTGGCATGATGTAATATCATAACTTATTACAAAAAAAGCCCTTGCTCATTGAGTAAGGGCTTTTTTTATATCCTTCCCATTCAAACACCTTTAAATTTCACCGCCCCATCCGAGCCTATAGGCAATTTTAAAACATTCAACATGCGCATGAATTCAGCCTGTGGAGGTGCGTGGATCTCAATCGTGGCTCCCTCCCATTCAAAAGTTAACTTTGATGCATGCAATAACATCGTCATCATATTAAATCTTTCTTTGAACATTTTATTTTGCTTATTACAACCATAAGGTCGATCGGCGACAATGGGATGTAGTATGTGGGCCATGTGCTTCCTAAGTTGATGCATCTTTCCTGTATACGGAAGCAAGCTTACCAGCGAATACCTGCTGGTCGAATGATGGGCAGAAGGAAAATTTAATTCTGTTTTAGCCAGAGTCCAATAATGAGTAATGGCCTCTTGTGTTTTACCAGAATCATTTTTCAAGGGATAATCTATGATGCCTTTGGGATCTGTGAAGCCCCTCACAATAGCCAAATACGACTTTTGAACCGACCGGGACTGAAATTGATTTGATATAAGGGTCAATGCCCTGCGTGACTTTCCAAAAAGTAAAATACCTCCCGTCTTGCGGTCTAACCTATGAACTGGATGCACGGAATGACCCAATTGATCTCTCAAAAGCTGAAGTGCGCATTCTTGGACACCTCTCGCTATGGAAGTTCTATGAACCAAAAGATCATGGGGCTTATTGATGGCGACAAAGTCTGGATGGTTATAAAGAATTTCCAACATAGGTTAATTAAAATAAAATGAAAAGCTTGAAATATAACACAATATCATCATTTGAATCTTCATAGTTATTCAATCATTTAATAAATCATCGGGTAAAATATTTTCATTAAAGCGAAACGAAATCCTATTTTTAACTCGTTAAGAATCCAATATTTTAATTGTGAAATTGTATTTTTACGCTGTGAAATTATTGATCCTTATTCTTAGCCTACTCATTGTATGGAACGCCTCGAGTCAAGAACTACAAGGTGTCGTATTGAATGAAAATCAATTGCCCATGCCCTATGTATATGTAGTTAACATTACCCAGGAAGTAGGTTCCTTATCAGCAGATAATGGTGTCTTCATAATTAAAGCGGCTCCAAATGATACCGTAAGAATGACCTTCATTGGTTACAAGCCTCTTGTCGTCATTGTAGATCAAAGCATGATTCTCCGACAAATCACGAGCAATCTGGCTCCAATGGACATTATTTTAGGTTCTGTTTGGGTTTTTTCCAATATTGATTATCGTATTCCCAAAAGATATAAAGGCAGGCCCATGAAAATCCCGGGAGTCGCCGAGCCTGGAACAGGAACTACCCCACAAATATTTTTCACTCCGATGATGAATGAGTATTATGCGCCTGGAGTGGCCATTAGTGGTGCGCTCAGTTATTTCACTAAGGAAAATATTGAAAAGCGAAAAGCTGTAGAAGCCAGGATTCAGACTGAAAAATTCATTACCTATGCTAAATTGATAGAGCTTGAACCGATACGTAGTGAGCTTAAAAATAAATTTAATTTATCCGATTCGGAATTAGATCGACTCCTGATCGTCATGAATATCAATCAGCCTCAAATACAAGAATTGAGGGGGAAAAAAAGTATCATGTCACAATTGACTGCCTTCTTAAGCTCTAGAGCACAAGGTTCAGTGAATTATGAATATTGATCGTAAAATAATTAAAAAATATAACCATGAATTTTCGTAGCCAAAAAATGGTTTCATAGATCCCCGTAAAAAACACTACAAATTAATGACAGCAACCGCAGAAATAATTTCTATTGGAGATGAACTCCTTTATGGTCAAACCCTTGACACCAATGCACACTGGATCAGTCATAAATTAGATGAATACAACATCAAAGTTTTCCAAAGAACGACCATTGGCGATGATGCAGATCAAATTTTAAATGCCTTCGCGACAGCGGCCGAAAGAGTTGACATCGTATTGATCACAGGGGGTCTTGGCCCTACGAAAGACGATCTAACCAAACCCCTTTTGGCTAAATATTTCGGAGTAGGTATGGTACATCATGAGGAGGTACTGCGCGACATTACCCTACTCTTCGCTAAGGCAAGTAGAGAAGTAACCGCACTCAATGCCCAACAAGCTGAGCTACCCGCTAATTGCGAGAAAATCACCAATCCTGTGGGTACGGCCCCAGGCATGTGGTTTTACGAAAATAATACCGTTTTTGTAGCCATGCCGGGAGTGCCTTATGAAATGAAAAGCATCATGACTGAAAGTATTCTACCCAAGCTTCATGAAATATTCAGCAAAGGTGTATTGCACCATCACATCATCAAAACCATTGGAATTACTGAATCGAGTTTATCGGACTTAATCGAAGACTGGGAAGTGAACTTACCCAAGCACATAAAATTGGCCTATCTACCTACCAAAGGACAAGTCAAGCTAAGACTGACTGGGTCTGGTGATGACCTAAATACCCTCAAACAAGAAATTGATGCACTACAAATGGCCATTATGCCCAAAATAGCCAAGTATGTTTATGGATTTGGTGCAGATTCGTTAGAAGGAGTCATTGGCCAATTACTGAATAAAAATAACCTGACTTTGGCTACTGCAGAAAGCTGTACAGGGGGTTATTTAGCCCATATGATTACCAGCGTACCTGGCAGCTCAAGGTATTTTAAGGGGAGCGTGATTGCTTATTCAAATGAGGTCAAAACAGCGCAGTTGGGTGTAAGTACGGAAGACCTCCTACAACAGGGTGCTGTTAGTGAAGAAGTCGCTAAAGCCATGGCAGAAGGGATAAGAAAAGCACTCAATGCTGATATCGCCATCGCCACCACCGGTATCGCTGGACCTGATGGCGGTACGATAGAAAAACCGGTAGGCACCGTTTGGATTGCCTATTCAGACAAGCATAAGACCCTAGCAAAGAAATTTAATTTTTCACGAGACCGTACCTTCATTGTCCATTGGTCGGCCTTAGCCGCCTTGAATATGATCCGATTAAATGTTGGAGTGAAATAGCAAAATACTATATCTTTGTCTCGTCTTTAACCAATAAATTAAAATATGGCTTCTATTGAAATGACGATGCCCAAAATGGGTGAAAGTGTAATGGAAGGTACCATTTTGTCATGGTTAAAGAAGGTGGGCGATCCTATAGATGAAGATGAATCTGTTCTCGAAGTTGCCACTGACAAAGTAGATACAGAAATTCCCTCCACTCACGCCGGAATTCTTAAAGAAATACTAGCCCAAGAAGGGGATGTCATTCAAGTCGGTAAGCCCATAGCCATCATAGAGCTTTTGACCGATGAGGATGAGCCTCTCACTATCCGACCTACTGAAACACCTGCACCCAAGGAGCAAAAAAATGTGGTCGATGTAGATCAGGCCATGGATCTGAAAAGTCCTGACACCCTCTTGACAAATCCCCAAAAAAGCCGATTCTATTCTCCCTTAGTGCGCAATATTGCAAAACAAGAGCAAATAGATCTCAGCGAACTTGAAAATATAGCTGGATCAGGTAAAGAGGATCGATTGACCAAGCAAGATGTATTGAACTACCTCAGCTCAAGGAACTCGCAATCAGGTTCCGTTGATGGAATACTTGAAAACCCTATAGACAATACACCCTTGACAATCTCAGGTGAGGATGAAATCATAGCCATGGATCGGATGCGAAAAATAATCGCTTCGCGCATGATTGAATCTAAATCTATTTCTGCACATGTGACTTCCTTTGTCGAAGCAGACATGAGTCCCATTGTTTCTTGGAGAAATAAATTCAAAGAAAAATTCAAGGCAACCTCGGGTCAATCGTTAACTTTTACCCCCATCATTATTGAGGCAGTAGTGAAAGCCATCAAAGATCATCCCATGATCAACATCCAAGTCCAAGGGGATCAAATTATTAAAAAAAGCCATATTAATATCGGTGTTGCTGTGGCACTTCCTTCAGGAAACCTCATCGTGCCTGTTATTAAAAATGCAGAACTACTAGATCTTAAATCCTTAGTCATGGCAGTGAATGATCTGGCCCATAGAGCACGAACTAATGCGCTGAAACCCGATGAACTGGACGGGGGTACGTTCACTGTTTCTAATGTAGGTTCATTTGGCAACGTTATGGGTACACCCATCATCATGCAACCTCAAGTAGCCATTATGGCCATAGGTGCTATACAAAAAAAACCTGCAGTAATCGAAACCCCCGAAGGTGACTTTATAGGCATCCGCCATAAAATGTTTTTGTCCCATAGCTATGACCACCGTGTCATCGATGGCTCTTTGGGTGGTGGTTTTGTGAGACGTGTGGCTGACTATCTTGAGAAATTTGATGTCAATAGGTCTATCTAGCTTTTTATCTAAATAATCACAGGCTTAAATCTCCTAAATAAATACATCGGTGATACCTACACGCCTCGATAAATAGCATAGGTTTGCGCATTTTTGAGAAGCTAGAGCCTTTTTTGAAAATAAGAAATTGTCCACTTTGTTAAATTGTTGGTCTTTCCTGTTATTTATAGAAGTAAAACCCACTTATCTTTGATCTATATGTACAAAGTGGTTTGGTTTTGCCTATTCCTTCTAGGTCCATGTCTTATGAGAGCGCAAGACACGATAAAATTGTACACCAAAGAACTCAGATTGACCGTTGATAATGATGTATTTACCTCTCTAGAAAGGGATCAGTACTACACTTCTGGTCTTTATCTTGATTACCGATGGCTCAGTAAACATAAAATCAAAAAACACAAAATCATCCATTCAATATCCTTTCATCAACGCATTTATACACCCAGAAGGGTTTCTTGGGATGATCCTAAGGAGTTTGATCGCCCTTATGCAGGCCTCTTGGGATTCAGCTTCACTAGAGAATTTTATTTCAACCAAAAGGAGTATTTAAAAACAAGTGTTGAGCTTGGATTAATGGGACCTCATACACTGACCGACGATTTTCAAATTACCTGGCATACCTTATTAAATATTCCTATACCCGCGGGTTGGAAGTACCAAATCGTCAATAGTCCCGTGATTAATTTTCATGCTTCTTATGCTCGTCGGTTGGTAGGCAATGAAATTCTCGATCTCTATTCTCAGTCGCATGTATCCGTGGGGACCGTTTTTAATCAATTTTCGGAAGAACTACTTGTACGATTCAATTTTTTAAAACATCCGGCCTCAACGTCTTTGTTCGGGGGACATTTAGGTAGCCCATCGTCTTCAAACTGGACCAAGAAAATAATAGAAAATTATTTTTTTTATGCTCCTGGATTTATATATAGTGCCTACAATGCCACCATTGAAGGCAACTTCATTGGGCCTCAAAGTCCACATACTGAAACAGCAAAATCATGGCTTATTCAAAATCGCATCGGTTTTGCTCTGAGTTGGCCTCGATTTGATTTGATCACTACTTATTATTTTAAAACCAAAGAAACCCTTGAAGCAGAAGCTCACCAGTATGTAGGTATTACGCTCAACAATCGGTTCTAATGAAAAGAATACCTTTAACTCTTTCTATTATTCTATTTTCCTATGGATTAATGGCCCAGTCCTATGATATAGGACTTAATCCACCCGCTATTCAATGGAAATACATAGAAAACGATGCGGCGAAGATCATCTATCAAGAAGGCATCTATGGCCAAGCCGCTCGGGTTGCCAATGTCATTCAGAAACTCAGTGACAGTAGTTACTTTTCCCTAGGTCCGAAAAAAGAACAAGTGAGTATCATTCTTCAAAATCAATCCATCACTCCCAATGCATTTGTTGCTGTGGGACCTTTTCGTTCAGAATTTTATACCAATCCCCCACAAAATAATTTTGGTGGAGCCATTGACTGGAATGATCTGTTGGCCATCCACGAATATCGACATGTACAGCAATTACAAAACGCCCGGATAGGTATCGTCAACGCAGCAGATATGGTTTTTGGTGATTATTTTTGGAGTTCGTTGGCACATTTAATTATGCCTCCTTGGTTTTTTGAAGGAGATGCGGTTTTCACAGAGACCCTCTTAAGTAATGCAGGACGTGGTCGGATGCCCTATTTCGAGGGACAGTATCGTGCCCTATTGCTGACAGGGACCTCCTTGAATTATGAAAAAAACAGCGCAGGATCCTATAAAAAACTGATTCCCAACATTTATAATATGGGTTATCACCTGACGGCATCCCTGAATCTAGATTATGGTGAAAGCATCATGGGAAACTTACTTCAAGAGGCTGTAAAATCAAGTTTTCTTAAATTTTACCCTTTCAGTAAAAGCTTAAAAAAACATACGGGTATGCGCACCCCTAAATATTATGAAGCTACCTTTTCAAAATTAAAGAAAGAATGGGCGCAAAAAGCAGCTAAAATTAAACTTACAGAAGCTGAAACGATCAATAATAAAGTAAAAAAGACTTTTACGAACTACGCGCACCCCAACTATCTTGATGCGGAAACCCTCATCGCTGAGAAGGCAGGGTTCAACGAAATTCCGACATTCTACCGTATCCAAACAGATGGAACAGAAAACCGTATCACGCGCCCTGGATTTTATGCTCCATCCAATGCCCAATTAAGTATCAATAAATCCTTTCTCATTTGGACTGAAAAGGCCTACGATCCCAGATGGGGAAATGTGGAATATAGCAATGTCATTAGATATGATCATACCCTTCAATTAAAAAAGCAACTCAGCCTTAAAGCCCGGTATTTTGCCCCCGAAATCAACAAGGGCGGGGATAAAATTGTCGCAGTTCATGCCCCTGCCAACCAAGGGTATGAGCTTCACATTCTCAATGTTCAAAACGGTCATCTGGATGAAAAAATCAATAATGAAAATCAATATCAATATGCGTTTCCCACTTGGATAGATGAAACAAGGATCGCTACAATCGTACGGAAATCAGGGAAAAATGCCATTCAAATCATCCATCTTGGCACAGGAAAACGTCGCTTGATCACCCCCTGGTGGAGCGAAAAAATAGCCCATTTAACATCCCATCAAAATCATATTTACTTTGATGGCATCTTCAATGGCATAGATAATATTTATGCCTATTCAATCCAAGATCAGCGCATTTATCAAGTAACCTCTACCCTATTCGGTGCCATCCAACCTAGCATTTCTCCAAATGGAAAAATGCTGGCTTATAGTGCGTATTCAGACATGGGTTATGACATTCATACCACTCCCGTGATCAAAGAAAATTGGAAACCTCTCGAAACCGTAGAACATTCATTGGTTGATTATTTTGAACCCCTGTTTAAAGGTGATATTCTTGAAAATGTTTCAGAGCAATCTTACGAAGAGCAATCTTATCCTACTACAGATCGATTACAACTACACAGTCGATTATTGGCTTATGAACCTCCCAATCTGATATTTAATGTGTATGCCGACAACAAGATGAGTAATTTATCGGGTATAGGTGCCTATCAATTTAATTTAAATGAAAAGAGCAGCTCGTGGTCTGCGGGCTTACAATGGGCGAAATACTATCCCATTTTGTCATTAGAAACTTCACGAGAAAACAGGAACAACTACGTGCCCGTTTACTTCGAAACCGAAGAAAATGATGAAATCACTCCTAATCTAGAAACAAGAAATCAAAACTGGACTGAAAACAACCTAGGCCTAGGTATGACACTACCCTTCAACTTAACCGTAGGAAATTTTTATAATTTTGTTGCGCTCAATCAAAATTTACGACAACATTGGGTAAACTATGATCTGAAGGAGACCGGAACAGATGGTTCTTTTACGAGCTATGAATTAGACTTCCAAATGCGTTTTACCCTACGACAAGCTTATCAGCACCTTTACCCAAGATTGGGCATTTTTTTTCAATCAAATTACCAAAAAAGCATGGGAACAACTTCTAATACCTCCCATGCTTTCTTAATCAACAGTAGGCTTTATCTACCCGGCATCTTTAAAAATCACAGCTTCTTCGCCGAAATAGATCATCATTCAGAACCCTTTACCGCGCAATACAAGTTTTTAGATAATTTCAGGTATCCCCGAGGTTATGGCAAGCTCATCCATGATCAAATCCGCCGAATCGGTCTCAATTATGCCTTCCCTATTTGCTATCCTGATTTAGCCATAGGTCCCTTATTTTTCATTAAAAGAGTCAAAGCAAACTTCTTTTATGATCACGCAAGAGTGATTTTAAATAATACTGCCATCGATGCGCTTACCCCCCTCACCTCGGTTACCTTTAACGGTAGTGTACCCTACGCTGACGATATGTACGAATCGGCAGGCATCGAACTAACTTTTGATGTCCGGACCCTTCGATTGGTTGATTTTGATTTGGGCGTTAGATTCTCCTATCCATTGAATACGACCGAATACAGCCCTAAGGTTGAGTTTATCGTAACGTCTATT
>CAJQKV010000007.1 GCA_905479015.1 uncultured Cyclobacteriaceae bacterium
ATGCTTAATGGCATTTTCAACCAGTAATAATAAGGTACCAGAAGGAATTTTGAATTCCTCAAGATTCTCTGAAACTTGATTACTCACGATGAGTCCTTCTTCAAAACGTACTTTTTGAAGATAAAAATAATTTTCAATTACTCTTTGCTCATTTCCGAGATCTGACAACTGATCCACCTTTTGTTCGAGCATAAACCTATACATAAGGGATAATTTTTTTACAAAAAGCTGTGCAGATTTATTCTCATCAATCAATGCATATAAATTGGTCAAACAATTGAAGAGAAAATGCGGATTAATTTGAGCCTGAAGATTTTTTAACTGAACCTCAATATTTTCGCGCTCATTTTGTTCATTCAATAATTTCAATTTCTTGTTAGTTACTCTTAAGTTGAAGGTTTCTAAAGCATATTTAATGGCTATGGACATGTCAATAAAAGACCATGGCTTAACAATAAAATAGAAAACATGTCCTTCATTAATGGCCCTGATGACCAGCTCATTTTCTGAGTGTCCCGTAATTAGAATTCTCATACTATCAGGCGAATACTTCATGGATTTTGTCAAAAAAGATATTCCAGTCATCTGTGGCATTCTGTGATCTGTCAAGATCAAAGCTATATTTTCGTGTTTCTGCAAAATATCTAAGCCTTCCCTACCTGATTGCGCGGTTAAGACGTCATAATTATCTGTAAATGATGTTTTAAAATATTCAATGGAGGCAAGGTCATCATCGACAAAAAGAATTTTTATGTTTTTTTGCATGGCAGATTAATTAAAATTTTGATTTTATTTTAAATCAAGAATGCTATTTGCATACAACGCTTATGCTCTTTAATATTATATACTCATTTGAGCTCGCAGGTAACCCAATATGAGAAAAATATAATTTTCCTCATTGAAAATTCTGAATATATAGGTTGAAAACTGAGCTGTGCAGTTATTTGAATAACCGACAGGATGATGATTTAGACGTTAAGCACTTGCCTTTTTTACCGATAATTTATCACTCACTGAGACGATGATAATCATTCCAGGTATCCATATCCTGTAAAAATTGAGGGGTATTAGACTCGAAATATTGAACTGAATGCATGGCAGATTTCACAATCACCTTACATCCTTCCGCATCATCATTTAGCATAATTCGGGATCTAAAAGATTGCGAAAAAATAACAGGATTACCTATTTGATCACCCACTTTGGGTAAAGTTATCAGTTCTTGTTGAGCAGCCTTCAATAAATGATATTGCGCTAATTTCGCATAATCAGGACCTTTGATACCAAACATATCCCCTAAACAAATAATAAAACCATGGGTCTGATCATCCGCAGCATCAACTCCTTGTTGGATAGAACTGGTCAATCCTTTTTTATAATCTGAATTAGTGATGATTTTTATTTCATTACCATAGCCTTGCAATGCGGATTTGAATTCATCCTCATCATTCCCTAACACCACCAAGACCTCATGAAATCCTGCCGCCAAAACATTGGAAATGGTATGAGAGAGAATAGACTTCCCTTGCCAATCCAAAAGCAATTTATTGGCTCCTGGGAGACGAGAAGAGAGTCCTGCACCCATGATTAATGCAGAAAGATTCAGAATTTTATCCATATTTCAAAAACAATTATTCTTGGATAAGAAATGATTCATTCTAGCAATTTCAGTAATAATTTTAACATAGCGTAACATTTATCTGACCATCTGTGAGATCTAAGGGAACTCAACTTGCTTTTACGGGAATTAGAAGGGACGAAAGACGGCGCTGTTTCATAAAATATTATAGAAAAAGTGCAATTTAGTTTGAAGACTTTCTCTTCGTAACCAGTGAAATTAAGGATTTATAGGATAAAGGTGTTCGTTTCTGAGCCTATGAACCTAGTGATAAAGAACAATCGTTAGATCAACAAAATCGCCAGGAGCAATAGCCTAGTACAAGAGCATTATCCTTATCATGTATAAGTAAGTCTACTTGAAAAATATTCTTGGCCAAGAATCAGCATGAGAACAATTACCAAAAGTCCGCTACTCAATTACTTGCTTCGGTAAAAACGGAATATTATAGAATGACAAAGCTTTTAGAAATGATCAATTGAATTCAGGACTCCTCTTCTTTATTTTTTGGTTTCTTTCTAAGTCTCTTTATCCAGCTGCTTTTACCCAATTTCGATAAAACCCCGAGCCAAAGAAAAAAAAGTAAGAAAAAAGCAACCTTACCGTATACTGGGGAAAGATCAGTAGTATGACTAATCACATTTGTACAAACAAATGCCAACAACAATGATAGCGCTAAATTCTCCTTGGTTAGAAATGAAAACATCCTGCAAAAATGGCCTATTCAATCCGAAAAATAAAAATTATGAAAAGATTTTTAGTAGTATAGTCGGACTAAGTTTTTTTGTTGACTTCAATTCCTTTTTCATTATTTCAAGCCTTTGAGGCGTATCCCTTATTCTAAAACATGATGAATACAATTGGAATTATATTAAGCTATTTTAAAAAAAAATTAAGTTCGTTACCTTAATCTTGTATTTTACATAGGTATTATGGCTAAAAGAATATTGTTAACCGGAGGTACTGGATACATAGGATCACACACGGCTGTTGAACTCATCCATCAAGGTTATGAGGTCATTATCGTGGATGACTTGTCTAATTCTGAGCATCGTACAATTGAGAGCATCGAAAAAATAACAGGTACAAAACCTGAATTTCATCAGTTTGATTTGAGAAATTCTCCCTCCTTGGAGAAACTCTTCAAGGACAATAAATTTGATGGTATTATTCATTTTGCTGCGAAAAAAGCAGTCGGAGAATCCGTAGAAAAACCCCTTTTATATTATGATGTAAACTTAAATTCCATGCTTAATTTATTGAAATTAATGGAATTACATAAAGTTTCAAATCTTGTTTTTTCTTCTAGTTGTACCGTTTATGGTCAACCCTCTCAACTCCCCGTAACTGAGGATACACCATTTGCTTTGGCCGAATCACCCTATGGGCACACCAAACAAATAGGAGAAGATATTCTCAATCATACGACCCGAACTAATGGGCAACTCCAAGCCTTGTCATTAAGGTATTTCAATCCTGTAGGGGCACACCCTTCCGCCTTGATCGGTGAATTGCCGGTTGGAGTTCCAGCCAATCTGGTTCCTTTTATTACTCAGACAGCGGCTGGGTTACGATCCGAATTGAAAGTATATGGAAATGACTATAATACACCCGACGGAACGGCCATACGAGATTATATTCATGTGGTAGACCTTGCCAAAGCACATGTCCGTGCGATTGAACGTATGCTAAACCATGAACAAAAAAAATCCTATGAATATTTCAACATCGGAACGGGCAAAGGGAGCTCTGTGCTTGAAGTCATTCAAGCCTTTGAAAAGATCAATCACACCAAAGTACCCTATGAAGTAGTGGATCGGAGAGCTGGAGACATCGTAAGGATCTATGCTGATACGACACGGGCCAATCATGAACTGAACTGGAAGGCTCAACTCAATTTAGATGACATGATGAAATCAGCATGGAAATGGCAAAAAACCCTCATTTCTTGATATATTAGCCATGAAAATTAAAGAACATATACTAAGCGAGGAAGAATTCGTTTTCATACCTAAGGTTTCTCAATAAAAAATTTCTCATGCGCTATTTGAATTTAATATCGATACTTTTTGTCCTCACATCTTTGTCTATTTTCACGAGTTGCAATAAAGATGATGACCCAGGCATTGCTGCCGAAAATGAAGTCAACGCTTTCATTTGGGGAGCCATGAATTCTTGGTATTATTGGCAAGAAGACGTGGATGACTTGAAAGATGAGCAATTTGCCTCTAGTAGCGAAAGAAATACTTTTTTGAATCAATTCGATGATCCCAATCTCTTATTTGAATCCTTGAGATATGCTGATGATCGATTTTCATGGATCACCGATGATTACAATGCGCAAGATGAATATTTTGCAGGCATAACTACCGCTTTCGGCTTCAAATATGGTCTGGTAAGATGGTTGGGAGATAGTGTCATTGGCTATGTCAGGTATGTCTTGCCCGATTCGCCTGCCTCTGAGGTAGACTTAATGCGTGGTGAATTATTTTATGGCATCAATGGTAGCCTCATGACTATGGATAATTATCAGGAATTATTGCAAAATCAAGAAAGCTACACGCTCGACGTCGCTAAAATTGAAGATAATGTGCTCATACCTACCCGTACGACGACCTCTTTTTTTGCTCGACAATTGACAGAAAACCCCGTCTTTCTCGAAAAAGTTTTAGAAATTGAAGGCTACAAAATTGGCTATCTCATGTACAATGGCTTTAGACATACCTTTCATGAGCAACTCAATGATGCCTTCGGGCTGTTCAAAAATGAAAATGTTACAGAATTGGTTTTAGATTTGAGATATAACGGTGGAGGATCTATTTATACCACCATGCATTTGGCCAGTATGATTTACGGTAAAGCAACTCGAGCAGATGTCTTTGGTAAGATATTATACAATGAAAAGCACGGGGGCAATACCCGCGCCCTTTTTTTTGTGGATGATTTAGACGTAGTAGATGCTGAATATGAGAGCGTCTCAACCCGTACATTGAATGAATTGAATATTGAACGAATTTACATCCTGGTCAGTAATCGATCTGCATCTGCAAGCGAACTCCTCATAGCGGGACTATTGCCTTATATGGAAGTCCGAATCATCGGAGATCAAACGGTAGGTAAAAATGAAGGGTCAAGAACCTTATATGACTCTCCACAATCAGATTTTAAAGAAAAAGACGGTAATCTTAATTCCAATCATACCTATGCCCTACAACCCATTATCAGTAAATTGGCTAATTCATTAGATTTTAGTGATTATTCTATGGGATTTTTGCCTGATATTGAAGCCAAAGAAACTGATTATTTAGAATTCATACAACCCTTAGGGGCGGATGATGAATTATTGTTAAGCATCGCCATTGATGAAATCACGGGTAGAAATGGGCTGGGTAGAATCGCACCTTTCTCACCTCATCCAGTCATTGATGAGCCCCTTAAAAATCCCTTCATGTTTGAGATGTACCTCAACGGGATCTCCAACTAGTCAGGTCTTTTCTTTTTAATATAGTTTTTTTTCCGCCCCTTAAAATTCATGAATTAATAAGGTGCCAGCATTAGCTGTTTAACAGCAAAATTCCTAAGTTTGAGCAAACGGAAACTCATGCCTACAATTCTCAAAATCGATGAAATCAAATCTCTGCTCAAGAAAGTTGACATAAACCATGCAATGGAAATAGGCTTTAAGGCCTATAGTAATGGTCAAAGTGTAGTGCCACCAGTTGGCGAACTCCTTTTCAATAATCCCCCAGGCGATGTTCATATAAAATATGGCTATATCCTTGATGATGATTATTACGTCATTAAGATCGCCTCAGGTTTCTATGAAAATCCAAAATTAGGCATCGCCTCAGGTCAAGGTTTAATGCTCTTATTTAAACAGCAAACAGGCCAGCTGGTGGCCTTGTTATTGGATGACGGCTATCTCACTGATATTCGTACGGCAGCCGCGGGAGCACTGGCAGCCCAATATTTTGCACCCAAAAATGTAAGGGCCATTGGCATCATAGGCACAGGGGTTCAAGCTAAATTTCAACTACAACATCTTCAAAAAACCTTAACATGCCGTGACGTATGGTTGTGGGGTCGAAATGAACGCCATGCCGAAAAATTGAAGCACGACTTAGGTTCAAATTGGAATATACACATAGCAACTTCTCCTTCACAAGTGGCCCAACATTGTCAACTATTAGTTACCACCACCCCTTCAGAAACGGCGCTATTGCATGCCGATGACATTCAAGCAGGTACCCACATTACGGCCGTAGGATCCGATACCGCTACCAAGCAAGAATTATCAGGAGACCTACTAAAAAAAGCCGATCTGATCATTGCCGATAGCCTGCCCCAAAGCAAAAGTAGGGGTGAAATTCATCAAGCGACCAGAGGGAGATTTATCCAAACTAATGATGTATACGAATTGGGTGCTGCTATCCAAGACCCTAAATTACAACGTAAAAATGATCATCAAATAACAATAGTAGATTTGACAGGTGTGGCAGTACAAGACATCATGATTGCCAAATCAGTTTATTTGCAACATCTATTGACCCAGCAAGATGCTCAATTATAAAAGCAACAAAGGAGGTGGTCCTACCGTCGACTTTGAAAAAGCTATTTTGGATGGCTACGCATCAGATGGTGGATTATATGTGCCCGAATATTTACCAAAAGTGACGCATTCTGATTTAAATAAATGGAAATCGCTGAGCTACAAAGCACTGGCATTCGAAGTATTATCATTGTTTATTGATCGTAGTATTGTCTCTGCTGTTGAGCTGCGTCTGCTCCTTGATGAATGTTATGACACTTTTGAAATCAAAGAAGTCATTCCCTTTCATCAGTTGGAAACTCGGGATGAAACCTACATCATGGAATTGTTTTATGGCCCTACCCTTTCCTTTAAGGACGTAGGCATGTCTTTTATGGTTAATTTGGTTAATTTCTTTCTTAAAAGAAAAAGCGAACATCTCTCGGTGATCGTAGCGACCACAGGAGATACGGGCCCCGCCGCAGCGCATTTTGTAGCCGGAAAATCGAATTTAGATGCCTGGGTTTTGTATCCGAAAGGACTGATTACTGAGGCACAAGAAAGACAAATGACCACCCTACCCCATGCCAATGTACATCCCGTGGGCGTTTTTAATTGTCCGGAGGGGGGTGATGATCTTGATGTCGTCATTAGCCAACTTTATGCTGATGATGCTTTTAAAAATAAACTTAAACTGTCTAGTGTCAACTCCCTTAATTGGGGACGGATCATGATGCAGACCGTCCATTATTTCTATGGGTACCTGCGCATTGCGAAAGAAGTTGGCGCTCCCGTAAACATGGCCGTACCTTCTGGTGGCTTTGGTAATTTATGTGCTGGAGGATTGGCTAGAAAGATGGGATTGCCGATTCATTATTTGGTAGTAGCGAACAATCAAAACGCCTGCCTAAACCGAATTTTTACACAAGGTGTGTTTTCAAAGCAACCCATTCACGAAACCGTTTCATCTGCTATAGATATATTGGTTCCCATCAATTTCTGGCGTTTTTTGTATTTTAATGTGGAGGGTGATACGGCAAAAATTAAGGAATGGATGGAAACTTTTGAGCGAACAGGACAGGCCATTTTTGATGCAGAAACGATGGCCGAATACCGAAAAGGGTTTTTATCCAAAAGCATCTCCGATGAGCAGACATTAAAAACCATTAAAAATGTCTTCGACGAGGAATATTATTTATTGGATCCACATGGAGCAGTGGCGGTAGCTGCAGCAGATCAATTAAAAGCACAATTGGGCGGGCATCCAATGATTTGTCTCGCTACCGCCCATCCTGCCAAGTTTCCTGAGACGTTGGAACGTTTATTGGGTGCTGATCAAATGCCCCGAGCCGCTATGCATCCTTCTATTGAGGAAGCAAAAGTAAAATGTCAAAAAAATTATACGTGTCACTATTCCCACTTACACACTGCCTTAAAAGAAACCATGAATACCCATTGGGATTTACATCACCCTGCTTAATTTTTTTTCAAAAAATGGACCCTTATACAGCGCTAACTACACCAGACCTTTTCGAGATTTTGACACCCTATGGATTGGAACCCTTTGATTCCTTTAGCGTATTAAGTGGGGGTATTGAAAATACCAATTACCAAGTCACTCTCAAGGAGGAGAACTACGTCATCAGTCTCTTTGAGCAAAAAACTTGGGAAGAGGTTCTGGCCCTAAGTCAACTCCTTCAATACCTAGAAAATAATCGTTTTGAGACCTCAAAAATAGTCTCTGCCAAAAACGGGATGCCGATCACGCTTTGGTGCCAAAAGCCTGTCATGATCAAAAGATTCATCTCGGGAGGAATCAAGTCCTATTTAACACTGCCGCTGATCGAGTTAGCAGGATTTCAGGTAGGTAAACTTCATCGAATACCTCCCCCAGATTATCTGCCAAATGATCTCAACTTTGGAAAAGAGCATTTTGATCTATTAAATGATTATGCGCCAAAAGATCCTTTTGGAACTTGGCTTACAAACATAGTCTCAGAGTTAGTACCTCACTTATCTGATGAACTTCCACGGGCTTTCATACATAGTGATCTGTTCTGTGACAATGTGCTTATTAGCCCAGACGAACAGAAGGTGACCCTAATGGATTTCGAGGAAGCTGCTCATTATTATCGCATATTTGATGTCGGAATGGCTATTATTGGGCTTTGCTCCGAAGAAGGTCGCCTCAACGCCGATAAAGTACAAGGTTTTTTAAGAGGTTATTCAAAGCAAGTCACCTTAACTGCAATTGAACAAAAGGGGCTGGGTGCCTTCACTGCCTATGCCGGCGCTTCCATGTCATTTTGGAGACACAAGAATTTCAATTTTATCCATCCAGAATTAAATCTAAACGATCATTACAAAGCCTTACAGTCTCTGGCAAATGACGCACGTAATCAACCCTACGATTTTTTTAAGCTGAAATTAACCTAACCAATGACCATAATAAATTGTTCTGAATCTAATGGTTATAGGATTCTGCAAGTAATCGCTGTACTACAAGAGATGTCGAATAGGCATATAATCACCCTTCTATTTAGAAAAAAAAGAAAGTTCAATCTCTTAAACTAATAGCCCAGTAATAATATCTATTTTGTGGATCAATCACAGAAATTCAGCCACCAAAGGCACACTTTAGGCAAAATAATACTTTAACTCAATTTCTTTTTAGTCCATTTTTAATAGCACTCGTTGCCTAGAATAGGTGATGCCTTGTTTGATAAGCCCAGAGTCATTAATTTGCCAATTAAATCCCTTCTCATTTCCTCAAAAGACGATCAATGAACACGTAACTATGCCGTTTAATAAAATGAATCAATGGATTTTAGCTCCTTTTCCATTTTTTGAATCATCTAAAATATAATGGATAGTTTCCATCGTTTTTGGACTCTTTATTTTTTTATTTTTACTCACTTTTCAGCCCTTTGGAATCTCCGAAGTCTACCCAAATAAGCTCCTTTATCTTGCCGGATTTGGTTTGATCACCACCCTCATCCTCATCATAAGTTTGGTCGTATTACCACTTATTCTTCCCCAATTCTTCGAAAACCAAAAATGGAACGTGGTCAAGCAAATCTTACTCCTATTGATCAATACATTGGTGATCGCTGGGATCAATTATGAGTATAGCCATCGCTTCCTGAGCGCAATTCACATCCAAACACCCAACTTATTGAATTTTATATTTATTACTTTTTCTGTAGCACTCATTCCGATCACATTTTTGGTTTTTATCATGAGTAGTTACTTAAAAAAATGGACCCAAGAATCTGCCATCGAACTTAATAAAGAGATGTTAAAAAGGAAAAATAATCAAGCAGGAAATAACCCAGTCCTCACTTTAAACACTGATCTTAAAAATGAAAGGTTGGTTATTTGTAAGAATGATTATTTATTCGCTAAATCCGAAGATAATTATACCTTGATACATTATTTCAAAGATCAAAAATTAACCTCCCAATTACTCAGAATCTCTCTTAAAAGTCTAGCTCAACAATTGGAAGTTTTTCCATCAATTGTCAGATGTCATCGATCATACGTTATAAACAAAGAATACATCACTAAAATCTCTGGCAACGCTCGATCCTACCTTCTCCATTTAAAAGATCACCAAGAGCCCGCACCTGTTTCTAGAAGTTTTCCGATAGAGAAGCTTTATAGCTAAGGTATCCCAGCCATCTCAAACCACTCCCTACTACCACAAAAAATCCAATTCACCTGCAAAAAGTATCCCATTTACCACAAGACGCGGAAAAATATGGTATATACCACTAGTTTTAAACTTTGATTAATCTGATTTCCGAAGTTATGAAACTATATATTTTAATGATCTTCAGCTGCCTCCTCCTAAGCTGTTCTCCAATGGTAAGAACTTTAAATAGAGAAAAGATCATGAATAGTCAGGAAACCGACCTGAGCCAGTTTGCCAATTCGTATTTTTGGCAACAATTCCATCTAGGCCATTATGAGAAAATTGATAGTATCAGTTATTTCTTGAGTGCTGCCTATTCCGAAAATCCCAATCACTTGGAAACGGTTAATCATTTAGGATGGGTCCATGTATGGGCGCTGAGTGAACGACAGAAATTAACAAGCATACCCCCTAATATTATCGACCATGGCACACTTTCTCTAAAGTATTTTGGTGAATCTTTTCAAATGAATCCTCACGACCCACGTGTTTTGGCCTTTTTAGCTGATCTAAAAATGACGGTTGGTAGCATTTCAGATGACGATAATCTTGTCCGGGAAGGATATTTCAATGGAAAAAAAAGCATACGTCAATGGCCTGAATTTAACTATTTCTCCATTGGATACGTCTTTAGTGCACTTGCTTATGACTCTTGGCAATTCAAAAAAGGCTTAGCATGGCAATGGAAAACCTTAGATGAATGCTACTGTGACAAATTTGATCGTGAAAATCCGGATCTCTCACCCTATTTAGTACTTGAACAATCAGATGAAAACCTGAAACGTAAACGTGCCTGCTGGAATAGCTGGATTGCTCCCCATAATGTGGAAGGCTATTATCTCAATATGGGAGATATGCTAGTGAAAAGTGGTGACTGGAAAAAAGGAATTCAAGTATACAATCTCGCAAAGCAAGTCCCACAATATGATACGTGGGCATTTAAAGATGTTCTGGACGTTCGCATTTCATCCGCCAAAGAGAATGTAATGAATTTTAGAAAAAACATCGAAAATGGTGCAAAAATAGAACTCAAAAACGCCATGCTTGTCAATACTTCTATTGCTTGCATGGCTTGCCATCAAATGAGCCAAAGGGACCTTGATTATTATCAAGATGCATCGTTTGACTGGAATAAATTTAAAATCGAAAAGAACCTCTATGGAATTCACTGAAAACATTGATTTTAGTCAAAAAAAGCTTCTTCAATTGGGAATCAGCAAATAGCTGGTCGTTACCTAGTTATTTCTTATTCAAATTTACTCGAAATACTATCCCACCTTTTGAGTGATTCGATACGCCTGTAAATTCACTTTAAAAAAATAAATTGGACATAATATGGACTCTCCTGATCAAAAATAAGGTCGGGTGAAAAGATACTTTGTCAAATAGTAAAATTCCAAGAGTAAATATTAGAAATCATGATTTTATAATTCTAATTTTGATAGGCTAAGGCGCGTTTACTTTAACTTCAATGAAGTGAAGTCAACTTCACATATCCCCATTTAGTTATGAAAATTTGCTTCATCATGTACCACTGGGACCGAATAGTTCCCAATCAAGATTCTACCTTGCGCATTATCCATGAAGCGTATAAACGTGGGCATGAAGTTTCGATCACCCATCCTACCCAATTAACGATCCGCAACAGCCTCACCTATAGCTTTTGTAAAACCATCTTACCGACGGAACCGATTACAAGGAAACCCCAAAAACTATATAAAAACGCAGTGTTCAATTCTAGCATGATCGCCTTGAGAGAATTTGATGTTATTTTCATGCGATCCAACCCTCCTCTAGATGGGCTCGTTTTGAATTTTTTGGATTCCATCAAAGACGATGTGTTCATCATGAATGCCATAGACGGACTCCGAGAAGCCAATAACAAAATATATACAGCCGCTTATTATGATCCTGAAAGTGAATTGATTCCTACCACACACGTTTCTAAAAATCTAGATTACTTATTACGTGTAATTAAAGAATATGATAAAGATAAAATGATCTTAAAACCATTGGATGGTTATGGGGGCAGTGGGGTCATTATTATTGAGAAAAGTGCCATGCAAAACATTCGCTCTTTGCTTGATTTCTACATCAACGGCAATAAATTCAGTTCCAACTATGTGATTTTACAAGAATACATTGAGGGTGCGGAAAAAGGAGATGTCCGTGTATTAATGCTCAATGGGAAACCTATAGGCGCCTTGCGTAGGGTCCCTACTGTGGGTGACGTGCGATCCAATATTTCGGCTGGTGGGACGGTAGAAAAATATAAACTCACTAAAAAAGACAAATTGCTTTGTGAAAAAATCGGCCAAAAACTAGTCAGAGATGGTATTTATTATGCAGGATTGGATTTAATTAATGGAAAACTCATCGAGGTCAACGTCATGAGTCCTGGTACTATTACAGATATCAACCGATTGAACAATGTGAAAATTCAAGTAAAAATATTAGACTATTTGGAAGAAGTAGTCGAACAGCGCAAAACATTAAAAGAAGACTTTAGAGCTGAAAATCTCTTTGACCATGCAGAAATTAAAGATTAAAGAAATCATCGCTCTTATCGAGCAAGAAAAGACCTTTGAAGCGACTCCTTTAGACGGCTCCTTCAACATAAAAGTCAATAAATATGTGCCCTTTTGTTGTACCGCCATCCATGATGGTGGAAATCTTAGAAATGAGATTAAAGAAAAAATATCCATAGATGACTATGGTAGGTGGTATGAAGAAGATCCACACACTGGGGAATTTATAGAATCCATGCCCATTACCCTAATAGGTCTTGATTCTCGGTTTGAATACGACCTCAATCGGCATCCTAGTAATTGTATTTATGATGAAGCTTGGGGAAATAAGGTCTGGAAAAAACCGCTCACACCTACTGAAAAAAGTGTTTCATTAAGAAAGCATGCCAATTATTATATGGTGGTTCATGCCCTGATCTAAAAACTCGAACTATTATTTGGCTCCTGTGTAGTCTATGACATACATAGCTATAATTACCAAAGATGGGACCGCACGGTACCGCTCTTTAACATCGGAACCGAAAGAATTGATCAACAAAAATACACCTCAACAATAACGCATTGGAAAACCCAGCTTAGTTCCTTAAAAATTTCTGACGTTGAAAACCAAACAACTATCAACGATGTTTTTTATGGTCGCGGCCATCAACTGACATATATCACAAAGCATTTTTCCAATGTCCTGGTGTTGGCTACTGAAATCAAAAAAGTATTTAGCAATGAACTCACTGGTGAGAATTTCCCAAAAAGAATTAAAGAAATTCAAGGGACGCTCAAGCAGGCCATCATCAATAATTCTTATTTTTTCAGTCAAGAACATACCAAATGGAAATCAGGAAAAGTTTTAAATCTACTCGATCAAAAAATGGATCCCGCCATTTATTTAGTGGATAAAAAACTATTGGACCTCCTACAGAATTTTGAATTATTGGCATTTGTGAACCCAAGAAATACCTCCACTGAATTAATTAAATTTTCGAAAAGCAAATATACTGAACTACCTAAATTTAAATACGCTCCAATTAAGATCAATCCTTTCGAATTGAAGCAAAAATTAAGTTTACTGCGTACCCAAGACATTAGTGACATCACGATACGTAATCTTTATGAATCCGTTATCAATAGCTATTTTGATAAAATTGATTTATTGGCGGCATTAGGCACTAAAAAGTTTCTCTACAATTCCATGCGATACTTTGGTAGACCTAGTAAAAAAGACATACTTAATGCAGAGTATCTACTTCATCTACCTCCGATTCCGTCTGAACCTAAGAGAAGGCCTTATATACCGATTCAGGATACCTTAGAAACCTTTAAAAAGGCCTTACATAACTATGGCATTGAATGTAAAATTGAATTAAGTAATAAAGTAATCTCGCAGGCGATGGTGCTGAATTCAACTAAAACAATTTTGATCCGGCCAGATGCAAAATTCACGCAAAAAGAAGTCAATGCGCTCATTGAACATGAGATCGGCGTACATATGGTGACCACTCAAAATTCTATTCATCAAAAACTGAAGATATTTAACTTGGGCTTACCAATCAATACCGAAACGCAAGAAGGAATGGCTATTCTCTCAGAATACTTGAGTGGGAACATCACTTTAGAGCGGCTCAAAAAGATCGCTTTGCGGGTAATCGTATCAGAAATGATCTGTCACGGTGCTGATTTTATTGAATGCTTTCACTTTTTAATTGACAAGCAAAATGTTCCGCCACAAGATGCCTACATCATTGTGACTAGGATCTTCCGAGGGGGTGGATTTACCAAAGACTTTTTGTATCTCAGTGGTTTTGCCAAAATATTGAAATTTTGGAATGCTGGCAACAGCCTAACACCACTCCTCATTGGAAAAACTTCGCTTTCCTTTTATGAAACAGTATATGAAATGATGGAGCGAAAAATGATCGCCGCACCCAAATTTATAACCAAGAGTTTTGAACAGCCACAATACCAGCTAATCGATCCTATCTATGAGTACATCCTGAGTGGTCTGAAATAGTTGCTTTAATGAAATCAAAGGGCCATTGGCACTTCCATGAGGAGTACTTTGCTATCTGTAATAGCCGTCATCTCAAAAGAATCTGCATCCCAAAGTCCAAAACCATCTCTTTTGTCCAGAACCTGACCTCCTAAAACAATGCTACCCTCCAAAACAAAGGCATAGACACCATTTCCTGCTTGTTTGAGCCGATACGTATCACCGGTACCGTTTTGAAACTTCCCCAAATGAAACCAAGCATCCTGATGGATCCAAACACCTTGATCTGCTGGATTGGGTGATAAAATTTGATAAAATTGATTTTTTTTCTCTATAGATGTTAAGGAAACCTGATCATAGCGAGGCGCTACTTGCTTCAACTTTGGGAAAATCCAAATCTGAAGAAACCGGACTTCTTGATCCTTGTTTTTATTGTATTCACTATGATGAATGCCGGTGCCCGCACTTAAGGCTTGCACATCACCTTCTCGTATAATAGCCACATTGCCCATACTGTCCTTGTGTTCCAGATCGCCGGCTAGCGGAATGGAAATAATCTCCATATTGCTATGGGGATGGGTACCAAATCCATTACCAGGTGCCACACAATCATCATTGAGCACTCTGAGTGCCCCAAAATTCATTCTATCCGGGTGGTGGTAATCAGCGAAGCTAAAAGAATGATAAGAGTCTAACCATCCATGCTGGGCATGACCCCTGCTGCTGGCTTTATGTAGAATAGTTTTCATTTGGTACTTATGAATTTAATTAGACAAATTTAAGTAGCTTTTCCGATTTTTGAGTGTGAATTTTCACGGCTTCCCAGCCTATCAACGCCATTTTCCGAATCGTACCCCATCTGTATTGACCCATCGATCCTGAGGCACCCAATACCCGATGACAAGGTATCAATACGGCAATAGGATTAGCTCCGACGGCAGTACCTACTGCCCTGGAGGCCAAAGGATTCTTCAGATATTTGGCGATGGCCCCATAGGTACTCAGTACCCCACTCGGTATATTCAACAGCGCCTGCCATACTTGGAATTGAAAAGGTGTTCCCTGTAAATGTAAGGTAAGTCCTTCCTTGAGCCCTTTAGTACCGGCCAAAAAGTTTTTAACCTGATCTTGATACCTATCTTGCCTTGCTATAATTTGGGCATTTGGAAATTGTTGTTGCAAGCCTCTTAAGGCTTCATGAATGTCCTGGTAAAACATCAAATGACAAACGCCTTTACTGGAAGATCCAATGATCATGTTTCCAAACATACTTTCGAAAAAATCATAGTAAACGAGTCGTTTTTTGCCCTGGATTTGTGAGGAATTTACCTCCATAGGCACTAATTTCACCTTTTTATTCTCTGATGAATCAGAAAAAACGTCCCTATTGCAGTCCAAAACTTGACGCAGGGTCTTGGATGAGATGAATGCCATAAACACCCGCATATCTACACCGGCCCATAATTGCATCGCCGCATCCATTTCTATGCTTGTGACGTCGCTATGATGATCTGTAAATAGCGCTGTTTGCCCGTGGCTAGGGTTTAATTTGGCTCCCAGAAAGTTTGCTATTTGATCGTATCTTATTCCTTGAGCTCCTTTCACCTCTCTTTATTTTCATGCCTTGGGCGTATCCGACTTTAGTAACTCGATTTCATCACACAACTTTTGATACCAATCCTCGCCATATTTCCTAATGAGTGGTTCCTTTAAAAATTTATAAATCGCTACGCCTTTGTTTTTACCTAAGATCCTGGCACATTCACAAATACTCCATCGATCATAATTGAGGGTTTCATATTCTTGCAATTGGACAATCCTTATGGGATATAAATGGCAACTTATGGGCTTGCGAAAGTTTGATTTACCATCAATCCATGTCTGTTCAAGACTACATTTTAAAGTTTTTTCATCATCATAAAAGGCAAAACTACATTCTTTACCCTTGAGGGTCGTTGTGGAGAAATCCCCCTCTTCATCTAGGATATAGGCGCCTTCTTTATCCAATATGTCTTTCGATTCTTGGGATAAATAAGTTTTTGCTTCTTTGACAGCATCCTCAATCAGCGGTAGCTCATCTAGTTCCAAAGGAGCCCCAAGGTCTCCTTCCACACAACAAGCTCCTTTACATTTGTCTAAGTCACAGATGAACTGTTCTTCATAAATATCTGAAGAAATTACGGTTTTGTCTATTATGATCATTGTTAGTACATTGAAAGATTAAAATTAACCAATAAGCCTCAATAACCTTCAACTGTTTTGAATTTTGGCTCATGGTCGTATTATAGGGATAGTTACTGACGATATAAAGAATTGGAAATTCCAAACATTATGCTGATCAAATAGAACCTTAGGGTGGCTCTAAAACTACTGCTTAATAACAAAACTAACCACGAAATAAAAATTTATTATTTATTAATTTAGATTAACTCAGAACTCAGAACTTATCAATTACTTTGCTCCAATAAAAAAATAATTTATCATTACTTAAAAAAATATCTTATGACCTTAACACTTATTTTATCCTTACTGACCTTAAACCTATCCCCACTTGAAACGGTATCTGTAAATACTCAAGAAAGTACTATTGAATGGGAAGGGGGCAGTGCTACTACCACTCACAATGGACTTATCAGTTTAAAATCTGGTACTCTAGAGATCTCGGATGGCGAATTGACCGGGGGTACTTTTGAAGTTGATATGACATCCATCACTAATTTAGATGTTTCAGAGGCCTATCGCGGTAAATTAGAAAATCATCTTAAATCTGAAGACTTCTTTGATGCCAATACATTTCCAACCGCACAATTGGTCATCGTGAAAGCTACTGCAGAAAAAGGAAACCTATACCGAATCGTCGCTGATTTTACCGTTAGAGATATTACAAAATCTATTGAATTTGATGCCTCCTTAACACCTACTGGAAATGGTTATACAGCATCGGCCACCTTCACTTTTGACCGTTCGGAATATGAAGTAAAGCATCGATCAGGAAATTTTTTCATGGACTTAGGTGATAAATTGATTTATGATGAAATAAAAGTGGCTATATCGGTAGTCACTCAAAACTAATCTAACAAGAAGATCTAATTAAAAGGAATATCTATAGATTTAAACAGTGTAAGCGGTTGATCAAAAAGTCAACCGCTTATTTTTTGCCCCACGCTCAAATAGATTCATATTACTAGAATATTGAATATATTTATAGCATGTACTCAGCAAAAGACCCTGCTACCCACATGAAAATCCAAGGATATAAAACGACATCTATAACCCCTCTATTCAAAATTAGATGTCTAATAAACTATTTTCAATAATCAGACCCTTATCAAAACTGAGCGGTTCTTACTTCTTTATGTATAAACACTCCAGAAAATATTAAAAAAAGGCTCTTAGAAATGAATCCAGCCTTGTGCGGTCAATTCAATGGTGTTTTTATTGTTGGTAACCATAACCTTACCTAAATCGGGCGCATGTATATAACCAATGGTGGTGATGTCATCGTGGTTTTTCATTTTCTCAAAATCCTTTTGATCGATGGTGAAAAGGAGTTCATAATCTTCGCCCCCATTGAGCGCTGCGGTGTTGGGATCCATACTGAACTCAGCAGCGGTTTCAAAGGTTTGCTTTTCAATGGGTAACTTATCTTCATAAATACAAACTCCTTTTTGGGATTGCTTGCATAAATGGAAGATTTCAGAGGCAAGCCCATCCGAAATATCAATCATTGAAGTAGGTAAAATGCCCAAGTCTCGTAATTCATGAATGACATCCATCCGAGCTTTCGGACGCAATTGCCGGCCCACGATGTAGGAATATTTGTCTAATTGCGGTTGCATGTTTGGATCTACTTTAAAAACTTCTTTTTCACGTTCCAAAATTTGCAAACCCATATACGCACCGCCAATGTCTCCTGAAAGACATAATATATCTCCCTCTTTGGCCCCATTTCTATAGACAATGTTATCAGGGGCCGATTCACCGATGAGGGTGATCGAAATGACCAAACCAGATCTTGAAGAGGTCGTGTCTCCTCCTACTATATCTATCTGATAATCTTTTGCTGCCGCATGAATCCCCTCATAAAGTGCCTCCACAGCCTCCACAGACATGCGATTACTCAAACCTAGGCTGATGGTCATTTGTTTGGGTATTCCATTCATTGCTGCAATATCCGAAACGTTCACCGTTACCGCCTTGTAGCCAAGATGTGCCAATGGCATGTAGCTCAGATCAAAATGGACTCCCTCCAACAGCATATCAGTACAGATTAACTTCTTATGATCTGCTCCTACATCAATAACGGCAGCGTCATCTCCAATGCCCTTTAATGTTGAGGCGTGTTGAAGGACTACACCCCGATTAATTTTATCTATAAGTCCAAATTCTCCTATAGCTCCGATTTCTGTACGCTTTGGTGTATCCATTTTCATTATTTTCTATGACTGATAAATGCCTTATAACTCCCTTTTAATGATACATTACCACTGCATTGGGCGGTATGAACGGCTACCTATTCTCTTAAATTCATCTGATATTTAATGCAAAAATAACAAGGTTAACATGGAATTATAATTTTATTAAATAATAGCCTTCCTCAGGGCTATTGATTTTCAAAGAGGATTTTGATATCCGTCCATCACAATGACTATTAAACGGAAACTGATAACTGCTTTGGCCTTCATTAAAATTTAACTTGGAGGGTTGTATAAAAACTTCTAGACTCCGAAGGAATGATCCCTGGGCCTGGATAAGAAGTAGCCCTTCTGGTAAAATAAGATGTATTCATGAGGTTATTGATTCCTGATTCTATTTTGAAATTTTTAAAACTATAGGCAAAAGAAAGATCCATGACATGATAGCTCGGTATTTCCCCAATAAGCCCATTTCTATTATCTCCATCCACAGCAATGGTAGAGTTTTCGACATCCGTAAATTGCTCACTAAGATAAATCCATTGTAAACTCCCCATCAAATTTCGGAAACCGAAATTTACACCACTCTTAAAGTTAAGCATGGGAATGAACTCCACCTTTTTACCTTTCACATTGTTCTCCTCTGAAGCTAGGTAACTTGATTCAGTAAATGCGGTATTGACAAAAACATTCCATTTAACCTCCTTCCAATCTTTGTTCAGGGCACTTAACAAGTTAATATCTCCAAATATCTCAAGGCCATAAATAAAAGCTTCTCCAATATTTTTTCTCACCCTATTGGCACGATCATCCAAAATAATTCCAATTCGATCATCATACAGCAATCCGAAAATGCTGACATCGAAATTAAGCGTCTTTGTGGTCAAACTCCTGATACCCAAGTCTAAGGTATAGCCTTGTTCATCGGTGATATCGGGATCCACAATGAAGGTAGGACTTACCGTGCGTATATCACTGAAAGTAACCGATCTGTAATTTTGAGAAATATTGGCATACCCTTCAGCTTTAGGTCCTGTAGTATAACTTAATCCCAAGCCAAAAAGCATAAAAGAACGGTTGAAAGAGCGATCGTCTATCTGCTCAACATTACTTATGGGATTCTGGGCAATATCAAAAAGGACTTCACTGTAAACACCTTCACTTTCGGTGAAGATATGTTCAAATCTAAACCCAGGTGTGACCGCAAATTTCTCATTAATGAAAAATATATTTTCACCAAATAATGAAAAATTCAGATTGGGAAAAGTAAAGTCCGATTGATTGGGATAGTCTGGATAACGTTCATCCTCAAAATCAAAATCAGCATCAATCCCTATACTTCCGGGTCCTTGCTTTGCCGTATTTCGTGATTTGTAAAATTTCGTTCCTAACAAAAAAACACCCGCCGTTCCTTTTATCTTATATCTAGATAACAATCTAAGTTCGGTACCGTAATTCCGAAAAGCTCCTGCAATCAAGTCCCTATTATAAATAAATTCTCCATTTTGGTCTTTATAATCATCTTCAGCCACGGGATTGCTATTCAAGTTGATGGGGTTTCCTCTGTAGCCTAGTGAGTTTCTCTCCGCGACCAAGCCAAAAATCATCGCAGATAACTTCGTTTTGGAAGAAAAATTATGATTAAAATTAAGCGCGGCTAAATTCCAATCTATTTCGAACCAATTTCTAGTACGATTACTATAAATAGGATCTAACCCAAACTGCGTATCGGTCAATCCACCTGCCTGCTGAGCCAAATAATTGAGGTAGGTATACTCAAAAGATAAACTGGTTTGCGGATTAAATTGATAGTTCAAATAAGTGAAAGTATTATTTGATTTGTAACCCGAATTTTGTCTGAATCCATCGCTCTGCTTGTGATGATAATAGGTATAGTAGCTCAACTTGCCTACGGTACCACTCAAACTATTGAAAGAAGAGAAAAAATTAAAGCTCCCCACTGACTGACGGGCGATAAGTTCTAGCTTTTTATCGGGAGCGGGTTGATGCATTTTGAAATTAATCAATCCTCCGAACTGTGTTCCATACTGCAGGGCCGCAGCACCTCTGACTACTTGAATTTGTGACAAAGCCTCTGCGGGTGGCGTATAATAACTCTCAGGATATCCCAGTACATCTGGACTGATGTCATATCCATTCTGTCGGGTATTAAAATTCGCAGACCGATTGGGATCTAAACCACGACCACCAATGCTCAATTGTAATCCCCCATCACCACTTTCGTATATATTGAGTCCAACAATTTGTGAATAAACTTGTCTGGCGTTATTATTTGCCTTGTTTCCCACAATTTGATCGACCAAAATAACTTCATTCTTTTTACCCGCATAAATTCGGGTACCCTCAACGGTATTTAATCGACCCAAATTAAATACGCGTTGTTTTTGATCTAAAATTACTACCTCCGATAAGTCTTGACTTAATTTAACCAGTGAAATGTCCATAAGGGTATCACGAGAAATTTGTATTACTTTTTCGAAGATTTGATAACCATAAGCAAAAGCTATCAACTTGTAGATTCCCTTTTCAGCGACCTCCAGTCTATACCGACCTGAAGCATCGATTCTTTCGTTCAAATTGGTGTTTTCAATTTGTATTTCTACTGCTTCTTTGGGATTCCCTTTTTCATCATATATGATACCGGAAACTGCAATTTGCGACCAACTGAAATGACCCGCGCAACATAAAAAAAAAATCAACTTAATACGCAGAAAACTATTCATTGAAAGGTAATATCCATGACTTATGTGCAAAAGAGTCGTATCCTTCTGTTAAATCAAATTCAGGATCTATATATCTAGTACTTTTTCTGCCATTCAAAGCGACAAAGCAATCCACAAATATGCTCAGATCTTTCATCTCTTGTTGCGAAAAATGGGCATATAAAAAATGGGCATATTGAAGTATGAAATCTGGCTGTGTTGCCATTTGTTTCTCCTGAAAAGAAGATAAAAAATCTTCATTGTTAACGTAAAACCAATTTCCAGATGCATTGTCAACAATCTTAAACTGTGCATTACCCGCTTTCTCCATAAGCATTACTCTCCAAGACCACCGGTATCCTTCCTCGGTCCAAAACAGATTGCCTGGATAGAGCATATACCGAAAAGGCAAACCTATTTGAATCAAAAAAAACGCTGCTAAAACAACTGTTTTAAACTTGCTTATTGGTGAATGTTGAAAAGGTACATTTTGGATTTGATGGGTTTTATGATTTTTAATCCTCAAGATCTGATGCAATCCATCAATGATTTTTTGATGAAATTGGTAATTAAAAAAGATCAACGCACTAAAGATCATGAGGTAAGGAAACATCCCAATGGGGAAAAGAATTGCTGTTAATAAATGAAAAAAAACAACCATAATAAATCCAAGACTTCTAGTTCTTCTATTTAAGAGTAAAAAAGGAACAAGTAAATCATACAAAGCTCCCCCCCATGCAAACAAATAAATCATCCAATCATAGCGAAATAAAAATCCAATTAGCGGTAGATCTTCTTTCGTAGGCAACCAAATCTTTAATGGCATCGCTTGTAGCAGCCATTCTGAATTTAATTTGGCCATTCCAGCAAATAAATAGACCAGGCAAAGGAGTAATTTAATGGCGTCAATATTCCACTTAGGAATCTGTAGAAATGACTTCCTAGAACCCCTAAGGCTATCCCAAGCAAAATAATTACCTGCAGGTAAAAAAATCAATAAAAAACTGATGACACTGACCAAATAATAATGGTTGAGGTAAGTGGTTTTGTCCATCAGCTCGATGTAGGTGAAAGAAAGGAAAAAAGTAATGATCGCCCATGTATACTTTAAACCTAGGGCAACAAATAGTGCAGATAGACCACAAATAAAAAATAATACATAAGTGAGATCACCCAAGGGCTTAATCCATTCAAATCCGTAATATGAGAAAAATAAATGAGGCTGAATATAGAACTTGTCTATCCAACCCAAGGCCCAAAATCTGATCATACTGATGAACATCAAAAGACCAAAGGCAATTCTAAAAATGGCTAAAGGAGCGCTAGAAGTGGTTTTAGAAAAGTATGAATTCACGCTCAACATTAATCACCGTCAGCATCTACATAATCTACTTTTATATCAAATAATTGCAACATATCTACTTTCATAAAAATGATATTTTTTTGCATGAGGTCATAGGTTTCAAGCATGCCTCTATAATCTATTGTCACTTGTACCCCTAGATCATCGTTTAAGTTTACCACCTGCGCATGTATTAAAGCAAATTGATTGTTGATCAAAGAATCCAAATCGTTGGTGTCACGTGTCTCTTCTAAATGATCAATCCACCCTTGAAGACTCATACCTGATGCTCCTCCATCAAAATGTAATCCATTGAAAAAGTTTTGAGTCGCATGCAAGGCTGTTGTGAGCAGTTCTTTTGAAACATTTCCCCTATATCTTGCCTCCACTCGATCGGTCAATGGAGAATTTGAAAATATACCGGCAGGAATACCCACTTTTCCTGATCTCAAAAACTTTTCAAAATAATAGATATAGGCATTGACCATTGAATTCACTGACTCGGTAGCCCCACTTCCATCCCGCTCAATAAACTCCTCTCGATAGCGCTCTTTCCAATCTATTAATACCATGTACGTTAATGACCGCATTCGCTCAACCAGATCAGTTAAAAAAATCTTGTACTTGGGTCCATTGAACTCATCTGTATAAAATGTTATGATCTCTGCTTCTGAATTTGCCAATCCATGTAATAAATAATCTAAGGCCGGAAAACCTTGCTCATCTTGTCTGTTTACAGAGGTAAGATCATAGCCGCCTGCCAAGAGCGTAGTCGTCATTCCTTCCGCATCTAGTGGATAAACATTCATGTAATTCCTTAAAGTAATTTCTTCTGCCATACCTATATCAAACATAGCTACCGTCTGCCACGCCAAATAAGCATTCAACCACGATTGCTTCAAATTGATCAAGTTTTCTTGATTTGGGATTTCCGTGAATGTATTCGCTGCCAAAGAAAGTGAATCCATATCGTCTGCTAACGCTTCAAAAGCAGGTATGATTATGTGATCAGCCCAATTGGTGAGCATTTCACCTCTTGTAAAGGCTTCGCCAAGTACAGCATCTTCATCAATATTATCCACTGCATCCACAGTATTTTGATCTGCTTCTCCTACCTCAATATTTTCATCATCCGAACACGAGACCATGAGATTGGTGAAACATAAAGCAGCAAAAACGGAAAGTATTACTAATTTTTTATTCATTTTTTTATTTAAACAAAGAGATATCTTTAAAAAAAGATCACTCTTTTTAACAGTAAATAGTTAGCGTTAGTTCTGTTGAATTAAGCATTTTCATAAGTAAAACCAAAAGCTGTGGTAATCTCAGTTGCAACCGCCTCTAAAACCTCAGGAGTGACCTCCCAAAATCCTTTTTGATCATCGCTCGTAGGATAGACCTTATCTAACATTGATAGTACCTCTGCCCTTGTAAAATAAGGTACGCCCGTTTCAGGATTATAAGTAAACTGCAAACTGTATACGAACCCATATCCCTCGGAAAGATCATGAAAAACATTGGCCATATCAGGTGTTGCCTCAGCTTTACCTTCTTGGCCTGCTTTGAGATAATGCGCAGCTCTGATGGCAATAACTTTGGATATCTCCGCCATAATATCTTTTGCTGCATCGTCTCTTGTTGTATAGTCTCCAACTACTAGAGCCGCCCTTCCTAATTTAAAAGCATCAAAAATTCTCGAAGCTATTCCTGTAAAATCAGTATCACTATCAACTTTTTCTATGTATTTCAACAAGAATTTATCAGCACTTCCCGGAGTAGTTACAGGATCCATTCCGTCTTCGGCTAAACCATAAATATAGCCATAACCCTCATCCCAATAATGCTCCATATTGGTATAGGCCTTACCCTCTAAAACTGATCCCGATGATTGGTCTGCCCGATTGGTGCCCCCGTCAAGCTTGGTTGGAGTCAAATAACCATTGAGTGCTTGATCTGCTACAAAGGCACCAATTAAGGCTTTACTAACTGCTTGATCAAGCTCTAAACCATAGGCATTTACATATCTGTTAGCTCCTCCACCTGCTTCCTGAATCTTTCCGGCCACACCTGATGATGCTTCAGTAGACCAATTTGGAAAAACGTCATTGACTTGAGAAGTCATCCAAGTTGTTACATCTGTTCTCACAGCATCAGTATCCACGGTACTGCCCGTATTTGCCCCTATCTTATTCCTGATCTGCTTTGAAGAAGTATTCAACTCAACATCTAAAAAGTCTTCAACACCCTCTTCGTGTGCAAACATAGACGTTAACCTGGCTGCGGAAGCAGTTGTATCCTTGAGCACATCAATCAATTCAACGGCCATTTTCAATCGAGTGGTTTGTCCATCAAATGAGACAGTAGTATCATTTACGCCATCCCCGTCTGCATCTCTAACAAAAAGATACTTTTCCGGAACGGCAAATCCGAATATAACAGTATCTGCCTCAATTAAGGTTACAGTGTCGATTTCGTTTTCAGTGTCGGTTTCATCTTCAATAACTTCTCCAGTTACATTGATCGATTCTTCCTCACAACTCAGGAGAAAGATTATACTTGCAGCTAGCCCGTAAAGGAATAATTTTTTTAACAAACTCATTCTAGCTTTGGTTGGTAATACTATTGCAAACTTAGAGATGATGCTGTCCATTCTATATGACTATCATTGGTCAAATGACTCACTATAAATAGTGGTTGATACGTCCACTATTACTAGTGAATGAAGCTCAGAATAGCTATCTTTTGGAGATTATTTGGAGTTATGAATTTCTTGACAAAGCTCAATAAGTATGCCATCTGTACCCTTAGGGTGGATAAAGGTCACTAGTTTGTTGTCAGCGCCACTTCGTGCTGGATTGTATATCATATCAAATCCTTCTACTTCCAATCGATTGATCTCTGATTGAATGTCATCCACTTCAAAAGCAATATGATGAATGCCTGATCCATTTTTTTTCACATACTTACCAATGGCACTTTCAGGGTTTTCAGATGCCAAAAATTCGATTTTTGTTTGTCCCATCTGAAAAAAAGAAGTGTCCACAGACTCCTGATCCACTCGCTCTTCCTTATATGGCCCTTGATTAAATAGCTTGGTATAAAGTGCATTTACTTGCTCAATATTTTTTACTGCAATGCCTATGTGTTCTACTTTTATCATCTTAATCCAAGTATTTATCCTCACAAAGAAACAAGAACTTTTCTCAGTTTTATAATTTTTAATGACGGATAATACACTATTTTTGTATCAATGATAAATGTAAGTGAGAAAGCCAAAGATCAAATAAGCGTTTTACGCACCACTGAAGGTTACAGTGATGCTCATAACTTGCGTGTTTCAGTAAAAGGTGGTGGTTGTTCTGGTCTCATGTATGACATTGCTTTTGACGATACGGTTACAGCGCAAGATGATGTTTTTGAAGATCAAGGAGTCAAAGTCATCGTCGATAGAAAAAGTTTGTTGTATTTATTAGGGACCACACTTGAATTTTCGGATGGATTGAACGGTAAAGGTTTTCAATTTGTAAATCCCAACGCAAGTCGTACCTGCGGATGCGGCGAAAGCTTCTCCATATAACATCTTAAGTTTTACTGAACATTCATCGCTTTTAGTAAGCCCTAACCTCCACTCCCTTCATAAAATTAATAAAGGCCATATTTACAACGCTATTGCCTCCTTTGGTCGGATAATCGCCTGTGAAATACCAATCCCCAAGATGATCAGGACATGCTTTGTGTAAACCCTCGACCGTTTGAAAAACCACTTCAAGTACGGCTTTCATTTTTTTAGGTTTAACAATCTCTCCAATCTTTTGAGATACTTGATCATAAGAAAAAGGCGCATAGAGTTCCTTCACATAATTGACCTCGTTTACCTTGTTTTGATCCGCTAAGCATTTTTCCAATACGTCTTCCAATAAATATTCTTTGCCCTCATCAATGAGTAAGGCCAATACCGCCCTAAAGGCTACAAAATCATTCATTTTACTCATATCAATACCATAACAATCAGGAAATCTAATCTGTGGAGCAGATGAAATGATCACAATTTTTTTAGGGTTCAAGTTGTCTAGTAAGGTCAAAATGCTTTTCTCGAGGGTGGTGCCCCGGACAATACTGTCATCAATAATAACCAATGAATCTCTATCCTTTTGGATGACTTCAAAAGTGGTATCATAGACATGCGCTACCAATTCATCCCTGTGTGAGGCATCCGCTATGAAAGTTCTTAACTTGGCATCTTTCAATACTAATTTTTCTATCCTTGGTTTGAACGTCAATAAATCTTCCAATGAATCCGCACTGGGCTTATGCTCGATAATAATCTCCTTGCGCTTACTTATTAAGTAATCTTCAACTCCTGACATCATGCCCAAAAATGAAATTTCGGCGGTATTGGGTATATAAGAAAAAACAGTGTTTTTTAAATCAAAATTGATCGATTTCAAGACTTGAGGAACCATCAACCTACCTAGTTCTTTGCGCTCCCGATAAATATCTGGATCTGTTCCCCTAGAAAAATAAATACGCTCAAAACTACAGGCCTTTTTCTTTTGTGGCTCAAGGAACTGTTTGTGTTCATAATTGCCCTGCTTATCAATAATTAAAGCATGGCCTGGACTGACTTCCTTAATATCCTCATAATTACATTCAAAGGCTGTTTTAATAGCTGGTTTTTCTGATGCCACCACGATTACTTCATCATCGGCATAATAATAGGCTGGCCGAATCCCTACAGGATCTCTTGCCACGAAAGCAGCTCCGTAACCTACCATACCGGTGATGGCATATCCTCCGTCAAAATCTTTACAAGATCTATTCAAAACCCTTTGCAAATCTATTTTCTCTTCTATCAGCTGCGTGAGCTCTGCTTTACTGTGTGTGTTTTTATGTTTTTGGAAAATGAGCTCATTTTCCTCATCAAGAAAATGTCCTATTTTCTCCATAGCCGTCACGGTATCCACTTTTTCCTTGGGGTGTTGACCCAATTCGATCAGTTTTTCAAAAAGTTCATCAACATTGGTCATGTTAAAATTACCTGCCACAACCAGATTACGACTCCTCCAGTTATTCTGCCTCAGAAAAGGATGACAATTCTCAATATTGTTTTTTCCATGCGTTCCATAACGCAAATGTCCCATCCAAACTTCTCCTGAAAAAGCTACATTTTGTTTGAGCCATGCACCATCCATGTATTTTTCTTCTCCTTCCTTAAGCGCTTTTTGATATTTCCTTCCGATTTTTTGAAAAAGTGTTTCGATCGGTTGAGAATCAATGGCTCTGTAGCGACTGATGTAGCGATAACCCGGCTCCATATCTATTTTAATATTGGCAACCCCTACTCCATCCTGACCTCGATTAAGCTGTTTTTGCATCAATAAGTACATCTTATTCACCGCATAACTTGGTGTTTTGTATTTATCTATATAATACTGTAGCGGCTTCCTCAATCTGAGAAGAACTATGCCGCATTCGTGTTTAATGGCGTCACTCATGGGTTTATCATTGGTGCAAATCTATCTAAAATATTGGGTTGAATAAACAAAAGAATTAAAGTAAATGCCAACAAAGTCAAAATGACAAAATACCTCTTGTTTATCTTTATTTTTTTGCCTTGATCTTCTTTGAAAAAATAAAAATAAGGGACCCTTAAATAAAAATAAAGAGAAGCCGCCGAACTCAAAACACCCACGCAAATAAAGGTCAACCAATATAATGAGTCCATGGATCCATAATGCTGCCATGCAGTAGAAAAAAGAAATAATTTAGCCATAAATCCGCCTGTCGGTGGAAGTCCCACCAAAGCAACGGCCCAGATCACACTTATCACGCCTAATAATGGAAATTTTATGCCTAAACCAGACACATTACTTAAGGATAAGTTCTCCCCTTCTTTCTCATGAAGCTGGACAAAAAGAAAGGCCAAAATATTCATGAACGCATAAATAATGACGTAATATTTAAATACGGAATAAGTATCCATAACCAAGCACAATGGAAGTATGAATCCAGAATGTGCTACCGCTCCGTAGGACAGCATTCTTTTAACATCTGTTTGCCTTAAAGCAGCCAAAGTACCCCAAACAATAGTCAAAATGGCCAAGAGCAAAATGAGCTGCTCTAAAAAGGGATTAAATAATCCATTGGTCCACTTGAAGACATGATAAAGTACAGCAAAACCCGCAATTTTAGGTACCGTGGAAAAAAATGCGACTGCATCCGTTGGCGCGCCTTCATAGGTCGCCGGTACCCAGATATGAAAGGGGACAATAGAAGTTTTGAAAAATAAACCAGATAAGAAAAAAAACAATCCCGTTGCGCCCAGTAATGAAAATTCTAGGGTATCAAAATAGAGCGAATCATGTGCCCCATACAAAAGTGAAATTCCAAATAACATCACGGCAGAACTTACGCCTCCAAATAATAAATATTTCATCGCGGCTTCACTACCTTTTTCATTGAAATGGAAGCCGGTCAGCAAATAGCTAGCATATGAAGTCAATTCAATAGCTAAATAAAGTATCAATAAATTATGGGAGCCTACCATGAAAAGAGATCCTATCAGTACACTCATCAACAAAAAATAGAATTCATAGGACTGGTGCGCTTGCCTTTTAAAGCACAATACACCTAGAGTAATCAAAGGCAATAATTGGGTCATTAGGTAACTCAAATCATCTCTGATGATGGTTCGTGTGAAAAAAAACCCGGATACCTGCTGTGCAAAAAGAAAAGAACCTAACAATACAACAGCAGCGAATACTTTGATCCAAAATAAGGGCAACCTCAATATGCCCAATATCAACAAGATGATAGAACCTGTAATCAAAATTATTTCGGAGGAAATCACTCCAAAATGTTCTTGGATTTCTATAAGTTGCTCGTTGATCTTCAAAATGCCATTTATAGTTTAATTTTTAAATCTCCTACATGGGCTATGAACAGTTCAATGCTGTGGTTCATCGTATCTAAAATGATTTTTGGATACATGCCTAAAACAACGATACCCAATATCAATGGTGTGAAAATCAACCATTCTCTTATTTCTAAATCTTTCATTTTCGGCTCCCAACTGTGCTCCCGTACCCAATATTTACCCAAAAACATGCGCTGTATCGTCCACAGATAATAAGCAGCCGTAATCAACAAGCCCATTACAGCGACGATTCCTATCCAGTTCGGCAGCATCCCATCAACTGCACTCACGTTAAAAGCACCCATCAATACCAATAGTTCTCCCACAAAACCCGCTAAACCAGGTAATCCAAGGGAAGCAAAAAATACAATCATTACCACAAAACTATAGCCGGGTAATTTTGTGGCCAATCCACTGAAATTTTCGATCTTCCTATTCTGAGTTCGATCATAGAGTACACCCACAATGAGAAATAACGCTGCTGAAATGAATCCATGCGCAATCATTTGAAACATTCCTCCTGCAGCACCTTCAACCGTAAAGGAACCTAAGCCGATCAATACAAATCCCATGTGTGATATGGAGCTGTAGGCGATCATTCGTTTCAGATCATTTTGCGCCATCGCATTCAGTCCCCCATAAATGATAGCTAAAACCCCAAAAATGGCAATATAATAACCAAAATGAAGCGCTGCATCGGGGAAAATAGAAAAGGCTATTCGATAGAGACCATAGCCGCCCAACTTCAAAAGCAATGCTGCCAAAATCACAGATATAGGTGTGGCTGCTTCCACATGGGCATCCGGTAACCATGTATGAAAAGGTACGATAGGTAGCTTGATGGCAAACCCTAAAAATAAAGCAAGAAAAGCCACTGCTCTTAAAGGCATACCCATAAAAGTCAACACTGAATCTTTGGCCAAACTACTGCCTTCTATGAAATAATTGGAATCCATCATGTGCAGCAGATTAAAACTATGAATCATCATTTCACTGGTAGGGTCTAGTACCCCAACACTTAGGTAAAGGGCGATCATAACTACCAAAATAAGTAACGAGCCTACCAGGGTATAAATGAAAAATTTAATCGAAGCATAAGATCTTCTTGGCCCACCCCAAAGTCCAATAAGGAAAAACATAGGTAAAAGCACCAACTCAAAAAATAAATAAAATAAGAAAAAATCAAGGGCTAGAAAGCAGCCAACGATACTGGTGCTGAGCAATAAATACAACATGAAATAGCTTCTCACCTGTTGCTTTAACTTCCAAGAGGCGAGTACCCCAAGGACTGTGATTAAGGACGAAAGTACGACCAACCAAAGACTCATACCGTCTACCCCTAGGTGGTAATCAATATTGAAGCTTCCAAATGAGCCAAGGCTCATTGAAATCCATGAAAACTTTTCAACAAATTGAAATGAGGTCAAAAGATGATCTCCATAGTTGGGATCAAATCTCCATACCAATCCGATGGAGAATAACAATTGAATCAAAGAAAATATCAAAGCCACTATTTTGATCCCTGAGGTCTGCCGCTCATTAAAAAAAAGCAGGGTAAAAGCACCCAAGAGAGGCATCCAAATGATCAAAGAAAGTATATAACTACTCATTTTATAAAGCAAATTTTAACCAAACCAGTATTATTACTAATCCAATGATCGCAGAAACAAAATGGATTTGAACACGCGCTGGATGAAATTTTGTAAACATTGATCCCAGTATTTGCACCACGCTTTTTATTAAGGAAATCAATCCATCGACTATGAGTCTGTCAAATAAATCTGTCACTTTACTCAACACCACTATAGAAACCGATATTTTATTAAAAAAAGGATTGATCAAAACTGTATCTACCTTGGAAGTCTTGAATGCCAGCCAATCGAAAGAAGGCACCAGTATCCCCATATAGAACTTATCTAAATAAAATCCGTTTTGAACAAAAATAGACAACCTTGAGGAATTAAATGATTTCATTTTGCGCATCCCTTGCCTACCATATGTCCAATAGCTAAAACCCAAACCTAATAACACCAATAGGATTGAAGATCCAATCATTGGCGTCACCCAACTCCCTTCTACCTTGGGTTGGGTCCCCAACCAATATTCTAGAAAATTCAAATCCCCACCCAACGGATGAATACGATAAAAAACACCTAATGAAAGGATGGCTAAAACCGATATTGGTAAGATTTCAGTCCATGATTTTTGAAGCATTTTGAGTGATTTTTCTCCTCGGTAAGAACCAAAAAAGACCAACAGTAATTGTTTGCCCATATAATAAGCTGTAAGAAAAGATATCCCTAAAGCCGTGATGGGAAGAGCGAAAGCCAGCCCATTTTCACTTTGCATTGCCCAAGAAAATACCCCTAATATAATGCCTTCCTTCGAAAGAAATCCCGAGAAAAAAGGCAATCCTACCAAGGCCATCATACAAACTAAATAGGACCAGAATGTGATCGGTAAATAGCTTTTCAATCCACCCATTCTGCGCATATCTTGGGGAGCTGTTGTAGGATCTTGGATACTTAAATAATGTATTACCGATCCTGCACATAAAAAAAGACCTGCCTTAAAAAAAGCATGCGTCCAAAGGTGAAATAAAGCCATATCGTAAGCACCTACTCCCATACCCATCACCATATAACCTAACTGGGAAATAGTAGAATAAGCCAATACCGCCTTCATATCCGTTTGACAAGCGGCAATCAATGCTCCCAAAAAGGCAGTAATGATTCCCAAAGAAGCAATCCAGTCCAACAAATAGGGATCAAATACAATGAATAGGCGAAACAATAAATATACTCCTGCCGCTACCATGGTTGCCGCATGGATCAAGGCCGATATAGGCGTAGGGCCTACCATGGCGTGCGGCAGCCAAGTGAAAAATGGGAACTGGGCCGATTTACCCAAGACGCCAATCAATAAACAAATGCCTATCGCTGTGCTGCTATCATTCTCTGGCAATGGACCCAGGCTGGAGATAAAACCATCGTTTCCAGATCCCAGAAGCATCAATAAACCCATAAATAATATCAAATCTGCGATCCTGTTGGTCATAAAAGCAATCCTTCCAGCAATCGCATTTTTAACATCTTGGAACCAAAAAATAATCAACAAATAAGATGAAAAGCCTACCAGTTCCCAAAAGATAAAGAGCAATATTAAGTGGTCTGACATCAGGAGACCCAACATAGAAAAAGTAAAAAATCCTAATTTTAGATAATAACGATCCTTATGGACATCTTCTGACAAATAAAATATTGAAAAGAGGTGCACTAAAAAAGAAATCAAGCTTACCAGTAAAATAAGGACTGCTGAGGATCTGTCTACAGCAAAACCCATTACAAATCCTGGCAACCATTCAAACTGAAACATCCAAAGCGTCCCTTGAACGAAACTGAGATAGTAACCTGCTAAAATAGTAGTTAATGATAAAAAAATACTAGCGATGATTCCGGATTTCGAAGGAATAGTATAGGCCATTATACCACCCAATAAAGGCAACAACAATATAAGAGCCAATAGATAATCCTCCATGATCAATGCTTCAGTTTTTTTAATGAATTGAGATCCAAGGTTTGAAAATGCCTAAAAATATTAAGCATAATAGCCAAGGCAACTACAGATTCTGCCGCCGCCAATACGACCACAAAAATTCCCATCAATTGCCCCTGAATATTGGGGTCAGAACCCGAAAATACAACGAGATTAACATTAGCTCCATTCAGCATGAGTTCGATTCCTATCATGACAAAAATGGCATTTTTCTTTATAATAACAATCAACAGCCCCGTGCAAAACAAAAAAGCACCTATCATCAACCCGAAGATAATAGGATCAAGCATGTTGCGATTTTTTACCTAAATATGAAGCGCCTACCAATACGACCAACAACAGAAAAGCAATAAGCTCGAATGCCAAAATATACTGGGTCAAAAAGCGTAGACCAATCTCCTTTACTTGACCTGTAGTTTGAAGAACCTCTTGGGGTCCGATCGTCGAACTACCCATTAATGCATAAATGAGCAGGGCCATACCCAATGTGACCAGAGATCCAAAAAAAAGCAAGTGATATCCTACAATGACTTTACCATCAGGAGATCTATTGGTCAGCATAATACCAAAAGCGATTAAAATCAAAATACCACCGGCATAAATCAATATTTGAATAACCGCCAGAAAACTTGCGTTATAAATGACATAAAAACCCGCGATACTCAACAAACACAAAGCCAGCAAAAAAGCGGCATAAATAAGATTTTCTGTGAAAATCAAAGTCAAACCTGATAAGAAAATCAACAATCCAAAGAAATACATCCCAACCTCATTCATCCTTTTTCTTAGGTAATTTAGATTTTATCATTTTAGGTTTAAAAACGACTTTATCTCTACTCGATTTCATAACTCGTGCCGAAGGCGCGGGCATTGTTTTTTGCTTTTCTTCAAATGCTTGTTTGGCTTCCAATATCTGAAGGGGTGTCATTTCAGCAAATTCGTATATATGATCTCCACGATCAAAAGTGCTAAAATCATAAGACTTGGTCATCGTTAGGCATTCGGTTGGGCAAACGGTTGTACATAATCCACAAAAACAACACTTAGACATGTCAATATTAAATTTAGCCGCATGGATCCTTTTATTAGTTCCATCTGAAGTTTTTCCTATGATATCTGTCGCCCTAATGGGCTCAATTTCAATGCAATTGACGGGACATACTTTGACACATAAATCGCATACAATACAATCATCTATCTCATTGTGTAGTTTATAGCGCCCATGATCAGGGACTGGTAGTGATTCTTTTGGATATTGTAAAGTAGCAATGCCTTTATTCTTTAAGAAATAATCTTCATCTGCAATACCCATGGGATCTCTTTCTGTTCTTGCTTCCCATAAATGTTTTAAGGTAAGCTTAAGACCATTACTCAGCGTTTGTACAGAATGGGTAATATTTGAGAAATATTTTATCAAAGCATCATGAGTTTCCAAATTCCACATAAAAATACCAATAGTAAACCAAAAGGGGTCAAATATTTCCACGAAAGTGTCATCAATTGGTCAACCCTCAACCTAGGATAGGTCCAACGAATCCACATTTGCACGAATACCAATATCAAAGTTTTAAAGAGTAACCAGAAGACTTCCCAATAGCTTCCCATCGTCCAATGCGCCCATTGAAACGATCCCATATTAATAAAAGGTGTATTCCAGCCACCAAAAAATAAAATTACCGCTAAAAAAGAAATCAAAAGCATGATTCCATATTCTGCCAGCATAAATATACCCCATCGGAATCCACTATATTCGGTATGATATCCGCCTACCAATTCTGATTCAGACTCAGGCAAATCAAAGGGAGCCCGGTTGGCCTTGGCCAACCCAGCGATAAAAAATATTAAAAAGCTAAACAACAAAAGGGGACTCTTCACTACGTTCCAAGATAGTAGCCCTCCCATTTGGGTCACTTCAATATCCATACCCTTCAACCCAAAAAGAAATATGGGATCCGTCGTATAAAGACCCTGCTGTCGAGTGATCTCTTGCAGGTCCATCGACTGGCAAATCATGACAACGCAGAGTACACTTAATCCCAAAGGAATCTCAAATGAAACGATCTGAGCGATGGCACGAACCGCCCCGAACAAAGAAAATTTATTATTAGAACCCCAACCTGCCATTAAAATACCCAAGACATCCAATGAGACCACGGCCATGAGTAGCAAAACCCCTGATTCTACGGCAGCTCCAGCAACGTTGGCATTTAACGGCAACATCGAAAAACCAGCAAAAATAGCAGTAAAAAAAAGGATAGGTCCTAATAAAAAGATAGGTTTATCAGCTGCATTTGGGACAATATCTTCCTTCTGAATCATTTTAAGAAGGTCTGCCAAAGTTTGAAATATTCCTTTCGGACCCACATCCATGGGACCGAATCGACTTTGAATAAAGGCTGCAATCTTTCTTTCACCGTATACTGCTACCAAAACAAAAAAAAGCAAAAAAGGTAAATAAAATAAAAAAGTATGCACGTGAGAAACCTTTTAATTCACTACAAAGATAGCATTATGACGGTCAAATTTGATTAAATTCAGGCTATTATTAAGGAGTAGTTCGGCGCGCATAATTTTCAATTAAAATGGTTACTTTGGATCATTTAGCTTTGTTTAACGTCTAAAATTACTCGTTGTGCATGAAGGGTTTGACCATAAAATAATTGCGCATGACTTTCAAAATTTTCAGGTTCATCCGTTGTTCTAAAACTCACTTTGCTGTTTTTGAGACATTTTATGTCCATTTCAGGATGCCTCGATAAATAAGTTGCCAATTTTGGACCCACCATCTCAGCTTGACCATAGATGTTTATATGTTCTGGTACTTTACTACGAATCAAATCATACAGCAACGGATAGTGGGTGCACGCAAGAAAAATAGCATCTATACTTGGCCCCTTTTGTAATAAAGATTGAATTTCTTTTTCCACAAAATAGGCTGCTCCTGTACCCAATAACTCTCCATTTTCAACTAAGGGTACCCACATGGGACAGGCCTGTTGATGTACTTGAATTTGCGGAAAGAATTTTTTAATTTCGATTAGGTAAGACTTGGATCGAATCGTTCCATGGGTCCCTAAAATACCAATCTCTTTAGTTTGGGTATAATCTAAAACACTTTCTGTAGTTGGCCGCAGAACGCCCAATACTCTTTTATGGGCTCCCAAATAGGGAAGGTCTTTCTGCTGAATGGTTCTTAAGGCCTCTGCAGAGGCTGTATTACAGGCTAAAACAACAAGAGAACAACCTTGATCAAACAGATGTTTTACCCCTTCGAGGGTGAATTCATAAATACGCTCAAAAGACCGCGGTCCATAGGGGGCACGCGCATTATCTCCAAGATACAGAAAATCGTGTTTGGGAAGGTTTTTGACAAGTCCTTTGAGGACGGTCAAACCACCATATCCCGAGTCAAAAACACCAATAGGTCCTGCTTCATTCATTTTAAAAAGAAAGAGGCCACTTATAAAATGGCCTCTTCTGCAAGCAAAGAGTTAGAAATTTATTTGTATCAAATGTAAACATGATTCCCATTAGATACAAGTTTAATTGATAAATGAGAAGGTAAAAAAACTATGGATTAACGATGAATGATCCGGCGGTATTCATTACCTATTTGAAATATTAAGAGTCCTTTTGGATATCCGGTTAACGGAATGCGTACCTCACCCTTATCAGCTTTCTGAGTGAATTTGATATCTACTATGGCACCATCTAATGAATAAATGACGATTTCAACGGGTTCAGATGATGTCAAAAGGATGTCGACCCAATCTCTGGCAGGGTTTGGATAGATATTAGAAACACCGATTGTAGAAACTCCAGCTATGACCTCCGCTTTATTTTCTATATAGTACCAATGCGACCCAATATGATTGTCCATTGATACCTCTTTGAGAGATAGTATTCCTTCATTTTCATAGACAGGCCATCCATTATTAGACCTTAAATCTACATGGTCTATCACGATACCATAGCTATTTTCTAAAGTAATTTTTTCCCCATCATCTGCCAGCTTACCTGACGACCAAGCTTGGACATTGGTTGTACTCGGCCAGTATAACCCTGATTCAAGTGCGGAAATCCACATAGTATCCTGAGGTTCAAGCAAGGGAGCTCCCTCGATAATATGTGTTATACCATCTGTAAATTGATAGCCATTCAAGTCAACCGGCTCCAAGTTTGGATTAAACAAAGCAATAAATTCTGGTATACCTATTCCTGTAGTATCGTTATAGATTTGTACCATTAGAATATTCTTCAGCGCATCAACCACATAATCCGGTGCCCCAATTCGATCATTTGTTGGGTTATATAGTAGCGCAGGAGAGCTCGGCATCAAACTAAAATCATGATCTCCAGGAGCTTTAAATTGGGGATTGGTTAGGCTGTTATCAGTGCCCGGCATTACATCGGTATCTGAAATACTATTATTAATGCCTAAAGTAGAAAATACATCTACCAAAAAAGGCGTATTTGCCGCATTAGAAATAATGCTCTGATTGACTACCATATTTCCCCCGCCCATACCTGGGTTTTTCTCATAACTCGCCACACCCTGACGATTATTGTAAAAAGTGCTATTTTTAATCCTGGCCCAGCTCGAATCCTTAACCGCGACTCCTATTCCTGTATTAAAGATTAAAGCATGATTTATGGAAACGCTAGACTTTTGACCTACCGAAATACCTTTATCAGTAATATTATAAATGATCACGCTGTCAATTTTAATGTTTTTACAGCCTTCTCCAATATCAATACCGTCACTATTGAATCCCATAAAATCATAAAACTCACAATTCTTAATCTCTCCATCATAAATTTCATCGTAGTCAATACCATCCGTATCAGGTTGTAGATTACCTACAAAGGTCGTGTTTTGAATAAAAGCATTACCGTACTTAACATTAATTAAATCACCTGTGATTTTGGATTGTAAAATACTATTGTCCATTGAGACCCATGAATATTGCGCAAAAATAGGATTGTTATGAACCTCGGTAATGTTCAAGTGATTCAGCTTAACATTGGCTTTAAATAAAGACAAGGCTCCCTTGTCTCGGGTAGGAATCGATCCTACAGAAGCATCTTTAATCGTCACGAAATTAAAAATAGAAGTATCCGTAGTATTAAGTAAAGTAATAGCCCCCCAGGCCTCTTGATCTGCCAAGCCCTTAAAGACAATCCCATCCTCCAAATTTCCCTCGGCAATGATGGCTCCATTAACGATGAAATTAGTACCCTCTGCAATGCGTATCTCCACGCCCGGCTCAATCATCAAAACAGCCGCTTCTTTTATCCATACGTCCGTATTCATGTAGTATGGACTACATTCTTTATTGAGCACTGTGGTGCCGTCTATTAATGAAGGTATCAAGCAAACTTCATTAGCCTCAAATACGGCATAATAATTGACGTTTTCGGTAGCAATCGCCTCAATATTAGTTTTAGCATCGATAATGGCTCCCCCCGGAGTATGCGACCATCCCACAAATTCAAAACCCAATTGGGGAGTGGCTTCTAAATTAAAAGCTACATTTTCGAGATATTTAGAAAGAGCTTCGTTAGTTTCTACAGGCATACCGTTTAGTGTGACCGTACCTGCGTCCTCTGGATATACGCCTATTCCTAATTCAATACGAGCATTAAATCCAAATCTTTCGAAAAAATTCCAAAGAACAGTCCTCCTATTAACCACAAATTCATTGATAATATCGAGCTCATCGAGCCACTGTTGATAAGAGGGTAAAGCATTACCATAATTAGAAGTGGTTCCTTGCCATCTGGCAATATGTCTAGGCATTTCTTTATCGATGACCTCTTTATAATCAGCAATCATTTCACTTACCCTATTCACACTGAATGTAGTGTATAAATGATCTGAAAACCTTTTTATGAAGTAATTTTTAAAACCCTCATTAGTAACCATACGGTCTAATAATAAATTTTCTTTTTCATAAAACCATTCAATATAAAACCCTTCATTATAAAATCCTCTGTCTAAGTCAACTAATATCCACTCCCATTTACCATTCTCCTTAGGCTTCCAAGCCATGGTATTATGATTTATAGACCCGTTTACCAAAAAAATCTGCATGATGACAAAATCCGTGTAGTTCTCAATATTTATAAGCTCTCTGACTTGATCAAAATTGGATTCATCAGAAAGATCTTGACTCAAAACTTCTAATAAGTGGTTATAAGCGATTAAATCCCCCACTTCGGCATGATCTCCATGCTCAATCATATCAAATGCACCTTCGGGAACATCAAAGTTCTCTGATATGTAAGCCCCATTGACTTTAGATCTTATATTATGAATCCCCACATATTCACCATTGATGGTGACCATCGCAGGACGATAACCAACAGTAGATAAGTTCATATTACCCTGAGTTAAACCCATAGCTAAAGCATCCCGCATAAATGCATGACCCCAGTCACTCCCCCCAGCTCTTAAAGCAAAATTTTCGAACTCATTACGTGATCGATCTGCAAAAAGCTGATAATTTAAGCTTTTAGAAGCATAATTATTTCTAAAATAGATACCCAGCATTTTTTGAGGCAACTCCCATGAGTTTAACCCATTAATTTTAGTCCCCGCCAATTCATTAAAAGAAGCCCGATCTTCTCCAAGATTCTCAAAGAACTCAATATTGATGGGGATTTCCCAGTCAGGCTTAAAATCTTGTACATAAATCCCCTTGTATTCATCCCAAAAATCATCTGGATCTCCTGCTATTGAGATGACAGGTAACTCATTTTCATAGAATTCTGGATCTACAAAATAAGAATGTGTTTTCACGGGTCCAGGAAGCTGATTAGACTTAAAAATGGCTGCTCTGATGATCGTGTTCCCTTCAAAAATGATCGGCGCTTCATAAAGAAATGAACGCTCATTAGGCCATGATCCATCAAGGGTATATCTAATCTCTCCTCCAAAATCTGTGCCTAATTTGATCGATTGGGCACCCACCATGAGACCTCCTGGTTTTGAAAAAGAAGGTACGCTCATTACATAATCCGAATAAAAGATCGCTTCATTTTGGGCGCCTGGGGTTGGGGTTTCAAAGAACACCCACTCGTCATCATTCCTGCCATAAGAAATGTCTGATCGCTGCTCCGGGTAAGTAACAGAATCAACAACATCAAATTCCGCGTTGAAAACTCCTATGGATTCTCCACTGGCAGAAAGTTTAAAATTGGTATGATCAGCAACGGCTTCTCCATCTGCCCAAAACAAAAAATAGCTCCCTGCTTCAATCACCGTACCTACTGGTATGGGCCACTTATCCGGTTTATTCAAATTATCTGTGAGGTAATAACCAGATAAATCAAGAGTGGTTGTTCCCGTATTGTAAAGCTCAATCCAATCACTGGTTTGACCCAACATAGGATCTTCAATGCCACTCAGATTAGAGGCCATAAATTCATTTATTCTCAATTGTGCACCAGACAAAAAAGGTATAGATGCAAATAAGAAAATGAATAAAAAGTTTCTGAACATGATCGTTCCTTTTAGCACTTCCAATCAACTTAATGGCTCATGGCCATTAATAAATCACTTTGTGTAATGATATGAACTTTTTGCAATTCATCTCTGATGAGTAATGCTTTATTATCTTTTGAGATTAACGATGACAAAACATCCAAGGTATTATTCATTGATACAAACTGAAAAGAGGCGTCCATCACCTCCGCTACTGGTTGGCTCTTTATCTCTGGATTTTCAATTAATTGTTTCAGGACTTTTGAGTCAATCAGGCTACCTACAAAGGTGCCATTTTCAGTCACCGGTATTTGATCTATTCCTTTCTCATTCATCAGTACAATGGCCTCCCCCACGGTGATGTTTTTATCAATCGTCGAGAGCTCCACTGGATATTCCCTATTCCTAATAATATCCTTGGCAGAGGCAAATTTTCTCGACTCAATAAATCCATGATCTTTCATCCAATTGTCATTGTATATTTTACCTAAATACCGGGTACCGTGATCAGGTAAAATAATCACCATAACATCATTTTCTTTAAGATTACTTTTTGCCCATTCTATGGCTCCAAAAGCAGCAGAACCACACGACCATCCTACAAACAATCCTTCTTCTCTAGCCAATCTCCTGGTCATGATCGCTGCATCTTTATCAGTCACTTTAACGATTTGATCCACCATACTAAAATCAACATTCTCGGGTAAGATGTCTTCCCCAATACCTTCAGTTAAATAGGGATAAATCTCACTTTCGTCAAAGGTGCCTGTTTCCTTAAATTTTTTGAATACAGATCCATATGAATCGATACCTAAGGTAGTTATGGATGGGTTTTGTTCTTTCAAATATTTTGAGGTCCCACTGATGGTTCCTCCAGTACCCATACCCGCAGCATAGACGGTAACCTTACCCTCGGTATCCAACCATATTTCTGGACCCGTCGTTTCGTAATGGGCCGTCCAGTTCCCAGGGTTATCATATTGATTGGGATAGAAAGAATTGGGAATTTCTTCATTTAACTTTTTAGCAACCGAATAGTAAGAGCGGGGATCTGAAGGCTCAACATTGGTGGGGCAAACAATCACCTCTGCACCCACGGCTCTCAAAATATCAATTTTTTCTTGTGATTGCTTATCCGCTAAAGTAAAAATACACTTATACCCTTTTGATTGTGCCACAAGTGCCAAGCCCATACCTGTATTGCCCGAAGTTCCTTCAATAATGGTGCCTCCAGGTTTTAATAACCCCTCTTGTTCAGCATTATCAATCATTTTAACAGCAATCCGATCCTTTATTGAATTGCCCGGATTAAAATATTCAACTTTCACAAGGATCGTACCTTGGACACCCTTGGATACGTGATTCAACTTTACCAGTGGCGTGTTGCCAATAGTGTCCACAATACTGTTATAATATTTCATATTTATACAATCAAGAAATTACAAAAATAGCCAAAAAATCTATCTAAAAAGAATCCTTGAATCTCCTTCTTTAAATAAAAAAATTATACTTCTTTTTGGGGTTTGGGAAAATCTTCGAGAATCCTACTTAGACAAAATTTCTGGTGTTCATGAAATGGATCATGCCGAAGAATAGTGATGAATTTAGTCCGCTTTTTTTGAAGAGGGCTGCACTATCTTCATCTCTAAAACTAAATCCAAAAAAAATAAAGGCTATTTCACGCTCAGCGGTTAAGTTCTTAGGTCTATGAATGGATCTCTCAAAAATCAAGAAAATCATTTTCCTAACTTATCTTACCTTAAATTTCATTTTGATGTTATTTATTTTTTCAATTGAAATTAATAATGCAATTTTAACCACATCTTAAACTTGTCTACAGATATGAGAGTATTAATTTTTAGCCTGATTCTAACCCTTTTTTTTACATCATACGCCCAAAACAGTTATATGCCCAAAACATTGGATATGAAAGAGCGGGCAGTGATTGTCGATCGTTGGCTTCAAGACCGCATGGCCACAGTACTCCCAGATTTGATGAAAAGAACGGGCATCGATATGTGGTTAATCATCGCACGTGAATACAATGAAGACCCCATTTTAAGAACCATGCTCCCCTCCACATGGCAATCGGCCAGACGTACAACGATTTTAGTCATTTATGATCCCGGCGATCAAAAACCTTTGGAAACCATGGCTATGGCAAGGTATGCTGTTGGAGACCTCTTTCGCAAAGTCTGGGATAAGGAAACTCAGCCTGACCAGTGGAAAGCATTGGCTGCTTTGATCAAAGAAAAAGATCCCAAAAAAATCGGGATCAATAAATCGGTCACTTTTGGTCATGCAGATGGCTTAAGTGCGACCCACTATGATATGCTGACCTCTAACTTAGAAGATAAGTACGTAAAAAGATTGACCAGTGCTGAGTCGTTAGGCATTGGATGGCTTGAAACAAGAACGGAAAGCGAAATGATCGTATATCCCAATATCATAAGGATGGCTCATCAAATCATTGCGGAAGGTTTTTCAGAAAAAGTGATACAACCAGGCGTCACCACCACGGATGATGTAGTCTGGTGGTACCGAGACAAAATAAGATCTGCGGGTTATACCACTTGGTTTCATCCCTCGGTCTCTATTCAAAGAAAAGATGAGGCCTCTTTTGAGCACCTGAGATCTTTTTCTGATCGACCTGAAGATGAAATTATTTTGCCAGGTGATCTGCTTCATGTTGATTTTGGAATCACTTATTTGAGACTTAATACAGATACCCAGCAACATGCATACGTTCTTAAATCAGGAGAAACAAACCCTCCTGATTTTTTGGTGAAAGCATTTGCACAAGGGAATCAAGTCCAAGATATTTTTTTAAATAACTTTAAAACTGGAAAAACTGGAAATGAGATTTTACAACAATCTCTCACTGAAGCTCGAGATATGGGATTAAAACCTACCATCTACACCCATCCCATTGGCTACCACGGTCATGCCGCCGGACCGACAATAGGTATGTGGGATCAACAAGAGGGGGTGCCTATTGCAGGTGATTATCCACTATACCCAAACACAGCTTACTCCATAGAACTTAACAATGCAACTTTCATTAAAGAATGGAATAAAGAGATCAGAATTATGTTGGAGGAAGATGCCTATTTTGATGGTGATGTTGTACGTTATATTGACGGCAGACAAACAGAACTAATGACCATCCCTAGAACACTCGACCCCAACCACTGATCACTCATTTAAATTTAAATACTCATGCTTAGAATAATCATTATTTGCTTTCTACTGGTCCAGTTTTTAGAAAACCCAGCACAAAAGCTGTCAAGAAAAGAAAAAAAAATAATTTCAATTGTTCAAAAAAATAATGACGCAGCCATCCAGTTGCTAGAGCAAGCCGTGAACCTTAACAGCGGCACCATGAATCTTGAGGGCGTCAAAGAAGTTGGCATGCTTTTTAAGGGTCAATTTGATCAAATAGGAATGGATACCAAGTGGATTGATTTGTCCAACCTGAATAGAGCAGGCCATTTATTTGCTGAAACCAAAGGAAATAAAGGGAAAAGAGTTTTGTTGATCGGTCATTTGGATACCGTATTTCCTGAAAATAGCCCTTTTCAAAAAATGGAACGACTCCCGGATGGTACCGTAAAAGGTCCTGGAACTAACGACATGAAAGGGGGCGATGTCATTCTGCTTTTTGCCTTGAGGGCCCTCCATGAAGCGGGGCACTTGGCAGATGCTCAAATTATTGTGGCCCTCACCGGGGATGAGGAACTGACAGGAAAGCCCATTTCTTTGAGTCGTAAAGACCTTATCGATGCAGGCAAGCGCAGTGACATTGCCCTAGGATTTGAAAATTCAACGGGATTTAATAATGTCACCTTAGCGCGTAGAGGCTCCTCGGGTTGGAAGGTTGAAATTGAAGGGAAAAGAGCACATTCTAGCGGAATATTCATGCCGGGTGTCGGGGCAGGGGCTGTTTTTGAGGCCGGTAGAATATTAAATGATTTCTATGAAACCTTAAAAGGTGAGGCTTATCTAACTTTTAACCCTGGAATCATTATTGGAGGGACTGAAATGAGTTATGATGAACCTAGTAATACGGGGAATGCCTTTGGTAAGACCAATGTAGTCGCACAATCTGTGATCATTGACGGCGATCTTAGATTCATTTCAGAAGAACAAAAAGAAATAACACGGGCAAAAATGCGAGCAATTGTCGCAAATAATCTACCTGAAACCTCGGCTAGAATAACGTTCTTCGATAGTTATCCTGCCATGCCCCCTACTCAAGAAAATGAAGATCTCTTAAAAACATTCAGTCAAGTCAGTACAGATATGGGACATGGGCCAGTAGAAGCATGGGATCCTTCAAAGCGTGGCGCAGCAGACGTCTCTTTTGTTGCACAATATGTAGCTTGTATCGATGGATTGGGTGCTATGGGAGCTGGGGGGCACACACCTAATGAAACCATTGACTTAGCAACCTTTGAGGTGCTTACCCAGCGCGCAGCTGTGCTGATATACCGACTCATCAATGAATAAGCGCATCGCCATATTTTGTGGTTCATCCATGGGTGTTGATCCTATTTACAAAGCGTGTGCACAAGAAGTAGGACGTAAACTGGTCGCCCATAAATATGACCTCGTGTATGGAGGTGGATCCGTAGGCCTGATGGGCGTCGTTGCGGATGAAGTACTTTCATTGAAAGGTCAAGTGACAGGCGTCATAACAGAAAAACTACACGCATGGGAAGTTGGGCACGCTGGCTTAACTCAACTACATATAGTAAATACCATGCATGAAAGAAAAGCCTTGATGGCTCAATTATCAGATGGTTTCATCGCCTTGCCCGGAGGTATCGGAACGCTAGAAGAAATAACAGAAGTATATACTTGGCTACAATTAGGCTATCATCACAAACCTTGTAGTTTTTTGAATGTAGCCGGTTATTATGATGCATTCATCGCCTTGTTAGACCAAATGGTTACCCAGGGATTTTTAGATGCCAAAAGTCGAAATTTGATTATTATTGAATCAAATATCGATGATTTATTGGCTAAAATGTCATTAAATAACTGATTTATTAACCATTGTATTATCATTGCAAATGATATTAAAGAAAAACAAAAAAAATGAAATTCGGAACTAAAGTCTTGCATGCAGGTATTGCCCCCGATCCTTCGACAGGTGCCATCATGACACCCATTTTCCAAACCTCTACCTACGTACAAGAGGCTCCTGGAAAACACAAAGGATTCGAATATGCACGCACACAAAATCCCACAAGAACGGTATTAGAAGAAAATCTAGCGGCCTTGGAAAACGCAAAATATGGGCGCTGTTTTTCATCAGGTATGGGTGCCACAGATGCCGTCATTAAATTATTAGCTCCTGGAGATGAAGTCATCTGTACGCATGACCTTTATGGGGGGACCTATCGACTTTTCACTACCATCTACCAAAGCTATGGTATCGTTTTTAAATTCGTTGACCTTCAAGACGTCGAAGCAGTAAAGAAAGCCTTTAATCCAAAGACCAAAATGATTTGGATTGAGTCTCCAACAAATCCCATGATGCGCATTGTAGACATCAGCGCCATGGTAAACATCGCCAAAACCTATAATAGTTGGGTCTGTGTAGACAATACTTTTGCCACACCTTATTTACAAAATCCGATTGACTTAGGTGCCGATATTGTTGTTCACTCTGTAACTAAGTATATCTCTGGCCATTCCGATGTGGTCATGGGTGCGGTCATCACCGATGATAAAGCCTTAGATGATAAAATTGGATATATTCAAAATTCCGCCGGTGCCATCCCGGGCCCAAATGATTGCTTCTTGGTCCTGAGAGGAATCAAAACTTTACACATAAGAATGGATAGACATTGTGAAAATGGACGCAAAATAGCCCATTTTCTTAAAGATCATCCTTCGGTCGACGAAGTCTTTTGGCCTGGATTCGAAGAACATCCCAATCATCAAGTTGCCAAGAAACAAATGCGTCAATTTGGAGGAATGATCTCATTTACCCTCAAAGAGGACCACATTGATGTTGCTTTCAAGTTGATGGAAAAGCTCAAATTATTCAGCCTTGCGGAGTCCTTAGGTGGCGTAGAGTCTTTGATTGGACATCCTGCCAGTATGACCCATGCCTCTATTCCAAAAGAAGAAAGGCTGAAATCTGGACTGACCGACTCACTCATCCGGTTGAGTGTGGGCATTGAAGACATAGGTGATTTAACTGCTGATTTAGCCCAAGCTATCGAAGCCTAAAAAAAGGTCTAGCGTTTGATTTTAAATCCATGTGATAAATGGATATCGCTGCTTATAGATGAAGCTACGGAACAATATTTATCTACCGCCAAAGATATTATTTTTTCAGCCTCTTGATCCGTAAGGTCAGGTGAGTTAATTTCATAATGAATGTGCACGTCAGTGAAGGATCTTGGAGCCTGCGCTCTACGCTGACCACTCGCTTTTCCCGATAAATCATTAAGTATCTTGCGCCTCTTTTTAATCATTGAAACAATATCAACCGCAGCACATGCAATGATGCCCGACAATAATAATTCCATGGGGGATTGGGCTTGTTTTTTTTCTGGCCCGTACATATCAATCTCTACACGATTTTGCGTGCTATTTATTGTATAAAACTCTTCATCGGATTTAAATCCTAAGACTACTTCCATTTCCATTCTTCAAATTTACCCTCATAATAGTCATTTAGCATGGTTTGAAATCAATTTTTAACTAGAAACATATAAGATTAAATGCAAATTTTTCGTTTCATCCAAAAAAATTACCTTCAAAAAAAAATAAAAAAAAGAAAAAAAAGAATCTAAATCAATAGATCATCGTAGGTTTGCATTTTTTTATAGCATTGAACATGATCATTCCAAAAGAACCCAAATTAACCGTTGAACAACTTTCAGCCGTCACTGCAATTGTAGAAGAGTATGATTGTAAACTACAAGTAATTGTAGGTCACCATAGAAGCGTTTACGCCGTCTTAGGTGAAGAAAGGAAAACAGTAATGGTAAATAGAATATTAGGACTTGATTTTATAGATCGTTTTGATGCTGTAGATTCTCCCTTTAAATTAATGGACAGCAGTTCTGAATTGGCACAACACAAAATAGTTCTGGGAAATCACATTGTGGGAGAAGGACCTTTTGTCATTGCAGGACATTGTACTATCGATCCTAAAAATCCAAATTTATTTATTGAATCTGCTCATGCGGTAAAGGAAGCAGGTGCAAAGGCCATACGAGGTGGTGTTTGGAAGCCTCGAACCATGCCCTACTCCTTCCAAGGAGATGATGCGTCAGTGAAAATACTTATGGAAGCTCGATCGCAAACAGGTCTGCCTGTAGATACTGAAGTGATGAATGAACATCAATTAAGAATCGCCGTGGAAGCCGGAGTTGATATTTTGCAAGTCGGTGCGAGAAATGCTTTGAATTACTCCTTACTAAAAAGCATAGGACAGATGACTCAAAATAAGAAAATTGCTGTATTACTCAAAAGATCGATGGGCATGGGCCCTGTCAATGAGTTCATTGCCGCAGCAGAATACATCGCAGCAGCTGGAAATCCAGATATCATGCTGTGTCCGAGAGGAACCAATCCAACCATGGATGGCTACCGTAATTACCCAGATGAGTCAATCACACCGCTGCTTAAAGAAAAGACTTGGGCACCTGTCATCGTAGATCCTTGTCACTCCGTCGGTAGAGCTAAATATGTGCCTTCGGCGGCGTTGGCGGCGATCGCATATGGAGCTGATGGTGTGATCATTGAGAGTCATTTAGACCCGCAAAGAGGTATTGGAGATGATCCAAAGCAGTCGATCAAGCCGGCAGTTTTGAAACAATTGATTACTGATATTGAAGCTATATGGGCTATAAAAAACAGAACCGTACTCGCCGATAATTAAGGATTATTATTCTGCGCGTATTGATTGATTTTATTCCAATCATCGAGAAACAAATCATTGACTTTTTTGAGGTAATCAGGTGCTATGAGGGGTCCTTTAGGTACCCAAGACTTAGGGAAAATTATGGCCACATACATGACCAAATGAAAAAAGGCCCACCAAGGGCGGAACATTAACCAATTCAATATTCTATTTCTCCTACCTCTAGGAATGTATCCAACGTACTTACGACAAAAAGATCTGAGCACTAATAATTGCTTTTCCGTATAAGAAGTATGAACCTTGCTCAAGGAAATATTTTCTTTGGTATAACCTGTACCCGAAAATTGCGATATTTTATCAAAAAATGCCCAAGGATCTTTTTTAAGCTCATTATGAAATAAAACTAAGGGTTTTTGTTGGGTGTGTTTTTCAATGATTTCAAGTTTTGAATAAAAATTCAAATGCTTTTTATCCCACATCCCTTGTTGATGAGGATCTAGCGTAACGAATTCTTCAAAATCGTGGTGCCAACCATTCTTGACATATCTACGATATTGGGAAGCAATCCAGCCTCCATGATCTCGAAACAAAATAATTATTTTGACGTTAGAAAAATGTGATGTAAAGCGAGCGACTTCATCATCAAACTGTCTGTCCATCTCACAGGACACCAAATACTTTTTTGGCCCTTTTTTTTTAATGATATCTATACTGCTTCGATACTTATTTTTTGGGATATAATGAATTCCCTCAAGATTATTGAACACCTTATTTTGTAAATAAGTTGAAGCAACTTTCCCTAGGCCTACATGAAAATAAATCTCTGGCTCATCCATGTCGCAAATTTATTCATTTCATTGAGTAAATTATCTAAACTACCCCATTAACCTTTAGATAAATTTTGATCAGAATCATACAGAAGTCGATCTCTTCTTATTGAATGTTTGAAGCGTGATCTTTTATTTCATTCAATAAGGATGAAAACATTCGATGGCTTAGTTTTGCACCATGTCAACTGGAGAATATTCCTACTTAAAAGACCTTAATCCTGCCCAACATGAGGGAGTAATCAATGTGAAAGGTCCCACGATGATTATCGCCGGAGCTGGGTCTGGCAAAACAAGGGTGCTTACTACCCGAATCGCCTACTTAATGGATCAGCACAATGTCGATCCTTTCAATATTTTATCCCTAACTTTTACCAATAAAGCATCTAAAGAGATGCGAGAGCGTATTGAAAAGCTGATCGGTCCAGAGGCTCGAAATATCTGGATGGGGACCTTTCATGCTGTTTTTGCCCGCATATTACGTACGGAAGCTACACATATAGGCTATACAACCAATTTCACCATCTACGATACAGAAGATTCTAAATCACTGATCAAAGCCATTGTCAAAAGTCTTAATCTTGATGATAAGTTATACAAAGCCAATGTCGTTTATAATAGAATTTCTGGCGCTAAAAATAGGTTAGTTAGTTGGAAAGAGTATAATGAAAATCCCATATATAAAGATGACGATGAGATCAATGGTCGGCCTGAAATGGGGCGCATTTATCGCATTTATTCCCAACGATGTTTCAAGGCCGATGCCATGGATTTTGACGATTTATTGTTCAACACCAATGTGTTATTTCAGGAACATCTCGCCGTACTCAATAAATACCAGCAGCGCTTTCATTATGTGATGATTGATGAGTTTCAAGATACTAATATTTCACAATACATGATCGCTAAAAAGTTGGGCGCTGTAAGACAAAATATATGTGTAGTCGGTGACGATGCACAAAGTATCTATGCCTTTCGTGGGGCTGATATTCAAAACATTTTAAACTTTGAAAGGGACTACCCAGACCTCCAACTCATTAAGCTTGAGCAAAATTACCGTTCTACAAAAAATATTGTCCAAGCCGCCAACTCATTAATTGACAAAAATACAGCACAACTTAAAAAGGATGTCTGGACCAAAAACGAATCAGGTGAACTGATTGAGCTCATTAAATCGGCCTCTGACAATGAAGAAGGTAAATTAGTCGCTTCCTCCATCTTTGAGACCAAGATGCAAAATCATGCATTAAATGCCGATTTTGCTATTTTGTATCGAACCAATAGCCAATCCAGAGCTATGGAAGAGGCTTTGAGAAGAATGAACATTAAATACCGTGTAATAGGAGGAGTTTCCTTCTATCAACGCAGGGAAATAAAAGATTTAATTGCTTACATCCGTTTCATCATCAATCCCAATGACGAAACTGCATTGAGGAGAATCATTAACCTACCCAAACGTGGCATAGGGCCCGGAACAGTAGAGAAATTATTTGTAGCGGCTGAAGAGCAAGGCGCTGATATTTGGGATATACTCTGCCATGCTCAGGAACTTCTAGGGGGCCGAGCGGCAAACCAAATTGAAGAATTTGTGGATTTAATTAAGAACTTCAAAATAGCCATAAAAAATAAAGATGGATATGAGGCGGCCTCCATTATTGCTAAAAATTCAGGTTTACTCAAAGAACTCTACGATGATAAAACCGTAGAAGGACTGAGTCGATTTGAAAATGTTCAGGAATTACTCAATGCCATCAAAGAATTTGTAGATGACCAAGACCGTGAGGATAAATCTCTCGCTTCATTTTTACAAGATGTCGCCCTCTTGACGGACGAAGATCGAAACAAGAATAATGAGGATACGGTAACCTTGATGACCATACATATGGCAAAAGGCTTAGAATTTCCTTATGTCTATATCGTGGGGATAGAAGAAGAACTATTTCCCTCTCAAATGATGTTAAGCAGCCGGGCTGATCTTGAGGAAGAGCGCCGTCTTTTTTATGTCGCCATCACCCGAGCAGAAAAAAAACTCCACCTGAGCTATGCGTTGAACCGGTACCGATATGGAAGGTTAAAAAATTGTGAACCCAGTCGTTTTCTCCAAGAAATTGATCCCAATCTCATTCATGTCAATAGGAAATTTGTAAGTGAGACCGCTGTTCCCAGTTCCAATCCACAATATGCGCGTAACTTTATCAAGCAAAATTCAAATACAGCCCCTGGAAAAGCAAAGAAAGTACCCGATCACAAACCCTCTGCTGATTTTAAACCCAGTGATGTGTCTGATCTTGCCAGTGGTATGAAAGTCGAACACCCCAAGTTTGGGTTCGGAAAAGTCATCGATGTTGAGATCAACGGGACCAGTAAAAAGGCCAATATTGATTTTGATGTGCACGGTCAAAAAACATTATTGCTGTCCTTCGCTAAACTCCGTATTATCTAAATATTAGTGCAATAATAAGATAGAAATAAGTGACATAAATCTTTAAAATTGTGTGTCGGTATCGAACTTACCGAATATACCCAATTTGAAAAAATTCGACTTATTGAAGCTAAAGAAAGGCGGACATCTATGTCTAAATCAAAAAAACCACCGATTATTCTTCCTGAAAAATATTATCATCAATATTTCATAGAACTCCTATTATTCGTCCAAAAATACTCAGTGCACTTGATGGGCACTAGTGAAGAATTATTCATCCATGATTTCCACAAACTTGGCCTAGATGCACAATGCCTCTTCATCCGTTTAAGCAATCGCAGAGGGCCTTATTTCAGACTAGATAAACTGAAGTATGATGAAATATCATCCCTTGAATCAGCGGCTAAGGAATTGGAAGTATCGGGATTCATATCTAGAGAATTAGATCCTGATGAAAGGATTTTTAAGGTCTTTACCAAAGCCGAATTGAAAACTAGCTATACACAACTTGATTGGAGCAAACAAACCAAAGACGAAGCCATTCTTCAATTAAATGAAGCCCATGATTATGCACCTATTTTAACTCAATTCCCATTGATAGAAGTGGTGCGCCAAGAAGTACTGGAATTTTTAAAAATGCTCTATTTTGGCCGATACAAAAAACCAATGACTGAATTTGTCATCAGGGATATCGGTCATATTAAGCTCGAAGCATTGGATGATACCCAATTTACCCCTTGGTTTGAAAGCCGTCAAGAAGCCCTAGCCGCTTTCGAATTGTATAAATTAAGTAGTTTAGTAAGAGGCGCTCTTTCAAAAATTAAGGCACTAGTCATACATGATGCCCTGGCGATCATCCCTTGGGAAAAATATTTACTGAGTCCAAAAACGCACCACATTGGTGATCGATTGTTCCTCTTGATGGGTAAACAATTGGAGCGTGAGACAGCCTATGAATTGGCCTTAAGCTATTATCAGTTAGCCACTAAACATCCTGCAAGGGAACGTCAAATAAGAATTTTCCATCGACTAGGTGAAGTTGAAAAGGCTAAAAGCCTAGCGCTCGATGTCATAGAACAGCATTGGAATCCCAGCGAATACCTTTTTGCCAAGGATTTCCTTGACAAAAAAAATATCCGTATCACGCGAAGTACTTCAAAAAAATTAAGTGAAGCACCCTCCATTGAAGTTTCGTTAAACACCGATCAGAGCGTAGAACATTCAGCACTGCAGTATTACAAAAAATTAGGCTTTCAAGGTATTCATGGTGAAAATTACTTGTGGAAAAGTCTGTTCGGCCTACTTTTATGGGATCAGCTTTTTGATCAAACCCACGGAGATTATCACAACCCCATTCAAAGGAGTGCATCAGATCTTTATACCAAATCTTTTTATGAAAAAAGAAAGGATGAGATTCTGAAAATTTTAAAGTCCTTTCGTAGTAAAAAATTAATGATCACTTCCCTCGAAGAAAGGTTTGAAGAAAAATATGGTATTGCCAATCCCATGGTCTATTGGAACCCAAAGATCAAACCTCATTTGATTCAATTGGTTTCACAACTCCCCTTCCTGGCACTTAAAAATATCCTAATCGAAATGTCTAAAAACTTAAAAGATCATGCTACCGGGTTTCCAGATTTATTTATCTGGAAAAAAGACGAATATCATTTGTATGAAATTAAATCTCCCAATGATCACCTATCTTCTCAGCAATTGTTTTGGTTAAATTTTATGCAATCAAACGACATCCATGCCGAGATCATTAGAGTCAATTATAGGACTGAAACTCCTAGGAAAAAGAGCCCATAGCAATTGAGCCCTGCAATTGATGACCGTTATTTGGCGCCATCAAAAATATATCCAACCAGCAAAATATGATCTTAGAGCAACAAATAGACTCAATCAGCCCTTAAAAATACGGGTATTGACCCATTTAGGCAATTCTTCTAAAGATTTATGTTAATTTGTGTGCTGATCAAATTTAATCTATGCCTCAATCTAAAGATCCGACCATCGTCCAAGCTTTTATCCCCGTAGTGTTTTTAGTCATTTTTATCTCTATAAATGTCTTCATATTTGGTGACAGCGCTTTAGACGGATCTAACCAGATTATATTGATACTCTCTGCAGCGGTTGCCGCCATCGTAGCTGGCCAGAATGGTTATAAATGGCTTGATTTACGTGCTGGAATTGTTAAAAGTATCAGCTCAGCCATGAGTTCAATGCTCATATTGCTGATGATCGGTGCACTCACAGGAACGTGGTTACTGAGTGGTGTCGTGCCGGCGATGATCTATTATGGCCTTCAAATATTGAACCCAAATATTTTCCTTTTTGCGGCGTGTATCGTATGCATCATCGTTTCTATGGCAACAGGAAGTAGTTGGACCACTGCGGCCACGGTCGGTATTGCTTTGATTGGTATCGGTAAAGCGATGGGCATTCAAGAAGGAATGATCGCTGGAGCCGTTTTATCAGGCGCTTATTTTGGTGACAAGATGTCCCCATTATCAGACACGACCAACTTAGCACCTGCCATGGCCGGAACAGATCTTTTCACCCACATCAAGTATATGGTTTACACCACTGTTCCTTCGATCACCATTACCCTTATTATTTTCCTGACCATTGGATTGAGATTTGATGGTCAACTTGAAACTGTGCAAACCGACTTAATCCTTAATGCCATTACTGAAAAATTCGTAATCAACGGATGGCTCTTTTTAGTTCCAATAACGGTTATTTTTTTAATTGTTAAAAAAGTAAATGCCCTCCCCGCCTTACTTGCCGGTGCATTAATGGGGGGGGTCTTTGCCTTAATTTTTCAACCCAACATGGTAGCAGAAATTGGGGGTGGTACCGATGTTCGTGCCATGTATATAGGCATTATGAAAGCGCTTTATGGAAGTATGTCTATTGTAACCAGTAACGACATAGTCACCGAACTTTTACATTCAAAAGGTATGTCTGGTATGCTTGGAACCATTTGGCTCATTATTTCTGCAATGGTTTTTGGTGGCGTGATGGAAAAGGCCGGCTTCCTCAAAAAAATTGCAGAAACGGTGTTAACCTTAGTCAGTTCCGTTGGATCTTTAGTAGCCTCCACCGTCGGAACTTGTGTGTTTTTCAATATCACGGCATCAGATCAATATTTGGCTATCGTAATCCCTGGACGAATGTATGCGGATACCTACAAAAAAAAGGGATTGGCCCCAGAAAATTTAAGTCGTACCTTGGAAGATTCAGGAACGGTTACCAGTGTATTGGTTCCTTGGAATACCTGTGGTGCTTACCATGCCAATGTCTTGGGTGTAGCCACATTGACGTATCTCCCCTTTTGTTTTTTCAACATCATCAGTCCCTTCATGAGTATCCTTTTTGCCTACGCAAATATTAAACTTAGAAAATTAACTTCACCAGATCGTCCACTATGACCTTTCCACTATCGATAACTAAGGAGAAAATCGCACAACTTCCCCTCATCAAATTCGAAGGTCCCATTCAAGTGATCAATGATCACAAGGCAATGTTTCAAGCCATCAAAAAATTAAGTAGTCAAGACATAATCGGCTTTGATACAGAGAAAAAACCTACTTTTAAAAAAGGGCAATATCATCCAACGGCATTGATTCAATTAAGCACAGCTACAGAAGTCTTTTTATTTCGAATCAATAAAATAGGCCTTCATGACGATCTCATCGCTCTTTTTGAATCTGATAGGATTGCAAAAATTGGAGTAGGTATGCGCGATGATTTTGTCGAACTTAAACAAATTCAACCTTTTACTCAACATAACTGTATCGACTTAAATGATCTGATGCCCACGCTAGGAGTTGAAAAAATTGGCGTTAGAAACCTGGTCGGTATCCTTCTTGAGAAACGCGTTTCAAAAAATCAGCAAGTTTCAAACTGGGAAAATGCAGTACTTACCCTAGGTCAACAGCAATATGCCGCCACAGACGCATGGGTCTGCTATGAGATGTATGTATTATTGCTTAAAAAAGGATATATTTAAACAAGATGCAAATCTATAATATCGAAAAAATAAAAGCGCTCTCCCCCATGGATGGGTTCAGGGGCCGTATGGTCCATACCCGTGACTTAACAATCGTATATTGGGAAATAGACAAAGATTCCGTATTGCCACTACATAAACATCTAAATACTCAAACCACGCATGTAGTTTCTGGTAAACTAGAATTGTGTATTAGTGATGTAACACGAGTATTCAATGCTGGAGAGCTGGTGGTCATTGATGCCAATGAGCTACACTCCGGGAAAGCGCTCACCCCATGTTCCGTTATAGATACCTTTACCCCCGCAAGAGAAGACTACATACAACTCCAAGATTCCCTTATTTGATTTCGTTTTTTAATTGAAACGCGTTGCTTTGTAAGCGATCCTCAAATGCCATAGCTTCTTCCTTTTTCACGTCTACCAGCATCCAACATTTTTGCAAATACTTCTTTTCTATAATCTCTGTATTATAATCTCTAAATAAACTTAATAGTAATTTAGTTTGATCGTAATCGTAAAAAACTTTAAATCGCTCCTTTTCGATGTAAGGAATCAATACCGATTGGGTAAGTGCTGCAGCTGCCGCCTGTCGATAAGCATTTGACAAGCCTCCTACACCCAATTTAGTTCCTCCAAAATAGCGTATAACAATTACTAAGACATTGGACACATTAAAAGCCTTTATCTGACCTAAAATGGGATTTCCTGCGCTGTACTTGGGTTCACCATCATCATGCATTCCGAACATGGGTGTCTCTAAACCATATGAATAAGCGTAACAATAATGATTGGCATCAAAATGAAGGGTCTTTATTTCATCTATGAGTTCTTTGGCATGACCCGCATGAGTAAGTAGATAGGCAAAACTCAAAAATTTACTCCCCTTCTCTTTATATAATCCTTCTCCTTGATTAGAAATCAATAGATATTTCATGGATTTAAGCCCAAATGAGCTGCCTTTTCAATATCCTCAGTTTCGGCATACTTCAAACATAAATTATAATAGGATTTGGCTGTATTTACATTGCCCAATTGTTGACTGAGTCGTGCAAGTCCTAAATAGCCTACACTTTTAAAGTATTCCCCGTGATTTAATATTTCATTACCAAATCCCACTCCCATTCCATAATAAATATAGGCCTCATTTGTCTCTTTCTCTACAAATTCAAGATAAGCCGCTCTGAAGATGTAACCTATCATTTTATAATATGTTCGGTCTGTATTAATCATTGTATCGACCATCCAAGGCATGATTTGATCGTATTGACCCGTAGCGTAAGCAGCTTCCAAAAATTTGGAAAGAAGATAGTAATTAGTTGGGTATTTTTTGATCAGATCTTGAAGCAAGACAAATGCCTTTTCTGGGGTTTGCTCATAACGCAAATAGATATAGGACAGATAAATAGAGGCCTCGATCTGAGAGATTAAAGCTTTCTCGGTGGACATGACCATCTGTTCTAGTCCCAACTCTTTATCCCCTTTTTTAAAAAAAATAGCTATCGGAGCAAAAATGGGATGCTTCTGAGGATACATTATTCTAAAATAATTGTAGAGCCCCGTAGTAAATAAAAACTCTGGATTATCCTCAACCAAGTCAAACCCTTTTTTAATCAAACCGTACATTTTATTGGCTTCATTGATGGCCTCGAAATACTTATTATTTTCAGCATAATGTTCTGCCAGCAACCCCCGAGTCGCCAATTCAAAAAAAACGGCCTCTTCATCATAGGGGTCTAAAGGATTAAGATTTTTAGCTGCTGCAATCGCTTCTCTGAGTTTTGCTTCGAACCGTACAAATGTTTGTCCTTCTATGATGGGTATATTTTCCCATTGAATTAAAAAAGCTTCCATTGAAGGAATCACAGGATGATTAGGTATTAATTTATGTAGCTTCCGTATATAATACGAAGCCGAATCTGCGTCGAGTTGATAAATCTTTTCAGTCCCTTTACTCACTAACTTCATGGCTTCAGGATGATCAAACAGGTCATGTTGACTGTTTGCTTGAAAGGTTACATGAAAAAATAAGAAAAGATAAAAAACTTTAATAAGATGCATATAGGAAAAGTTGATGAGCAAATAAACACCGCATTATTGGAAATAAAAAGATCCAACATCAAATGTTAATAAAAGCATCTTGCGCCATAAAAAACCTCTGTTGAGAAATTAGAAAAGTGAGGTAGACCAAGTAAACTATTATTCAAAAATAGAAATCATATCGATTGACTATCGATTGGGATAAGTGGGAATTTCTTCTTTCTCACATAGATAAATATATAAATTAAAAAAAAACTAATTGACTAAACTCCTATTTAAAATGAAAATTTAATTATTCATAACATAATAAGATGTTTTCAAAAACTAATATTTTTTATTCCCTGCTAGATTGGTAATTTTAATTTTAAATAGAATTGCACTGTTAAAAAGGCTCGAATAACACATAAAAAAATATGAACCCATTTATTTCTCTTCAAAATACGTTTGATCCAAAACCATTCTCCATTTACATGCTTTCACTTTTATTTTTGATGCAATTCGCAGCCTGTAGTAATGAAAATGGATCTGTTGTCGAAAATAAACCCGCGGAGCAACTATCTGAGGAAGAGGAAGTACAAAAGCCTGGAATTGGAACAGCCCGTGATATCAGCTCTTTTGATTTGGTTGCCGAAATGGGGGTAGGTTGGAATTTAGGAAATAGCTTTGATGTAGAATCAAAAGACAAGACTTATTGGGGCAATCCCATTACCTCTAAGGCGATGATTGACGAGGTAAAAGCTATGGGGTTTTCAACTTTAAGAATACCCATCACGTGGGGTCCGAATCAAGTTGAAATGAGCCCTTATACAATAGATCCCGATTATCTCACAGAAATAAAAAGAGTAGTAGATTTTGGTTTTCAAAATAAAATGCACGTCATAATTGACGTGCATCATGACAATAGCTGGATAAAACCAATGGCTTCAGAAACACAAGAGAGCACAGATAGATTGAGTAGTCTTTGGACCCAAGTGGCCAACTTCTTTCAAGATTACAACGATTCATTAATTTTTGAAATCTTAAATGAGCCCCGAATTGAAGGTATTACTGAAGAATGGTCTGGGGGAAACTCTGAGGGCCGTGGCTATATAAACGATTTTCACAAAGCAGCTGTAGATGCCATTAGAGCCACGGGCGAAAATAACGAAAAAAGGCACATCATGATCACAACTTGGGCTGCAAGTACCGTTCCTATTGCGATGGAAGAATTGACCATCCCCAATGATGATGAGAAAATAATCATTTCTTTGCATAGCTATTTTCCTTGGCAATTTGCCGGAGAAGCTGCCGTCACTTGGGGATCTGAAAGCGATAAATCTGCACTGATCGCTGAATTGGACAAGATCAAACAAAATTGGATCATCGAGCGGGATCGACCAGTGATATTGGGAGAATGGGGCACCATAGAAGCCAACCCCCTCCAAAGTAGGATTAATTATGCCGACTTCTATGTAAAGGAAGCCGCCGCACGAGGACTGCTGACCATTGTATGGGATGATGGGGGCAATTTTAGATTACTCAATCGCAATGACCTCAGCTGGGATTTTGCTGACATTGCTACTGCCATCGTTGCTGCTTCCCAATAACAGTCAAGGAGATCCCTTCAGAGGTCTTTGTGAACTGTCTGAATGAGTCAATCAAAATTTGACAACATTGTGTTAGTGAAAGGTGACAGCTGTGAATAGGTAAGGAAACGGTTACCGTGTTAGAAAAAATCACCAAAAAATATAATATCTACTTTCATACATCCAAATCAATATGGGTGATCATATCTTTAATTTCAACATTCAGCGCCTATTGTCATCCTCTTGCATCATACTTAAATAACTTTCAAATCTACTCAAGGCAATATCCCCTGATTGCACAGCTTCCTGTACTGCACAAGAGGGCTCATCTACATGCCGGCAATTATTGAATTTACATTGACCCATTAGGTTCCTCATTTCAGGGAAATAATGAGATAATTCTTCAGCCGTAATTTCCGCCAGTCCCAATTCCTTTATACCCGGAGTATCAATGACATATGTATCAGCATCGAGTGAAAACATTTCGGCAAAAGTAGTCGTATGCACCCCTTTGTTGGCAAAATCTGAGATTTCACCAATTTGTTGATGGGCATTAGGTTGCAAGAGATTGATCAAAGTAGATTTTCCAGCCCCTGAATGACCTGATAACAATGTGGTTTTAGCTTGAAGCCAATCTCCTACTTGATGCGGCACCCCCTCGATAAAAGAAGTCATCATCGTTTGATAACCGATGGATTCATACAATTCCATAATGCCTCGCAATGCCGCTTGCTCTTCTTTTGAATACAAATCAGACTTGTTGATCAATAGATAACCAGGTATTCGAAAAGCTTCCAAAGTCACCAGAAAACGATCAATGAAACCCAAACTGGTCCTGGGTCGTTTGTGAGACGCAATCAAAACAGCCTGGTCTATATTGGCTGCGATCATGTGTGCGAAATGCTTCTTTTTGGGTGACTTTCTGACGATGTAGTTTTTTCTAGGTGTAATGACCTCAATGATGAAATTTTCAGCTTCAGGAAGCAGTTCAACCTTATCTCCTACCGCAATGGGATTAGAAATCTTTTTATTTTCAAGTTTGAATCTACCCGGTAGTCGAGCCTTCACTTCTTTGCCATCCTGCAAGCGCACCGAATACCAAGAACCTGTTGATTTAATAATGACTCCGTCCACTTAAAATCTTTTCGTTAGATAGTTAACAATACGCGCTGTTGCCCCCTGCCGGGAACGCGTATAGGTAAATGCAGCATCGGCGGCTTTTTGATGATTTGATGGCTCCGAATTAAGTAGTTCGAAATGAGACATAAACTCAGGTAAATCATCAAAATCAAAAGCCGCCCCTTCAAAAATTAATTCTTGGCATTCATTAAATTTAAGGTTTTTAGGACTGCGACCAAAGAAAACGGGAATCCCATACACAGTAGCCTCAATCGTATTGTGTAAACCTGCTCCAAAGGCCCCTCCCACGTAGGCATAGTTCGCATACTTATAGGTAGCTGACAAGAGCCCTATGGTGTCTAAAATCAATATGCTCACCTCCTTCAAATCGGTCCTGTCCGAAATCTGGGAATAGCGGATCGCTTTTGGAAAGCGTTTTTGAAAATAATCAATGCTGTCAGTGCTGATACTGTGAGGTGCCAAGATAAATTGGGTGTCCTTAGCTGCTTCTTTCAGAATGAAAGGCGACAAAACATCCATATCAGCCGGCCACACACTGCCCAACACCCATACCTGATCTTGCTGTGCAAAGCGTTCGATCAAAGGCAATGACTTGGCTTGGTCGGCGATGGTTATCACCCGATCAAAACGCGTATCTCCGGCCACAGTAACCTGGCTTATCCCTAGTTGAAGTAGTAAATCTGCAGATTTCTGATCTTGAACAAAAAATTGGGTCACCGACCTAAAATACTTTTCATACAACTTACGAGCGATCCCAAAATAGATATGGTTAGTTCTAAAAATAACTGAAAAGAAAACAACAGGTATTTGAAGATCAAAGCAGGCCTGAAGGTGATTGAGCCAAAATTCATACTTTACGAAAATCGCCTGATCAGGGTTTATCTGTTGAACAAATTGAGACGCCAGGGTGTATTGGTCTTTGGGTATATAGCCAACCCAATCAGCCTCCCCATAATTTTTTTGAACTTCATACCCAGAGGGCGAAAAAAAAGTCAGTACAATTTCAATAGGAAATTGCTCTTTTTTAAGGGCCTCTATGACGGGTCGGCATTGCTCAAATTCTCCGAGTGATGCCACATGGAACCAATACCTAATAGTTTGAGGGTCCTTTTCTGGAATCTCCAGCCAAAACAAATGCTTTCGCCCCAAAAGAAAAGCGGCAGCCTTCTCATTGAAAGGGGACACCCACCTCAATAAGGCAAAATACAGATGTATGCTTAAATCGTATAATATTTTCACTTCAGCAACGAAGCTAGAACAAAAATTACGTTGAAGAAAATCTCTCTTTCAAGATTTTTAGCTGATAGAAATAAAAGAGAGGACATCCACTGGCTATTATTAGGATTCAAGCCTGAAGTAATGTGACTATTTCCAAGGCCTTTTTCATTTCTGCATGTCCAAGTGCTGTGATCCCTTTAGCATCTCGAATGGTTTTATCTGCCTGATTTTCTAGCAATAACTCAACCATATCTTTTCTGTTGAACATGGCTGCAAATATGAGAGCTGAAGCGCCCATGGCATTGGTCAAATTTACATCCGCCCCCTCGTTGATCAATACTTCAGCCAATTCCACAACGCCCTTAAAACAAACCCCCATCAAGGCGGTATTGCCCGAAGCATCTTTGAAGTTGACCTCTGCCCCTGCTTGAATCAAGGTCTCTGTCAGATCTATATGGTCGTAATAGGAAGCCAATATCAAAGGACTGGAACCTCTGTCGTCTGTGGCGTTTATTAATTCTGGTTGCTGGCTAAGCTGTTGTTCCACATTGGCCAAATTTCCTGATCTTATGGCATTAAAAAATAATTGTTCATCTCCCGTCATACACAACAAAAAAACAAAAAGAAAATCAACTCAAGAAGTAATATCCATTTTATTTGCCTGCCGAGTCACCAAAATTAAATTGATTAATAAGGTTGTTTCATTTAAATTGAAAGAAATTATGGTTAAAGTGCTTTTTGTTTGCCTAGGTAATATATGTCGATCTCCGATGGCCCAGGCTATTTTTGAACATCAAATAAAAGGGGGCCAACTCGATGATCATTTCAAGGCTCAATCAGCAGGAACCGCAGGTTACCATATAGGGGCTCCAACCGATCCCAGAACCCTATCTACTTTAAAAAGTCACGGCATTTTATTTGAACATCAAGCCCTTCAAGTAAATACTTCAGATATCGACACCTATGATTACCTGATTGCTATGGATCACCAAAACTTTGTGCACTTACAAAAAATGAACCCCGTGGGTTCTGTACTCATCAAGATGAGGAATTTTGACCCCTTAGATAAAAACAGTGATGTGCCCGATCCTTATTATGGACAAAATGATGGATTCGAAGGGGTGTTTGAGATTTTAAATCGCTCCATAAAAGGCCTAATTCTCGAACTAAAACAAAAACACTTGTCTTAAGTCATATCGCTAAGGCCTATGTTCTTTGGCCAAACCATTTCCAAAAGGAAATGACAATTGATTAAGATACTCCATTCACTGAAAATATTTATATATCGAAAAACTCGGAATAAAAACTAGGGCTAACCCCATGAGCCCTGCTGTCAACAAAAAAGTAGCTCCTTGAAGGTGTAATATTTTAAAAAGACCAGACAACAGTGTCAATGAACTGAACAAGGCACCTGACGTAAATGCAATCTTTTTCATTGAGTAAATATAGTAAAGTTCCGTTCAATTAAATATATCTATTCATATATTTAGAGTATTTATCCGTGCAAGATTAATTTTACATCTATGATATTCAATAAAGGTATTCAAAAATGGCTCATTCTATATTTGGTCATCTATTTACCCTGGATCGCTCAAGGCCAATTTAAGTCGGTTGAAATGGGTATCGATGGACTCACTTGTTCGATGTGCTCGAGGTCGGTAGAAATGAGTCTAGTTAAGTTAGATTTTATTGATCGGGTCGAGATGGACTTGAACAGTAACCGCAGTGAAATATTCTTCAATGAGGGGATGTATGTATCTATCGATAAAGTCGCACAAGCAGTGATTGATGCCGGGTTTTCAGTAGCTTATTTAAATGCATCGTTTGATTTTAAAGAGCAGTCCATCGATACCGATAGTTGCTGGAATTATGCATATGAGACCTATCAATTTTTGGATGTAAGTCAACCCCAATTGAAAGGAGAAACGGTCTTGAAGTTTATTGGTACAAATTTCCTTTCTCGGAGTGAACTGAAAAAATGGAAGGCACAACTTTCAGCAGCCAAAAATAAGTTATGTCGCCAAAATGAGTATTATTTTGTGACCTTATGAAAAGTGTTGTTGGAATCATTCTCTTTTTATTTGGTGTACATCTTACCACCGCTCAAGAATTATTTATTCACAATGAATCTGCCAGCAGTACCCCAAAGGGAGTTTTGGGGGTACGATTATTTGGCAACTCCTTTAACGAAATAGCTGTTCGGCGAAATATGTTTGCACTCAGATGGATGTATGGCGTGACACCCAAACTTTCACTCTATCTAACCACCTCTTTTTCTAACCATCACGGAGCTAATTTACCCAGTAATTTAATCACCCACAGGCACAGTGGCGGTCAAACTATTTATTATCCACAACAAACACAAAAAGGAGTCACCTATCCACTGAGTTTTAATGGGTTTCACCTCTATATCAAATATCGATTCTTAACATTTGATGATACCAATGAACATTTCAGAATGGCTGCCTTTGGTCAGTGGTCTAATGTTTCAAATGCCCATGATGAAGCTGAGCCTAATCTCCTTGACGATACGAAAGGGTATGGAGGAGGACTGATCGCCACCTATCTAAAAAAACGATTTGCTGTTTCATTGACTACCGGTTTTACCATCCCGGGTGACTACAGCGAAGGCGCACCCCTCTTTTCTGGAAGTGCGGCCACTACGAATACAACGATTGAATACGGGAGATCTTTTGAGTATAATTTGTCCTTTGGCTATTTGCTCTATCCAAAAAAATATGCCAGTTATGAACAAACCAATTGGAATGTCTATCTAGAATTAAATGGGAAATCATACGAAACTGCCGTTGTTTCCCAAGACGGGTCCAACTTGGAGGTTCAAACCGAGGGTCTCACTAATGGATATTATGTAGAAATTTATCCAGGCATACAAAAAGTAATCTCTTCTAATTTACGAATTGACCTTTCGGCAGGAACAAACATCTTAAATACCTCTTATACCCGCTTTTATCCTATTTTCATGGTGAGTATCCAGCGCTATTTTTATTCCCTCAAAAGATTAAAATAAATTTATTTCATTCAATTGGCATCAAATTTGAACGAGTCAAGATAAATACATTCAACGAACGGTTTAATTCATGCATTTTAAAAGACATCTTTATAGCCTCATGGTTGCCTCAATGACCCTATGGAGTGCCTGCACCAACAAGAGCAGTAGTGAGCTAGAAGATGATTGTTTAATCCTATCATCAAAAAATATCGCCTGCACAAAAGAATACCGACCTGTTTGTGGTTGTAATCTGGAAACCTATGGCAATGAATGTACGGCCCGTGCATCTGGCGTATCCTCTTGGACAACGGGTGCTTGTGCCGATTAATTAGAAAATTAAATAGGTCAGGCAAGGTCTTTTATAGCGCTGATGTAAGTTTATGATAAAGGATTGAACTGCTTGGTTGAGTGATTTTTAGGAATCAGGGGCAAAATTACTTGCTGAATTATTGCTTGCAATTGATTCAACAATTGTTTTTTTACAAAATGCTTGTGGGTAACCAGTCCAATGGAGCGAACCGGGGTCGGAAATTTAAAAGGGATCAATTTTTTCTGATCTGATTTTGACAAGGCAAGCGAGGCCAAATAAGGCAATATCGTCACACCCTTACTAGCCTTGGTAAAACGTAGTAAACTGTCCAATGAACCTGCCTTAAATTCAATATTGACATGCTTTTCTTGACTCTTATCTGACAACTCACAAATATTTTGTACTTGGGTTCGCAAGCAATGCCCTTCTTCCAACAGCCACAGTTTTGAATAATCTAATTCTTGAATGGCGATCGTAGATTTTATTTTTTCAGTACTGCAATCATAAAATAAAAAAGGCTCCGAATATAAATTTAACTCAACCAACTCATCGTCTTCAAGTGGAATAGCCAGAATACCTACATCGAGCATTCTATTTTTCAAGGCCTTTCGGATCTCAAGGGTCGTCAATTCCTGTACAATCATTTTGATTTTTGGGAAATCACTGGCGAATTTTGACAAGAATAAAGGGAGTAAGTCAGGCGCCGTTGTAGGTATGATGCCAATGCGTAATTCTCCTGTCATTTCGCCTTTCAATTCCTGCACTACGTTGTCAAGCGCATCCATTTCTTTTTGAATGATCCGCAAGCGCTTGATGATTTGGGCCCCTTCTGCGGTAATGGAAACGGGCTTGGTTTTTCTATTAAATATCTTAATCCCAATCTCATCTTCAAACTTATTAATCATGGTACTTAGCGTAGATTGAGCTACGAAACAGGCCTCCGCTGCCGTTTCAAAATGCTTTAACTCCACCACAGCCAAAACATACTTAAATTGTTGAATATTCATAAGATTCAAAAATAATATTAATATCTATAAAATAGATGTTAATATCAAAAATATAGTTTTTATAGATAAAAATTCAGGTCTATATTTGTCAATAAGAACAATGTTTTGGCCTGTATTCAAATGCTTTTCTGAGAAAATAAGCCAAATTATATGGGTAATATTTTTTTTGATTTTTAAGAACAAATTTTACACTGAAAAAATGCCTTCAAGTCAATTGAAGCCTTAATTTTACTTTCTATTACTTAACATATTTATACATTCATGGAAAACATTTCACATCCCGACATTTCAAATGGACAGACTAGCAATGGCGAAAGCGAATGCCCTTTTGCGCCTGCAGCACAGCGACATACGGCCGCCGGTGCCCTCTCCAATTCTGATTGGTGGCCCAGTCAACTGAATCTTAAGATTCTACACCAAAATACACCTCAGTCCAATCCTATGGGTGAGGCTTTCAATTATGCTGAAGCTTTCAAAAGCCTCGATCTTGATGTGCTCAAAAAAGATCTTTACAACTTGATGAACGATTCACAAGATTGGTGGCCTGCTGATTATGGCCATTATGGCCCTTTCTTTATTCGTATGGCATGGCACAGTGCGGGTACTTACCGGATCGGCGATGGCCGTGGGGGTGCTGGTGCGGGTACTTTACGATTTGCTCCACTTAATAGTTGGCCAGATAATGGGAATCTTGACAAAGCACGTCGCCTACTTTGGCCCATCAAACAAAAATATGGCCGTAAAATATCCTGGGCTGATTTAATGATTCTTACAGGCAACTGTGCCTTAGAATCCATGGGATTTAAAACCTTTGGTTTCGGTGGAGGCCGTGTAGACGTTTGGGAACCTGAAGGAGATGTTTTTTGGGGACCTGAGACCGAATGGTTAGAAGACAAACGCTACAAAGGGGATAGAGAATTGGACAATCCACTCGGTGCCGTTCAGATGGGTCTTATTTATGTAAATCCAGAAGGGCCCAATGGCAAAGCTGATCCCATCGCCTCAGCAAGAGATATTCGCGAGACGTTTGGCCGAATGGCCATGAATGATGAAGAAACCGTAGCGCTCATCGCAGGTGGACATACTTTTGGTAAAACACATGGTGCAGGTAATCCTGACCACGTCGGTCCAGAACCTGAAGGTGCAACCATTGAAGAACAAGGACTTGGATGGAAAAACAGTTTTGGAACAGGTAAAGGGGTGGACACCATCACCAGTGGCTTGGAAGGTGCTTGGACCCCAACACCAATCGAATGGGACAACAGTTACTGGGATACCCTTTTTGGTTATGAATGGGAACTCGTAAAAAGTCCAGCAGGCGCTCAGCAGTGGGCGCCCAAAGACGGAGCCGCCTCAGATACAGTGCCTGATGCCCACGATCCTTCCAAACGTCATGCACCCATGATGGCTACTACGGATTTGGCCATGATTATGGATCCTATTTATGCACCAATTTCTAAAAGATTTCACGAAAATCCTGCTGAATTTGCAGATGCTTTTGCACGGGCTTGGTTCAAGCTAACTCACCGAGACATGGGACCTGTCGCCTGTTACTTAGGAAAAGAAGTGCCTTCGGAAACATTGATCTGGCAAGATCCTGTGCCTGAGTTAGACCATGAATTGGTTGATGCCCAAGACATCGCTAGTCTCAAAAGCTCCGTTCTTGAAAGTGATTTGAAGATCTCTGAACTCGTAGCTACGGCCTGGGGATCTGCCGTTACCTTCCGGAACTCAGACAAACGAGGCGGTGCCAATGGTGGACGTATAGTTTTAGCTCCTCAAAATACTTGGGAAGTAAATCAGCCCGAGCAGTTGACAAGGATCATTAAAATCCTTACTGATATTCAAGAAGCATTCAACAAAAAGCAAGCTGGTAATAAAAAAATATCATTGGCCGATATGATCGTGTTAAGTGGTACCGCTGGTGTGGAAGCTGCTGCCCAAAAAGCAGGAGAAAAGATCACCGTTCCTTTTACGCCAGGTCGTACAGATGCCTCACAAGATCAGACCGATCTTGAATCGTTTGCCGTTTTAGAACCGAAAGCCGATGGCTTCCGAAATTTCAAGAAAAAAGGAAATGATCGAGCTCCTGAAGAGCTCCTTTTGGACAAAGCACATTTACTCACTTTGACCGCTCCCGAAATGACGGTATTGATTGGAGGCATGCGGGTACTCAACACCAATACCGGTGGTGTAGCTCATGGTGTTTTTACCAAAAATCCTGAAACGTTGAGCAATGATTTCTTTATCAACTTACTTGATATGGGTACCCAATGGGGTAAGTCAGCAGCATCTGAAGATATATTTGAAGGGTGCGACCGTGAAACAGGTAAAGTTAAATGGACTGCAACTTCAGTTGATCTTGCCTTCGGGTCTAACTCTCAGCTGCGTGCGGTAGCAGAGGTTTATGCCTGTGAAGATGCCCAGAAGAAATTCATTCAAGACTTCGTGGCGGTATGGGCCAAGGTTATGGATCTTGACCGTTTTGATCTCGCTTAATTTATTGCTAACTAATAAAAAAACCTGCTTCCATGAAGCAGGTTTTTTTATGCCTTTATATTATTTCGCCCCCTTTTTTTTTGACATACAAATAGGCTGTTAAACTCAAATTAATTTTTTTCGTCTAGTGCATACCACTGCTCTACTACTAAACTTTGCCTTCTACCTATGGCACTAGGCGCATAATTTTTAGCCAAATACGTTAAAATAATTGCTTCATCTTCACCTAAATCCCATAAATTTTGGGTGGCTTGCATCCATTGAATGGTACTTTTCCATCCTGCTTTGGTCATCCGGTTTTGACTGATCAATTGGGTGGAATGGCACGCATTGCAGTGTTGAAGTACTAGGAGCACTCCCGTATCATCTATAAGTCCAAGCATCGTACTATCTGGCAATGTGGCCTCTTTGACTTTGCCTTTTGGTGGATCGCATTTCATTAATAAAAAGCTCAACAGTAGGAGCAAAAACGTAGATATTAACCCTGCTTTCATACTACTTTAATCGCTATGCGGTGACAGGCATTGTTTAAATATCCTTTGGGATTCCATCCCGGTAAAATCATGGGTTGATCTACTCCATTTTGATCTCTGGCACGCACCCAAACTTCATAATAACCTTTCTTTGGAAATTGAATCTCTGCTTTAAAATGCTGCCAAGCTAAACGATTGATGGGTGCAGACAAATGACAAACATCCCAAGTAGCACCAAAATCAATAGAATAATAGACTGCTGATACTGCTAATTCGCCTGCCCAGGCATGACCCCGGATCTCTAGGTTTTTCTGATTTTCTAAAAGGGCACCACTTTTTGGATAGGTTAATAAGGATTTGACGGGCATGGATTCAATGATACACATGTCTTTGTCAGAAACAGGGGTTCCTGGCGCAACGGTCTCACAGGGTATCCGATAAGCTTGGCCCCCCATTTTGGCTCCATCATGTACGATATTTCTTATGGACAATTGCGTTAGCCATTTGCCAGATGCTGATGCAGGCCACCCACCCACTACCAACCTCAAAGGTTGGCCATGAATCAACGGAATATCCTCTTGGTTCATTTTATATGCCAATAATGTTTCATCCATCATGGCCTTTGAAATAGGTATCCCACGAGAGATGGCTTCTTTTTTAGAATCTCCACTCAGGTGCTGATCCCTTGAGTGATAGGCCAAGTAGACCGCGTCGTCCTTCACACCTATCCGTTCCAAAACATCACGCAATCTAACACCTGTCCATTGCGCACAAGATACCGCTCCAATGGTCCATTGATTGCCTTTGGCAGGTGGATTGAACTCACTGCGGCCGTTGCCACCACATTCGAGAACCAATTGATAGGTATATGAATCAAAGGTAGTTTTTAACTCATCGAGCGTAAATGACCTGCCATTTAGTGCGGATTCACCATCAATGACCAATCGCCAATTTTTTACATCAATTTTCTGAGGCGTGATCCCATTGTTTCTCACAAACATTTTGTCTGCGGGCGTCACTTCATCATTCAATAAATGTGCCTGGGCTTCCATGTTCAATGGACGATCATTCAACACAATCATTTGCTTGTGCTTATTTAGATTTTTGAAGGGATCTTGCCGGTGGTCCATCAAAGGAATATAGTCTTTGGGCATACTTGACGCAAATACTACCTCCAAACCCAAAAGTCCGGAGAGGCCTAAGCCCGTTTGTCTAAGAAAAATTCGTCGCTTCATAACTCCATTTGATACACAACAAATATACATATTAACCCTTCATATGAAGAACAAACATTATTTTAGCCTAACAGTTAAGATCATCAACAAAAAATAGACTTAATAAATACATCATTGGAAGCAAAAATTGATAATTTCTCATCTTGGATGACTTACTCCTCGGATCACCAATTAAAAACAGATGTTGAAGGACTCATCATTGGCTCGGGATTCACCGTACTCAAGTTTATTGACCATGCCTTTGATCCTCAAGGCTATACGGCTCTTTGGTTATTGGCAGAAAGTCATTGTGCCCTCCATACTTTCCCTGAAGAACAAAAAGCCTATTTAGAAATCAGTAGTTGCAACAGCGAGATGTATGTAAATTTTGTCGTTGCTTATCATCAATATATTAAAGATGGAAAAAATTAGAAAAGGCTTATTCGAAATACTTGAGAAAGACGATGGTGACAATCGACTCAGTCGCCGGTTTGATCTGTTCATCATGATCATGATATTTTTGAACATGATCGCTGTGATCATGGAAACAGTAGCTTCTGTCTACATCAAATATGAATATTTTTTTGAATGGTTTGAGATCATTTCGGTAGTCGTCTTTACCTTGGAGTATGTCGGGCGTATATGGACTTGCACCTTGATTGAACGCTATCGCCATCCCATAAAAGGCCGGATTCAATTCATCCTTTCACCCATTGGATTGATCGATTTGCTTGCCATTTTACCCTTTTATTTGCCCTTCATCATGAGTATTGATGGGCGTATTTTGAGGCTCCTAAGACTTTTTCGATTGGTACGTATTTTTAAAATGGGAAGGTATTCTACAGCCTTTCAAATGATCGCAAATGTATTAAATAGAAGAAAAGAGGAGCTTTTGGTCACCCTAACCATTGTTTTATTAGTCCTTGTTTTGGCTTCTAGTCTGATGTATTATGTAGAGCATGAAGTACAGCCTGAAGCATTCAGCAGTATTCCAGCAACCATGTGGTGGGGCGTAGCTACACTGACTACCGTAGGCTATGGAGATGTGTATCCCATCACTTCCATAGGTAGGGTTTTAGGCGCATTTATTGCCATTATGGGTGTTGGCATTTTTGCCTTACCTGCCGGCATTATTGCTTCAGGTTTCGAGGCTGAAATTAGAAAAAAATCAGAAGAGAAAGATTGAAAAAATCACTTTTAGCCTCCTTCATTTTCTTTGGACTGACCGGCAGTTGGTACCATCAGTTATCTGCACATTTTTTTGAGTTTCGCACTCCAAATCAAATGGCTTTTTGGTTTTTTATTTTATTGCCTCTAATGGCACTCCGCTTTGCTCCTATTGCTCCCTTTAAAAACAACTTCTTTACATTTTTTATCTCTCTTTGGCTCATCTCTATGATTTTGGGATCCTATCCTTTGACCCAATATTTGATCGGAATAACTGATCATGGGTGGCTTTGGATCAACATCATGGCCATGACCACTGTATTTATGGGGACCCAATTAAAAATGAAGTGGCTCGTGCTCCCCATGCTCACCGCTGGCCTCGTTTGGATGATCCCTTTTGCCTTTACACCTAATCAAAAAAATTATACAGAAAATGTCATCTCATCTATAAAAACACGAAAAGGAGTCATCGATCACGTTCTATGGAACGACGATCAGTGGACCTATTATAACGGTCGATTAAGCACGGCCACCCCAGATCAAAGTATGTATGGTGAAGCCACTTTATATCCCTTATTACAAGTACTCCCCAAAGAGGCCAAGATACTGATCATTGGTGGGGATAATGGGGTCATCGTTCAGCAACTAGCAACCTCTAAATTTCATTATCAATCACTTCACATACTCCCCTATGACCTAGATTTTCTCCACCATCAATTGAAGGATTTGAATCACGATTTGATGACCCTCATTGACCAAAATATAAGCTCATTTGTTGAGACCACGGCACTCCATTTTGATGCCATCATCATTGATTTATTTGACCCGGCAAGTAGTTTGGAAATGCACGCTTTCATGCAACCCTATTTTACCGAAAAATTACTGAGTAAGTTGGATACCACAGGTTTTCTCTTGACCCAAATTGGAGATGTCTATAAACAACCCGAATTATTTAAAACCTATACCGATCAAATGACCTTATTAAATTACGGAACCGTCCCATATCACTTACAAATTCCTACTATTGGGCAAATGGGTTGGGTTTTGGTATCAAAGGAATATTCAAGCACTCAACTGGCCACTGCGCTCAGAGATGCGCGTAAACCTTTCACCTCCCAATGGTGGAATGATGAAACCATGGCGATGATGATGTCAATGGGTAAACAGGATTACTTTATGGAAAAAGACAGGTCAATAAACAGAAATTAATTGGAGCGCAGGAAATTCATCAAAAAAACGGCCTTAGGCCTTTCAGTACCATTCTGGCTCACTTCTTGCCATTCTGATTTCTTGAATGGAAACGACTTCCCTATTTCGGTTTCTTCATTGGCGCAATCTGGACATTTAATAAAAAATGCCCTCACCCTTGGGGTCAGTAAAAAACGTCAAACCGAAACCCTCATCGTAGGTGGGGGCCTCGCAGGTATGGCAGCTGCCTATACTTTGAAACATAAAGATTATCTACTTGTAGAACTCGATGATCGCTATGGAGGCTCCTCCTCGGCCAATAATTACCAAGGCATCGCCTTAGGTCGAGGTGCGCATTATGATTTGGCCTACCCTGCCTACTATGGAGCAGAGGTCTTGAAAATGTTTGAACAGTTGGGGGTTATTGAATATCAAGCATGGACTGACAGTTGGTCTTTCAAGGATCGTCAACACCTTATTCCGGCTGCCCGTCGTCAGCAATGTTTTCAAGATGGTAGATTGAGAAAAGCGGTCATGCCAAAAACAGCCGCTTCTCAAAAATTAATGGAACGGCTGCTGCCATTTGAAGGCCGCATGGTCATGCCTACTCGCTTAACTCCCCCTGATCTTCAATATTTAGATCACATGACATTTGATGCCTTTTTGAATGCCCAAAATATCGATACAGATCCTTCTTTCAGAAAACTCATTGATTACCAAATGTTGGATGATTATGGAGGGACCAGTCAACAAGTTTCAGCACTCGCCGGAATCCATTATTATACCTGTCGACCTTATCAAAAACAGTTTGTTGAACTTTTTTCAGCACCTGAAGGGAATCAATATTTTGTCAATAAAATACATAAACAGCTCTCCTCACAGCGGATCCTTAATCAGCATTTGGTTTATCATATTGAAAAACAAGGTGCGGGCTATTTAGTCGATGTCTTGGACATTACACATAACGAACGGTTACAAATAAAGACGGATGCCCTCATTTATGCTGGCCAAAAACACAGCCTTCCTTATATTGCTCCAGAAATAGATTCTCCATTTAAAAAAAATGTCTACGCCCCTTGGATGGTTGTCAATATTTTGATGAAGCAAAAGCCAAATAATTATGGTTTTTGGCAAAATGAGTATTTGGACAGTGAATCGGGCTTTTTGGGCTTTATAGATTCAAGTGTGCAACACCAAGGAAGCCTTAAAGGACTGCAGTGCCTTACCGGTTATTATTGCCTCAAACCTGAGCATCGCAGCCAATTGCTGACCGTAGCAGATCACAAGGACCGCATCGTCAATGAAACACTGACGTACATGCGCGCTATGGTCAAAGGGCCCATTCAGCCAGAGGCGGCCTTTATTCATGTCATGGGACATGCCATGTCCATACCCACTCCCCATTACTTATTCAATCCCTATCCAGAAATAGGAAATTTTAAATTTGCCGGAGCCGATACGGGTAGATTACCCCTTCTCTTTGAGGCCATTGATTCGGGTATTATGGCAGCTAATTCCCTTTAATACAAATCCCACCGCCCATCGAGATAATAATGGTACAGCACAGGGTCGTGCAGTCTATTGATGGCAATTGATGTATAATCTGCTTCAAAGACTTCCGATCCAAAAGAGGAAATTCTCGTCAATGTGGCATCCGTCAACCACTGCGTAGGCAGCGTCCCCAAGGAAGCCGATTGCAATTCGTTTTTCAGATCTCGTTCTTGTTTTGAACCCATCACCCAACCCCATTCACCTAAAGATAAGACTTGATTGTGTAGTTTCAAGGTGTTAAATCCTGCCGATTGTATGGTAAGATCAATGCAATCAAAAGCTTGACGCGCATAATAAGGACTGCCTGCTTGTGTAATCATCATGCCTTTTTCATTCAATACTTGATGTACTAAACCATAAAATTCACGACTATAAAGCCGTCCAAGATCTACCGTTCTAGGATCTGGAAAATCAGCAATTACCACATCAAACCGTACTTGAGTTTCTGCTAAAAATTGAAAGCCATCTTGGTTGATTACAGTTACCCGATCATCATTCAAAGAATTTTCATTGATGTCCAACATAATGGGATGGTTTTGAGCCATGGAAGTAACCGCAGGGTCCAAATCCACCAATACTATTTGGGACACTTCAGGATATTTGAGTAACTCCCGTACCGCCACACCGTCACCTCCCCCGAGTACCAATACAGATCGCGCTCCTTTTGAAAGTACCATCGGTGCATGAACTAGAGGTTCATGATATAGGGCTTCATCAAGAGTACTCAATTGTTGATTCCCATTAAGAAACAGCCAATAATCACCTTTTGAATACGTCATGACTATTTTTTGATAACGAGACTGCTCACTATAAACCACCAAGTCACGATAGCGAATGCGATCTCCCCAATTCACCACATCTTTAGAAAGAAAAGCAGCAGCGCTCAGAATAATTAGAACGCCTACTATGTAGGTGAGAAATCTCGTTTTTTGCCTTTTTTGAAGATCTTCCCAAGTGGCCCACAATAACAGCAAGGCCACCATGAAATTAACACTTCCCAAGATCAAAGGGGTATAGACCAATCCTAAAATAGGCAATCCAACAAAAGCAAAGAAAATACCCCCAACCAAACTCCCATAATAATCATTTTCCAAAGCAGAAGAAATATTGACTTTCAATTTTTCAAATTTTTCATTTAAACGAATGACAATGGGTATTTCCATACCGATCAGGAGTCCAATGAGGACACTCAAAAAATAAATAACGAAGGTGGTATTGCCATAAAAGGCAAAACAAACGTAGACGATGACCGTAACATTAGAGGCAATGACAGAAAGCAGAAACTCTATGGCAATGAATTTTTCTAATAATTTTTCTTCGAATTTTTTGGACAATCGACTACCCAGCCCCATCGAAAAAAGCATCATGGAGACAATCATGGTCCATTGAAAAACGGAGTCTCCGAGAAAATAGGTCGCTAAGGTAGAAATGGTATATTCTGAAACTATACCCGCCAATCCCGTGGCAAAAAGGGCTATTTTCAGTAAAGTAGAAGTTTTTTTCAAGGATTCTATAATGCCCAAATAATCAGCATCGATCCACCAACATAGGCAAAAGCTTCTACTATTGCGGCACCTACATTGGGATCTTCTTGATTTACAATTTCATCGGTAAGCTTTTGGCCAGGCAATAATATCGTATCTGTCAAAAAACGAGCAATGGGCAAGAAGGCAAAACCCACAATCACGTTGAAACCTATATCTTGAAAGGTAATCATCCAACTGTCAAAATCATGGGACAGAGCATTGTTGATAAGATTTCCAATCGCTATGATAGCTCCAGAATAACCCACCGCAACCGCTATGTTTCCTCTTTCAATATGATCATGGATATCATAGGAGGTAATCAAATTATATATTTTTGAAGTTACAAAAAGAATGATCTGACCCAATATCCAATAGATCAAAACATTGACTATGGGACCTGCTTCGCCATAACCCTCACCTGTAATAGCACCCATAACCACCAAGCCGGTGGCAATGGCATTCGCTCCTTCAACAATCCCTGTTCCTACATTTTTATCATCAAAAATCTCTTTTTTCAGATCAAATGTTGAAAGAATAATTTTATCATTGATGATCAAAGACAAATTCAATAGGACAATAGACAATAATCCATAAATTCCAATACCTATCAAATCATTGACCAGCCCATCAGACTCACCGAGCATGACACTCCCAATAGATAGCAGTAAACCTATGAAATAACCTACGTGGGCAAAAGCAAAAGCCAAATTATCATTTTCAACCAATTCATAGGCCACTTTCACTCTTGGATGAAAGAGTTGATAAGCAATTTTTCCAATAAAAAAGAGTAGAAAACTGACTGCGATGTAAGTAATGGTTGTGAGTAATCCGTCCAATATAGTGAGCATATCTTACGCGCTTTTGAGAGTTAATTTATTTACCGAAACCACCACCAGAAGACCGAGAGCTTCCGAAGCTGCCACTTGATCTTGAAGTTCGACTTGTTACGTTATTTTTGAAAGACGTACTTTTCGAACCCCAAGTAGACCTACTATTTCTGCTGTTGTTGTAAGCACTGTTGGTTCCGTAATAAGATCTTCCACCGCTACTTGGACCATAATATCTACGATTGGTCCCCGCATAGTTACCTCTCCAATCTCTATAATAGCCCCTACTGACAGGATAACTACCCATTCTTAACATGCTGGACATAAAGGCATATTGGCCATAAAAGGCCCAAAAGCTGGATCCTCCTCGATTTTCCCATCTCCCATATTTTTGATTGCCTACATAGTTGTTGTACCCTGGAGGAGCTACCGTCTTGGTCAGTTTCCCCGTACTGTCTCGAGAAGCAATCTCCATACCCATGTCATTGATATAGTTATTAAATTCTTTCTCTCCCACCTCATGCCAATCAGAGACGACTTCTCTGGCATCATCTATTTGATTGTCTCGAATGATTTGATATTTGTGGAAATAACTTTTTGAAAAATTACCTTCTGCATTCATGTCATTTAAGATGATGGTAAACATTTCATCCCGGGGAATGTTTTGAATGATCTCATCTAGGGGACTTTTTTGAAATCCACCACCTCCACAACTGATGAGCAGGGCCGATGCCAGAAAAGAAAAAATTATAAGGATTACAGGTCGTACAATTCTCATAAGACAAATCTATTCACAAATAAGCTATTCACTAGGTATAATATTCGAAAATTGAAATTCTTTTAAAACTAAACCAGCAGAAGCCTCAATATTTCTAATGTCCCATTGGGTAATTGACAGCACCTTGGTGGCTTCATCATTCAAGTATTCCCAGGTAACCAACTCTTCCCAGTCTTCAGTCTCCTTGCTCAAGTCACGAAAATAGCCCGCAGCATCTTCTTCTAGATAATATAATTCTTCATCGAAATGTATTTTTCGAGGAGGCTTTTCATTCTTTTCTATTTCATCCGTTATCGCCTCATCGATTTTACTGATCCGAATCGATTTACTCAATGATATCTCGAGTTCCCCTTCATCAGCAATATGTAAAAAAGCTACTTCGTCACCACTATCCACTTTATACTCACTGGTGAAATTATTGTTGCCCCAATCATATTTATAAACTTCCTTGACTACCCATGACCTCATATCATAGTCAAAAATAAATCCAACATTGAGATCTTTGAGTGACAAATTGGTCACATCGTAAGTGGGCGCTTTCTTTTTCTTGAAAAAATCAAACATTATTCTAAAAATACTTTTTTAAAAACATACATCACCAATAGCAACAACAATAATATCAATCCCACTTTAAATAAGATAGAAAAAATAAAGCCAAAGACAAAAAAAGCGGCGATAATGATTAATATCGCCTTGAAAATATCCATTTAAAAAAATTTATATTTTTGCTTCTTTATTATTTCTTGAGACCCAACTTGGCTTTCATTGCGGCCAAATCATCCGCTGCCTTTACATTGGAATTATCCCCTAAAGCAGCATCAATCTCATTATCTAGGGATTTACTTTCACCTGCGATTTCACCATACGCATCTGCTAAGGCCTCCTGCTGAGCCACTTTTTCTTTCATTCGTTCAAGCATCGCTACGGTACTATTGGTATCAATATTTGCCATTTGCTTATTTACCTTTGAAGTCGCTTCGCTCACTTTTACACGGGCTTTCAAAGTCCTCAATTCATTTTCAAAAGTACTGACATCAGACCTTAATTTTTTGATCTTTCCATCTAGTTGAGTCACATTCCCCTCGAATCGGGTCATCTCTTCCTTGGATCTTTGCATGGATTGAGAAAATTCCTCCTTCTTTGCCAAAGCTTCTCCAGCCAATCTATCGCCATCTGAAGCATCTAATTCACCTGCTTCTGCTTTCTTCAGCAATTGAATGGCCTTGTTTTCATAGTCTTGAGCTTTGTTTTTATTGGTTTGAAAATCATTTTTAGATCTGATCGCCATGGCTTTCACCTCAGCCATAGCCTTGAGGCTTTCATCTAAATCTTTTTTTAGATCTCTGATGCCTTGTTCGGTCATCTTAATGGGATTCTCTAACTGATCCATTGCCGAATGTGCCTCGGCCTCTCCTACTTTAAAAAGTCTTTTAAAAACATTCATGATTTATTCTATTTTTATTTTTTACTAAATTCAATTATTTCATTGGTATATTCACTGAGTAATAAAGCCAACGCATTCAATGTTGCCTCTATCTCATTCAAATCTAAATTTTCACATTCATGGGTATTGCGGAAAAAAACTTTTTTCCCTGATTCATCGATGGCAAAAGCACCATGAATAATGTCTCTATTTTTGATCAACAGCCTTTTATAGACCTCTAATGACTCATCTGTGAGCTCAAATAAAAATTGCTCCACAATAACGATGGGATCTGAGACAATTAATACGACATTTTTCATGCCCTCATCTTCTTTTTCAACGACCAAAATACCTTCTTCAGCATCTTGTGAAATAATTGAAAAATCAAGCTCCAACAAATAATCTCTTACTTTATCAAAATATGCATTCATCTGTTCATTATATTTTTCATTAAATATCTATCTAATCCAACTATATCTCAAGTCAAAATTCTATTTTTTTGATCTCTAACATATATTTAGACTACGAAGATGGTCAAAATTTATTACATTTACTATAAATTGTGATAAAAATTGTGTCATGGCTCAAAATTTTAGCAAAAACTTATCTTTTATAGGTAGAAACATCAAGAAAATCCGTCAGGTAAAAAAAATAAGCCAGGCTGAATTCGCGCATTTATTTCACTTATCACGGCCCAGTATTGGCGCCTATGAAGAAGGGAGATCTGAACCAAAAATTGAAACACTGATTCAAATCGCGAAATATTTTAAACTTTCTATAGATGTTTTATTGACGCGAGAATTATCTATCAGCGAAATATTCAGCCTTGAATCTATCAAGAAGAAGCTGGATAAAGCCCATAATCTGGGCCTTGATCCATCTGCCACAACCGCAGCCCCATTGATCGGTCAAGATCGATTTTTAGACTACGTTATTCATCACCAAAACAATGATTTCATAGAACGACAGCCCAAAATAGGAATACCTGTGACCGCTTCATCTTACTTAATCTGCTTTGAAATGGTGGGCAGTGAAATGGTATTTCAACAACAAGGACTCCATCATGGTGATGTACTCATTAGCCAATTGGTTCGTCAAATAGATATACAAAAAGTGTTGGGCCAGGTCGTCAGCTTAGTTACGCCATCCGGTATATTCACCAAAAGATTGGATTCGGTAAACCAAAAATACCTTCAATTAAAATCGGATGACCCAAGTTATCCTTTGCAAGAAGTACTCATCGAAAATGTCCTGCAAATATGGCAAGTCATCGGCGTCTTTAGCGAAAAAACCAATCCTCCCACCTATCTCGAAGATCGCATGCTCAAGTTAGAACAAGCTATTGATAAATTATCTTCCTCATCCTGAATCAAGTAACACCCCTCCTGCGACATTCTAGCCGTGACCTCAGGATCTTAAGTTAAATACTCTTGATCCCCAAAACGATCTATTGATAAAAAGGTTAAGTCTACCTCTCCACTTAATCCTCTGGCCATCTTCGAGAGGACGTCGCCTATGGCGGGGACAAATTTGAATCCATGACCACTAAAACCCGTTGCTAAAATAATTTTCTCATCTGTTTTCGGTAGGTAGTCTATGATAAAATCATCATCTGAAGAATAAGTATACATACAGCTACTTATATTGAGCATTGTCATCTTCTGATCCCGAAAATAACGTCGACTTACCGCCAAAAGTCGTTCAGCTTCCTGCGACCCGTCAAACGATTTTACCTGTTGGGGCTCGATAACTTCTCCCGGAGCATGGTAGGCTATTTTTAAACCTATCGGTCCAGCAAATCCTTCAATGGGCAAGATAGGGAAGCCATAATAAATCCCCGGCATTCCCTCCTCCTCGATCACCCAACAGGGAAAATCATCTATTGAAAAATCTTGCCAACAAGAGGGATTCAACCACCCAATCAACTGCCTTGTAATCGTTAACTTGGGTTTGAAGCTGGGTAACAACGATTGGATGTGAGGACCAGCAGTTAAAATCAATTTTTCTGTATGATAACTGCCCTGATCCGTTTGGACGGATATGTGATTGGGATGTTGCTGCCATGAGATCACCCTTTCATTTTGTCTAAGAACTGCGCCCTGCTTCAAGGCTTGTTGGGCATAGGTCCGTATGGCTTTTTCAGGAGTAATAAATCCTGCAACCTCTTCAAATAAACCCTTGTACTCTTTAGGGATCTGTAGAGGTGCATAATGATCCGTTGATATCGATGTCATGCTCAAGTCATGCGCGGAAACCGAAGACTGAATCCCTGAAATCAAAGGACCTTCGGGTTTTCCATAATAAGCAATACCCGTCTGATGCAACAAGCTAACACCAGCATCTGCCTCAATTTGCCTCCACCCACCATAGGCTTTTTTAAGTAAGGGAACATAATTGGGGTGCTCAAAATAAGCCAATCGAATCAGCCTACTTTGACCCGTATGGCTCGACAACTCATTGGCCAGTGTGAACTGTTCCAATCCCAATACCTTTAACCCTTTTTTGGCCAAATCACAAAGGGTCGCTGAACCCATAGATCCAACGCCTACGACGATGACATCATATTGTTCCATCGATATGTGCGCTATTGTGCCTCATCAATCAAAATCTCTAAATCTTTAATAATCGCCGTTACCTCAATCATTTTTGTTTCATAACGGTCATCTTTGAGACTGTTGTGAACAAAATGATGGACGTGTTTTTTGGCTTTTTTAAGGGTACGAGAGCTAATGTTAAATTCTGTATAGTCTAGCAAAAGCTTTGCCATCGCTGCTGCTTTCAGACCTCCATTGAGATATAACTTAAGAATATCTACAAAATGATCGCTGACATCAAAACCCTCAAGGGCCTCGACTAAACTCCCATTACGTGCTTTGAGCTTAGGGTCATGAATGGCCGCAAATAAACCTGGCAATGCGGATTGATTGTCTTCTATTTGGGCAAGGGTATTGACGGCCAGGTATTGAATATCTAAATCTTCTTCGTAGAGCAATGTCAACAAACGTTCAATGACTTTGGGACCTCCTATTTGAGCTAAGGCAGCTACATTGAGGTAGACTTCGTCATCTTTTTTGTAGAAATTAGCAATACAAGTTTCTATGTCTTTCATATACCTCCGTGGAAGATTCCATTAATATTCTTCAAATATCGATCAACCGAGCGGCAGTACATAGTTATTTGAATAAAAAGTTAGCTTTACTATTGCTTAGTTTTCAATGTTAGAATCATTCAATTATAGAAATTAATATCAACCTCAATATATCATTCTATTTAGAGATCCTTAACCTAAACCCTTAATTTCCCTAAGTTTTAGAACCATTCCTCACTGCCTCTTTTTGGAATAATCATAAGGCTATCAAGATTATATTTAGATCTTATTCGAGGTGCTATCTGAATGGCTTTACCTCTATATAATAGTTCGGATCAATTTCCAGCGCTGGAGCCATTCGGTGCGCGAGTGGGTACGCTTGCCATGAAGTCGTGGGCGTCAACCTGACCGACTCGTCGTCTATTTTGAGATCAATCGGCATATTAAATCCTTCCAAGGTCTCACCCCATCGATAAATGAGGTTATCCTCCTCCGTATGATATTCAAAGATGGGGATTTGGGAAGTTCTCAAATATTGATCAAAAAAGGACTGCAGTTCCAATCCAGTCTCCTCGGCCATAAAGGTTTCTATTTGCTCCGTGGTAACCGTTTGGTGATAAAATGCAGCTCCAATTCCCCTAAGGGTTTGTCTCCATCGCTCATCGTCATTTAAAATCTGCCTCAACGTATTCAAGAGGTTTGCACCCTTTGAATATACGTCGCTGTCATGGTGACTGCTGTTCACATGATAATCGCCGATCATTGGAAATTTGTTGAGAATGCTTTTTCGAGTGCCCCGGCAATATTCCTGACCTGCCGCCTTTCCATAAAAATATTCAACAAAAAGACTTTCCGAATAGGCAGTAAACCCTTCATGAATCCAAATATCAGCCGCATCCTTAAAAGTAACATTATTGGCAAACCATTCATGGCCCGATTCATGGACAATGATGAAATCAAATTTCAACCCCCAGCCCGTTCCACTTACATCTCTACCCAAATAACCGTTTTGAAATTGATTGCCATAGGTGATCGAACTCTGGTGCTCCATCCCCAAATACGGGGCCTCCACGAGTTGAAAACCATCTTCATAAAAGGGATAAGGACCCAACCAAAACTCAAACGCCTCGAGCATCCGTGGAACTTCAACAAAATGTTTTTTAGCCTTGACCTCATTTTCTCTAAGTACCCAATACGTCACATCAAGGGGTCCATTAAGGCCTGCATAAGGTGATGACCAACTCACATAATCCCCTATATTGATGTTCACTCCGTAATTATTGATGGGATTGGCCACAAACCAATGATAGGTTTTGGTTCCTTTTTGATCATTTTGCTCAATATTCCTCAAACGTCCATTGGATACGTCCACCAGTGCTTGGGGTACTTCGATACTCATGAGCATCGAATCTACCTCATCATACATATGATCCTTGTTCGGCCACCAGACACTGGCCCCTAAGCCTTGACAAGAGGTCGCAATGAAATCCATTCCCTTAGCGTCTTGCTGCCAAGTTACGCCCCCATCCCAAGGAGGACGCTTGGCCGTCTGTGGCTTGCCGGCATAAAATATTTGAATGGATTCCATATTGCCTACTCCCTGGGGTTTGATCAATGTAATGAAATGTGCATTCCCTTCTGAGTGAATATCCAAGGACTGCCCCTCTTGTAAGACCTTGGTAATCTTCAAGGGGGCTTGCAAGTCTATCTGCAAGACATCATGGGACTCGAGTACTTGGTAATAGACCCGATTACTCCCTATAATCTCACGGGTATCTGGTTTCACCTCAATAGCTAAATGGTAATAACTTACATCCCACCACGCACGCTCTGGTGTGATTCCACCACGCAATGAGTCTTGCCGATCATAGTTTGATTGTCCGTTCAAGTGAAGCGTAAACCATACCATAGAAAAAAACAAGACCCTCCTCACGACAAGGCAGCTTTTCTTATAGACTCAATGTCATCCGAACTGGATGCCAAAGGCGTTCCTAATAACTGGGCGCCATCGGTAGTAATGACAAAATCATCTTCAATTCTTATCCCTCCAAAATCAGCGTATTTTTCAAGTAACGGATAATTGATGAAGTCATTATAACTCCCTTTTTCCTTGTGCTGTTTAATTAATTCAGGAATGACATAGATGCCGGGTTCAATGGTCACTACATAACCTGGAGTCAATGCTTTTCCCAGCCGCAAAGATTTTAAACCAAAAGCAGTACTCTTTTTAAGTTGATCGTCATAACCCACATAGGCCTCTCCAAAATTTTCCATATCATGAACATCTAAGCCCATCATGTGTCCCAAACCACATTGAAAAAACATCGTATGCGCACCTGCAGCCACGGCATCTTGTGGGTGGCCTTTCATGATCCCTACTTCCACAAGGCCCTCAACCAAAACACGACAGGCCAATAAATGGAGGTCTAAAAATTTGATGCCTGGTTTTAATGCGGCAATGGCTGCAAGATGCGATCGATGAACAACATCGTACAACTCTTTTTGCAAAGTAGAGAAAGCAGGATCTACAGGAAAGGTACGGGTCATGTCTCCCGCATACAGGTGAGAGGATTCGGCTCCGGCATCACACAACAACAAATCCCCTCCAGATAGGGTATTGCCATAATAATGATTGTGTAAAATCTGGCCATCAATGGTAACAATGGGCTGAAAGGAAATATTTACGTTTTGCTCATATGCCACTTGACGTACTCTGCTGGCTAATTCATACTCTTTCATCCCTGCCTTGGCCTGTTGCATCAAACTTAAATGAATTTGCGAAGTGATCGAAGCCGCCTCATGTAATGATAAAAGTTCTTCAGGACTCTTTACCGCTCGTTGGGCAGCTACTACTTTGATAAAAGACACCGAATATTCCAAATCAACCTCCGTATAAGATCGATCTAATAGGGAAGTCAAAAATACTACATGCTCAGGTCGATAAACAGGCAAATAATGTACTTCCCTTTGGGAAAGGTAAGCTTTCATCTTTTCAAGAGGACGTGTATCTAGAATGCCTACTTTCGCACTCATTGCAGCCATCGATGGTTGTGGTCCTGTCCACACAATTTCATCAAGAGTCAGGTCGTCTCCAAAAATAATTTCTTCACCTGAGTCGAGGTCGATCAATGCATGCAATCCAGGAAAATTCAATCCGAAATAATACAAGAACGTACTGTCTTGCCGGTAAGGATACCAATTATCTTTAAAATTGATGCTAGACTCTTGATTCCCTAAAAATAGCAGCACTCCCGATCCTATTATTTTCTTCTTAAGGAGAGATCGACGTTTTGAATACGTCTCTGTACTGAACAACTGATTTTTATTTTCCACCGGGAGGTAAGTTTTGATTCAAATAATGGGTAAGTGTGGTTTGTAAGTGTAAGGTCGTTCCATCTCCTTCATTGATCGAGTGTGACCTGCCCGGATAGGCGAGCATAGAAAAGATTTTGTTGTGCTTGACTAGCTCATTGATGAGCACTTCAGTACCTTGGTAATGCACATTATCATCTGCCGTACCATGTACAATAAGTAAGTTTCCCTCCAATTGTTGCGCATAAGTAATGGGCGATCCTTTTTCATAACTTCCCGGCATCAATTGAGGAATCCCTGAATAACGTTCTTGATAAATATTGTCATAGAGTCGTTGATCTGGCACAGGTGCTATGGACATTCCGGTATGATATAATTTAGGATATCTAAACATCATATTTAAAGTCATGGAACCGCCTCCACTCCATCCCCAAATACCTATTCTTTCCCCATCTATAAATGAAAACCGCTCTTTTAATGCGATGAGTCCAGCCGCTTGATCTTCCGATGAAAGTACACCTATTTGACCATAAACACATTTTCTCCAATCACGCCCTTTGGGACTCGGCGTTCCTCTATTATCTATGCTCATCACAATATAACCCTGTTGCGCCAACATTTGATGCCAGAGGTATCTACTCCCTCCCCATTGATCTACAACGGTTTGACCCCAAGGTTCACCATATACATAAAAGAGCACTGGATATTTTTTTGAAGGATCAAAATTGGGTGGTTTAATCATAAACGCCTCTAGCGATAGGCCACTGGGTAGGGTGATTTGTAAAAATTCTTTAGGATTAATCTCAAGTTGAGCTACCTTTTTTCTCAAAGATTGAGGGTCTATGAAAGAGGTAATGACGCGATGATCAGGTAGGGAAATAAGATCCGTAATGGGTGGAATATTGGCTCTAGAATAGGTGTGATGTGCATACTTTCCATTGGGAGAAATTTGATAGGTATGCCAGCCTGATTGACCTTCCGGAGTGACGCGCTGGGGCGATCCTTTTTTCGAGTTAAGGGGTGCTCTCCACAAATAACGTTGCGTAGGGTTTTCTGGAGAGGCGATGTAATAAAGCCAATCGTTTTTTTCATCTAACAAGGAAATGGATAAAAGGTCTGAATCTAAGGGACTGATCGCTTTTTCTCTTCCCTCTCGAATCAAGTAAAGTGATTTCCATCCATTCTTTTCAGAAACCCAGCTGAAGGCTTTACCCTTATCAAAATAATTAAAATCATCTACCGCTTCCAACCAAGCCTCATCTTTGTCTTCATATGTTTTTTTGACGCGGCCATCTGCTATATTCCCTTCTAATATTTTATTATAATTTTGTGCGCGATTCAGCTGTTGCATTAAAAGTTTGTCCCCATTGGGGTGCCAAATCATTCGGGGTAGGTAATTATTTGTAGGATCTCCTTCAATTTGCATCCATACAGTAGATCCACCCGAAGCATCAATTACCCCTATTTTAGCTTCTGATGGCTTTTCTCCAGCTTTGGGATATTCTACAGGAATTAGGTATGAATAAATAGAATCCGTATTGTTGATCATGTAAAAATCACGAATTGTCGTCGCATCAATGCGCCAGTATGCGATGTTGCGGCCATCGGGACTCCATCGAAAACCATCCCTACAATGAAATTCTTCTTCATAAGCCCAATCAAAAGTACCATTGATGATGCGATCTGTACCGTCTTGAGTCAGTTGAATAATCTCATGATTTTCGAGATTCTCTACATAAATATTATGTTCTCGCACGTAGGCGACACGGTTACCTTGAGGTGAAAATTTAGCAAACATTAAAGTAGCCGGAGCCGCCTCTGGACCCCCTAATTTTTTTAATACTTTGGAGTCCGTATGGAATATCCAATAATCCCCTTTGGTATTCAACCTCCATACTTTTTTACTGTTGGTGAATATTAATAGTTTTTTTTGATCTTCCGACCATTGATAATCATGAATAAGCAAAGGCTGGGTCGTACCTGAGGGAATCAAATCTGCTGCACTTACCAAGACCTGATGCAATTGCGTCTCGGATATGACCTTCATTAGATCAAAACCTCCCACTTCTTTATTATATGAAAATTTGGTATATGCCTCCCCTTCATCAAACCACCTCAATGGACCCATGACTTGAGATTGGAATTCAGCTGAGCCGTAAATACGAGCCAGGGATAATTCGGATACTGGCTGGGCGTTCGTTACCCGCAAGGCGGTCAATAAAATCAAAATACTTATTAGTCTACTCATAGCCCCTTTTTAGTAACACTTAACTTCTATGAAAATTTACAAAACCGTCACTACATTGCCTACATTTCCTAGATAAATTCTATAATGAAAATAAGCCAATAAGAGCCATTAACACCATTGATAAATCTTCAAAAATGGTTACCGTACTCATCGGCAACTGGAATACATCTCCCAAGCAAGCGCATTTGATTTGCTCCTTTTTTAAATTACTTTTTATAACTCCCACACTACTCACACCCAAGACGATCACCGTCGTTAAGTTAACGTAAAACGGCGCAATGTTAATTAGATATAAAATGCCTAACATCAGTTCTACAAAAGGATAAAGGTATCCCCAAAACTTCCATTTGGCCGCTACAATATCATACATACGGTAGGCATTGGCAAAACCAGAAAGGTTTAATAATTTAAAAAATGAAAAAACCAGAAAAAAGCCTGCCATAAAATGGCGCATCCAAAGCATGGGTGAAAAATGAAGAAATGGATATTGAATCAATAGGCTTATTCCTGATATAAATCCTATGATCAGGAGCAAAGGCAAATAAGTGTATATAGACTTTTCAGAAAATTCATACTTCCCTTTTAATGGAGGGTCCGAAACAGCCTGTCGCTCTTGAATCGTATCAGCGATTGTATAATCCCCGAATTTTTTCAACGCTAGATTGATTTTTTCTAAATTTAGAGACTTCTCTGAGGTGATGTTTGCTTGAGGGTAATCAAGTTGGAGGCCCACGTCTTGAATACCTGAAAAAGAGTTAATGGTAGTTTTGACTTTAGCCAAACAACCCTTACAAGTCATCCCAGTGATTGTGTAATCTTTTGTCATTTTAGTTATATTATATTATTTAAATGGCAAAATCAATGAAATCGTTCTACTGCCAATTTTGAAATTTCAATTCCCGGAGATTGATTGGCGGCTATCTCAGTAATTAGTTTCCCCGTAATAGGCCCCAAGCTCATACCCATCATCCCATGACCCGTAGCTAAGAGTACATTCGGTAACTTTTTTGTTCTCCCAATATAAGGTAAGCCATCAGGCGAACAAGGTCTTAAACCGGTCCAAATTTTAGCTTCATTGAAATCTGTCATCTTAAAAGACGGGAAGTATTTACCAATTGATTTTTTAATGCCGTGCACGCGCCTTTGGTCAACATCAAAATTTAACGCCCCGATTTCCATCGTCCCTGCAAAACGTAATCCTTCTGACATAGGTGTTACGGCTACTTTGGCTTCCGTCAAAATAGAACATATACTCGGCGTTTCTACCGGATGCTCTAACGTAAAACTATAGCCTTTTCCAGGTTGCATAGGGATATTTAACCCTAAAAATTGGGCTAATTTTCCAGTCCACACACCTGCAGAAATCACAAACTGATCTGCAGAAAATAAACCCTGATTGGTATCAATGGATTTTAAATCTTCATGAACCACGAATTTGAGATCGTCAACGTGAGACACCATTTTCACACCCGCAGCCTTAAGGTCTGATTTCAACTTTTCTAAAAAAAGCTTTGGACTGAAAAATGCGTCTTCGGGAAAATAAACACCTCCCTTCACATCAAGGGTGAGATTGGAATCTAAGTCGTTTAATTGTTGATTGTCCATCACAACGGCTTTGAGTCCCAGTTTCATTGCTTGATCTGCCAATGCCGCCTCTTCATCCAATGCCCGCTGCGTTTGACAATACATGATCAATCCCTTTTCATCAATTTTGATGTCTTCAAGCTGATCACATAAGCTTACATATAGTTTTTTACTCTCTAAATTGAGCTCTTTTAATAGTTGCGCAGCCCCTTTAACATGTTTTTCGGATGAATGCTGATAAAATTTCCAGCCCCAATCCAATAAACTTCGTGAAAATCTAGGCTTGACATAAAATGGACTTTCCGCATCAAACATCCATTTGATCCCTTTGGCGATCATGCCTGGTTGTGCCAAGGGCACAAAATGACTGGGCACAATCATGCCTGCATTTCCAAAAGAGGTACCTGAAGAAAAGTCTCCTTTATCTAAAATAGTTACTTCAAATCCACGATTCTTTAAATAATAGGCTGAACATAGTCCAATAACTCCACCCCCTAAAACGATGACCTTTCCTTTATTCATATCACTTGAAAACCATGTGCATAGGGGTCATCGTCGTCTATGATGATCTGATTATATCCTGTGATCTTAGCCCATCCTTGTATACTGGGTACAATGGCTTTGTGGCCAGCTACTTCTGTGAGAGCTTCAATGCGCCCTGTAAATTTTGATCCAATATAACTTTCATGAACATAGGAACTATTGATGTTTTGTAACCCTCGTGCAAAGCGCTGTGCCATCCGTGCTGAAGTCCCCGTGCCGCATGGAGATCTGTCGATGGCTTTATCACCATAAAAAACGGCATTTCTCCCATCAGATGCAGGATCTAATGGTGTTCCTGTCCATAACAAATGACTCACATTTCTGATGGTATCATTTTCGGGATGAACAAATTGATGCGGATATTTAAGGTTAATGCGTTTCCTCAGTTCTTGACTCAATGAAATCAAGGCTCCCGCAGTATAATCCTGAATGCCTGAGAAATGAGGCTGAGGATCAATGATCGCATAAAAATTTCCACCATAAGCCACGTCAAATTTGAGCCGGCCTAAATCCGGACAATCTACTTCCAAGTCCTGTGCTGCCAGATATGCAGGTACATTGGTCAGTTTGACATCCGTGACTTTATTTTCAACGCTAATGTAAGAAATCTTGACCAAGCCTGCGGGGGTTTCGAGCCTCAGCTGACCCGCTATCTGAGGAATAATGAGTCCTTCTTCTATCGCGATAGTCACCGTCCCAATGGTACCATGACCACACATGGGCAAACAGCCACTGGTTTCTATAAACAATATTCCTGCATCATTCTGTGGATCAGATGGGGGAAATAAAATACTACCTGACATCATATCATGGCCTCTCGGCTCAAACATTAAGCCTTTGCGTATCCAATCGTATTCTGCCAAAAAATGTTGCCTCTTTTCACTCATATTAACCCCATGTAGCACCGGTCCTCCCCCAGCGACTAATCGCACTGGATTCCCACAAGTATGGGCATCGATACAAAAAAAAGTTTTACGCATGTCTAAATTTTATCTTGGGACCATTTGCCATTGATTTTGCGAAAAATTTTTAAGGGATTTTCATCCTGTAATGACATGGGTAACAAAGACTGTGGTGCATCTTGAAAACAAACCGGTCTGGCAAATCTTTTGATGGCATCTGCTCCCACAGAGGTGCTACTAGGAGCAGTGGTCGCCGGAAAAGGGCCTCCATGAATCATAGCATAACCTACCTCAACACCCGTCGGCACACCATTAAAAATAATCCGACCTGCCTTTTCTTGTGCCAAATCAATTAAATGTGCTTGTTCTTCAAATTCTGACTCCTCTCCCATAAAGCTAAGGGTCAATTGGCCCTCTATTTGCATTAAAATTTCAGCCAATTCTTCGTGATGTTCACATAAAACAATTAGAGAATAAGGCCCGAAAATTTCTTGAGCCATTTTAGGGTGGGCGAGGAATTTCTTACCACTGGTTAAAGCTAAACTAGGTTGAACCGCCAAGGCACCCTGAGCTTTGGTTCCCTGTCCCAGCAAAGCACATGCCTTTTCAGATGAGATTTCAGCAATACTAGCTTCATACTTATCGTAAATAGCTCTATTCAGCACCACCTCTCCAAGTGTTTGTTGAATGGCATCCGTCATCTTTGAACAGAAATGCTGTGCCGCCTCACCTTCAATGGCTAAAATCAGACCAGGATTGGTACAAAACTGCCCAACGCCCATATTGATAGAACTTATTAAGGTGGGTACCATTTTGGGATCTTCTAATGCTGAGGGAAGTAAAACAATGGGATTGACACTCCCCATTTCTCCATAGAAGGGTATGGGATCCTTACGTTTTGATACCAAATCTAACAACGCGGTACCCCCGTTATATGAACCGGTGAAACCCACTGCTTTGATACCGGGATGCTGAACCAAAGCAGCGCCCAATTCATAGCCTTCATCAATGATTGATGAAAATATACCTTTGGGTAAGTTACAGCGCTCAAGGGCACGCGCAATGGCTGCCGCAATACATTGATGGGTACCCAAATGGCTGTTATGTGCTTTAACGATGACCGGGTTGCCCGATGCTAAAGCTGCGACAGTATCTCCTCCCGCCGTAGAGAATGCTAAAGGGAAATTAGATGCTCCAAATACAGCTACTGGACCCAAAGGCACCAGACACTTTCTAATATCTGACTTAGGCAAAGGCTGGCGATCAGGCAGTGCTGTATCAATTACGGCCTCAACCCAAAACTCCTCTTGGGCCACTTCAGCGAATAATCTTAACTGCCCTAGAGTCCTTCCTGTTTCCCCTTGAATTCTTCCAGCGGGTAGACCTGTTTCTAATGTGGTAATGCCTAAAATTTCCTCTTTAACCGCTTCAATTTCATCGGCAATGGTCTCTAACAAAATCGCGCGCTCATTGCCACTGGTATTGCGGTAAACCATAAAAGCCAACTGCGCATCGGTAACCTTTTCGTTCAGCTCCTCTGGGGTACTTAATACATACTCTTGAGCTAGGAAATTTCCAGTTCTTGGATTGAGGGTTTTGATAGTTTTAAGACTCATTTATAAAATAATTTTATAACGATAGATAATCAGGCAGTGAGGGTCTACTCGCAAGACTCGACTCAATGATCTGGAGCACTTGTGCTCGGGTGTCTCCCGAAAGTGGCATTCTTGGAGGACGTACAATTTCAGATCCTAAATTTACTTTTTCTTCGGCTAACTTGATGTTCTGTACCAACTGAGGATTAATATCTAATTCTAGCAAGGGCAAAAACCAACGATAAATGGCAAGCGCTTCGGCAGTTCTCCCTGCTTTAATCAAACGATAAATAGCCACGGTCTCTCTTGGAAATGCGCATACCAGACCCGCTACCCAACCCCCTGCTCCCATCAATAAAGATTCTGCAGCTAAGGTATCAACCCCACACATGATCTGGAAGCGATCACCAAATCGATTGATCATTCGAGTAATATTTGAAACGTCGCGACTCGACTCTTTGACCGCAACAATATTTTGACATGCTGTCAGTGACTCAAACATGTCTAGGGTAACATTAATCTTATAATCTATGGGATTGTTATAAATCATGATCTCAAGATCAGTACTGTTCGCAATCGCCTTGAAATAGGCCACCGTTTCATCATCTGTGGCTTTGTATCGCATGGGCGGTAACATCATCAACCCATCCGCACCCTCCTGCTGTGCCGATTTTGCAGCGGCTATCGCTCCTTCCGTCGTTTGCTCAGCTATGTTAATTATCACCGGCACCTTATCCCCTACATATTCTTTGGTTGCTTTTATCAGGGCTGATTTCTCATTACCTACCAATGCACTGGCCTCGCCTAAGGTACCTCCCAAAATAATTCCATCAATTCCTGACGACAACTGAAAGGCGACATTGGCCAAAAAAGCCTCATAATCAATCGTAAAATCTTGTTTGAATTTTGTTGTAAGCGCAGGGTAAACACCTCTCCATTGTACCTTCATAAAATGACTCAGTTATGATGAAAATAATTTTAGGGCTAAGTTATCAATAATTGGCATTTTAGCAATGTGCATCATGTACCATTTTGGCGGCTACTAAATCCTCTAGCGCATGACCCACTGATTTAAAAACCGTGATTTCTTCCTTCTTTTCCCGACCTTTTCTAGTTTTTTGACATAATTGAAATAGATCCCCACGGATATCATTGGAATCTAAAATACCCTTTGTCATTGGAATCAATAAGTCTCCCGTCTCCTTTAATGCCATCGGAGTATCCACATATATCTTTGATTTGAGCATCAGCGCATCATCGGCTTCACGCATGTCTGGTTTATAAGCCCCTACCAAATCGATGTGTTGGCCTGGCTTTAACCAAGCACCCAAAATCAAAGGAGTCTCCGACAGGGTCGCACAACTCACCACATCGGCTTGCTTGATGCCCTTTTCTAAATCCTCAACCCTGGTTATCTGGACGTCCATTTTCGGATTCAATGTATCACAAATGGCCTGGGCTTTATCTCTATTTCGACCCCAAATCAGGATTTTTTTGTACCTGCGAACGGTAGCATGTGCCGCTATCAAATAAGGGGCTAACGTACCTGTACCTATCATTAGTAACGTCTCACTGTTGACCCTAGATAAGAAAGATGAGGCGAGCGCAGAGCTCGCAGCCGTCCTTCTTGCAGTTAGCTCCTTGGCATCTAATAACATCAGTGGAGTACCTTTTACAGCATCAAATAACACATATAAACCCTGAATAGAGGGTAAATGGTATTGTTGATTGTTCGGCGAAACCGTAACCAATTTAACCCCCAAATGAGAGCCACTCATCCAGCTTGGCATCAAAAGTAGGGTGGAGTCTATCTCTTCCTTAGGATTGGGATAGTCATGGTGATGACGCGCCGGCGTAGTAATAGAAGCATCGGTAAAAGCTTGCTCCAATTGAACAATCAGCGCATCAAAAGAAAGCTTTTCTGCAATCATCAGCGCATCAGCAATGGGTATATTTTTCACTTTTGTAATTGATAAGAAAATTTATCTCAAAAAAGGATCAATGAAACGTATCCAGTTACTGAGAATGTCAAGTAAATTTACTCATTATCTTATCACTCACAGACATTATATTAATTTATAGCCTGTCTTCTTGATTACTTTTTAGGCTGATGGGTCGAGGACTTCATATTTATTAAAATATTATTGATCCTTCACTAAAAATGATAGCGTTTTATTCATTTCATTTCCCAGCATGTCTCTTGCAATCACTTTTATTTCATATTTTTTTGAAGATGTAAATGCTCCTTTTTCAGATAAATCAATAGTTTTAGGGCTTGAATAAGCCATATAATCGCTTCCGTTTATAGTATATAAAATTTCTTTTGTCCCCGTTTTATCATCGGTCGCCCCAAAAACATTCTTATATAATTGGGATAAATGGCCATTCCATCTTCCATGCCTATTTTTTCTAAACCAAAGTTTATAAAAATCTCTGGAGGTGAATTATCAACATAGGCGGCACTGTACTTTGGAGTTTCTACATTGTTCACATTATCAGTTGAAAAAATCTCAATACGCTTGTGACCTTCATTTGTAAAAACAAACGGTTCTGAATATTCCATATTATTCCCATCATTCAACTTATATTGTGATTTTTGCGGGCCACTCTCCCCGTCTCTAACAATCAGAGAAATTTTAGTCTCCTCATTTATGAATAAAGTATCCCTAGCAAAAAAAGAGGGGTTCCCAAAGTTGATAGAAGTACTTGGTGGTTTATTATCCATGAAAAAAATCTCTTTTTTGAGTTTTTCTGTATTACTGACCTGGTCAACGGCAAAGAAATTAATACTCTTCAATCCAAGAGGACCGGATAACTTAAAATTATCCCTAAATATTTTTTCTTTTATGGAAGGCGTCGAAAAATAAATTTCTTTTACACCCGCCTTATTATCCGTCGCCGCTAAGTTGAAGTCGGTCCTTTCAGAAACAAACGTTTGATTCCCCTCATATTTGTCACCAATAATCTTTAACCGCGAAACCGGTGCCGTCTTATCTAAAAAAAATTCCTCTTTTTTTGGAGCCTCTTCATTTTTTACATTGTCTACCGAATTATAATTTATTTGATAGGGGCCCTCAGCCAAAGAGGTCATTAAAAGAGGTCTTGAATAGCTAGCCTTCTTGCTATCATTCAAATGAATATAGGTGGCATGAACACCACTTAAATTATCTTTCGCAGCAAGTGAGAATTGTGTCGATGGACCTACCACATCACCCACTTTAACTCCAATAAAATTTCCCGTCGTTTCAGGAGCCGTAATATCTATGGTAAAAGAAGATGATCTTGTTTGCTCTGAATTCCCCACTTTATCTACAGAAACAAAGAAAAGATGATGGGCGCCTTCAGTATCCATTTTTGATTTTGACTCAGCATATTCAACATATTGCCCCTTCTCTGAAAAAAATGTTTTAGAGAGTCCAGACATGGATTCTTGAGCAGGCAAATCAAATAGGAGTCCAGGTCCAAAAAAAGTAGTTCCACCACCAACATATTTGGACGCTCCGCTGAATACAACTCTCGTCTTCGGGGCCAAACCATCGGCATAAACTGGGAATAGTATTTCTCTTCTAGGATTAGAATAAGCCTTAGTTTCTGGATCTATAGCCCATTTACTCCTAATGTAATTTATCCCTTCGGTATCTAAGAACATGGGATTGGCATCTTGCGGGTGCGTAGGGGTTTCCAAATTAATGGCTTCCCCACCTTTTGATGTTGAGATAGAAAGGTAAATGGGTAATCCTTTTTGAATATAAATTTTAGATTCTTCTTGCATCATAACAGGCTCAAAAATAGGCTTATCAGGCTCCTTTTGAGCAGATATCTTTGAGCTCAATATGAGTAACGTAAGCGCCATTACATATTTAATATTCTTCATAACTTACTGTTTTATAGGTTAATTAATTCTACATTTTTCATGATCCACTTAAGTTTACATACAACTCTTTATGTTTGATTATCAGATGTTTATCTATTAAAACTACCATTTTTAAATGACTATTTGATTCCTCTTTCACAAAAATTATGATATTTAGATTATTAAATAAGACTAAAGGCTAGATTTGTGATCTATGAAATCATTTGATCATGCCCCTTCAGAAATAAATTAAAATACATCAACCAACTCTGCTGAATAATAAATTAACATCAATTATTATGGAGTTGAAACAGGACTTCAGAGGGCCTTATTCTAAACATGAGTATAAAGATCTCAATTTTTGATTTTTTTAATCCTCTTTTTCAAACGCGACATGTTTGGAGCATTTATAAAATTGATACCCGTCTATGTACTCACTTTAAAGCCCTGAAATTTCAACCTTAGATAGACCCAAAACTTATCATTAGACAACAAGGAATCATTAACTAGAGGATTTCTATAGGTATAGAAAATTTACATAAGCAAACCATATAATTCATTGAACCACGGCATCGGCCATGATCAGCTCCATGGTAGATTACTCTGCCAAAGCATTTAATTCAACTGAAACGTGGGATTTCAGAAAATCTTGTTCGTTATCAAGCGTAGCGACCTCAAAGGGTATTAATCGATATTTCAAAAGCATCACTTCCAGGTACTGCATACATCTGGTTCTTACCAGCACCCACGGAGTATCCATTGAATAATATCGCTTGATCAAAAAATGGTGGTGGATTCATTGGCTACCAACCGTGAGTAAATCCTGAAAGGGTGCAAAGCCTCTTGATCTGCATCAAAAATGAATCAGCCCCTTACTGCGGAAGTACTGAATTACACGGTGAACCCCTCTGAAGATAACAAACCCAGGGTATATAATTTTCTATTTCAATAATTTAAATACAGAAATCTTCCAAGCTACCATCGTAACACCAATAAAATATGATCAATGATTTTATTCTTCAATTTGGTGATTTCGTTGATTCAACTAAAGCTTTCAATACTGAAAATCTAGCATACGCATCTCTACTCGGCAGCTGATCTGGTCCGTTGATTGAAGCATATAAATACTCAATTTGATTGATGATTTTAGGCTGCATATAAATCCCTTCTTCCATCACAAAAGAGGCTAATTGGGCTTGAATATATTCTAAACGCGCACCTTGCGCTGATTTTTTTTCTTGTTCAAGTCCATGAATATACTTTCTCACTTCTGTGAGTAATTTGACCAATTCAAGACCCAATGCTTCTTGCTGTTGAATCTCTGCTTCAGTCACACCCAAACTTAAGATTCTAGGATCCGTCAGTAACGTGAAATCCTGAATGGAAACGATTTCGCCAACGGTTAATTTGACGCGATAGTCACCCGAAGCAACCTGTGGTCCATTTTTATATGTTCGCCTATCGCGCACATCCCAAGGACCCAAATGTCTCATATCCCATTTGAATCTATGATAACCCATCGATTTAGAAAGTGATTGGTCCAATAAATAAGTGGTACTACTCAGGTCCATATTTCCAATGGTGTCTGTTACATCCCATTTATCGCTCACGAATGTATTAAGGATCTCGCCAGCAGCATTCTCTATTTCCAAACGGATCGGCGTCTTAACCGAATCCGCAATAAAATAATCAAACAACATGGCGGGACGTGGATAAAGATCACCCCCTGTTTTAGGATGTTTCATCCGGTAGGTATCCTTTGGTTTGAATAATTGAGTGATCTGTAATGCGAAATTAGGGGCATAAAGCGGAGTTAGATTATCTAAAACCCAAAAGCCTCGTCCCATAGTAGAGATTACCAAATCATCACGGTACACTTTAATATCGGTAACAGGAGTAACGGGTAAATTCTGTTGAAAAGACTCCCATGATTTACCCCCATTTAAAGAGATAAATAAGCCACAATCCGTACCCGCATAAAGTAAATCAGGCAAGCTTGGGTCTTCTCTAATCACACGGGTTGGACAATCAATGGGTATGCCATTGGTTCCATCGGTCAGAAGTTCCCATTTTTTACCATAATCACTGGTTTTGTATAGATAAGGTTTGTCATCTCCCAACTGATATCTCAGCACACTAAAATAGGCTTTGGCTGGATCGTGTGGTGAGGGCTCTACCGCATCTACTCTGCCTCCGCTAAGAAGTTTTGAAGGAGTCACATTTTTCCAGTTTTTCCCGCCGTCTCTGGTCATGTGAACAGGTCCATCATTGGACCCCACCCAAATCTGTCCAGGATCTAGTGGCGATTCTCTAATCGCATAAATCGTGCTGTAAAATTCCTCTCCGGTAATATCTCGTGTAATTGGACTCCCCGAAATGACTTGTTTATCTAACTCAAAGGCCGTGAGGTCAGGTGATATTATGTCCCATGTTTTCCCTTCATCTAGCGTTTTGTGTACATATTGGGAAGTATGATAAATCACCTTGGGGTCATGGGGAGAAACGTGAATAGGCGATACCCTTTGAAATCGAAACTTTAGATCTTTGGGGTTATGCCCATACATATTGGCTGCGCCCACATCATAGCTTCGCTCTAAGCCCGTTCGTTTGTCAAAAACTTTAAATCTCCCTTTGCAATTGGCGTAAACAATATTGTGATCGCCAGGCTTAGGTACTGCGGGTCCCGTCTCACAACCCCCTGTGTTGATGATCCATCCTCTGTTGCCATCTTGGAGACCATAAGGCGCCATGGAAGGCACCGCAATCGTCGTGTAATTATCCTGCTGACCCGCATAGAGCCAATATGGAAATTGATCATCTACTTCGACTTGATAAAGCTCAGCCGTCGGTTGATTGAATTGAGTACTCCAAGTTTTTCCTCCATTGTGCGTCACATTGGCACCGCCATCATTGGATTGAATGAATAAATTAGGATCATTGGGATTGATCCACATGTCGTGGTTATCTCCATGAGGCGATTGCATTCTATTCCAATTTTTACCTCCGTCCGTTGATTTATAATAGCCTGTGGCCATAACAAACACATTTTCGGGATCAGTAGGGTCTACCTTTAAATTGGTATAATAAAAGGGTCGGGTGCGTATGGTCGCCTCATTAGAGATCAATACAAAGCTTTGCCCTTGATCATTTGATTTATACAATCCTCCTTCCGCTCCTGGGGCCTCAATAAGTGCATAAACCAGTTTTGAATCTGCTGGGCACAACTCCAGATCAATTTTCCCTATCAGCCCTTTGGGGAGTCCCACAGTAATTTTTTCCCAACTTGATCCGCCATCATAGGATTTATAAATACCTCCCTCACTTGCCGTCCCTCCACTGATAATGGTCCACGGTTTTCGTTCTGCCTTCCACGCACTCGCAAACATTATTTGCGGATTTCCAGGTAAGAATTCAACATCGGAGATACCAACCGTTTCAGATATAAAAAGTACATTTTTCCAAGTTTTTCCACCGTCTTTGGTTTGGTATAGACCTCTTTCTGCATTGGCTTTAAAGGGATTGCCTATCGCTGCGGCATAAGCTATATTGTGATCATTTGGATGAATTAAAACACGACCAATCTGACCTGTTTTTTTAAGACCCAAATGGATCCAATTTTGACCTGCATCAATAGATTTATACATGCCCTTCCCTGTGATCACATTGCTTCGCAAGCCATCAGAACCCGTCCCCACATACAAAATGTTGGAATCTTTTGTAGCGACCGCAATGGCCCCTATGGAAGGTGTCTCAAAAAAACCATCAGAAATATTGTCCCATGAGATCCCATAATCTCTTGACTTCCATAAGCCCCCTCCTGATGCTCCCATGTAAAAAGTACTAGGTTCTGATGGGACACCGGTTACGGCCGTGACTCTACCTCCTCTGATAGGACCGACATGACGGTACTTAAATAATGAAAAATCGCTTTGACACCATGACTGAAATATGAACAAAAATGAAAAAATGAAGAATAAATAATAACGCATAATAATCTGTTTCCCTCTAAGTTAAACACAACACCCTTAAACCCAATAATCATATATTATGAAAGGTCGTTTACGGATATTTTCGGAAAATAAAATGCTTAATCTCTAGTTACGACGATTAAATAATTAACCTGATCACCCAGAAAATTTATTGTGATTCTCGAAAATCCAAAAATAACGCTTACTGCAAAAGACGTACTTTGACTGATTTACTGGCAGGGGTATTACTTTTTCGTGCTTTTAATTCTAGAGGAATCAACACATTACATTCTGGAAAATAAGTCGCAATACAACCCTTTGGAATCTCATAAGCTACTATTTTCAGTCCCGAAACTTCTCTTTTCCTGCCTCCATAACTGTTATAAAGAGTGACCGGAAGATCAATATCTAAATCATGCTTTTCAACATCTTTTTTATTCATTAGAACTATTTTTCGGGTCCCGTAAATCCCTCGATAACGATCATCTAAGCCATAGATGGTGGTATTAAATTGATCGTGGCTTCGAATCGTCATCATGAGTAATTCATCTGGGTCGATTTGATAGTTGGGAAGTTCATTTACGGTAAACCTCGCTTTGCCGATGTCATTGGTAAATTGTTGATTTCGTGGTCCATTGGGCAAATCGAAAATACCGTCTTTCTTGAGCTTCTCATTGAAAGATTCAAAGCCAACAACAGCTTTACTTATCAGGGTTCGAATTCTATCATAATCATCAATCAATGTATGCCAATCAACAATATCATTTCCTATGGTTCTAGATGCAATCTGAGCGATGATATGAGGTTCACTCAAAAGACGGTCCGTATGTGATTTCACAAAGCCCCGCGTGGTATGTACCGTCCCCATGGAATTCTCTACCGTTAATGTTTGAGGGCCCGACTTTTCAATAATGGTATCGGTCCTGCCTAAACAAGGTAAAATCAATCCTATCTCACCATGGTGTAGGTGGGATCGATTCAGTTTGGTTGAAATATGCACTGAAAGTTGGGTCTGCTCCAAGGCCTGTGTCGTATAATCCGTATCTGGAGCCGCTGATAAAAAATTACCCCCAAGTGATATGAAATATTTTCCTGGTTCTTTGTGCATCAATGCTATGGCTTGCACGACATCTACTCCGTGTTTTCTAGGAGGCTCAAATCCAAAGGTCGCCGCTAAGGTGTCTAAAAATTGTTTGGAAGGCTTCTCCCATATACCCATGCTTCTATCTCCCTGGACGTTACTGTGGCCGCGCACAGGGCAGGTTCCTGCGCCCTCCTTACCAATACTTCCTTTCAGCAATAACAGATTAACAATCTCTTGAATATTGTCTACTGCATTGACATGTTGGGTTAAACCCATGGCCCAACAAGCAATGATTTTATCCTTTTTACAGAGCCAATCTATCAGAACCTCAATTTGAGAGACTTCTAGACCGGTGCGCTCAACCAGGGAATGATAATCCTGAGATTTAATTTCGGTAATGAATGCCTCAAATCCTTCGGTTTTTTGAGCAATGAAATCCTGATCTATGATTTCAGGAGATTTTTCTGCCTCTTCTAGTAACCTAAGTAGCAAAATTTTGAGCAGGGCCACATCTTCATTGATTTTGACCTGCAAATACAAATCCGCAAGATCAGTTCCTTGTCCCAATATCCCAGAAACCGCCTGTGGATTGTTGAATTTCAATAATCCTGCCTCCTTCAGTGGATTAATCACGACGACCTTAGCCCCCTGCTTCTTGGCTTTTTCCAAAGCGGATAACATCCTGGGGTGATTGGTGCCTGGATTTTGTCCAAATATCAAAATCAATTCGGCATGATAAAAATCTTCGAGCTTGACCGTTCCTTTGCCTATGCCTAAGGTATGATTTAAGGCAACGCCACTGGACTCATGGCACATGTTTGAGCAATCTGGTAAATTATTGGTACCAAAAATTCGGATAAATAATTGATACAAAAAAGCCGCCTCATTACTCGTCCTACCCGAGGTGTAGAATATGGCGTCATCAGGACTTATGCGCTGGTTTAAATGAGATGCGATGAGATCAAAAGCTTCATCCCATGAAATGGAGGTATAATTTTTCTCCCCTTTTCTTACCCTCATCGGCGTTACAAGCCGCCCTTGCTGACCCAACCAATAATCAGATTGATTTCTGAGGCTGTTGATTGAATGTTTGGAAAAAAAAGAAGCATCTACACTACGGTCGGTGGCCTCTTCCGCGATTGCCTTGACCCCATTCTCACAAAACTCGCCCAAATTGGATCGATGATCAGGATCGGGCCATGCACAACCCGGACAATCGGTACCGCCTTTTTGATTTAAGGGAGCTAGAACCTTCCAAGTTTTTACAGGGCTCATTGATTTCAATGCCATACGCATGGAATGGAAAACAGCTTTTAGGCCAGCGGCACTTTTAGAGGGTTCTTTTATCTTCACTAGATGATCCTATCTCAGAATTATACTCTGCCATAAGTTAGATAAATGTCAATAGATAGTCAAGGTAAAGTGGAACTAATCATGCAGAGGCCTGAGGTAAAAGGACTGAAAGAATAAAATACGCCCCAAGTATTCTTGGTAGCTCCGCTCTGAAGTTGGAATGATCAATGGATGGAGGAATTACCCAGTTACTTTCCTAGGATTCATAAGATTTTTTGTGCGCTCTCAAAAATTACGAATTGAGAAGTATCCTCTGAAAACAAAAAAACATCCACTTTTTTAAGTGGATGTTTCTATTAAACAGTGATCCGTCTGGGGTTCGAACCCAGGACCCTCTCCTTAAAAGGGAGATGCTCTACCAGCTGAGCTAACGAATCGTTACTATTTTTAACAAAAAATCATTGGGTTTATAACCGTTCCTTTGATTAATTTGCGGTGCAAAACTATGCAGCCATTCTACAAAATCAAACTAAATGAAATATAAGTTTTTATTATTTTTATTATTTCCCATTTTGACCGCCTTAGACAGCAACGCTGATCCCAAATTATTTGAGGCCGATTCTCTATTCAGGTCGAAGAAATACACTGAATCAAAATCAATATTCAGTGAGATAACTGCGATGGGTAAAGCGAGTCCCGCCCTTTTACTAAAAATGGCTTACATAGACGAGGGACTTGGTGACTATGTTCAAGCACTCTTTCATTTGAACAGTTATTATTCGATGACTTCAAATGAACAAGCATTAGATAAGATGAGAAGTATTGCAGAGAAAAAGGACTTAGTGGGTTATAAATATTCAGATTATAGCTTTTTTAGAAATTTATTGACTAAATTTAAAGGAGAAATTGAAATGTGCCTATGTTCGATTTTACTGCTTTTAAGTTTTTTGAGCTTTCGGAAAAAACAAGCAATGAAAGCTTTTCGACCCATCATCTATATCCAAATAGGTTTGGTTTTTATCTTCGGCCTATGGGTCAACGATGTATTTGAATATGACCGAGCCATCATCAATGCAGACAACGTCATACTTATGTCCGCACCTTCTGCAGGTGCTGAACCCGTAGAGATTATTGAAAAGGGTCACCTCATTGAGGTATTAAGTAGACATGATACGTGGGTGAAAATTCTCTGGTACGATCAAGAGGTCTTTATCAAAACTCAAAAACTACTGTTTATTTGAGTAATAATAAATAACCGTTATAATCGGTTTTTGAAAAGTTTAATAGATAATAATATACACCCGTGGGCGCCTCCTTTCCCTTCCAAACAAAGGATCGTTCTTTACTGAAAAATACCTGAACGCCTACGCGATTGTAGATGGCCACGTACTCAAAAGCATCTTCACAATTGTCCGGTGGTAAATTTTGACTGGAGTCATCATAGCCCGATAAGCTGAATACATCATTAAATCCATCTCCATTCGGCGAAAAGGCATTTGGAGGTAAAAAACCTTCAAATCTATCCCTGGTTTCTACTATTTCAAAGCGTATTCTCGTCGTATCGTATGCTGACAGTGGACAATGATCATCTTCGGCAATAAAAATTAAATCATAAGTTGAGGCAGCACCCTTTCTCAATAGGGAACATTCTGGTTGCCAATACAATGTAGTAGCTACCGCACCCTGTCCCATTTGCGTCTCCATCTGTAAGGACGGAGAACTGGGCCTTCTAAACGCTTCGGAAAAGCCCAAACTGATGCTATCCTCCGTGTCGAAATCAAATGCCTCAATCTGCAGACTGTAGGCTTCATTTACCTCTAATTGTATGGGTTCAAATCGATCAATAACCGGACTTTGATTCACTGGTGTAACTACGTTGACCACAAACCTCACCGTATCCGTATTGGTAACATTGCATTTATCTTCATCCTCAGCCAAAAAAAAGAACTCAAACCGATCTACACCAGAGGTAGATAAATAAGCACAGTCAGCCGTCCAACTAAAATCAGCTTCAGTACTACTTTCACCTGGCCTTTCTTGAAAACCTACACCTATGGCATTGGGATTGAACCCAACTCCATCCAAACGTAAGCTGATAAGATCTCCATCTTCATCTTCACTGAAAATGGTAAAATCTAGGATTTCCCTAGGCTCAATGGTCACCTCAAAATCTGGATAGCTTGGAATAGATATGATGGGTACGGTATTGGAAGGAAGATCTAGAGATAGATCATATTGGGCAAAATTAAGGTTTGAATTTTGACAGGTATCGGCATCTTCTACCCTTACAAAAACATCAAACTGCTGTCTCATTGAGAAATCATATACACCACATTGCGTATCCCAAACCAAAACTGCCCCTAAATTACCTGCAGAACTATCTGTTTTTTCCAACGAAAATCCATAAATACTAGGATCTGCAACCCCTGTTATGAAATAATCTATACTCAAATCATCCAGGTCTTCATCACTGGCAAGGATGTGAAATTCTATACGCTCACCTTCTGAAATAAGTGTGTCGACATACGTAACCTCATAGGTGGGGAAAGTATTGGGTGGGGGCTCCACCTGTATGCTCAAGCGTAAGGTATCTAGTTGAGGTAGTGGACAGGCATCATCTCCGGCAATTAAATCGACAATGAAAGGTATGCTGGTAAGTGGTGGACAACCAGGCGCACAAACCTCAATGATCAATGAATCAGATTCAACATCTTCATAAATATTAAATTCAAAAATATCATTTACCTCTTCCTCAAAATTAACGCCTTCCGCCCTTAAACTGATGGTTTCTCCAGGACTGATGTTTCTCACAATAAAGTCAAAACATTTATCATCCGACAGGCTATAATACAATACATCTGTCTCTGGAATAAAATCTTCATTATCAGGGATTTGAACCCCCACTATCGGAGGATCAGGAGGATCACAACCTTCAGATCTTACCAGTAGTTGAAAATCCCGTTGTACTTGACCTATTTTTAACCCTGCTCTATATTCCTCCACTACCACAGAAAACAAATACAATCCCGATTCAATCGGATTCACGCGTAATAACCCACGGTCGCTTATGGTGAGGCTGGGATCTCCTGTAATCATATGGTCCAAATCATAGCCCTCCGCAAAAAATACCAGTGGATGCGGTGCGGGTTGAGGAATAGGCAAGGCGACGGCGGAAGATGAATTCAAAGGCGTAGCTAGTGAATAAACCAAAGAATCTCCATCGGGATCTGTTCCTGTAAATTCTGTATAATAGAGTTGATTGATACAAGCATAATCTCCCAAAGGAGAAAAAAGCTGAGGTGAAGAATTGACAAACGCCTGGTTATCCACCCCCCACAATGGAGGTATTTCAGTAACATATTTCATACCTGTCCCCCCTGGATTTATAATGTTTTTAATTCCTGCATTCCTACAGCAACGCTCCCAAACAAGGGAATAACCTCCAGCATCAGCATAATCTTCAGGATTTAAAGTCACCACTCCACTCCAAATTATTCTCGAGGTAATCAATTGCTCCCAAGAACATTCTGGATTGGTATAATTTACTAAGAATTCAGCCTCTAGATTCAATATATGATTGGACATTTCTGCCCCATCTGAATTTCTGAAAATATATACCCGAACTTGACTTTCTGGATTGGGATTATCCGTTTGAAATCGATCAAAATACTGAACTAAATTGATCCGATATTCACCTGCCGATACCATCGCAAATTCAATCTCACCTCCCACTATATGATAAGCCATACCCGGGACTGTCAAAAAAATAATAATGAAAGAAAAAAGATTTTTCATACTTAGAAGTAAAGGCAGCTAATCTAACTTAGATCCTAAGAATGAGCAAACATTAGAACGGTAATCCATCACAATTATTACTTTTGCGCAACATGAGGAAAGTAGAGATTATTGAAAAACTAGAAATCACAGGTATTTCTTCCACGGGGAAAGCAGTCGGTCGAAAAGATGATTTGGTCATTTTTGTGAATCAAGGGGCTCCAGGAGATGTTATAGACGTCAAAATCGTTGGCAAAGAAAAAAAATTTCTGATTGGATCTCCTGTGTTTTTCCATGAAAAATCTCCCGATAGAACCGCCCCTTTTTGTGAACATTTCGGTGTTTGTGGTGGATGTAAATGGCAACATCTTAATTATCCAGCACAATTAAAATTCAAAGCCGAACATGTTAGGGAAAATCTCAAGAAAATAAGCAAAATGGAACTGCCAGAAGCCGAACCTATCATGGGATCAGCCGAAACAGATCATTATCGCAATAAATTAGAGTATACCTTCTCTAATAAAAGATGGCTGACCCAGGAAGAGATTCAAACGGATGGACTCATCAATAAAAATGCTTTGGGCTTCCATATTCCAAGAATGTTTGATAAAATATTGGACATCAATCAATGTCATTTGCAGCCTAATCCATCGAATGAAATCAGATTGGCCCTCAAAAATTTTGCAGATACTGAGGGCTTCACTTTTTACGATATCAAAAAACAACAAGGCTTGCTAAGAAATCTCATTATTCGAACGACCACTACGGAAGAGACGATGGTCATCGTCCAATTTGGAGAAGCCGATGAGGAGAAGATAAAAAAGGTCATGCAATTTCTTGCAGAGCAGTTCCCACAGTTAACTTCTTTGCTCTACTTGGTGAATTTGAAAAAAAATGAAACGATTTACGATCAAAACATCCTGACCTATGCAGGCAACGATTTTATCATCGAAAAAATGGGTGACTTGCGCTTTAAAATTGGTCCAAAGTCCTTTTTTCAAACCAACCCCAAGCAAGCCTATGAGCTTTATAAAAAAATTGACGCATTTGCCGATCTGAAGGGTAATGAGCTTGTATTTGACCTTTATTCAGGAACCGGAACGATCGCCAACTTTCTTGCCAAAAATAGTCGTAAGGTAATAGGAATAGAATCGGTTCCTGAGGCCGTTGAAGATGCACATTTCAACTCGAAACTTAATCAAATTGACAACACCGAATTTTATGCAGGAGACATGAAAGATATGCTCAGTGGTTCTTTTATTAAGGTACACGGACGTCCTGACCTGGTCATCACGGATCCTCCCCGAATGGGCATGCATCAAAATGTCATCAAGGCACTCAATCAATTGAAACCTGATCGCATCATTTATGTCAGCTGTAATCCGGCCACACAGGCACGAGATATGGAGCTTATGAAGGATCATTATGAAGTGATTAAAACCCAACCGGTGGATATGTTTCCACATACCCAACACATTGAAAATATTGTATTATTAAAATCAAAATAGTATGCATAACGACCCCGAGCTCAGTCCTAAATTTTTAGGTAAAATATCCTCTGATTTTATCAAGGTATCCGACCATTTAAAGGAAGCTAGCTATCAAATCAGAAAAAGAGATTTTTCTAAATTTCCTGTTTTTGTGATCTCTCAGGAGGCCATTCCTTTGGGTTCCCTACTCTATGAAAAAAATCAAATGGGCAATGAGTGGACCTATCATGCCTCTTTTGCTGAAGAATTTGTGGAACGTAAGCTGATCGAAAATATGAAAGATTTCATGGCGGTTTACAAAGATCCGGATGAATTCTGTTGTCTCTTCGTCTTACATCCTGATTTCACAAACTTTACATTTATTCCTTATCCTGATGATGATGATCAAAACGTAGCATAGTCCTCAAAAAAGCTGAAAGTAAATGTGGGCCCCTCCAATTATTAATTAGAATTCCCCAGGATATCAAACTCGCTGATTTTTACCAACTCAGGTAAGTTAGAAATATCATATTGATACATCACCTGTTCTCCAACTACCAAAGCCGTGGGATAACTCACGATCACATCATAAGCAAAATCAATAGGATAGGTCCCTAGAATCTTGGGCGCCGTGCGATCTGCGATGTCTACTACCTTCACTCCTGCCGTTCCATCACACACAATCAGGTGATCTCCTATCACTGCAAGTCCGTGAGGATTGTACAAAATATGTCTACCTACAACACTTAAGTTCTGTGAATCCTGAATATCTATGATCTGTAATTCATTCAAATCTGTCCAACAATTGGTTCCTCCCCTTAACGTTACATAGGCATATGCCTCGTCTGCCACCACTGGGTCACAACTCCTAAAATGCTCAATCCTATTGATATAACTTGGATTACCCGCATCGGTTATGTCATACATCAACATTCCATTGGTAGATCCCACGTATAAAATGTCGTTCAATCTAAACAATGTTTCTGCCCAAGTCTCCGTATCTAATTTCCCCCAACGTAGGGGTTGATGACTTGAGGTCAATTCAAATAAAACCAATTCATTAAAACTGATGGTGTATAAAAATTGATCAATAGGTAAAAATCTCGTCATGGAACCGGCCGTACTTACTTGTCCTGAGCCACCATCTTCAGTTGACTTATCATCAGAATCCATCACCGCAACGCCTTCATAATACATGTCGTAGTTTTCTACTTCCTCTTCTCTAATTTCTACCTCCCAATCCAGTACGATTCCTTGAGACATATCTATATTTTCATAACCTACACGATCGTACTCATAGGCTTCAAGCTCTTCCCAAGAGGGATAATTCCAATATTGATCAAAATAGAACACATCCTCCACCGTATAATCTTCCAAAAGAATGGGTTCATCTATATTACTGATATCTAACACCACTAATGCTGAGAACATATCGGCATATAAATGATCATCCACAATGGCCATATCTATGTTGCCCGCTAGTGAAATAAAGGATTTATTGATGGGGTTAGCCGGATCGGTATTATCAACGATATGAATGCCCTTATTTGGACTATTTACAAATACGTAATGACCATACGTGATGACCTTCCCTGATTGTGCATAATCCATGGGGGGATCTATTGAAATATCCATGGTCAGCTCTTCAACCGTGGCAAAAATGGGTTTAAAATAGGCCACATCAGCCATCTCTGTTCCATTCATTAACTCGCATCCTGAAAAGATGAAGCTAAAAGCAATCATAACAATATACAATAGTGGTGCAATACGTTTCATCATGAAATCTATTAATTTAAATAGTTATGAATCAATAAGTATGCCAAAATGCCTACCCAAATATTTTTATTGTAATATAAGAAGATTTATTATTAATATTTTTTAAAAAAAAAGACTTTATTCCTACTTTTTAAAATTAACCATAAGGTCATGACATAGAATAGTTCATTCTATTATTTCCCGCATCCATCAATGTTTAATTCTTAATTTCCATCAAACGCTCCAACTCATGAAAAGAGATGCCAAAGGTTTCTTTAAGTGTTGTAATTTGTTCCTTAATAATAGGATCGGGGAGCTCTATTTCTTTTGTTTTCACCGCAGCAATTAAAATATTTTTGGGCGTGTGATCGGTCGCTATAAATTCAAAGACTTTTGTTTTGTAACCATAGGACTCCAATATAAGTGCTCTAATGGTATCCGTCAATATTTCTGCTTGTCGCGCTTCCATGATTCCAAATTTGGTCAACGCAGCCAAAGATCCTTGATTTTTCATGCTATTTCGGATTTGTTTGTGGCAGCAGGGTGCGGCAAGGATGACTTTTGCATGGTCCTTAATCCCTCTTGCAATAGCGTCATCCGTTGCGATATCACAGGCATGAAGGGCCATCAGTACATCTATTTTTGGAAGGACAACCTCTTTGATCGCACCCTGCTCAAAACTTAAATGATCGAATTTTGCTTTCTCCACGATAGCATTACATTTTTCAACAAGTTCTGATCTCAATTCAATACCCAATACCTTAGGTTTCTTTTTTAACTTATTGTGCAGATAATCATACAGTGCAAAAGTCAAATATCCTTTCCCTGCGCCCATATCTACCACATTAAAGGATTCAGGAAGATGGACTGAACTCAAGATGACTTCTATCGTTTCTATGTATTTATTGATCTGACGGTACTTGTCCTGTTTATCTTTTTTGACGACACCATCCGTTGTTGTTACTCCTAGTTGCTCCAGATAAATATTACCAATGGGATCTAAAATGCGCTTTTTTACATGATCATGAGCCACATCAACTATATGTAAAGTGGCTGGTTTACTTTTTAATTTGAATTTTCCACTCCGATAATAAAGTAAGTGCCAATCTTTTTCTAGCGTAAATAAATCAGCTTGATAAAAGTCTTCCTTGAGCAAATTTGAAATTTGAAGGACACTTTCTTCCAAGGTGAAATTTTTGGTCACATCATTGTGCATGTTACTGGTCACCATGGATATCCGCAATTCGTCTTTGAGTTGAACGGGCTTGAGGATAACCATTTTAATCATCGTCGTTTTTACCCTTTTTTTAGAAAGGATCAGTTTAACCAGATTATTTTGGCTGAAACTATGTTTGAAATGATCAATGAATGGATGTTCTTGTGTCATAATTTTTTTTGCGATGGGCTATAAATTAGTATGTGTTGGGTAAAAACCCCTTCTAAGTTCTGATCAAACCCTCCTGAGCCAATGAAGTAATTAATCTACCCGATTGATCATAAATACTCCCTCGGGTCAACCCTCGAGAATTTCCTGCCTTAGGACTGTCCATCAAATACAGCATCCAAGAAGAACCATGAAAAGGCTCATGAAACCACATACTGTGGTCTAAACTAGCGGCATGTTTTACCCCTTTCAACCAAGAAATACCATGAGGTATCAAAGCGGTCGAAAGCAGCATATAATCAGATAAGCAAGCCAAACTCGCCTGACGAAAAGCCAAACTCTCCGATGATATATCTTCTAATATTCTAAACCAAATACCCAATTTGGGAGGTGCCTTTATGGGATTTAAGGGATCAAATGCTTCGATGGGCCTGATTTCAATCGGCCACTTCGTTTGTGCCCAGCTTTTCAAACGTTCTTTCAAAACACCCTCTGTCCTTTCGGCAGCTTCAGAGTTGATCTGTTTAAGATTTAACAAACCCTCGGGCCCTTTGACCGGCTCATGATCCAATTGATGAGAGATCCCAGGCTCTTTTATTTGAAACGAAGCAGACATATTAAATATAGCTTTCCCGTGCTGAATGGCAACAATGCGTCGAGTTGAAAAACTCTTTCCTTCTCGAATGGGATCTATTTGATAAATGATCGGCGCATAGGGATCTCCTGGAAGAATGAAATACGCATGCATAGAATGTATCATCCGATCGCTCGGTACGGTTTGTGAGGCAGCATAAACAGCTTGTCCCATGACTAAGCCTCCGTAGAGTTGTGGAGCGCCTATATCAACCGTTTGACCTCGATATATATGATCATCAAGGGCTTCTGTTTTTAACAATTCAAAATTTAATTCCATCAAATAAATTTATAAAACATGAGCAAAATGATTCAAATACCAATAAGATTACACTCCTATTTTACAAAAATAAGGTAATTTTAACCGGTGAGGTACCCATACCTCATGGCCCTTCTAATAAATCTTATATCGAATATTGAATTACAGATAAAAAAATAGTTTCCTCATGACAATCTTATTAAAAATATGACTCTAGAGAAGCAAAACTCACTATCATTTAAATTTATTGACTTTGCAACGTTACTTATTGACTTTCGTTTTGAATCGATCAAACTTTGATGGAACTTTTGTTTTTGGAAAATAATTATTTTGAAAATTAATATCGGCTGTTTGATCCAAAGGATCTAAAATAATTTGAGAAACCACTTTTTCTTTTATAAATACTTTACTCACATTCAATTCATTAATTCTCCATATTTCTGCCGGAATCTGCTCTATTTCACTCGTTCCATCTTCATAGATCCATTTGATAATGATCGGACTTATCAATCCTCCATCATTTCGGAAAAATAACTCATAGGCATTCTTTCCAATAAATTTTTCCATCACTGCATCTTGATTGACTGGATGAAGATAATCATCTATCAATCCTTTCTTATCTTTAAAAACATACCAAGGCTGAGGCGTGGCTTGAAAATCTGTCAATTTTGTACCATCTACATAAGTAGACTTATATTTACTTTGAAATTTAGAAACAGGTTCACTGAGCACATACCAACTCACGCCTTGTAGGTTGATGTCAACGTGATCTGTCGTATAGAACCAACCCCGCCAAAACCAATCAAGATCTATGGCTGAAGCATCTTCCATAGTTCTAAAAAAATCAGCTGGTTTCGGATGTTTAAAGGCCCATCTTCGAGCATATTCTTTAAAAGAATAATCAAATAATTCAGGACCCATGATCGTTTCCCTCAACAAAAACAAAGCAGCACTTGGCTTACTATATGCATTATTACCAAAAAATAAAATATTCTCAGAATTGGTCATAATGGGTCTCATGAAATCTTTTTCCCCGCTCATAAAATCTTTTATGGTTGCCGGTGTGCCTAATTGGATGGGCATCTCAGGATACCATTCCATAGAGGTTTTCGTTTCTAAAAAAGTATTCAATCCTTCATCCATCCAAGACCATTGTCTTTCATCAGAATTGATGATCATCGGAAAAAAATTATGACCCACCTCATGTATAATAACACTGATCATACTCCATTTGGTCATTGAAGAATAGTCACCCTTCTTATCGGGCCGTCCATAATTGAAGCAAATCATAGGATATTCCATCCCAATAGCTGCTGTATGGACACTGATGGCTACCGGATAAGGATACTCAATGGTCATTTCACTATAAGTCTTTAAGGTATTGACTACGGCCTTGGTCGATTCCTGTTCCCACAACGGATTGCCTTCTTTGGGGTACAAAGACATGGCCATCGTAGTTTTTTGATCCAATTGAACTGCCTGTGCATCCCAAATGAATTTACGTGAAGATACCCAAGCAAAATCACGTACATTATCAGCCTTATAATGCCAAGTTTTGGTTTGATCGGACCTTGAACCTTCGTTCAAAACGGCCTCTTCCTCAGTAATAATTACTACAGGCGCATCAAAACTTGCCCTTGCACTTTGTAATCTTTCAAGTTGTATTGAATTTAGTACCAGCGATTCATTTTCCAATGACCCGGTTGCCGCAATTACATGGTCGGCCGGAGCCGTAATTTTTACATCGAAATTTCCAAAATTCAATGTAAACTCTCCCTGACCTAAAAATTGCTTGTTTTGCCAACCATTAAAGTCATCAAAAACAGCCATTCTAGGATAAAATTGAGCAATCGCGTAAAGATAATTGTCATCCTTAGGAAAATATTCATAACCCGAACGCTCATCATCATCTCTCCTATTTCCAATCAAATAATTCCAATCTATTTGGAACTTCACTACCGAACCCGGTTTCAAAGGTTCAGCTAAATCTATGCGCATCATGGTTTTTACTCTGTGAAAACTGAGTCCATTTCCCTCTATGTCCTCAATAGATATGATGCGAAAGCCTCCATCAAAATCAGCATCAAAAGTTAAATGGGGTAACCGCTTGGCATCAACAGAATATCCAGCATAGAATCTTTCATTAATTTTATATTTGTCCGAATCTTTCGCTCTAATATTCTGATCTAGCTGAATCCAAAGAAAATTCAAGGTACTGGGTGAATTATTATAATAAGTGATGATTTCATTTCCAGTAATGGATTGATCTTCATCATTGAGTATGACCGCTATCTCGTAATCGGCACGCTGCTGCCAATAAGCAGGTCCAGGTGCTCCGGCTCCTGTCCTATAACTGTTGGGTGTAGGTAGTTTCCCGTCTATTTGTTCAAATTTTTCATCAAAAATATCCTGTCCTATAAGACCATTGATTGAAAAAAACATAGCAAAAAAGATCCAAACGAAGGTTTTTAACCAAAGTCTATTTCTTTTCAAAAAAACTAAATTCATTGTCTTTTTATTAAATTATAAAAGTAAATTTAATAAAAAAAAACCGTGAAATGCTATCGCTATTTATTAATATTAATAAGTCTGTACAGCTGTAAAACAGAGCATTCAGAAGACTTAGATTCAAAAATAATAAACCTCTTGGAACAAGTTGAGGGCGACTTTGCGATTGCCTTTCAAGATCTTAATCGCAGAGAAAATGTTTTTTTACTCAATGAAAATGAGCAATTTCATGCCGCAAGTACCATGAAAGTACCGGTCATGATCGAAATGTATCATCAAGCATCTCAAGGGCAATTTTCACTTACTGATAGTATACTCGTCAAAAATATATTTGAAAGTATTGTAGACCATTCGACCTACAAAATGAATAGCGCAGAGGATTCGGAACCCTCACTTTATACTCAGATCGGCAAACAAATGACCCTGTTTGATCTCATGCATCAAATGATTATTTCGAGTAGTAATTTGGCTACCAACATTCTAGTTGAAGAAGTTGGTGCTAAAAATATTACCGCTTCTATGCAGCGTTTGGGGGCTTATGATACCGAAGTGCTTAGGGGCGTAGAAGATCAGAAAGCATACGATTTAGGACTGAACAATATGACTACCGCCAAAGATTTGATGACCATTCTTAAAAGTATTGCTCTGCCTTTGGGTGAAACAACTCAAGACCAAATAGCAATGATCGATGTGCTCAAAGCACAAGAGTTTAATGATATCATTCCTCGATTTTTACCCGTCGATGTACAAGTCGCACACAAAACAGGTTCAATCACGGGGTTACATCATGATGCAGGTATTATTTATTTACCAAATGGAGAAACTTATGTGCTTATTTTACTATCGAAAAACTTAAAAGATTTTGATCAAGGCACCTTGACATTGGCCAAAATATCAAAGCTTTTTTATGAACATGTTACCGCATTGGAAGTTTCTTCAAATAAGTGATCACCCCTTCGATCCAATTAAGATGATGCGTAAATATGGGCTCAATCCCTGAGCTGCTCAATGATCCGCATATTATTCAAAGAGTCCGAAACTGGAATTAATAAAGGTTCCAAAGTTCTGATTGCTATGGAAAAATGATCAGCTTGAAGCACATAGGTATTTACAGGTTCAAACGAGATGCGATCAATAGTACTTCCTTGCTGCAAAATAAGGGTCGCTTCTTGATCAAGGCAATTAAAAGGATACTTGATCTCTATTTTACCTTTGGATCCAAAAACATGCACAACTTGAAAACGCTCCATTTGGGTGCCACAGGTAAAGGTAGCAGACCCTTTATTGAATTGTAGTATCCCAGAAGTCAATCGATCTGTTTTCATTTCAGGATCATATTCTGACAATCCACTCACCTTAACGGGTTCTTCTTCAAAAAGCCATCTGGCCACAGAAACACCATAACAACCTACATCCATTAGACTTCCTCCACCCATACTTTTCTGATTACGAATATTGTTTGGATCTAATTGAGCATAAGAAAAATGAATGTGTACATGAACCAACGTACCGATGGAACCGGAAGCTATGAGTGACTTCACTTTCCCCCATTGGGGATGAAATTTATACATGAATGCCTCCATCAGACGCAAATCTGGATATTTTTTCAGGGCTTCGTTCATCAACGTAGCTTCTGATAAATTCAGCCCGATGGGTTTTTCACACAGTACATGTTTGCCTGCAGCAAGTGATTTTAGTATCCATTCGACATGTAAATGATTAGGCAAAGGAATATAGATGGCTTCAATAGCTGGATCTAAAAGCATGGCTTCATAGCTACCATAAGCTTTTTTTATTTGAAATTGAGCAGCTATTAATTCTGCTTGTGACAAACGACGAGAGGCAATCGCATCGATACTGCAAAATTCAGCTTTGAGCATCGCAGGGATGACTTTTTTGATGGCAATTTGAGCCGTGCCTAAAATTCCCCAGGAAACTTTTTTCATCCTCATTTAAAAAATATCAATGAATAAGATGATCGTGATTTTTCCCATTCAACTTCAAAACCACTTAATGGTCAAATTAATTAATTTTTGTTTGAGTTGACTGTAAGGTGGCATCAGCCATTCTACGGCTCCAGGAATGTGTTGTCGATAGATCCCTCTTTCATTGGAAAATGCCATAAAACCAAATTTCCCATGTGAATTGCCCATCCCACTATTATTTATGCCGCCAAAGGGTAATTCATGGTTGTAAAAATGCAAATCATTATTATTGATACAAACACCCCCAGAAGATGTATTTTTTAATATATGATTGATTTTTTTTTGACTGCTGCTGTAGATATAAAGGGCCAAAGGCTTCTCTTTGCTATTGATAGTATCTATAACTTCATGGATGTCTTCAAAAACAATGATTGGTAGAATGGGACCAAAAATTTCCTTCTGCATCAAATCGGTATCTGCGGTGACCTCGGTGACCAAAGTAGGTTCGAAACTATGGGTGGTCAGGTCAGAAGCCCCCCCGTGTACGATTTTTGCTCCTTTACTTTTGGCGTCTTCAAGATAGCTATTCAACCGTAGATGGTGTTGATCATTTACAATTTTTGTATAATCTAGAGAGTTTGCTGTATCCTCACCAAAAAAATCAAGCAACGTTTTTTTAGAGGCAGCAATGAACGCATTTACCTGACTGCGATGTACACTGACATAATCGGGGGCTATGCATATTTGTCCAGCATTCAAAAACTTACCCCACATAATTTTTTTAGCCGCTGCGGCTACATCTGCGGTTTCATCCACGATGGTAGGTGATTTGCCCCCCAGCTCTAGAGTAACCGAAGCTAAATTTTCGGCTGCCGCACGCATCACTATTTTACCTATTTCAGGTGATCCCGTAAAAAAAATATGATTAAAGGGAAGTTTTAGTAAACCTGTACTCACATCGATACCCCCTTCTATGACCGCCACCTCTGCCTCCTCAAAAAGATCATTCAACATACGCTTAATCAATGCCGATGCATGCACCGTATGCTCCGAGGGCTTCAGTATAACCGTATTGCCTGCGGCGATGGCGGAAATCAGTGGACAGATGCTCAAATTTATTGGAAAATTCCATGGGGCAATAATCAATACATTGCCCTTAGGCTCATATTTGATTTTGGAAGACGAGCCTATAAAAGCGAGTTTTGTAGACACCGCCTGATCTCGCATCCAATATTTTAAATTTCGGAGGGCATATTTGATTTCACCCGTAACTGCGTAAATTTCACTCAAATCAACCTCAGCAGGACTTTTACCAAAATCATCAAATAACGCTTTTTGAATTTCCTTTCGGTAAGTAATCTCTATGGCCCCAAGTAATTTTTTTAATTTTGCCTTACGCTGTTTTAAAGTAGATTGAGCAACTATTTTTTTATGAAGCAATTGCTTTTCAAAAATAGAAGTATGACTTACTGCCTTTTCATTATCAGTGGATTTCATATTTTTCTGAAATTAAAAAAATGATCGGAAAATTCATGTTAAATTAAATTAATTTGCGCGAAGCCCTGAGAAACTTAATAATAAAACTAAATATTTTAAGACTCATCTATGCGTTTCAAGATAAAGAATTACTTTTAAATAAGTTCCTTTTTTTTTATGCTTTTAACTAAGTATTTAACTATTATATCATTAATTCTGAAAAGTTTTTTTTAGCCCAAAAAAATGACCATCCGACTTTCTTTCCTTCTAATTTTGACGACCTCAATGGCCATGGCCCAACAACTAGATGTATCTTATTTTGAACATCTAAACATTCGAAATATTGGACCCTCCAATATGAGTGGTCGTATTACTGCCATTGATGCCGTACTCAATAATCCTAATACTTTATTTATTGGAGCCGCTTCAGGAGGCGTATGGAAATCAGAAAATGGCGGAAGTTCCTGGAAGCCCGTTTTTGATGGTCAGCCTACGCAAAATATTGGTGCTTTGGCTATTCAACAAAGTAATCCCAATGTGATTTGGGTAGGTACAGGAGAGGGTAATCCTAGAAATTCTATGAATTTAGGAATGGGCATTTTCAAAAGTTCAGATAATGGAGTTACGTGGAAGCACATGGGGCTCGAGGCTACCAAAACCATTCATCGAATTAAAATTGATCCATCAAATCCATTGATCGTCTATGTCGGCGCCATGGGTGATCCCTTTACACCCAATGAGGATAGAGGGTTATTTAAAACTACAGATGGTGGGCGTACTTGGGGAAAAATTCTTTTTACCAATGATCAATCGGGCATTGCCGATTTAGTGATGGATCCTGAAAATCCCAACAAATTGATAGCTGCCATGTATGAGCACCGACGGACTCCCTATTATTTCACTTCGGGAGGCCCTGGTTCTGGCCTTTTTTTAACACTAGACGGAGGTACTTCTTGGAAAAGATTAAGTCCCGATGAAGGCATTCCAGAAGGAGAAATCGGTCGAATTGGACTTGCCATTGCACCCTCAAACCCTGACCGTATGTATGCCAAAATTGAGTCGAAAAAAAATGCACTTTATAGAAGCGATAATGGAGGTCAAAGTTGGTATCAAGTCAATGATAATCCTAAATTCACCAATAACAGACCTTTTTATTTTCAAGAACTTGCCGTAGATTCAAAAGACCCTGAGCGGCTCTACAATATTTATCAACCGCTCTCCGTAAGTTATGATGGCGGCATTACTTTTGATCCTGTCCCCATGATTCCCGCTGATGAAACAAAAGGAATCCATGCCGATTTCCATTCATTTTGGGTGAATCCAAACGATGCCAAACATTTCATCATTGGAGGCGATGGTGGTTTAGGTATTACCCGAGATCATGGCAAAAGTTGGTACTTCCCAGAAACGATTCCGGTAGCCCAAGTATACCATGTCAATGTAGATCAAGACCGACCTTATAGCGTATATGTAGGCATGCAAGATAACGGAAATTGGTCTGGACCGGGTTACACTTGGAAGCGAGGGGGTATCCGGACCCTGTACTGGCAGTATTTGGTGGGTGGAGATGGATTTTATATTGAGCCTGACCTTGACAATTCTCGATTTGGTTACGGCACCTCTCAAAATGGGGATCTCTATCGTTATGATAAAATCAGTGGCTATTACAACAGTATTAAGCCACACAATTCTAAATCAGAAACTCTTTTACGTTTCAACTGGAATGCCGCTTTCGCGAAAGATCCTTTTGATGCAAATACCGCCTATTATGGGTCCCAATTTGTTCATAAATCAACAGACAAAGGTGGCAGCTGGCAAATTATTTCCCCTGATTTAACAACTCACAATCCGAACCATCAAAAAGGAGATTATGGGGGACTGACCTTAGATATTTCAGGTGCCGAAAACTATAACAGCTTACTCGCCATTGCGCCAAGTCCACTTGATGAAAATATAATTTGGACAGGATCCGATGATGGCCAAGTCCATATCACCAGAGATGGTGGAGATTCTTGGATCAATTTGACTGAACACGTCCAAGGTATGCCTCATGAAAGTTGGATTGCTCAAATTCAAGCCTCTAGCTATGAGGCAGGAACCGCTTGGATGGTTGTTAACAACTACCGAAAAGGAGATTACCAACCTTATTTGTTCAAAACAGAGGACTTTGGTGAAAGCTGGACCTCATTATTAGATAAAAAGAAGGTACAAGGTTATGCATTAAGTGTCATTCAAGATCCAGAGGAACCGAATTTGGTCTTTTTAGGAACTGAAGGGGGTCTTTGGATAAGTATCGATGCAGGTATTAACTGGGTTCAGTTCCAGAATAAATTTCCGTCAGTATCTACCATGGATCTAAAGATTCAACCCGTTGAATCTGCATTAATTATAGGTACTTTTGGTCGTGCAGTTTGGATTTTAGACGACCTTTTGACCCTACGTGCTGCTGCAGGAAAACATTTAAAAAAGGGATTGACGGCTTTAAAAATGAATGATGTAGTTCAGGTAAAGGGACTTTTCATAGCGCCTCCCGGAAATATTTGGACAGGATTCAATACCACCTTCGAGGGCGAAAATCGAAGTTTTCAAAAAGTAGAAATTCCTTATTACTTAGGAGCTTTAGCAGACACCTCCCACCTTTTACAAGTACAGATTTTTGACGATGAAGGAAATTCAATCCATTCCATTCAATCAAAACCCACTAGCCAAGGGTTGAATTATGCGAGCTGGAAATTAGACCTCCCATCAAACCATTTTTCAGATGCCTGGATTCAGGAAGGAGCAAGAGGAATACCTGTGCCGCCTGGCACCTACAAAATCATGCTCAATTATCAGCATCTTAAAGATTCTACGACGCTTACAGTATTGACTGATCCTCGATTTGAGCTGGCACCAGACGTAGATAAAACTCTGTATCAATATCAAAAATCCATCGACTTACAAGTACGAAAATTAGCCGGTATCCTAGGTTCAATAGATACTAAGTTAAATAGGATAGATTCCTTGAAAAACCAGCTTTCACATGCTGATTCCTCGAATTATATTTTACTTCTGAAGGACATGGATATATTAAAGTCAGACTTGCAAAGCACCCGATCGAAGGGGCAAACCCCCAAACCCATTAGACAACTTGGCGCCTGGCAAACCTCTATTATAAGTCCTTATTCAAAAGTAAAAGATGTCCTAATGATTGCAATGGCCCGCACAAGACTTCCCTCAGAGTCCGAGTGGACATTGCTTCAAGATGCCATAAATTCGGTTATGGAATATGAACAAGAAGTCCATCTATGGGTTGAAAAAAAATGGACCCCTTTTGTAAAAGAACTGGATAAGTCAGGCCTTAATTAAAAGTCTCATTAGGTGATTTGAGAACTGCTTCTGCTTCTATTTCAACCATGTAACCGGCGCCAACCAACTTGGCCTCGACCAAAGTATTGGCTGGGTTGATGCCTTTAAAACGTACGCCATGAGCTCTCGCTACCGGTTCCCAATCCTTGATGTCATTGACAAATATCCGCGTCCTAACGACATCCTCAAGCGATCCACCAAATGATTCAAGGACCGATTCAATTTTATCAATGACAAAATGCGTTTGGGCTGCACCATCTTTACCTCCAATCATTTTATGACCATGAGTAGCAGTAGTCCCTGAAACATGTATCCGATTTCCCTCTTTTACAGCCCTACTGTAACCTGCAAATTCCTCCCAAACCGTCCCACTGAATATTTGTGCGCGATCTGCTCCCGAATCAATAGGAACGTAGGATTTAGGAATGTTCGCTAAGTGATGGCTTAAATCACCAGAGGCAGTCAAGAAGGGCGGTTTTCGATATTCATCTCCACAATCACCCGGAACGGGTGTGAGTGACCCTTGGGCATTTCTAATGTCGACCATATCCGCCTCTGAAAATGTCAAATCAAGCATTTTTTTATGCTCAGTTATGTGCTCACTTTGACCCAGCCTCGCGCCAACAATTACGGCTGCCACCGATGGGTTTTCTAACATCCATCTACTGGCTACATTGGCCATAGAGACCTTGTGTCGATCGGCTACTTTTTTAATCGATTCAAGTAAATTTTGAAACCCGTCCCATCCTCCAGAAACATCAATAAATCGTTTGTATTTCATTTCAGACCAAGTAGTCAATTCATCCTGTGAAGGCTCCACCTTGCCCATCCATTTTTGTGTCAAAAACCCACCAGCTAGGGTACCAAAAGCCAATATTTTGACGCCATATTTTTCACAAACTTGTGCCATTTCACCGCTCGCTCTTTGGTCAATCAACGAATGACAAACCTGATTGCTTATCAGAGGAATGCCTGAAGCACATGTCATCCTTAAATGGGCCGCATCAAAATTGGTCACTCCTAAGTGATGAATCAGACCTTCTTCCCTTAATTCATTTAGATAGAATAAGGCATCTAACCAACTTGGATCAGGATAATGCCAAGCATGAAATTGCATCAATTCAATAGTGGATTGCTTCATTCTGTCCAATGCCATGTGTACGGCTTGTCTCACAACTTCACGATTTATTTTACCCGGCTTTGGCACCCACTTGGTGAATAATTGAACCTGATCACCAAGAAAATGATTCCTTTTAAAATACCCAGTAATTACCTCACTCGAGCCATAGTGATCTGCCATATCGAATGTAGTAAATCCTGCCCTTACATAGGGCTCCATGGATTGAGATGTTAAGACAGGATCAAGTACACTTCCATTTCGTTCCATATCTGCTATTTGCCATAATCCAATGATCATGCGCGAAATCTTCAATCCAGGGGCTAATTGATATGTATTTTCCATTTTTATTCTTCGGGTAAAACTTTAAACCTTTCATGTCCTTCTGGACCATTTTGACGAAATTTCGACCATTTTATAAAAAACAAACAGCTCGCTAAAGTCATGACGATAAGCCAAATGAAGGTTGAGTGAAAAAACCAATGGGTTACTTGGGCGGTTAGATCTTTATAAGTATGTATAATGAGAAATCCAATCAAAAATAAAGTACCCAGCCACCCAATCCATAATTGCAATCGCCTATTTTTAAGGACTGAAATTTGACCTGCCAACAAAGGATTTATTTTTGGAAGCGTTATTAATGCGATACAAATCAACAAAAAGTTAACCATCATTGAAGTGACCATAATATCAATCCCCAAGAAAAAATCACCTGCAAAATGAGCCCCTAAGACACCTAAACTCGCCATTAATCCAGCCACTACAAGAGCTATGTAAGGCGTCTGTTTTTGAGGATGAATCCGCGCAATGAAAGAGGGAAATATACCGTCTTCTGCCCAAGCAAACATCAGCCTAGATACTGAAAGTAACATAGCAGGAAGGTCATTGATCAAAGCGATGGAAGCGCCCATTAGAATCGCCACACCCCATTCTGTAGGGAGTACATAGCTCAAAAGTCCAGGTGCACTGATATCTTTTTGAGCAGCTTCGGCCGCCACAAAGCTCCATGGAATGGTATGATAAACAGCCGCAGTAAATAAAAAATAAAATACCCCTACTGAAAAGACCGCTAACAAAATAGCTTTAGGTAATGACTTGGTTGGATTTTTTGCTTCGCTACCTGCTTGTGATATCGAATCAAAGCCAATGAAACTCGAAAAAAGCAAAGCCGATGCTGAGAGAAAAATGCGCCAATCAAAAGCGACGGAAGTTGGTTGAAAAATTCGATTTTCTTTGGCCTTAAGCGCAGTCATGAAATCTTGGCTGTTAAACGTAAATCCGGCGACGATTACAATGGCCCCGAGTGCAAACATTAAAAACATCATAGGTAGTAATATACTTTCATAGGACTTAGCCCCTCGGATATTAATCCAAACAAAAAACCAGATCAAAAATAGGGCAAGACTCACTCTTATCAGAGGTATTTCAAGCGTTGTAGATAGGTCTTCCCAACCCAAAGCAGATGATAGGTCTCTAAGAAAAGGAATGCATATATAGGCAATTACCCCTATAACAATACTGAGTCCGAACCATTGTGAAAAACTAGCCACGAATCCCAGATAAGGATTCAACCCTCGACTCACATATATATAACTTCCACCAGCCCTGGGCATGGCCGAGGATAATATAGCATAGGCCAACGCAGCAAAAATGGCCGGAATTGCGGCAAAAGCAAAGGCTGATAAAACATAGGGGCCGATTCCAGGTACATTGCGCTGGATCATAAAAGGTACCACGTTTATGGATGCCCCGAGCATAGAGCAAACCCCTGTTGCTGTAAGGGCCATTAAACCCATTTGACGAGATAACTTTGGTCTGTTTGGCTGAGACATCAAAATTTGATTTGGGCTAATTTATATCTAAGTGAAGAAGAAGAACCTTCAATTTTAAGGACATAATACGCTCATTCCTCACTCCTTTTTGAACTGACTTATTACTCATTTTAATTCAGTTTTGCTATCATAAATTTTTATTAAACTAGGTGCTCAATTCCTTAATGGCCTTTACCAATACATCCAATTCCTTGGGAGTAGTAAATAAATTAGGAGTAATCCTCAATCCACGCACGCCCGGACGATCAATGGCTACGGTCCAAATTTGATAATCATCCAACAATTGCTTAGCGAAATCTGCTGGATCAATAGTTTCAATACCCACATTACCAATCGCACAATATCGACTGGATTCTACGGGGGTATTGACCACCACCCTAGGTAAATCTCTTACTTGATCGGTCCAATATTTTTGTAAGTAGCGCAACCGTGCCTCTTTTCGACTACCACCGATTTTATGATGGTAATCTATAGCGTTGACGATGGCCAAATCTGTCTGCACAGGATAAGTCCCTACATGATTTAAGCGTAAAATATCTTCAGAATCACGCGGGTCTTCAGCGAATAATGGCCATAGATCAGTTATTTGCTCCTTTTTTATATACAAGAATCCAGCACCTAAAGGAACAGTTAACCACTTATGTAAGCTCGTCCCATAATAGTCACAATGTAGGTCTTGAATTGAGAACTGGATATGACCAAAAGCATGTGCCCCATCTACCATCACGCGAACGCCATAGCGATGCGCCATATCACAAATTTTTTGAACAGGCATGATCTGTCCGGTGATATTAACCATGTGACAAATCATGAGCAATCGGGTCTTCCGTGTAATTACGGACTCATATAACTTAATGATCTCTTCATCATTTTTGGGATGATTAGGAATTGAAACTTCCCTTACTGCTATCCCAAAACGACGCTCCATCAATCTAAATTGATTGCGCATAGCCCCATAATCTTGTGCTGCCATGATGGCCTCATCCCCTTTTTCCCACTTTTGCCCTTGGATGACTAAGTTGAGCGATTCTGTGGTATTTCGGGTAATAATTAGCTCTTCAGGAAGACAACCGGCCATTTTTGCCAGACGCGTAGCACTGTTTTTTTTATTTTCCATTTGCACCGTGCGCATGTAATAGGACCCTTGAAAGTTAATTTCCTTCACATGTTCGATGTAATGATCTTCGATGTATTTTGGCATGATACAATAAAAACCATTTTCTAGGTTGATGTAATCTGATTTCAACCGGTAATCCGTCCTTATTTTTAACCAAAAATCTTCATGGGTGGCTAAGGCATTATCAGAAAGGTGACTTATGGATGAAATCAATGCATCGAGGTGATCAAAAGTCAAAGGTGTTGATAATCCCAAACCCGTTAGTCCTTTTAAAAATGCTCGCTTTTCCATAAAAAAGTAAATGATTCATAATTTACGTTATGGATTTTGTTTTTCAAAAGAATACCACACCAAAGAGCTATTCTTCTACTTTCCAAAAAACAATTCCTCCGGCTTGCTTCCCTACTTCTACCACATCAATTAATTCATGTTTCTCTAATGAAATGATGTCTACTGAACCTCGCTCATTACCTTTCCCCTCCACTGAGACGAATGCATATTTATGATCAGGAGAAACCGAAATGCCATGGGTAATCCCTCTAGAGTTCTTAATAACAGCCAATTCCCTCCCCTGATCAAGGTCCCAAATAGCAGTAGTTCCTTCGGTTTTGTAGCTTACAATCATTTTTTTTCCATCACCCGTAATTTCTATATTGTAAGGACCTTTTCCAGTTGGGAAGGTCTGGACTACTTCCCATTTAAGAAGATCTATTTCTAAAATCATATCCTTACCATTGGCGGCGACAAAAACACGTTGACCATCGGGATGTGGGATGACCCAGGTAGGTTTGATCGCTGAATGATGGCTATCCTGATGGGGCGTCTCGTCATTCATGGTATGCCCCATAGCTGCGTGATCTACCGCAGCATCGCTAGGTACCTTATTTAAAGAAGCTAAGGAACGATCTAAATCCAACTTTCGGCTTATTTCCATGGTCATGACATCTATTTCAAAAAGTTCTCCAGACATCATGGCTACGGAGAAATGATTCAGACCATCGGGACTGATTCTAGACCCATGAGGCATCGCGCCTGTTTGAATTTGTTTGAGCTCTTCCATTGAAAAAGGGTCTACTACAGAGACGGTACTGGGTGCCATCTTACCATGAAGATTAAAATTCACACAAAAAAGCATGCCATTGGCAGGACTGATCTGCATGCTCGCCGGAAAAATTCCCAACTCGGTGAAATCGATCAATTGGTTTGATTCGGTAGCATACTTATATACTCTCCCAAAGGGATTGCCATGTGCCATGGTGACATACCAAAAATCTCCCGAAGGATCTAATGTAAGTCCATGAGGCCCTTCTATCTCAGTGGCCTGATAACCTACCGTGATGATCTCATCTACGGAACCCTGAGCACCATCAAATTTTATCACGGCTACTTCATCCTCAGACTCCGATGCTACATACAAAAAATAAGTTTGGGAAAATCCAATAAATGGTAAAAATAAGAAAAGACAAAGCGCCCAACTTTTTCTGATCATCTTTTTTCTACTTTAATATTTTTTGGCTTTTTGATGTCTATTTTCACTGACCATAACCCACTGTTCCAATCCGTGAAAAATACATGCCCCTTATGAGGTTGAGGACCCCATGTCATCGGTGCATTGGGTATTCTTCCCTTGGCATCAGTGGGTAAAAACCATGCAATCTCTCTACCCTGTTTAAAAAGGTCTCCCATTAAATCTCCTGAAAGATCAACTACACGTAAGCCTGCATTGTAATTGCCCACGTACAATAAGTCTCCTTCTACCCATAAATTATGAGAGCCCGCTCCAGGTACTTCATACTTGGCTACTTCAACGGGATGTTCCAAATCTGTGAAATCTATGATATGAAGAAATCCTGCAGGAATGGTTGGGCCATCTTCAGTATTTAATCCATTTGGAAAAGCTTCATCTCCCGCAATCACATAAAATTTACCCGTTTTTTTATCATGGTAAGGAAAAGCAGCATGATTCCATCCACTTGGGTAGGCATAATTTGCTATCGGCTTTGGGTTCGAGGGTGATCCTCCAGCCATTCCGTTACCCACATCCACCATCCAAACACCATAGGCCCAATTAGAGGAGTACGCTATGCCATCCTCTATCCAAACATCATGTATCGAATGACCCGGCTCATTCAATTCAAAGGTGCCTACCTTTTTAGGGTATTTTGGATCTTCAATGTTGATGATGTCATACCTTTCACCATTACTTAAAGCGTATATGTGATCTTTATAAATGAAAACATTATGCACTCCCCCCGTCAAACCTTCATCATAAGTACTGATAATGGCGGCTTCGTGGGGATTGCTGACATCGATGATCACCAAACCATTTTTCCTATTGGAAGCCCCTTCTCTAGAGATTACACAAATTTTACCATCCTCAGAAACCTTCACATCATTTACCGTACGTGCATCGACCCTAATGGTATCTATAGGTATCAATTGATTAGGATCCGTCACATCCCAGAAATAAGCCTCTCCATTTCCTCCCCAGGTACCCGTAACACAATAATCTCTCCCATCGATGCCTTCCCATACCCAAAGGTCGGAGGTATGCACATTACTTACCGAACCATGTCCTTTCAATTGAACCTTTTCTGTGACATTTCGTGCTGAAACTTGAAGTGTCCTCCTCGCTTCCCTGCCCCCAAAAGCAGCTACAATAGTATAAATACCTGGCACATCCGCAACAAAGTCTCCATTATTTTTAATCATGCCAGAGGCATACTCTGAAGGGCTTTCAGAGACTCCCGCAAAAGAAAAAATAAAGGGAATCGTTTCAATAAGATCTCCCTCGTTATCGATTGCTTGAGCATCAAAATAAACCACCTCTCCTGTAACTGCCTCCTGAACATTGCTAGACAACTGTATTGATGTCACAGGATTTTTTTTCACAGCTATAACCGTCTCTGTTGAAATTTTACCTGAGCTTACTTTAATAATAGTCTTGCCTTTTTGATGAGCGGTTATGTTTCCAAAAACGTCTACACTAGCCACAGGGGTATCGCTGCTTTCAAATACCAAATTTGGGTTGGAAATTTGATAATTTTGTGCATCCAATAATTGCACCTGCATGCCAATTCTTTGGCCTGCAAAAACCTCTGAGGGTAGATTCATGATTTTAAGGTCTGTGCCTTCTGAGTGCTTCACATTGACCCACAAGTTCAATCGCTGATAGTCTTTCATTCCCTCCAATCTACCAATGACAATTACATTCCCTTGACCGGGTTCTAGTGGGGTAATTAAGCCCTTTTTATCTACTTTAAATAGTTGGGGAGCCGACGAGTAGAAGCTGAAATTTACTTCAGGAATGACTTGATTTTGGGCATCTACTGCTTGAACTAAAATTTGATGAACCCCTCCTGAAGAGAGTTCTATTTCATCCGAAGCCACAATAATTTCAAAAGATTGTGCCAAAGAATTTGACATCATGCCCAATAGCATGGCCCATAAGAGCCATTGAAATTTATAAGGATAGGTACACATAAATATTTTTTTTATACTAATCTAATGCTGACTCGTCAAGATATCAATCAAGGTTTTTTAAACGGAATATGGATAAAAAAAGGTTGTTACGAAATCTTGACTATTTTAATTTCACCCATATACTCAATATGGACTCAGATCGTTCTGAGGTGTCACAATCAAAAAAATCAATAGATTAAATCACTCGCCCAATTTTGCCAAATAATTTAAATTATATTGAATGCTATCAAAGGGATTATTATCATATTCTTCTTGCTCCATAAACATGTATTTGACTCCTGATAAATCAATATTTTCAAGCATTTCGGCTATGTTTAAATCTCCCTTACCAAATTCTGTACTCCCCCCTTCCAAGATGCTCATATCTTTAAGATGCCATAAGGGAAATCTTCCTGGGTATTGATTAAAATAGTCAATAGGATTCTTCCCCCCCATGACCACCCAACCTAAATCTAATTCCATATGTACTAAACTGGGATCTGTATTTTTAAGGAGCACATCATAGAGCACTTGCCCCTTATCAGACTCAAACTCATAGGAATGGTTGTGATATCCAAACTTTAATCCTAGCTTTTTGCAATCCTCCCCAGCCTTATTGAAGGCTTCAGCTACCCTGAGATAATTATCAATATCCTGACCTTCAGTTGGCATAGATGAACAAATCACATATTCTTGTCCTGCCTCAGCGGCCTGCTCCATCGTCTGATTCCAATCCGCATCTAAATGAACATGTCCACTTCTAATAGAAAGACCTAATGCCTTGCAAGTATCACGCATCTCAATGGGAGTCAATCCATAATATAAGCCTTTATCACTCCGTGCACTTTCCAATTGCTTGAACCCTAATTCAGCAACTTTTGAGAGCGTCCCTTTGGGGTCTTGGGTCATGGCGTCTCTAAAAGTGTAGAGTTGTACGCCTACGTCTTCACGTGCGCTATGAGTTGGAATGAATGAAGGTAAAGTCAGACTCCCAACTGCCAAAGCAGTCGTTTGATAAATAAAGTTTCTGCGTGATGTCATGTTATTGGATCTTTGAAATAAAATAAATAATTCAAATTAATAAATTAAAAGCGTACCATTCTATTTTTAGGTTTTTAATTTACATTGTTGATGAATAAGTGAATGGTTCCAATCGTTTACCTAAAATTCTATAATATTTAATATCTGAAAAATATGCCCGTAAATAACTTACAACTTGCAACTGATTTATCACTATCCCGCATCATTCATGGTCTTTGGAGACTCGGGGATTGGAATCTTGGCAAAAAAGATTTAGTCGCTTTTTTGGAAGAAATCATGGAGATGGGTATTACCAGCTTTGACCATGCGGACATTTATGGAGATTATAGCTGCGAAAAGATTTTTGGAGACGCCCTCCGCCTGCAACCTTCCCTTAGAAAGGATATGCAAATCATCACAAAATGTGGTATAAAGCTGCGCTCTGATAAATATCCCGAAAGAAAGTTGCAAATCTATGATTACAGTTATCAACACATCCTACAATCGGTAGAGCAATCCCTACAAAATTTAGGTATTGACACCATCGATTTACTCCTTTTGCATCGACCCGCTCCCTTCTTTGACCCCGATGAGGTCACCCGAGCCTTTGACCAATTATATCAAGCGGGTAAGGTGCGTTATTTTGGCGTTTCTAATTTTACCTCCGGGCAGTTTGAAATGCTACAAAAACATTGGCATCAAAAACTATTGACCAATCAAATCGAAATTTCACCTAGTTGTCTGGAGCATTTTGAAAATGGCAATTTAAATTTCTGTTTGAAGGAACAAATAAAGCCCATGTCTTGGTCACCCTTATCTGGAGGTGAACTCTTTCATCCGACCACTACAAAAGGTATTAGAATCCTGAAAGTTCTTGAAAAAATAACTGAGGGAATTGGGGCAAAAAGTATAGATCAAGTGGTCTATGCTTGGATCGTAAAACACCCTAGTCAAATCATGCCCATCGTCGGTAGTGGAAAAATTGATCGCATTCAAACAGCACTTGATGGACTCGAACTCGAGTTATCAATGGAACAATGGTACGAAATATACAATGCCTCTACAGGAGTCGAATTACCCTAGCCGAACCTGTTTTCTTGGCCTCCGCTACTTAAAGTGGATAAAAACTCGTTGAGACGGCTTTTTATCCACTTTCTAAACTAATCGTAATTTATATTAAGTTGAGATCCCTCAGGGCAGCATTCATATTGCGTACCGCAAGGGCACTGACGTCAAATTTGACCTTTTCAGCTGAATCTAAATGATAATCGATGATCTTTTCTAATCCATTTTTGCCAATGATTGTTGGCACGCCAATACAAATATCAGATTGTCCATATTCACCATCAAGATATACACATGAGGAAAATAATTTTTTCTGATCACGTACAATACTCTCCACTAAAAACGCTCCAGCAGCACCCGGTGCATACCAAGCAGAAGTTCCAATGAGTTTGGTCAAAGTCGCACCGCCTAGCATGGTTTCTTTAACTACTTTTGCCTGCTCATCTTCCGTTAAAAAATGGGTGACGGGCGTACTGTTGTAGGTAGCATGCTTGATTAAAGGAATCATTGTGGTGTCACCATGCCCCCCAATGACCACTGCTTGCAAATCCAATGGCGAACAACCGATGGCTTCACTCAAACGATACTTAAATCTGCTGCTGTCCAACAATCCACCCATACCGATGACTCGCTCTTTAGGTAAACCACTGGCCTTCACACTCAGGTAAGTCATGGTGTCCATGGGATTTGAAATGACGATGATAATGGTATTTGGTGAGTACTTTAGGATATTTTCTGTTACCGTTTGAACGATACCGGCATTGGTGCCAATTAATTCCTCACGTGTCATTCCCGGTTTTCTTGGGATACCAGAGGTGATGACTACTACCTCAGAATCGGCGGTGGCAACATAATCATTGGTAGATCCAATTACCTTTGTATTGAACCCATTTAAAGTAGCACATTGATTCATATCCATGGCTTTACCTTCTGCAAGGCCTTCCTTAATATCCAAGAGAACCACTTCTTCGCACAATTCTTTGCGGGTAATATTTTCTGCACAAGTAGCTCCAACAGCTCCTGCTCCAACAACGGTAACCTTCATCTATTTTTTTTTAGTTTAACAATTGAGCCGATTCATTTGGCTGCGCAAAGTTACACGTCATGGAATTAATAGAAAAGTAATGCTGCTGATATCACAAATTTAAATGCCAACAAAAACTCAGAAAGCACTACGCATTTATGTTTTGCTATCCATCATTTCCCTTCAAATCTTTCATCTCGATCCTTAAAATGTCTTTGGTTGAATTTTTCAACCTAAATCGATCGTCAATGCGAAGACCAACAAGCCAGCAAATTTCTTGTTTAGAGGTCAAGATTAAAAGGCTTTCCTTCCTAATTATAGGGATTTTTTGATCTATCAAAAAGTCACTGACTTTTTTCTTTTGAGTCATACCCAAGGGATAAAAATAATCTCCTTTTTTCCATTTTCTTAGGGTAAGTGGAAAGGTCAATTTCTCCATATCCAAATAAGCAATGTTCAAACTTTTATCAACCGGTTCAGTAGTCGATGAAATAAGATTGAAGGTAAACTGATGATCATAAAATGCAACCGCCTCCACTGCATTAGCGATGGTCCTTCGTGCTGCTGGATCAATGGTCTGATCTGTCGTCCCAATCCAAACTTTGTGCCTGTCTACGTTTAATTGGTATGCATCCCAATAAAACATGGCCGAATGATTCTGAACCACTGATCTAAATATTTGCTTGAATTGCGCATAGCCCAACCGATAACTTTCAAGCAATTCAAAAAGCAACAAACTATCCAATGGATGATCTCGAACCCAAGACACGTCCAAACAATCTATTTTACCTGATTTGAAATATTGTGCCTTCAGGTCCGAAACCTTTTGGTCAAGTAACATTTCAGTGGCGATGAGACGAGCTTGCGTGTCCCCAAAAGTTTGTAAGACTGAAGGATTGAGCTCTTTCAGAACAGGCAATACTTTATTCCGAATTTTATTGCGCACATACTTATTGCTCGCGTTAGACACATCTTCACGCCAAGAAATACGCTGTTTCTCTGCATAATTTATTATTTCTTGCTTGTCAAAAATCAATAAAGGACGTACCAAAAGTCCCTGTTGTATTTTCATGCCTCTTAAACCTCGGATACCCGTTCCTTTGGTCAAATTAAATAATACTGTCTCTAAGTTATCATCAGCATGATGCGCTGTTAATATAGCCGAACATTTATGCAAAGAAGCGAGCTCAGAAAACCAATCATAACGCAATGATCGGGCAGCCATTTGAATCGATGCTTGATTTTTTTTTGCATGGGCCTCTGTATCTACCTTCAAAATGTGAGTAATAATACCATGACTTCGGCCCCATTGCTCAACAAAATCAGCGTCCAAATCTGATTCCTGACCTCGAAGGCCAAAATTCATGTGGGCAATAAAAAAATCGAAAGATAGCTCTTTTAACAAATGCGCAAGCACGATAGAATCAACCCCAGCACTTACCCCTAAAAGCAGCCGGTCTTGGGTATTAAATAAATGATGAGATTCAATATGAGCTTTTAATTTTACTAACATAAAATTAACGCTATTTTACTGTCATTATATATATTACTTTTGCAGACCATTTAAGTTGAGATGAGAAACTACCTTATAATATTTATGTTACTCCTACTCTCTTTGGCATCTACGGCTCAGAAGAGAATTAGATATACTGCCAAAGGTAAGCAGGAAGTTGTACGAAAAGAGGGTCAATCGATAAGATATCTCATTGACAGTGTGGTCTTTGTTCAGAAAGAGACTACTGTTTATTGCGATAGTGCTATTTATATAAAAGCCGAAAATCAAATGAGGGCTTACGACCATGTGAAAATTATCAATGATTCAACCGTCGTCACTTCCGATCGTCTCCTATATCAAGGAGAAGATCGCATCGCCCAACTTCGAGAAGACGTGATTTATAAGCGGGGATATCAGGAACTCTACACTGACCATTTGGATTACAGCTTAGACACCGAAGTTGCCTATTACTACAATGGAGGACAATTGATTGATACCACCAATATCCTTTCAAGTACATTAGGCTATTTTTATGCCAAGGAAAATATCGCACGATTTTATCAGTCAGTAGTTTTGCAGTCTCCAGAGTTTACCTTAAAAACTGATACCCTAAGATACAATACGCTTACCAAAATAGCTTACAGCTTTGGTCCTACCGAAATCATCAATAAAGAGGGTGCGATAATATATGCTGACGGAGGTGAATTCCGAACAGAAATCAGTCAAACAGAAATATCATCTGGAAATATTGAAACCTCCGAATATATCCTGGATGGTGATAAATTATTTTTTGATGATTTTAACCAGTATTATTTAGGTGAGGGTAACGTAAAACTTACTTCAAAAGAAAATAATCTTATCCTACTCGGCGATGAAGGCTATCACGATAAGGTCAATGGCTACAGCAAAATTTATGGTAATGCCATCATGAAAAAGATTATGAAATTAGATACCTTTTACATAGCCGCAGATACGATGATGGCCATCGAAAGTGAATACGACTCGATTAGGAGAATATTGGCCTATCCAGACATCAGGATATTTAAAATGAATGTCCAAGGGATTGCCGATTCTTCCGCTTATTTATTGGCTGATTCTATTATAATGCTTTATCAAAATCCTGTTTTATGGACAGGGGAAAATCAAGTCCTGTCAGATACAATTGCCATCCACCTTAACGACAGCAGCATAGAAAAAATGGACTTAAAACGAAATGCATTTCTGATCACCCAAGATTCAGTCAGTAATTTCAATCAAATAAAAGGAAGACTGATGAACATCTATTTTCTCAATAAAAGCTTAAACTACATCGATATTAATGGTAATTGTGAAAGTCTATTTCATTCAATGGATGAAACAGATACAGTTTTATTAGGAATCAATAAAATGCTAACAAGCAATATGACCATTCGTTTTCTCAAGAATCAAATTAATAACTTCACATTATATAAATCTCCGGAGGGTCGATTTTTACCTCCACACATGATTACAGAAGCAGACAAAACACTGGATGACTTCAACTGGATGATTGATCGACGACCTTCTCTCCAAGATATTTTTGTAAAACGTATTTTTGAAGACGTTTTGGTGCCCTCAAATAATCTTGAAGAAAAAGTTAAACCTGGTGAACAAGAAAGAGAGGAAAATACAAATAAACTTCAGGAAGGAAAAAAAGGTAAGAAAATACAAGGTGCACGTAATTAATACGTTTGTAATAATAGTGCATTACTTTTGCAGTAATATTTTTTAGAAAATGATCAAAAGTTATATCAAAATATCCCTAATAGGCCTTTTGTGCCTTTTTATTGCGAGTTGTACTAAGTATCAAAAATTACGTAAAACTAGTGATTGGCAACCGAAATACGAGGCAGCCATGAAATATTATGAAAAAAAGGATTTTGCAAGGGCCATTGGCCTTTTCGAGGATATACTGCCTATTATTCGAGGTACCAAGGAAGCAGAGTCAGTAAATTTTTATTATGCCTACGCGCACTACTACCAAGATTTATTTATTTTAAGCGCCCATTATTTTGAAACCTTCTTAGAAGTTTATTCTAGGAGTGATTTAGCACTTGAGGCCAATTATATGTTTGGCTATTCACTCTATATGCAGTCGCCAGAATATGATTTGGACCAAACGCCGAGCTATGAAGCCATCAATGTGATGCAGAACTTCATCAATCAATACCCTACTTCAGAATTTGCGAAAAATGCGGGAGGTATTGTCAATGAACTAGAACTTAAACTGGAAAAAAAAGAATTTGAAAATGGCAAACTGTACTTCAAGCTTCGAAAGTATGAGGCAGCCATCGTCACTTTAGAAAATTTCATCACGGAATTTCCAGGTTCTTCTTTTCAAGAAGAGGCTTTCTTCTTGACCATCCAAACAGCACATGATTATGCGCAAGCCAGCATCCGTTCGGCTCAAAATAAACGTTTTGAATCTTGTATAGATAAGTATCAAACTTTCGTTGATAAATATCCTAACAGTAACTTTTTGAAAGAAGCCGAAAAATATTATGTAAATAGTACAGATTTTTTATCTAAATTTGCCCTTCGAAATAATTAAAGATTATGGCTACTGACGCATCACTCAAAACAAGAGAAAGTTCTATTCTAGCAGAACCTACAGACAATATATTTGAATCTTTGGTAATCATAGGCAAACGTGCCCGACAAATTTCAAGTATTCAGAAAGAAGAATTGAATGGGAAATTGGCTGAATTTGCCTCTACCGTCGATAATCTAGAAGAAATTTTTGAAAATAGAGAACAAATTGAGATTTCTAAATTTTACGAGCGGATGCCCAAGCCAACTACTACAGCGACTGAGGAATTCCTCAACGATGAGGTAATATTCAGAAGACGCGATGAAGATGACGCAGAGGGCATAAAACTGTAACCTGCCCAAGCCTATGCTGGCAGGAAAAAAAATACTTTTAGCCGTTAGTGGGTCTATTGCAGCTTATAAAGCAGCATTAATTGTTCGGCTTTTAATGAAAGAACAAGCTGAGGTACGAGTCATCATGACGGAGAGTGCCAAAAAATTTGTTACCCCCACCACCCTATCCACCCTATCAAAGCAACCCGTCTATACCTCTTTTTATAAGAATAATTCAGAAGAGTGGCACAATCATGTTGCTCTCGGTCTTTGGGCAGATGTGCTGATCATTGCACCTGCCTCGGCCCATACCCTCTCGAAAATGGCACAAGGTTTATGTGATAATTTTCTGTTGTCTGTCTTTCTTTCGGCAAGATGCCCTGTATATTTTGCTCCAGCAATGGATTTAGATATGTTGGCGCATCCAGCAACTCAAAAAAACATTGATCTCCTGGTCTCACGTGGAAACCATCTCATTGCCTCCGATGTCGGTGAACTTGCCAGTGGTCTGAACGGAAAAGGAAGAATGGCTGCGCCAGAAACCATCATTAATATTCTGGAAGCGCATTTCAAAATAGGGACTTTTCATAATAAAAGAGTATTGATTACCTCCGGCCCTACCTATGAGGCTCTTGACTCAGTTAGGTTTATTGGAAATCATTCTTCTGGTAAAATGGGATATGCCTTGGCTACCTTATTTGCTGAGCAAGGGGCCCAAGTTGTGTTTATTTCTGGTCCGGTAAAAGATTACCCTAAACACACTGATATCAAGGTCATTAAAGTCACTTCAGCTGATGAAATGCTGGACGTATGTATTCAGCAATATGTAGAGATCGACTTTGCTGTTTTTACTGCTGCAGTAGCCGATTACAAACCCAGCGAGGCGTTTGACAAAAAGCATAAAAAGGATGGTAATCCTATAAAAATAACCTTGATTGAAAATCCAGACATTGCTCATGAATTGGGTAAACTAAAAACTGAAAAACAAATCCATGTTGGATTTGCCTTAGAAACCCATAATGAAGAAGCCTCTGCTAAAGCGAAAATAAAGCGTAAAAATTTAGATCTTATTGTTCTAAATTCGTTGCAAGATATTGGTGTCGGTTTTGGTCAAGATACTAATAAAGTCACCATTTATGATCGCTTTGAAAAACAATTTCCTTTTGAATTAAAGGATAAAAAAGAAGTTGCTCAAGATATTTTGAAAATAATGGAAAGCTATGCTTAAGCTCGCTACATTAATTTTTTTTTTAATCCCGATGATACTGCTAAGTCAAGAGCTGAATTGTCGTGTAATCATCAATGCGCAAGCCATTCAAAGTAGTGACCCAAGTACGATTTCCGAAATGGAAGTTGCCTTTAGCGAGTTTCTAAATAATACAAAATGGACTTCTGATCAGTTTAAAGTTGAAGAAAGAATTAATTGTAATATTGTTCTCACACTAACGGACGCAAGTGATCCTGCATTGGGGCAATACCAAGCCTCCGTACAGGTACTTTCCTCTAGACCGGTATATAACACCAATCATGAAACAATCCTATTGAATTTTGGCGATAGAGACTGGGCATTTGAATTTGTTAATTCTCAGCCCATCATTTATAACGAAAATAGCTTTATTGACAACCTTTCTTCTCTCCTATCATATTATGCTTTAGTCATCATTGGCTTGGATTATGATTCATTTGGAAAGTTAAGTGGCGAGCCTTACTTCAATCTGGCATGGCGGGTAGTGACCAACGCCCAAAATACTGGTTTTATAGGATGGGATCAATTCAATAGTATCAGAAATCGCTATTGGTTAGTAGAGAATTTGTTAAATGCTCAAATGAAACCCATAAGAGAGGCCAGTTATCAATATCACTTACAAGGCATGGATCATTTTTTGGAAAATCCTGAAGAAGCCAGAAAAACGATCTCTGAAAGTATCCAAAAAGTACTTAAAGTCAACCAGGCAAGACCCCGTTCGATACTTACCATCAGCTTTCTAGATGCCAAAACTGACGAGCTCAGTAAAATATTTTCAAAAGGAGATCCATCCCTTCGCAAGCGGACTTACAATATGCTCGTAAATATTGATGCAACCAAGCGTTCAGATTTTGCAGAGATGATTAAATAATGCCCAGTCGACAAGTCAGAATAACTCTATCAGATCTAGAAAGCCATTTTCAAGAATGGCTCACATTTATGCGCAAAGATGGTGCGGTAATATTTGGAAAAATGATTAGTATTGAAGGAAATAAAATTTTATATCAAAATTCATCTATGAAAAGAGCCCTCATATTCCGCTCAGAATTGGATGAAGTTTGGAGAGATGTACAAACCTGATCGATATGATCAAATCGCTTTCAATTATCAATTTTGCTTTAATTAAGGAATTAGAACTGATCCCGGCTATGGGATTGAATGTCATTACGGGAGAAACGGGAGCTGGAAAATCAATTATGATGGGTGCCTTAGGCCTGCTGATGGGCCGTCGTGCAGATAGTAAAGCCCTATGGGATGTCTCTAAAAAATGCCAAATCGAAGGGCATTTTGACATCTCTGCCTATCAACTTCAATCTTTTTTTGAAACCCATGTGCTAGACTATGAAACGGAGACCATCATACGTCGAGAGGTTTCTCCCAACGGAAAAAGTAGGGCCTTTATTAATGACACTCCCGTAAATTTAGAGGTACTCAAAACCTTTGCTTTAAAACTCATGGATATCCATTCTCAAAATGAGTCCTTAAATCTAGGAAACCACCAATACCAACTTGACGTATTGGATCAGTTTTCACTTAATGCACGTCAGCTCCAAGTCTACAAAGAGGCCTATGAGGTCTATCAATACCGAAAAAAGACATATGAAGAATTGGTTTTATGGCATTCTACCTCTCGAAAGAATCAAGATTATGAACGTCATAATCTTCAAGAATTAGAAGATGCGGGGTTAGATAAATTTGATTTAGAAGGGCTAGAGCAAAATTTGAATACCATGCAACATGCAGAGGAAATTAAACTAAAGCTCTCTCAAGCGATCCGTCTATTAGATGAAGAAGACTTTTCTGTCATCAAACAACTGGAACTATTGGATATGTTAATGATATCTATCAGCAGTCTGTCTGGAACATTCCAAGAGGCTCAAGAAAGAATTACGAGCTCATTAATCGAATTAAAAGATGTCTTTGAAGTTCTCCTAGAGAAACGAGAACAGATTGAATTCGATCCCCAGAGAATAGCCGAATTGAACGAACAACGCTCACTCATTTATCGCTTGCAGCAAAAACATGAACTTCATACGATGAAAGGCCTCATAGATTTGAGGGAGCAATTATCTAAAAAACTTGATGAAATAGATCATCTTGATGAAAAGCTCACTGCCTCAAAAGAGCAAATGGATCTTGCTATGAATCAACTAATGATACATGGAACAGCACTTTCAAAACTTCGGAAGCAATCAGCCCTTAATTTTGAGCGAGAAATTACCGATATCATTCATGAAATTGGCATTGAAAATGGTCAAGTAAAAATTGAACTAGAAGTCATTGAACCTAATAAAAATGGGATCAACAAATGTTCCATTCTATTTTCAGCCAATAAAGGTGTCGCACCACAATCACTTAAAAATGTTGCCTCTGGTGGTGAATTGTCGCGGCTCATTTTTGCTATTAAATATTTAATTGCAGATAAAATTGCATTACCTACGCTTATTTTCGATGAAATCGATACCGGAGTTTCTGGAGAAATCGCTATTAAAATGGTGAAAATGATGAAAACCATGGCAAAAAATCATCAGGTTATCTCCATTAGTCATTTACCACAATTTGCTGCCGGAGGAGAGGCTCATTTCTTTGTCTACAAAGACCATAGTGCCGATAAGTCCGTCACTAAAATCAAACAATTGGCAGCCGAGGAACGTATCGAAGCCATCGCCCAAATGATTGCGGGGGCGCATCCCACGGAAAGTGCCTTTAAAAGTGCGCGGGAATTGTTGTCATTACCCCAATAAAGAAATAGTTTTCATTATTTTTGCAACTTAAATAATAAAGAAATGGCTTATAATTTATTGAAAGGTAAAAGGGGAATCATTTTTGGCGCTTTAGATGAAAGCTCAATTGCATGGAAAGTTGCCCTCAAAGCCCATGAGGAAGGCGCTCAGTTCACTTTAAGTAATGCTCCTATTGCAATGCGAATGGGCGAAATTAATAAGTTAGGAGAGATTTGTGGTGCAGAAATCATTCCAGCTGACGCAACTTCTCTAGATGATCTAGAAATTTTAATCAGTAAATCAACTGAGATCTTGGGAGGAAAATTAGATTTCGTTCTTCATTCGATCGGAATGAGTCCTAATGTTCGCAAGAAAAAATCATATGGTAATTTGAACTACGATTGGTTTCAAAAATCACTTGACGTATCGGCCCTTTCTTTCCATAAAGTCATGCAGGTAGGTGAAAAATTAGATGCCTTTAATGAATGGGGTTCCATTTTAGCCCTGTCCTACATTGCGGCCCAAAGAACTTTTCCAGATTACTCGGATATGGCCCAAGCAAAAGCCGTATTAGAATCCATTGCACGGAGTTATGGCTATCGACTCGGTCAAAGCAAAAAAATAAGAGTAAATACGATTTCGCAGTCTCCAACTTGGACGACTGCAGGTTCAGGTGTCCCAGGATTTGATATTTTTTATGATTATGCAGATAAAATGTCCCCTTTAGGAAATGCTTCTGCCGAAGCATGTGCAGATTATTGCGTCTCATTATTCTCGGATTTTACCAAAATGGTTACCATGCAAAATCTCATGCATGATGGGGGATTTTCATCATCAGGCATGACCGATAAAATCGTGGAAACACTGCAAAAATAAGATTGATTTCAGGAAACTCATTTGATCTGATCTTTTGAGTCCAATTCTTATCATTTTGTCTATATTGATTGGAAAAATGATCGGTTCATCAATCGGTAAACTATTAATAACTTAAATTGATCTCATGATTACCTTTCCTAACTCGAAAATTAATCTTGGGCTGAACATTCTCAACAAAAGAGCAGATGGATTTCATGATATTGAAACCTGTATGTATCCCATACTTTGGCATGACATCCTAGAGATTGTACCCGCAAAATCATTTTCTTTTGTTCAAACAGGACGCAATATTCCTGGTGAACCTACGCATAACCTTTGTGTAAAGGCCTATGAACTCATTAAAGAACATAACAACATACCCCCCATCAACATACATTTACATAAAGTCATCCCTATGGGCGCTGGCTTAGGCGGCGGGTCCGCAGATGCAGCATTTACGCTCAAGATGCTTAATCAACTTTTTTCATTGAAAATCCCGAGTCAACGTCTTAAACATTATGCTAGTTTGCTGGGGAGTGATTGCCCCTTTTTTATAGATAATTTACCTGCCATTGCCTCCGAAACAGGAACAAAATTGAAACTTTACGAACTAAACTTATCAAAATATTACATTCTTGTAATATTTCCTGATCTACATACGAGCACCTCACATGCTTATGCCAATATCCAACCAAAAATTCCCGAAAATTCATTGGACTTCTCATTAAAAGATTTAAAAAAATGGCACTCCCTCCTCCGTAATGACTTTGAGGATCCCTCGTTCAGAAACACACCCGTCTTAGCTAATATAAAATCACAACTTTACGATCAAGGCGCTTTTTATGCTGCTATGAGTGGTTCAGGATCTGCCCTTTATGGCCTATTTGAAGAACCTCCAGCGGTTACTGCTTTTCAAAAATACGAATGCATCCTTCGTTCATTGATACTTCCAACTGAGTCATCTTAAAATATCAGTCTCCAAGGCCTTCCTTTTTCTTTTGCGATTGAGTAGTGGATACAACAATACGGAAGACAAAATTAAACCCGTACCTAAATAAAAACCCCCACTCATTTTCTCGCTATCCCCAAAAACCAACAAGGCCAATATAATTCCATAAATAGGCTCCAAGTTAATGGTCAAATTAACAAAAAAAGCGGAGAGTCGCTTCATCAATTTAATCGAATAGGAAACTGCAAATACGGTACAAACACTTGCCAATATCAGTAGCCACATAGCCTGTTCTAAAGTTGGCCATTCAAAAACTTCATGGCTCACATAAAGAAAATAGAAAGGCAAACTCATACCCGTAAATAGGCATGCGAATATCATTTCATAAAAGGTGATGACAAAATGATCATCGCTTTTTATCAATGACACATTAATAATAGAAAAAAGTGCTGCTAAAATAGCGGCCACTATCGCAAAAGACAATCCTAAAAAATACTGGATTTCCATATTGAAGACAATCAAAATTCCCAATAAAGCCAATAGACTCAACAAAACTTCAAACAGCTGTATTCGCTTTTTAAAAAAAAGAGGCTCAATAATACTGGTCCAAAAAGAGGTTGTGGCCATACCCACCAAACAAACAGCAGCGGTTGATATTTTTGCTGACAAGAAAAAAAGTACCCAATGGGCTGCCAATAGAAACCCCACAATACTTGTTTTCAATAAAGAACGACGCGAACTCAATACAAAGGATCGCTTCAATGCCAAAAGAACAATGACCAATAAGAACGCAGCAATACCGGTACGGTAAAAGACAATTTCAGCTGGCGTAAGGTCAATTAACAAGCCTATAACCGCTGTAAACCCCCATATAAGTACAATGAAATGGAGAAAGACAATGTCTTTGCTGTTCTGCTTCATCTAGGCACCGTACGATATAAAACCACTCCTACCAGACCGAAAATTATGTTGGGCATCCATACTGCTAAAAAAGGACTGTTAAATGTGTTGGCCTCGGCTAAAGCCCTGGAAAGCATGAAAGCAATCACAAATAAAAAGGCTATTAAAAATCCCAATGCAATCTGAACACCCGTCCCTTGCCTTGATTTTTTTGAAGAGACGATGATGCCGATGAAGGTCAGAATGATCACTGAAAAGGGAGACATGAATCTAATGTACTTTTCAATTTTATAGATATCTACATCGGCTGACCCTCTTAAGGTCTGTTGATCAATATGGTCATTCAATTCACTCATGGTTAAAGTCTCCCACAATCTCTCTTGATTCTCAAAATCAACGGGTGATACGTTCAATACGGTGTCCATAGCATCTCCACTATAGATCATTTCCTCCGCCTCATTAAAGACGCGCCTATTCCATCTATTCAGCCTCCATTTATGACCTGCCGTATCCCATTTCATGGTGCGCGCATAAAGCTTTTCATTCAAAATACCATTTTCGATCTGTTCTAAGGTGATATTATAACCTACATTGCCTTGATTGTTATATCGATCCATATAAATATAAAGGTCTGGAGCCACCCGAATATGAATGTTTCGATCATTGAAATAAAACGCCTTTTTTACATATTGTAGTTCAAAAGCAATTCTGAATTTATTGGTCTCAGGAATGAGATAGGAATTTGCTAGAAAACTTACGAATCCAATCAGTACAGCACCCATAAAATAGGGTAGCATGAATCTTTTAAAACTGACCCCACTTGCCAATATCGCAATTATTTCTGTTTTTGCCGCTAACTTTGCGGTGACGAATACGGTAGCTATAAAGACGATAATAGGTGTCAAAAAGCTGGCCATATAAGGTATGTAGGTCAAGAAGTAATGTAAAATTTCTTCGCTGGCTACGTCATTTTTAATGAAATTGTCGTTCTTCTCCGTAAAATCAATAATGACAATGATGAAAATCAAGATGGACATCACAAAGATGAAAGCTCCTAAAAATTTTTTAAGAATGTAGACATCAAGTTTTTTCATAACATGATCACAACCTATTGGCTAATTTTTGCACCATTCTATTTTTCCATAAACTAAAGTCTCCTTGGATGATGTGCTTTCTGGCTGATTTAACTAACCACAAATAAAAACTAAGATTATGAATACTTGATATTTGAGCACCTAAAATCTCATTACTGATAATTAAATGCCGCAAATAAGCTTTGGAGTGTAGGGTATCTAGGTATCCCCCCAAATTGATATCAATAGGTGAAAAATCATTTTTCCACTTCTCATTTCGAATATTGATGATCCCCTCGGAAGTAAACAGCATCCCATTTCTCGCATTTCTTGTCGGCATAACACAATCAAACATGTCTACTCCCAACGCAATGCATTCCAAAATATTGACTGGAGTGCCCACACCCATCAAATAACGTGGTTTATCTTTGGGTAAAATGCTGCACACAAGCGCTGTACTTTCATACATCATTTCATGTGGCTCGCCTACCGATAATCCCCCAATAGCATTGCCATCTTGATTTTGTTCGGCAATAAATTCTGCGGACTGCTTGCGCAGGTCATGATACGTGCTTCCTTGCACAATAGGAAAGAATGTTTGATCAAAACCATGCAGTGGATCCGTTTGATCAAAACGATGGACACATCTTTTCAGCCATCTATGGGTCATATGCATAGAGTTTTCTGCATATTCTTTTGAACAGGGGTATGGCGTACATTCATCAAAGGCCATGACAATGTCAGCACCAATCTTCCGCTGGATATCAATGACATGTTCGGGTGAAAAGTCATGATATGATCCGTCTATGTGAGATTGAAATCGAACCCCCTCTTCTTTTATTTTTCGATTAGCTCCCAAAGAGTATACTTGATAGCCCCCGCTGTCGGTTAAAATAGGATGCTCCCAGCCCATGAATTTATGTAAGCCTCCCGCTCCTTGAATGATGTCCATACCCGGCCTCAAATACAAATGGTACGTGTTTCCTAAAATAATCTGTGCTTCGATATCAGTCTCAAGCTCGCGGTGATGGACCGCTTTAACCGTTCCCGCTGTACCAACAGGCATGAAAATGGGTGTTTCGATGGGACCATGTGCCGTCGTTAAAACGCCCGCCCTCGCATCACTTTTCGTGTCTGTATTTAAAAGATTAAATTTCATAAAGAATGCAAAAATACGCTTTTGATCGAAAGAAAATCCTATAAAATTTGTTATTCCCTCAATAAAAAATTCCTAAGATGAATGTCTTCCGCTTACCTGAATCTATAATATAGAATGACTTTCAAACTAAGAAAGAGAAATATCTTAATGGGACCCAGCGTTGTAGGCTACTATAAGTACAACATGTCACAGTAGTTATTAATTATCTGTTTTAAAAAGGTCTCTTTTTTAAATGGGCTTCATCTCAAAGGTCAGTTAGATCTCTTTAACCTATTTATTGCATTGACGATCCTTCTAACATGAGCATTTTTATTAACTCATCAATTTCTTTAACTTCCCTTTCAAGGGTATAACTTTTACTCGCAACTTCCCGCGCATCACGGCTCATCTTGTCAATGGCTAAGTCATTATTAAGAAGCCAAGGCAAAAACATCAATGGCATTATAAAAGACAACCAAAACTTCAAGAGCAAATCTTTTTCAAGTAGTCAAATATAAACTGCTAAAATGTTGAATCCAATGAATATTTACTACTCTCAAATCGCAAATCAACAAGGTAAATAAAAGGACACAAATTGAAAAACTTTTCTGCGATCGTTCATATCACAGAAAAATAAGATCTCTGAGACTTTATTTATTCAAAATATCATAAATCACAACAAAGGAATGGTAAGGCTATTGGTGATACTTGAGCATTAAATCTCAACTTGTTTGTGATTATTTTATGGCCTATATTCGCTCAATTCAGCCTTTTTTATTCGTGGGTCATCGATTAAATATGATAAAAAAATTCATATTTAAATCGCTCCGTTTTCCTTTAAAGTCATGCTAAAACAGAAAAATTGATTTGAATGCCGCCCTGATAAAACATTACTTCCCTGAGTTGAGTAAGTCCCAAGAAGAACAATTCATACAGCTACAAGATTTATATGAGTTTTGGAACAAACAAATAAATGTCATTTCTAGAAAAGATATTCAAGAACTCTATATCAGACATGTTTTGCACAGTTTGGCCATCGCTAAGTTCATTCAATTCAAACCAAAAACAAGCATTCTTGATATCGGTACAGGGGGTGGATTTCCGGGCATCCCGCTGGCGCTACTGTTCCCTAAGTCTACCTTTCATCTGGTCGATTCAATGGCCAAAAAAATCAAAGTAGTGAAAGCAATTAGTGCTGAATTAGAATTAGTAAATGTCACCAGTGAAGCTGCTCGCGCAGAAAAAATAACCGGTGAATTTGATTTTATCGTCAGCCGAGCCGTTGCTCCGGCACGAAAAATATGGCAATGGACACATCAAAAAATAAAAATTAGCACCTCTGCTGAAAATGCCAATGGTATCATTGCCCTAAAAGGAGGTGATCTAGAGATTGAAATGAAAGCCCTCAATAAATCTCATCAGGAAATAAACATAAGAAATTATTTTGACGAACCTTTTTTTGAGACCAAAAAAATAATTTATATTCCCTTATGAATGCCAAGGAATTCAGGAAGCATGGACATCAAGTAATTGATTGGGTCGCCGATTACTTAGAGAACATCGAGCAATATCCTGTAAAATCACAAGTCAATCCAGGTGATATTGCTGCTACCCTACCCAGACTTCCTCCGGAACAAGGAGAACCTTTTGAACAACTCCTTTCAGATGTAGAAGAGAAAATATTACCTGGCATCACCCATTGGCAACATCCTAATTTCCATGCTTACTTCAATGCTAATGGAAGTTATGCTTCCATACTGGCAGAATTGATTACGGCTGCTATTGGAGCCCAATGTATGATCTGGGAGACTTCTCCAGCTGCAGCGGAACTAGAGGAACGCGTCATGGAATGGCTGATAAACATGACCGGTCTGCCCCAAAATTGGGATGGGGTCATTCAAGACACTGCGAGCACAGGTACTCTGGTCTCTATACTTACGGCCAGAGAAAAAATCACCCGCTTCAACATCAATAATCATGGGTTTTCTAATGAGAAACTAAGGATTTATTGTTCCGCTCAGACCCATAGCTCGATAGATAAATCAGTAAAAATTGCGGGTATTGGGTTAGATAACTTAGTGAAAATTCCTGTAGATGATCAAATGGCGCTTTTGCCCCATTTATTGGAAGAAGCTATTAAATCCGATTTAGCATTGGGTAAAATTCCCTGTTGCATCATTACCACACTGGGTACAACAGGTACTACAGCAATGGATCCACTAGAAGCCATTGCCGATATTGCCATTAAATATAATGTCTGGCATCATGTTGATGCGGCTTATGCAGGAGCCGCCTTTGTTCTTCCCGAATACAGACATTTTCTAAAAGGAATAGAAAAAGCAGATACTTATCTTTTTAATCCTCACAAATGGATGTTTACCAATTTTGATTGTACCGCTTATTTTGTCAAAGACAAAGAAGCCTTAATTCAAACCTTTGAAATACTTCCTGAATATCTAAAAACAAACACAAGAGGGAAAGTAAATGATTACAGAGATTGGGGCATACCGCTTGGACGCAGGTTCAGAGCATTGAAGTTATGGTTTGTGATCCGAGAATACGGTGTTTCAGGCATCAAAATCAAAATCAAGGAACATATTGCGCTTGCCGCGTGGCTCGAACAACAAATAATGAATCACCCTGACTTTGAAATGGTCGTGGGCAGAGTCATGAGTTTGGTCGTATTTAGATGTGTTAAATACGCTGATTTGGAAAAGAATAATGCCCTAAACGCTCACATTTTAACCGCCGTCAATGCGTCTGGCCAAGCCTATATTACCCATACGAAGGTAAATAGTCAATACGTGCTTCGTGTAGTTACCGGTCAGACCCATATTCAGAAGCATCATGTTGAAAAGCTGTGGAAGCTGATTCAGCAAGCTGCTCAATAATATAGCGCTATTTGCCCCTAAAATATCTCCAGGAATAAGTCTAGATCTTAGTAAAAAAAATAGTAATGCAACATTCATGGAACCATGAATGAGACCAAAGAATATAATTCAAGGAAAACCTCCAACTAATGATGGTAGTCTTGGCGAAATCAAATGTTTTGTAAGACCTATTTTAAAAGCTTCATCATTCCTTAAACGGCAACTGATTTCCTAAGCAAATAATAAAATAAATCTTGTCCCCCTTTATGACTGAGGGACCAAGGTGGTATAACGAACAAATCAGATGTCTCTCTTCACATAAAGCTTATGTTTCCTTACTTCATTAGAACGACAGATGATCACAGTTTTATCATCTCAAATGATCCGATGCCCTAATTCATTGACAAAGCAGTAACAAATAAAAAAATACAAAAAAACAAAATGATATTATTAATTAAATGTGTAACAAGTGTTACATTCATTCTTTATTGAATTATTAAAATTGTAATGATTTATGGTTGGTAAGGGGTTCTTTTTAAGTTTTTAACTTAGGGAACCCTTTTTTTTGTGATAATTATAATTAAACGGTCTAACCTGCCGGTAATGGTCTTTATTGATCTCATAGTCAAACAGGATACATCATCTCAATTTTCAATCTTTTACTAATTAATTATCCGGTAACAAATGTTACATAGTATTTATTTTACTGAAATACATTTGTAAGGATTTATGGTTGGTAAAAGGGTTCTTTTAAGTTTATACTTGGAGAGCCCTTTTTTTATAGCTGACTAAGGCACTGGAGAATCACTCGATCATTAAATCAAAAATACTGATGAAACTTTCTCAAATAAGCATCTGCATCCTTATTCAAACTGAATCCCCAGACACTTGAACTAAAAAAAATATCGCTTTAGGAGATAAGAGTTATGGAAAGAGGTCCTTTCTTGCATAATGGCCGGTCACATCAAAATCCATTTTTGATTGAATGAGCAGGTCACTGGACAAGTTGGCATAAATAATCCCCCCCACATCCCATAAAGGATCGACCAATGGATTGCCTAAAGGATCAATCACAGTACTACCCCCTCTTGATAAGATATTGGGTAGTTGTTCTACTGCCTCCCCAGGTAAATCTAATGGGTAATCCTCACGAGCAACAAACTGGTTGCAGCTGAGTACAAAACATCTCCCTTCCATAGCGATATGACGAATGGTATGTTGCCAACTGTCGCGATGATCCGCTGTCGGTGCCACATAAATTTCTATCGCTTGATCATAAAGACACATTCTCGCCTGCGGCATGTAATTCTCCCAACAAATCAGGCCTCCTATTTTACCAAGAGAAGTATCATAAACAAGTAAATCAGATCCATCACCCTCACCCCAAACAATACGTTCTGCAGCTGTTGGCTTAATTTTCCGATGCTTACCAATACATTTACCCTCAGGATCAAAATACAATAAGGTACAGTACAAAGTCCCCGACCGCACCCGCTCTGTCACACCAATACAACAGTAAATACCATTTTTCTTTACAATATTGGCCAAATCAAGAAACGCTTGAGCGTTCAAATCTAGTGAACTATCGTGGTAGCGCTGCCACATGGCACGACCCATTTCAGACCTGCTCCCCACAACCGTACCAAAGGTAATACCCCTTGGATACGCCGAAATGAAGGCCTCTGGAAAAAGAACAAATTCAGCACCTTCGGATTTTGCTTGGCCAAGTAAGCCATCCACTTTCTCCAAAGTCCTGGATAAATCAAAGAGTACAGGTGCCTCTTGTACGAGGGCCACACGAAGGTCTTTCATAATTGCTGAGGTTAAGCAAACAATATAGTATGAAATTAAATGAACCAGAGAATTTAAAAAAATATCATTTTATAATTTCATCAACTTATTGGATGGCAAAGCTTAATTTTGCGTCTAGTTCATTGACTTATGGGGCCGAATGGAATCGACAGGAAGTGTGAATACTGTATTTGCGTGTCGGGTGATGAGTGTACATCCGTAATCAAAGCACTTAAATTTTAATTGGCGAAGATTCTTACGCCATGGCTGCTTAATTTAACTTTTTAGTTAAATACAGGTTTAAACGGTTGAGCGTCTAGCGATGTTCCCGGGCCACATCCTACCTTGCTTTCGCCTTTTGAGCGAGGAATTAGGGTGTCGTATAAAAGGCTAGCGCTGTGAGGTTACTAAGCAGTTGCGAAATTTAGTGACTGGCAGAAAAGGTAGGTTGTTATTTACCAGCCCTTCTGTAAGATCTAATAAATAACTACACATGTAGACGATGCAATGTTTCCTTAGCTGGACGCGGGTTCGAATCCCGCCGGCTCCACAAAAAAGCTCTAATACTGATAGTATTGGGGCTTTTTTTATTCTATGGTACAAACATTTTGATTCCGGATTGATATTTCAAAGAACTCTTGGCTTTTAATATATGTCATATAGCTTAAACTCTTTTTATCAAAAATGATTAGCTATATGATTACATTTACATCCATATTAATAAGTTTATTTTGATTAATATCAACATTAATTGATTCAAGAAAGCTATTCTTAATCTGCTTTCACTGAGGGTCTAATTAATATTTCTGTCTAATCCTATCTTATTTGGTCAGCTAATTAAGATACTTTGTCAGCTTAATGACGCTTCATCACCTTAGCTAAATAAGCCTTTCCAAGAGCCTCATTTCTGAGGTTACAGAACTATTTTTTAAAATCACAAGTTATAGAAGTAGATAAACTAAAATTATCATAAAAAAAGCATAACATTTATGAAAAAAGCGATTGAATTTTGGGGAGTATACTATCCCGTCATTTTGGCATTTCTGTCATTCCTGTATTCTGTTACCCTGTGGTTCATGGGAAATAAGTTAGAGGGAATATTTGTTGGGATTTGGGTGCCCTCTATACTTTCAGCTTCCATTGCCTTGAGGCAAAGAAGATCGGATCATTCTAACCAAAAAAATATAAATGATGGAAACTGAAAATGTTATAATGTTCTCAATCGGTCTTACCATTTTTGTATTGTACATGGTTGGATATCTCTTCATGGTTAAAAAAGCAAATGATTTGCAGAAAAGTAAGGTGAAAAATGATCCCGAACTTACTGCTCATTACAGAAGAGCGGATAATATTGATATGGATGGAATTGGTAATTATGGACGGTTTCCAAGCGAAAAGCCAGGGAAAAAAAACAAATGATCAAAAAAAGCTGTACAATCCTTTCCACATAGTTAGTTATTGTTCCCATCTTGGAACCTTTCCCTTTATGAACCTTTTTTATATTACGATTAGGGGTTCAAAAATAATCCTTTGAGTTTGGGACAACCTCTCTCTAGGAGCGTCTCTAGCCAATAATTCTTTTCCCATTTAGTTGATTCCTTGATCCTCTTGCCTCTCCTATTATAATGTCTCTGGGTAGGTCTCTATATGATTCTTAAAAGATTGCGAGTTCGTCGGTTATAGCCTCTTAAATGTCGCTTATCTTCCTTAATTTTAATGATAAATACTAAAAGTATCTTTTGATTATTAGTATTAATCCCTGTTGCATTACCCTCGATGGTTATTATTGTAAGCTGCATCAAAAAATCTGTCAATTAAGTCAAAATCTAAATTGATGCGTAGTACGCCCGTGATTGCTCCTGCCTTGGTCAATGCCCTATTCAATGCTACCGGTAAAAGAATTCGTACACTCCCTATCCAAAATTTTGATCTAACTCTCTGACTGTTTTCATCGAAAATCGGGACCGTTTTATGATTAATCGAATGAGATTGATTAAATTAACTTACCATTTAAAACTTAGTTTTAACTTATGATACGCGCACTCATTATTCTAGCTTTATTTTTTCTGATCAGTTGTACTTCTGAAAAAGAGGCTCAAATGCCTCCTGAAGAGGTTCCTACGCTTAAAAATTATAAGGACTTAACTACCCTTTTTGAGGCCTGGAGAACTTTTGAAAACCCTCCCCTTTTTAAGGGAGCACCGGATTATCGTGATGAAACCTTTAAGAAGAGAAATGCTCAATTTATATCCTTACAAAATAAATTAATCAGCATAGATACCCTTGGTTGGCCCATTGAACATCAAGTAGATTGGCATTTGATTTGGGCTGAGATGAATGGATATGATTTTAATCAACGCGTGCTGAAGCCTTGGCAGCGTGATCCAGCATTCTATGTTACTCTTTGGTTGGAAAAAAGTGATGTGCCTGGACATGAAGGCCCTACCCATCACAAAATACTTGACCTATGGACTTATCATTTCCCGTTAGATAAAGAAGATAGAGCAAGAATCATAAACGAACTGAAGGTCATCCCCGCGATCAATCGGCAGGCACAGGAAAATCTCACTGGCAATGCGAAGGACTTATGGATTACAGGTATTAAGGACATTCGAACTCAAACTGTGGACCTCAGTAATATATTAAATCTAAAGGGTGTACAAAATGATTCTGAATTGGTGGCAATGGTTAATGAGGCCATCCTATCTACAGACCAATTGGTCGAATGGTTAGAAAAAAAAGCGGCCTCAAAAACAGGCCCTTCCGGTATCGGTAAAGCATCCTATACCTGGTACCAACAAAATGTGCATTTGGTCCCACTTACTTGGGATGATGAGGTCATGATCTTAAAAAGAGAATTGGCTAGGGCGTGGACGGCATTGAAATTGGAAGAACATAGGAATAGAGACTTACCTCCTTTAATTGCAGCCGATTCCCCTGAAGCCTATGAAAAAAAAGCCAAAGCATCAGCAAAAAACCTTATGACCTTTCTAGAGGAAAATGAAATTCTTACCGTCCAAGATTATTTCAGTCCAGCCCTCGATGAGCATTTGGGTGCATATATCCCTGAGGCCACTCGGAACTTCTTTATGATTGGAGCTCATTATGACCCTAGACCTCTTTATTCTCATTTTTATCATTGGTTTGAACTGGCCATCATGGACCGGCATCCACCAGAAAGTACCCTGCGCCAAGGACCCTTGCTTTATAATATTTTTGATTCTCGAAATGAAGGTACCGCTACAGCTGTTGAGGAAATGTTCATGCAAGCGGGATTGTATGATCAAAGTCCAAGAGTAAGAGAAATCGTATATATCATGATTGCTCAACGAGCCGCTCGAGGATTGGGTTCACTGTATGCACATGCCAACGAAATGACTATGGAGGAAGCTGGGGGCATTCATTCGGAATTTACGCCTCGGGGCTGGATGAAGACAGAAAAAGAATTACTGATTTTTGAGCAACATTTATACCTAAGACAACCGGGTTATGGGTCGAGTTATATCACAGGAAAATACCTCTTAGAGCAAACCTTTGCCGATTATGCCAAAATGAAATCGAGCCAAGAAAATGGGTTTGTTTTACGAGATTTTTTTGATAAATTAAATGCGATTGGAAGTGTACCGATTTCTCTTACCCGATGGGAAATGACAGGTTTAAAGCCTAGCCTAAATAAATCTAAAAGCATGTTTTAGAGCAAACTTCGCAGCAGGTTAAGTTGATCCTTTACCTCCTTTTTTTGCTTTTCAAATTTTATTCTGAGTTCTTCGGGCGTTATGTTTATTTTGCTTAAGTCTTTAACTTCAATGATGGATTCTATCTCAAGAAGTTTATCACTCATCATTTCTAATCCCACCATAGCAAAATTGGGCCTCATCTTATGCGCCAAAGCCTTCATTGATGAGAGATCAGCCGCAGAAAATGCAATTAGAAAGGCATCGAAATCTACATCCATTGTTTTTAAAAAAATTCCGAACATCACCGCGGCCCGTCTATGATCCCCACCGTAATATTTATTTAAAATGTTTTGATCCAACTGATAAGACCTATTCTCTTCATTCAAAACGTTACTTAACAATCCCAATTCAAGAAATATTACCTTGATCTCATCGGCGTCAAATGGTTTCGTGATATGATAATTCATACCTGCGCGCATTGCCTTGTCTCGCTCGTCAATTAGGGCAGAAGCCGTTAAAGCAATGATCGGAACCATTTTATTACGATTTGATTGATCATCTCTTAATCGAATAGCAAACTCGTACCCATCCATAATAGGCATCCTAATATCCATTAAAATCAGGTGGTAATGCTGATTTTCAGTCAACCCCAAAGCTTCCTTTCCGTTTGATGCTAAATCAAATTTGAATCCCCAATTTTCTAGCACTCCAGCGAGGTATTGTTGGTTGAATTGATTGTCTTCCACAATCAAAATATGGCCTTCACGCGCTGCAGAAAATGTTTCTTTTTCTGTAATCGTCTCAATATAATTGGCGGTTGACAGCCACAAATTAAAGGTGAATTCGGCGCCTTGACCCGATTGACTTTTAACCTTGATTTCACCGTCATATATGGTGATTAGATTCTTAACTATAGAAAGCCCAAGTCCTGTGCCTCCATATTTAAGTTTTGTCTCAGCATCCGCTTGTTTGAATGAATTGAAAATATCTTCAACCAAAGGAGCACTGATGCCGATACCCGTATCCTTGATACTAAAAAGAAAATTAGTTTTATCCCCTTTAACAGATATGGGTTCACCAAACACTTCAATGCTTCCTCTTTCTGTAAACTTTGTGGCATTACTCAAAAGATTTAAAAAAATCTGATTGATGACCACAGGATCCGCCTTTACCTGAAAATTCACCTCTTGGGATAACTTATTCAAATATTTTATGGATTTATGATCCAGATTAAAGCCTACAATTTTTAACAAAGAATCAATGATGGTTCTTATATTCAAAGATTGCTCACTGAGTTCCATGACCCCACTTTCTATTTTGGACAAATCCAAAACATTTGATATTAATCCCATGAGAATGCTAGAAGAATGCTTTAACCCTTCTAGATGACTCAGTTGTTTTTGGGTCGGCTTGGTATCGTATAACAAATGGGTCAAGCCAATGATCGCATTCAATGGGTTTCTTATCTCATGACTCATGTTGGCTAAAAAAGCTTTTTCTGCCTCACGGGAAAACTCTGCTTCTTGATAGGCTTTCTTGATCTCACTTTCAAGATTTTTTCTGTCTGTAATATCAAAGTGGATTCCCAAAGAACCCACCATCTGACCTTGTTCGTCAAATAAGGGTGCCCCGCTGATGATCACCCAAATCAACGCCCCCGATTTTTTTCTCAATTGAACCTCATAGCTAGACGGTCTTCCTTCTAACCTAAGATCGCTATGGTAATCAATTAAATTTATTTGATCCCTGTTCGCACTGAAGAGATCAACCGCATTTTTCCCTATGATTTCTTCTTCAGTATATCCAAGCATATCGCAAAACCAATCATAAGCACGCAAGATCCTATGCTCATGATCTACCTCTAATAAACCAAGATGCATATTTTCAATAAGACCTCTGTACTTTTCTTCTGATCGCTCGATACGCTCATTGAATCTGAACTCCTGTGTTACATCCCGGACTTGCCATAATTGTCCGATGTACTCCTGATCAGACATGAGCGGGATAAAATCGCAGTCAATGATACTTCCATTTTTTAGTTCAACCCCCTTAATTAATGTTTTTTGTTTTATGTTTTTGGCTCGGTCAACAAAACCATAAAACTTATCTGGTGTAACGAACAACCCTTCATAATCTTTGGCCACTTGTGCTTGATCTACTCCAATGATGTTTTTATCCTCAAAAGAAATCTTAAATATCCTTTTAAATTCTGAATTGATCATGGCAATTTTATCCCGCTCATCAAAGAGCAGCACACCGGTATGCAAGTTGTCTACGACGCTATCTAAAATGTGAATATTTTTACGGATGCCTGTCCGTAAATCTTGATTCTTTTGTTCAATCAAAGAATTTTTAAATAACAGCGAGATGATGTTGGCAATAATTGAAAAAAAATTAAAATGCTCATCATTAAAAAAGTCCTTTTGAGTATGTTCGGAATCTATAATGCCTATGGTCATTCCCTCATACGTAATAGGCACAGTCAATTCAGAATTTCGAAAAACATCATTGATGCGATAACGTTTGTCTTGGCTTGTGTCATTAACAATTTCACCCTTACCGCTAGCAGCTACCGTCCCGACAATTCCTGTTCCTAATGGGATTTTCAATTTTTTAAACCTATCTTGACGTACCTTTCCTTGATTTTCAAAAGGCGTAATCTGATAGCATTGATTGTCTTTTATGGCATATATAAAGCAATTGTCTAAATCATACTTATGAATCAGCTTTTCCGATACAACCCATGCAATTTCGTTGAGATTGTTTTTGCCTACTAGACTTAATCCAAATTCATTGATCGCCTCAAAAAAATGATTGTTTTTTTCTACTTCCAGTTTTAATTTGTCATTAAGTTCTGAGAGCCATTTATTTAATTCAAAAAGTTCTTTAGACTTAGACTCAAGCAATTTTTCAGCGGCTTCTCGAGACTTAATCTCTCGTGCAACACGCTTTTCTAAGAGTCTATTTTGGTCCTTAATTTTTTCGAATTCTGAATCTGACAATTTCGCCATCGTTATCAATATTATGCTTATCTACCCTTCCATCCTCATCATAATGGATCATACAGGCATCAATCAATCCTGAGGCCAAGGAAGACATTTTTCTAGCTGATTCGTACACAAAGATCATTTCATTCCCCTCTTCTTTTTCAACTGTAAATTTAGGGAGTTCAGCGTCAGGATAAAGCTTCCGTACTTCGGGGTGGATGTAGGAATCTAAGGATCGAAATACATCAAAGGAAGAATTTGCTGAGGAAAAAAAGTGTGAATGCCCCATGACAAACGCCTGAAATATAAATTTACCAAATTCAAAAAATAAATCGTCAATGGTCCTTTCTGTAATTCTACTGGTATTTGAAACCAAGTTGAACATCTGAGAATAGTGGTAGGATCCTACAGTTGTGAAGGCACCACCATCGGGTAGATTAGAGGATTCTATTACTTTATCTACCAAACTATAATCGTACTCTGCCTCTAAAAACTTTAAATATTCAACAATAACAAGTCCTTTCATTTCTCATCTTTTTTATTTAAAAAATCACGATTGATTTTTTTGCCTCTCTAACAATTGATCGAAGCTTATACAAGAAATTCAATAATTTGAATCAAATGTAAAATGGTGAAACTTTAGGATAATTAATATTGAAAGCAAACCTAAACGTAGAACATTTATTTTAAAAGTAATTCCTTCAAAGAATGAAAATAACAGATCCTAATATTAAAAAAAAACGGATCATTTACGCATCTTGGGAACATTAATAAACACGCATGTGTTAAAAAGGAAATCGATAATTATTCAAAATCATATGTTTAATATTTTTAAAAAGACTTCACCTCTCCAAAAATTGTATCAGAAATATGAACAACTTTTGAAGGATGCTCACCAACTTTCAAAAACCAATCGTTCGCTAAGTGATCAAAAACATGCCGAAGCGGAAGAAATACTTAATAAAATTAAAGCTGCTGAAAGCAAATGACAAACCCCTCTTTTTCTACAAACGAGGAGAATAGAATTATTGAAATGGCTTGGGAGGATCGCACTCCTTTCGAGGCCATTAATTATCAATTTTCTCTTCCAGAAAGTGGAGTCATTGCGCTGATGCGAAAGCGGCTAAAAAGATCTAGCTTTAATTTGTGGAGATCTCGAGTACACCAAGGCATCAGTCAAAAACACGGCAAAAAAAGGAATTCTGAAATACAACGATTCAAATGTACACGCCAACGATCTATCACAAAAAATAAAATTTCGAAAAGATAAATACTAAACCTTAATGGCGTTTTTTCCTACCCAGTTTAGCGATATATACCAGCGTCTCAAATCCATAGATCCTGAGAAATATAGCCATACAAGAAACTATGTAGATGGGGCTGTAACGTACTTGTCTCCCTACATCTCAAGAGGGGTAATTTCTACGAAAACAGTTTTTAACTATTTGTTGGAAGAGGAATATCCCTTTGAAACCATTGAAAAATATGTGCAAGAATTGGCTTGGCGTGATTATTGGCAACAAGTTTGGATTCATAAAAAATCTGCGATAAATACGGACTTAAAAAGTCAACAGCAAGAAGTTCAACATTATGAAATTCCCACCGCTATATTGACAAAATCAACAAGTATCGAAGCCATAGATAGAGCGATTAAAGCATTGGAAGATACCGGCTACATGCACAATCACATGCGCATGTACGCCGCAGCTCTCATTTGTAATATGGGTAAAAGTCATTGGTTGACCCCTTCGCGATGGATGTATTATCATTTATTGGATGGAGACTGGGCTAGCAATGCCTTGAGCTGGCAATGGGTAGCGGGTAGCAACGCATCAAAAAAATATTATGCAAATCAAGCGAACATTAATAAATTTTTTAGGACGGATCAACGCAATACTTTCTTGGACTGCGATTATGATGTTTTAGTCAATCGTCCCTGCCCTAACGCTTTAGTCCCAACGACGTTACCTCTATTCAAAACAGAACTGCCAGAGCCTCAAACAATGGTCATAACACCGAGTGAGCCTATCCTTGTTTATAACTATTATAACCTAGATCCAAATTGGCGCCATGAGGGTGATTATAACCGTATTCTTTTACTAGAACCTAAAATTTTCGAACAATATCCGATCGCGCCTAAAAATATTGAATTCATGCAAGCCTTGGGGATAAATATTAAAAATTTACAAGTATATGTCGGCTCCTTTGAGGCCTTAAGTAAAAGCTATCCAAATCAAGAGATCATTTATAAAGAGCATCCCCTAAATGTGCATTATGTAGGTACTGAAGATGCGAGAGATTGGATGTTTGATGTGCAGGGCTATTTCCCCTCTTTTTTTGCTTTCTGGAAAAAATGCAAGAAACATTTGTGAAAGAGAAAAAAAACCCGGTTAACCTCGTATGGATAAAAAGAGATATCCGAACACAAGATCATGCAGCACTTGAAGCTGCAGAGCAAGCTCAGATTCCCTATCTCATCGTTTATTTATTTGAGCCTTCTTTGCTCGCTTATCCCGATAGTTCCTTAAGACACCAACAATTTATATACAACTCATTGGCCGATGCCAATAAAACCCTCCATTTTTTCAATCGATCTATACAAATTTGCTATGTTGAAGCGCCTCTTTTTTTTGAATTCATCCTCAATCATTTTGATCTAAAATCGGTCTATTCCTATCAGGAATCGGGTATCAAACTGACTTGGAACAGAGATCGAAAGGTGACGGAAATTCTTAAAAAAAACAACGTTTATTGGCATCAATTTCAAAAAGGTGGGGTCATAAGAGGGATGAACAATCGGAAAAATTGGGATCGAGTGTGGCTCAAGGATATCGCCATTCCACCCATCAAAAATGTATTCACTCAAAACGAACAACCTCCCTTCAATCATCCGTTTTCCTTACCTCCCACTTTAGCATCAAAATTCCTTGAAGTTACTCCTCATTTACAAGCCGCTGGTGAGACGCAGGCTTGGAAATACTTGATCTCATTTACCCATGATAGAGGTAAAAATTATCATAAAATGATCTCTAAACCCCTTGAAAGCAGAAAGTCTTGTGGAAGAATCTCTCCCTACTTATCTTGGGGTAATTTGAGCATCAAACAGGCGATGTATCATGTCTCTGATCACGCGGATTTTGAAAAACATAAACGTGCTTTTGGGGGTCTCATGACACGCCTCAAATGGCATTGCCATTTCATTCAAAAATTTGAAGTGGAATGTGACTATGAAATCTTATGCGTCAATAGAGGCTACGAATCCCTAGTAAGAGTTGAAAATAATAACCATCTGCTGGCTTGGCAATCAGGACGTACCGGTTTTCCATTGGTAGATGCCTGTATGAGGTGTCTTCACACCACGGGTTGGATTAATTTTCGTATGCGTGCCATGTTGGTATCCTTGTTATGTCATCACCTAGACCAAGATTGGAGAACTGGCGTCTATCACCTCGCCCAATTATTCCTTGACTATGAACCAGGCATTCATTATCCACAATTTCAAATGCAAGCAGGTACGACCGGTATTAATACAGTCCGGATTTATAACCCTATAAAACAGTCTTACGAACATGATCCTGAGGGTATATTCATTAAAAAGTGGGTACCTGAACTCATTAATGTACCCATTCCCTTTATCCACGAGCCTTACAAAATGAATCATTTTGATCAATCTTGTTATGGTATTGAAATGGGCGTTGACTATCCCTTTCCCATCGTAAATTTGGAGGAAAGTGGAAAAATAGCTCGAGAAAAAATTTGGGGCCACCGGAAAGGCCAAAAAGTAAAAAAAGAAAGTCAAAGAATTTTAAAAACACATGTCAGAAAACAATAAATATGTATTTATCAGAATCTAGTATTGAAAAAATGCCTCATGTCAAAAGATTGAATATCATTAATTCAGTCTCAGGTATTAAACCAGGCAACTTAATTGGTACCAAAGACAAAAATGATCAAACGAACTTAGCCATCATAAGCTCTGTCGTTCATCTAGGCAGTAACCCTCCCTATCTTGGATTCATTTTACGCCCTGATCAAAATGTGCGCAGGCATACGCACGAAAACATTTCAGAAAATAAGGTATTTACCATCAATCACATTCCTTCCGATTTCATTGAACGAGCACATTATACCTCAGCTAAATTTGATAAAAATATTTCTGAATTTCAGAAGTGTGGATTTACTGAGGAATACTATGAGGATTTCACGGCACCTTTTGTCAAAGAAAGTAAATTAAAAATGGGCTTAATCCATGAAGAAAGTGTCCCCATAAAATCCAGTAATACACTCATGATCATTGGAAGAATATTACATTTAATCATTCCTGACACCTCTCTGAGTGAAGAAGGATATATTGACTTAGGTGTTGCGGACAGTGTTGGTATCTCTGGACTAAATGCCTACTATACACTCAAAAAAGTAGGCGAGTTCCCATACGCTCGTGTAGAAAAAACCCCTGAGTTTAATGATAAAAAAACAAAATTTACCTCATAAAATATGTCCTGTATGTGCACGTCCCTTCAACTGGAGAAAAAAATGGCGACTGTCATGGGATCAAGTAATTTATTGTAGCAAACGTTGCCGAAGCCAAAAGAATGAAAGGAATTAACATTATATTTCCCCACCAACTTTTTCAAACACATGTCCTGTACGAGAATGGATATGATATTTACATGATCGAAGAGCCCTTGTTCTTTTCACAATATAAATTTCATAAAATGAAGTTGGCCTACCACCGTGCTACCATGAAAGCACACGCTAGCTACTTGGAATCCAAAGGCCTTACGGTGCATTACATAGAAGTTGGTGATCAAAGATCAGATTTAGGGCATTTACTGAGCCTGCTCTCTACCCAAAAACAGGAGGTAATCAACCTTGTTGATCCTACCGATTACTGGTTAGAAAAAAGAATAAAACAAGCTGCACTACAGCAAAAAATCAAACTTAACTTCTACGAGAATCCTATTTTCATCAACACCCGCTCAGATCTTAGTAACTTCTTTAGTCCTCATAAAAAAAAGTATTTTCAAACTTCTTTTTATAAACAATCTAGAATCAAACAACATATTTTAGTTGATACTGCAGATCAGCCCATCGGTGGGAAATGGAGTTTTGATGATGAAAACAGGAAAAAATATCCTAAAAATAAGCTTCCTCCGACCATTAAAAGTCCGTTAAATAATTCTTTTTGGAGCGAGGCCTTGATCTACGTTGAAGCACATTATGCGAAGAATCCCGGTAACCTTACGCCAAAACCTTTATATCCCATCGATGGGCCTACCACTCAAAAATGGCTAGCAGCCTTTTTTGAACATCGATTTGAAGACTTTGGTACTTATGAAGATGCTATCGTTAAAGATGAGCTCTTCTTGAATCACAGTGTCTTGTCCCCGATGCTCAACATAGGACTGATCTCACCAAAGTCCATCATTGATGCGGCCCTTCTTCATGCCAAAAAAGCTGATATCCCACTAAATTCGTTGGAAGGCTTTATCCGTCAAATAATGGGCTGGCGTGAATTTATAAGGGGCATGTATATTTCGCAGGGTTCTGTTTCTCGATCTACCAATTACTGGGGATTCAAACGTAAAATACCCTCTAGTTTTTATGACGGTACGACTGGCATATATCCCATTGATCAAACCATTCAAAAAATCCTGAAAACTGGGTACTGTCATCATATTGAACGTCTCATGGTCTTGGGGAATTTCATGGTACTTTGTGAGTTTGATCCAGATGAGGTCTACCGTTGGTTTATGGAGTTATTCATAGATGCCTATGATTGGGTCATGGTCCCTAACGTATATGGTATGAGTCAATTTGCAGATGGGGGTCTTTTCGCAACTAAACCCTACATCAGTGGATCTAATTACATAATGAAGATGAGTGATTATCCCAAAGGAGATTGGCAACCGATCTGGGATGCCCTATTCTGGAGGTTTATGGATGTCCATCGACTGTTTTTTATAAAAAATCCACGGCTTGGTTTACTCATAAAGACTTTTGACAAGATGGAAGATCAGAAAAAAAACCAATTCCATACGACCGCCAACCAGTTCATAAACCAATTAAATGCATAGCCATGGATTCGTTTTTCTTTTAAAACAAGGCACTTTATGAAAATTATATTAGTTTAGCCGATCTATTTTTAGCTATTAACCCCCCAACCATTACCTGACATATGAATTTAATCACTGAAAAATTATGCTTCATTTTTACACTTGGTATTTGCCTCAGTTGCACCTCAAATAATACGCCCCTGATGACTGAAAAAAATACACCAAATACCGTTCGATCCGTTCCCACTTCCGCCCGCATCTACACCACCGCAAAGGATACAGATTTAAGATTACAACGAACAGCTGATCTCAACTTTAAAGAGGGGAAACAGCCGCTAGAAACAGAATTATCTATTTTTATAAATCCTGAGAAAACCTTTCAAACTATGGTTGGCATTGGTGGTGCCATAACCGATGCATCCGCTGAAGTTTTTGCCAAAATGTCCCCTGAAAAACAAGAGCTATTCTTGGAAGCCTATTATGGAAAAAATGGGATTGGATACAGCCTCCTAAGAACTACAATTCACAGCTGTGACTTTAGTGAAAAGTCATATACGTATATACAAGAAGGTGATAGTGAGCTCGAGACCTTTGATATCACGCCAGACTTGAGCTACCGGGTGCCCCTCATTAAGAAAGCCATTGCCAAAGCAGGGGGGTCTTTGTTGACCTATGTAAGTCCGTGGAGTCCGCCCGCGTTTATGAAGACAAATGGGAGTATGCTTCAAGGGGGCAGTTTATTGCCCGATTTTTACGAATCTTGGGCACGTTACTATGCCAAGTTCATCAAAGCGTATGAGGCACTTGATATTCCTATTTGGGGTCTAACCATTCAAAATGAACCCATGGCAACCCAGCGTTGGGAATCCTGTATTTACACAGCACAAGAAGAAAGAGATTTTCTGAAAAATTACTTGGGACCCATATTGGCCGCCGAGGGATTAGGAGATAAAAACATCATTGTTTGGGATCACAACCGTGACCTTATCACCAATCGAGCCAATACGATATTAGGTGATCCGGAAGCGGCTAAATATGTTTGGGGTACCGGATTTCATTGGTATGAAACCTGGACCGGCAGTAAAGCCAAATTTGATAACTTAGGAAAGGTCAAGGAATCGTTTCCCGATAAAGAATTGATGTTCACCGAAGGTTGTAATGAGAATTTTGACGCCAATAAATATCAGTTTTGGCCTAATGCTGAGCGCTATGGCAACTCTATGATCAACGATTTTAATCAAGGAACGGCAGGCTGGACCGATTGGAATATCCTCTTAGATCAAAATGGTGGTCCCAATCATGTGGCTAACTTTTGTTTTGCACCTATCCATGGTGATACAGAGACCGATGAGCTTATTTTGACACCAACTTATTATTATATTGGACATTTTTCAAAATATATCCGTCCGGGTGCCAAAAGAGTCAGTACGGTCAGTAGCAGAAGCTTTCTCCAAGCCACTACTTTCGTCAATCCAGATGATTCATATGCCACTGTCATCATGAATGATAGCAATGAGACCATAGATTATCACATGTATGTAGGCACACAGAAAATAGCTTCATCCATTCCTCCAAGAGCCATCCAAACGATTGTGTATGATTAGCATTTATGATCAAGAATGGGTGTGAAGAGTAACTAGAAAAATATTCTAGAATGTATTTGACCTTAGAGAAAATAATTCCATTTCGGTAGGTTTTCCCCTTTATTTTAAGGAATTAAAATAAACATTAGAAATAGTTATTTGAAAACCCCTTTATTCTTCATGTGATACAAAATCATATTTGATTCCTTGAATGAACTTGTTTGGCTCACGAATGCGGTATCATATCCTTAGGTAGACTACTTGTTTGAAATTACACTTAAACAAGAAAGAATTTGAACTCGATTGCCGATCAGTTAGTATCTTTGCATATTAACTTGTGATTGATTTCAGTTCTTTTTTCATAACTAGCCTAATTTTTTATAATCCCCGATTATGTCGAAACTACCAGAGAAACATCAATTTGTTGATCTCTCCGACTATGGTAGACCCGCCGCAAGGGTCATCGCAGGGTCCTTGAGAAAAAGTAGTTTCACCCCTATTCACGTGACCCTTGCTTTTATTTTCAGTGGCCTGATTGCCATATATTGTATCCTAAATGATTTTCTTGTTTTGGCCGCTATTTTTCTAGTCATCAAATCCATACTTGATGCAGCAGACGGCGAACTGGCAAGAATCAAAAAAACACCTTCCTATACGGGTAGATACTTTGATTCAATCGCTGATATTATCCTGAATCTCTTGATCATGATGGCCATCTGTAAAACTTCTGATGCCCGCATTTCAACCACTTTAGTCGCTTTTGTTGGATTGCAATTACAAGGCACTCTCTACAATTATTATTATGTCATTCTCAGAAATAAATTAGGAGGCGACACGACCAGTAGAATCATTGAAAGTGAGGCCCCCACCGCAATGAAAGGGGAACAACAAAAAAATGTACAGCGCCTTTTTTATATATATCATCTGCTGTACAATTACTTTGACAGAATTATTTACAGGCTTGATAAAAATGCGGCTGACGGTGAAATATTTCCAAATTGGTTTATGACAGCGATCTCAACGCTGGGCCTAGGCTTTCAATTACTCCTTATCAGTTTGATGCTCATTTTAGGATGGAAAGAATACATTGTTCCCTTTTTCATAGGCTATACTTTCTTAATTGTGCTTTTTATTGGGATAAGGAAAAATTGGTTACAATAGCTTTGACTAACCTTATCTTAATTTCCTTGTTTCCCGCCGAACGGCAGATTTTTTTTTTTAATTCAATGGGGCTCGTCCTCTCTATTCTCATTTAAGAAATCTATAAATGATTCTGGTTTTGGAAGATGAACGATCCGTTCATTTTGCATCAGTGACACAAAATTTTGCGGATTGCCTGAAATCAAAAATGGTATTTCAGTAGTTTTTAATACTTTTTCAATTTGCCGTACCGTCTTGTCTGCCTTTGGTACCACAAACATAGACATCATGAAATCTGCATTTACAATACTTAAAACTTCATGAATATTTTCCCCTGGTACATTTTGCCCTAGATAATACACTTTAAATCCTCTTTCTGCAGCAATGAAGGAAGCCAACAGAAGACCTACCTCATGGTGCTCATCTTCAAGAAGAAAAAAAACCATTTTTTTAGCATGGGCCGGAGGATGTGGAATCGCATCAATGGCACTGATGATTTTTTTCCTTATCAAGCAGGAGATAAAATGTTCCTGAGCAGGCATGGTTTTTTGTGTATTCCACAAAATACCAATGTGGTGAAGAAAGGGATAAATTAAATCTCTGACGGTACCCAATAAACCTTTTCGAATGACATGGAGCCTGAATATTTTGTCAAACTTAATTTCATCCATGGAAAGCATGGCCAAGGTCAACGATTGTATATCCTCTTTTTTTTCTTGATCTACATCTTGATCAGGAAGCGCTAAAATTTGATTTACTAACTCATGAATTTTATCGTCAGTCATTTTTTCAACTTTGGATATTTTGTGCCCATTTCGGAGTAAAATCCCAAAATTGACCAATTGAATGAGTTGAAGATCTGAAAAAAAACGAATGTTTGTTTCAGTACGACTGGGATTTAAAAAACTGTAGCGACGTTCCCAAATACGCAACGTATGGGCGTTAATTCCTGTTAAGGCTTCTACTTGAGCCATGGAGTAAGTACTCATGAATGAATTTACTAATTAATGAATAATTGATAACCTAAGAACTGTGAAAAATAAATTTTAGTTCAGAACCAAAATAATTCTTTCTTTCACTCATTCAGTGAACAAAATAATGGAATTTTGTGTTCTTTTAATGTACGTGCTATTTTCTTTGCAAAAGAGGAGTCAATATTATTTTACAAGACATACGAGAAAGCCCTAAAAACTATTTAATTCATATTAAGATATGGCCTTTTACCAATTTTCCGTAGAACAACATGTTGCCGCTGACCTTGAACAAGTTTGGGGGTTCATTTCTTCCCCCTCAAATCTTAAAAAAATCACTCCCAAAGAGATGGGATTCAATATCACTTCAAAAGATGAAAAAGTTAAGATGTACCCAGGGATGATCATTACCTATAAAGTGAGTCCCCTGTTGGGTATAAAAATGAACTGGATGACAGAAATCACTCAGGTAAAGGAAATGGATTATTTTATTGACGAACAAAGAGTAGGACCCTATAAAATGTGGCATCATCAGCACAAACTGATTCCTGACAAAAAAGGAGTTAAAATGGTTGATTTAATTACCTACATTCCACCCTTTGGTTTCATTGGAGCGATAGCCAATACCTTAATCATTGAAAATAAACTTAAAGAAATTTTTGATTACCGAACCATAGCGGTAAACAAAGAGTTTAATATTATAGAAAGTTAAATTTAAATACATGGCAAAGAAAAATAAGTCTCAAAAAGACATCATCACAGCGTACATGCAGCATGTACTAGAGCACAGCAGTACTCCAGAGTCAGTTTATAAATTTGGTAAGGATAATGGTTTTACTGAAGCTGAATTTTATAACTTTTTTGGCACCTTTGAATCGCTTGAAAAATCTATTTTCAGCAACTTTTTTGACAACACCATGATGCTTCTTGAAAAAAATGAAGAATATCAAAATTTCGATGCGCAAAATAAACTACTCAGCTTTTACTTCACCTTCTTTGAAGTACTCAAAGCTAACAGAAGCTATGTCATCATGACCCTCTCCACCCACAAACCTAGTCTTAAGACACATGGCGTGTTGGTCGGGCTAAAAGAAGCGTTCAAGAAATTTGTAGATGGATTAGATATCGAAACATTGGATTTAAAACAAGAAAAATTGGAAGAAGTAAAGCAGAAAGGACTCTCCGAGCTCTCTTGGCAACAATTATTATTTACCATTAATTTTTGGATGGAGGATTCCAGTGCTTCCTTTGAAAAAACAGACATTTTTATTGAAAAATCTGTAAAAACGAGTTTTGAACTAATGAACATCACCCCACTGAAAAGTCTGTTAGATTTAGGTAAATTTTTTGTGAAAGAGAAAATAATGGGTAAAAATTAAATGGAGACAATCGATCAAATTCCAATAACAAAAATTCAGCGAGCGACCAAAATCGTTAAGACTGGAGCAAAAGTAGGTGTCAACTACATCAAATACTATGGCAACCGCATAACACAAGAAGAAGAGGAAGCTAAAAAGACATTAAACAATGCCAATGCCGATGATATCTATGATGGCCTCAAAAATCTCAAAGGCAGTGCGCTAAAGGTGGCTCAAATGCTGAGTATGGAAAAATCTATCATGCCCGCAGCTTATGTAGAAAAATTTTCCCTTTCACAATTTTCTGTGCCCCCATTGTCACCGGCACTTGTTAATAAAACTTTTAGAAAATACTTTGGGAAATCTGCCCATGAAATTTTTGATAAGTTTGATGCCACCTCTGTCAATGCCGCCAGCATTGGTCAAGTACATCAGGCTGAAAAAGAGGGTAAAAAAATAGCCGTAAAAATTCAATATCCTGGGGTTGCAGGAAGTATCAGCAGCGACCTGTCTTTGATAAAGCCCATTGCTATTCGCATGTTTAATATCAAGGGCAAAGATTCCGATAAGTATTTTAAAGAGGTAGAAGAAAAACTCATCGATGAGACCAACTATATACTTGAGGTAGATCAAAGTATTGAAATTGCAAAGGCATGCAAGCACATTCCTAATATGAAGTTCCCTGAATACTACAAAGAATATTCAACCGATCGCATCATAAGCATGGAATGGATGAATGGACTCCATCTGACAGAATTTGCCGCTCAAAATAGTGACCCCGTGTTGGCCAACAAAATTGGTCAAGCCCTTTGGGATTTCTACATGTATCAAATTCATGTCTTAAGAAAAATGCATGCGGATCCACATCCTGGAAATTTTCTAGTGTCAAAAGAAGAGGATCTCATCGCACTTGATTTTGGTTGTATGAAAAGTTTACCTGATGAATTTTATTACCCTTATTTCACACTCTCAGAGAAAGAAAATATCAATAATAAAAGTCTATTTGAAAAGAAACTTTATGAACTCGAAATTTTAAGATCTGATGATTCAAAAAAGGAGCTTGATTTTTTCAAGGAAGTATTTTATGATCTGCTCAGCCTGTTTACACAGCCCTTTCACACAGATTATTTTGACTTTTCAAATAAAACCTTCTTTGATGCCCTCTCAAATATGGCACAAGAGTTTGCTCAAAAAACGGAATTAAGAAAATACAATGGGAATCGAGGATCTAAACATTTTATCTATGTGAATCGGACTTTTTTTGGTTTATATAACTTGATGCATACGCTAAAAGCGACGCATATTGAAATAAAAAGTCCTTTGGCACTTAAAAAAATAGCGTAACCTATGATCACTGCCAAAATAGCTCCGACAAAACTTACGCCAAAGTTTTATGAATTGGCAGCCAAAAATGCGGCTGGAGATGAGATGCAATTTGATCAATTCAAAGGCAAAACAGTTTTGATTGTAAATACAGCGACACGTTGTGGATTGGCCCCACAATTTAAACAGCTCGAGAAATTATATCATGATTATCAAGCGCAAGGGCTCGTCATTTTAGGCTTTCCTTGTAATCAATTCATGTCCCAAGAACCTGAATCGAATGAGACAATGGAGACTTCCTGCCTCTTAAAATACGGGGTTACCTTTCAATTGATGTCAAAAACAAAAGTAAATGGCCCCAATGCACATCCGGTATTTAAATACTTAAAAAATGAATTATCTGAGTTATTTGGAAGTCGAATCAAGTGGAATTTCACGAAATTTCTAATCACCAATTACGGAAGTCCGTTTCGAAGATACGGCCCATATACAAACCCAATTGCGCTAGAAAAAGACATCAAAAAGCTTCTCGCGAGAAAAACGAAAATTTGACCTCTTCAGCATGAAAATATTATTAACAGGAGCAACGGGTTACATTGGAAAAAGACTGCTCCTCGAATTAATATACCATGGCCATCACATAGTTTGTAGCGTTCGAGACAAAAATAGATTTTCTGCACCCGCCTCTATTTTAAACCAAATAGAAGTCATTGAAGTTGATTTTTTGGATTTCAAGTCTCTAGAAAAAATACCCCAAGATATTGAGGGTGCTTATTATCTGATGCATTCCATGTCTAATACCCATGATTATGAAAAATTAGAAAAACAATCTGCTATTCATTTTCGTGAAATTATGAAGGGTAAAGATGTGCGACATGTCGTTTACCTCAGTGGTATTACCAATGAGGACTCATTGTCAGCACATTTATCATCCCGACGTACTGTCGAGCATGAATTAGGACTGGGTTCTTATCCTTTGACTACATTACGCGCAGGCATCATTATTGGATCGGGCAGTGCTTCTTTTGAGATCATTCGTGATTTGGTCGAAAAGTTACCTATTATGATTACTCCAAAATGGTTGAATACTAGATGTCAGCCCATAGGTGTTGACAATGTCCTAGATTGTTTGGTGAAAACACTAGGCAATGAAAAAACTTATGATCAAAATTTTGATATTGGGGGACCTGAAATCATGACCTATAGACAAATTCTACTTGGCTTTGCCCAGGTCCGAAATTTGAAGCGGGCCATCATTACTGTTCCCATAATGACACCCAAGTTGTCCTCCTATTGGCTGTATTTTGTCACCTCCACCTCTTTTAAATTAGCTTCAGCCCTAGTCAGCAGTATGAAAGTCGAAGTGGTGTGTAGAGATCTTAAACTGCTCGAAATTTTAAATGTTGAACCCATCAATTATCATGAGGCCCTCAAAAGAACTTTATCAGAAATTGTAGAAAATCGAATTGTATCCAGCTGGAAAGATTCCTTGATCAGCAGTGCATTCAATCTCAATATCTCAGAATTTCTTCAGGTACCCGTCTTTGGGTGTTTTCGAGATCAAAGATCACATCAAATCTTAAATAAAAAAGAATGTGTTGATCGTATTTGGCGCATCGGAGGGCAAAGAGGCTGGTATTACGCCAATGGCCTGTGGAAGCTACGGGGATTTATAGATAAACTATTTGGGGGGGTTGGGTTGCGCAGAGGTAGAACGCAAGAAGACACGCTCCATGTCGGGGATGCCATAGATTTTTGGCGTGTTTTATATGCAGACAAAGAAGAAGGTAGATTACTGTTATTTGCTGAAATGAAACTCCCCGGGGAAGCTTGGTTAGAATTCAAAGTTAAAGGAACCTATTTGGAGCAAACGGCTACTTTCAGACCCAAAGGTGTTTGGGGTCGACTTTACTGGTATGCTGTTTTTCCCTTTCATGGTTTTATCTTTAAAGGCATGTTAAATAACCTTACAAAATAAATGAAAATCGCTATTTTTTGGTTCCGAAGAGATCTTCGACTTGAGGATAATACTGCGCTTCATGCGGCGTTAAAATCAGGTAACCAAGTACTTCCCATATTTATATTTGATCAAGATATCTTGTCCGATTTACCAGAGCAAGATGCACGATTGGGCTTTATTCATGATTTATTAACAGATATCAATTCAAGCCTTCATACGCTTGGAAGTGGGGTACAATGTTTGTTTGGTAGTCCACTTAATGTTTGGAAATCCTTGATTGAGACTTACGACATTTCCTCAGTGTTCATCAACAAAGACTATGAACCCTATGCACGGAAAAGAGATCAAGAAATTGCCGCCTTACTCTCAGAAAATGGTATTGTCTTACATACCTTCAAGGATCAGGTAATTTTTGAAGAAAATGAAGTTTTAAAGGCAGATGGCAAACCTTATACTGTTTTTACTCCCTATAAAAATAAATGGCTTTCTCATTTCAACAAAGAAATGTTACCATTTGAAGCTTCCGACTTCAAAGCCCTATATAAACAAACGCAAGTTTTACCCTCTTTGATTAGTATGAATTTCAAAGTTGCCACCATAAAGGTTAAGCCCTATGATCTCTCATCACTGAGCGAATACATCAAAAGTAGAGACTTACCCAGTACAGATAATACGAGCTATCTGAGTCCACATTTGAGATTTGGGAGTGTCAGTGTCCGAAAAATTATCAGTACACTTAAAGAAACAGATGCGGTCTTTTTAAGCGAACTGATCTGGCGTGAATTTTTCATGCAAATAATCTACCATTTCCCAAGAGTCATAACTGAGAACTTTAAGGTTAAATACAACAGCATCGTTTGGAGAAATGATCAACAGGAATTTGAAAAATGGTGTGCAGGTAAGACGGGTTATCCTATGGTTGATGCGGGTATGAGACAATTGAACGCCACGGGATATATGCATAACCGCGTGCGCATGGTCACTGCAAGTTTTCTGTGTAAGCATTTACTCATTGATTGGCGTTGGGGAGAAGCCTATTTTGCTCAAAAACTTTTAGATTATGAGCTTTCTTCTAATAACGGCAACTGGCAATGGTCGGCAGGTACGGGCTGTGATGCTACCCCTTATTTTAGGGTATTTAATCCAACTTCACAACAACAAAAATTCGATGGCAAAGGAATTTATGTCAAAAAATGGATTCCTGAATTAGATTCCTTTGACTATGTCCCTCCAATGGTTGATCACAAATTGGCACGTGAAAGAGCCTTGAGTACCTATAAAATAGGCCTTGCAGCGTATCAAAATTAATGAGCTCTGGACTGTAAGGCTTTGGGTAAAAAGGTTTCGGTCAATAAAATATTCAGCAAAACCAAGCCCATGCCGTAAAATACATCCTCTACTGGAATGGTAAAGATTCGGATACCTAAATTCTCAGCATCGTTGTACCAAACGATGGGTGCATCAATTAAACTACCCGTAAGCACACCGTTGACCATTAAAAAGGGCAATATAAGTAGGCCCCAAGCGATATAAAACCTCCTCAACAATATAGGTTTTGATACAAAAGTGACTACCAATATGGTCAATGTAAAAAAAGCATTGAAAGCAGTGTAGGTTTTATCAAAAAAGAACACCAGCATCAGCACTAAAATCAGAGCTAAAAAAGCACTGATCAGATTAGTCATACCTCTGGACAATCCCCCTTGGGGAGAGATCGCTATCAATGTGTAATGAGAAAAAACACAAGCAAAAGGGATACATACAAAGAAGAGCACTTCTTCAATGGGCAACTGCCAAATACGCAGCGCCATGAGATAATCTGGGTTAAAACCCCAAATTCCTTGCACAGTAAAATAAATATCCCAGCTGAGGTAAGCACATCCACTGAGGACCATCGCAGGAAAAAAAGCTTTGAATTTCTTATGAAATTTTAGACGAGGATGAAAACTAAAAAAAAAGGGCACAAAAATAGTTGCAATATCTATTATCAAGTATAAATAATGCCTCATCTGCTCCATTCTGATTTGAAATACTTGAGCGGGACTAGTAACATCCCAAAGCACTCCCCTTCCTCCTTCGTCTGGTTCTTATGATGTATTTTATGGGCTTTACGTATGGCACGTAAGTAAGCATTATTTGATCTAGTGAAAATTTTAATTCTTTGATGTATGAAGATATCATGCACCAAAAAATAACAAAGACCATAAGCTGCGATACCAAAGCCAATAGCCATAAGATAAAAAATAGAAAAATGGGAGCCTAATACGATACAGAGCATACTTGGGGTGGCAAAAATCAAAAAGAAACTATCATTCCGTTCAAAAATGTGTGCCTCATTTTCTCTGGTATGATGGTCTTCATGAAGATTCCAAAATAGGCCATGCATGATGTATTTATGGGCAAACCAAGCTACGAATTCCATAAAAAAGAAAGTACCTACAAAAGCAATAATGTTCATCGAGACCAATATGTTTTAGCTATTCAAAATTAATCATTTATATCAAGTAAAAAAGCATTCAACCGACCCTGTTGTAAATCAGAAAGACGTTTCCCATTTAATAAATTGTCACAAAATTTTTTAATCCACGTCATATTTAACCCTGAATTCAAAATATTACTGATATAAAATTCTAAGTCTGTTTCAATACTTTCGTCATAGCTTAAAAAGCTAGGTGCATTGAGTTGAACTAGCAGACGGAGGTATCTTAATTCTGGATTGTCTTGGTTTTGATCAATCGCCTGTTCAATTTTTTCTTTACCACTATTGAAATAATTCCATTTTTCTCCAGGCCAAAAAGCATTTTCTGCCAACATGGTCTCCGAGACCCCTACATAAGCCATGACCAAAGGATTTGAATCCCATTGCGCATCTGATTGTAATGCATCTAAATAAGCCTGCGTAATTTTTTGACTGTGGAATTCTATCCTGATACTCACTTCAGGGATACTCAATGGGGTTAATATGAGCCAAATAAAAATGATTTTCAAATGAAATTAAATTTAACTTTTAAATAAGATTTAAAAAATAAATAAGTTTTCATAAAATTATTCACTCTTATCCTCGTTTCCAAGAGTCTCGATGACGGTGTTTTTTTAAGCTTTACCAAAAGCTCAAAATAATATGAATAGGCAGTATAAACTCCTAATTTAGCCACTAAAGGTAGTTGTGTAATTCCTATTTGAGCTGCATAAAAATCTTCCTGTATCTCTTTAATAATCCCGTCCTTAGATTTTTCATCTAAATTCTCTAAATCTACTTGAGGAAAGTAAGAACGATTTAAAACATCTAAATCGTTTTTAATATCTCTTAGAAAATTTACTTTTTGAAAAGCTGAGCCCAAGCGCATGGCGCTGTCTTTAAGTGATTCATAAAGTTGATCATTCCCCTCCACAAAAACTTTGAGACACATCAAGCCCACGACATCAGCAGATCCATAAATGTATTGCTTATACTCCTCCTTGGTACTATATTGCGTTTTATAAAGATCCATTTTCATACTTCGCATAAAAGCATCGACTAAGGATATGTCAATGTCATATTTAAGTATCGTTTTTTGAAAGGAATTGAGAATAGGGTTTAAACTAATTCCAACCTTGAGTGCCGCATAAAAATCTTCTTCAAATTGCTTAAGTAATTCCTCTTGATTGTGCTCATGAAAGGTATCTACAATTTCATCTGCAAATCTCACAAACCCATAAATGTTATGAATGTCTTGTTGAATAGTCGGAGACAATAAGTTTACAGCCTTATAAAAGGAAGTGCTGTATCTGAGGGTTACTTCTTTGCTACACGCTTCGGTCAGCTCATCATATAACAACGTCATGTTAATACTTGTTTACTCGTGTTTTGAGAGATCAGTTCCGCCGCAATTTTACCAGAAATCAAAGAAGGGGGTACGCCCGGTCCTGGGACGGTTAGTTGCCCAGTAAAATATAAATTTTTTACTTTTTTACTCATTATTTTTGGCCTTAAAAATGCCGTCTGGAGTAAGGTATTGGCCAATCCGTAGGCATTTCCTTTATAAGAATTATAATCCTCCTTAAAATCATTGAGGCAATAGGACTCCTTAAAGGAAATGAATGTTTTTATGGATTGTTTAGTGTGCTTTTCTAATCGTGCGAGTATCATATCAAAATACTTTTCTCGTAAGGTTTCAGAGTCTTCTAGATCTGGTGCCAAAGGAATGAGAAAAAAACCACTTTCCTTGCCCTCGGGAGCAACCGTAGGATCTGTCAGACTCGTGAAACTGGCGTAAAATAAAGGAGCCTTCGGCCATTTAGGATCATCATATATTTCACTGGCATGGGCTTCAAAATTAGTATCAAAAAACAACATATGATGCAGTATGCCAGATAGTTTTGTATCAAAACCGACATAAAACAATAACGATGAGGGTGCAAACGTCTTTTTCTGCCAATAAGATTCTTTGTAAGATCTTAGTGCAACAGGCAATAAAGTTTCTGTATGATGGTAGTCCGCGCCGCTCAGTACTAAATCTGAATGTATCAAGGCTCCATCAATTACTAACCCTTGTACTTTCCCCTTATCGGTAGCAATTTTTTCGACATTGCTTCCCGTATGAATTTTCACACCGAGCGATAAAGCCAACGTTTCCATGGCTTCGACAACCTTGTACATACCTCCCATTGGATACCAGGTGCCCAAAACAAAATCTGCATGATTCATGAAATTATAAAAGGCAGGTGTATCTTGAGGTTTAGCTCCCAAAAATAACACAGGGAATTCCAAAATTTTGATGAGCTTTGGATTCTTAAAACGTTTCCTTATTTGATGGCTGATGGTCACCACAAACTGATCTAGCTTCTTGACAGTTTCAAAGGTCACTAGTTCAAGCGGTGAAATACCTGGTTTATAAACCAACTTCTCAATAGCGATGCGATAATTATGGCCCGCATCTTCAAGAAATTTAGCTAAAAGGTTACCCGCTCCCGCTTCTTCTTTTTCAAATATTTTAAAAATCTCATCTAATGAATCTGGAATATCTATAAAGGTACCATCTTCAAAATACACCCTATAAGCGGGGGCCAGACGTTTCAGATCATAGAAATCAGAAGTTTTCTTTCCAAAATCTTGAAAGAACTTATCAAAAACATCAGGCATCCAATACCAACTAGGTCCCATGTCGAAGGTAAACCCTTCTTTGACCATTTTTCGAGCCCTTCCCCCTATAGATACATTTTTTTCAAATACATCTATCTCAAACCCTGCCTTGGCCAGATAACACGCAGCAGACAAAGAAGAAAAGCCAGAACCAATAATATTTACTTTTTGCATATAAACAAGAATACCTTGTATTAACTTAAAAAAACAACTAAAAGTTCATCTAAAAACTGCAATTTTTCTACAAAGATGATGTTTGACTTGCTATTTAATGAAAACCTTGCACTTAAACAATTTCAATTAAAAATTAAGTCGTTGGGTGTCAAAATCAATCCCAAACTAATTTCTGTATAAATTGTGCTTCTGTTTTGATGAGAAGTAGAAAATAAAGCAAAAAAACTTACGAGATAATTTAAAAAAATATGTCAAAAAAATTACTACTCATCTCCTTTGTCGTTTCTCTTGGGGGATTTTTATTTGGGTTTGATGCAGGTATTATTTCTGGTGTAATGTCTTATGTTGGGCCTGAATTCAATTTAACTGATGGGCAAATTGGATGGGTGGTCAGTGCCCCCTCCTGGGCAGCCATGATCGCCATGATCTTTTCGGGACGATTGAGTGATCGTTTGGGTAGAAAAAAAATGCTTTTACTGGTTGCCTTCCTCTATGCAATGTCTGCTTTGTTCTCAGCTTATGCCGTCACCTACGAAATGTTATATCTCGCTAGAATGATTGGAGGACTCGCCTTTGGCGCCGCTTTGATTTTGGCACCCATGTACATCGCCGAAATTTCAACTGCTGAAAATCGAGGAGTTTTGGTCTCTATACAGCAATTAAACATTGTTTTAGGATTCTTTGCTGCTTTTTTAAGTAATTATTTTTTTAATAAATACAATAGCCCTGAGCATTTATTCTTAAATGATGAGAATGTTTGGAGATGGATGCTGGGTGTGGAGCTCATTCCTGCGCTCCTTTATTTTTTAACTTTGTTTCTCGTACCTCGGAGTCCAAGATGGCTCTACCTTAAAAATAAATATATCGAAGCAAAACAAGTCCTCAATCAAATTCATGGCAAAACCCGGGCTGAACTCGAAATTAATTCTATAGAAAAAAGCATCAGTCAGGATAAAGCATTAGGTGAAGCTAAATGGACAGATATTTTAAAGCCCAGTTTTCGTTTCATTATGGCTTTGGGATTGGTTGTTGGCATTTTACAGCAAATTACAGGGATAAATGCCATCTATTTTTATGCTACCTCTATTTTTAAACAAACTGGGATCGGTACAGATGCCGCTTTTTCATCGGGTATTCTATTAAGTTCTGTTACCGTCATTTTCACCTTTATTGCAATGTACTTAATTGACCGGGCAGGAAGAAGACCCTTACTGTTGGTTGGTACTGCTGGAATTGCTTTTAGTTTGCTTTTATGTGCCTTTGGCTTTAATCAAGCCACTTATCAGCTCACCTCGCAAGATATTGCCCAATTCAAATTTGAAAAAGCCCAAAATCTAATCCCTCTTGCGGGTAAGATCTACCAAAATGATGTCGCCTTTAAAGAAGAAATGAAAACCGTCTTGGGAAACCGTTCTTACAACAAGAATGACGGCGTAATTCTTGAGGCAGCGACTCAAATAAATGCCACTTTGGTCCTCGCAGGTATTTTAGGATTTATTGCCTGCTTTGCCTTCTCACTTGGACCTGTCATGTGGGTCTTATTGTCTGAGTTATATCCCATTAAATACAGGGGAATTGCCATTGGCATTGTTGCCTTCGTTAATTCATTTATAAGCTCTGCCGTACAGCTTGTATTTCCATGGGAGTTATCAAACTTAGGCAACGCCATGAGTTTCTTCATCTTTGGTGCTATTGCTGCGGTGGGCTTCTTTGTCTTATTAAAAATATTACCAGAAACCAAAGGAAAATCCTTGGAGGAACTTGAAACCGCATTGATCAAATGACTCTAAAATCAATTACCCCTATTCTCATTTTTTTAATGGGTTGTACCGCTAAATCATTGCGTCAAGAAAAGGAGGTCCAATTTCAAGAAGTAGACGTCATCTCACTCTCTACAACTAACTATTCCGAAATATCAACAGATGTAAAAGTGGAAGATGGACAATTTGATACGGCAAATCAGGGTTGGATCATTTTTGATTTGAACGTCCCTCAAGCGGGACGGTATCAAGTAAAAATTTATGGCTCCGGTCACTCCGATGCGACTGTTTATCTTGAAGATTATGTAGACAATAAAGAAGCAAGACACTACAAGATTACAGGCCAAATTCCCTTTGATAAAAACCTTGGTTATGGCCTTATAGATGGGAGTCCCTTGAATGCCGGTGCACATAAGATTAAATTACACATCAAGGGTGTGGCTAAGATTCAAAAAATAACATTTGAATTGATGTCCATTCATGAATCCTCACCTCAAACCTATACCCAGCGCATGGAGGGTGAAGACTGGGCCATGGTCTGGTCTGATGAATTTAATGGAACTGAGATAGATACCTCAAAATGGGTGTTCGATGTAGGCAATTGGGGGTGGGGAAATGACGAAATTCAATATTATACCAAGGCAAATCAAAAAAATGCGAGAGTAAAAGAAGGAAACCTCATCATAGAGGCCCTTAAAGAAGCACAAACAAATATATGGACCTCGGCCCGTCTTACTACCAGAGGTAAAGTTTCCTTTTTGTATGGGAAAATAGAATTTAGAGCTCGTGTTCCCAACAAAAAAGGATATTGGGCCGCTGGATGGCTGTTAGGAGATAGCTATGTTGATGAGGGCTCTTGGCCATATTGTGGGGAAATAGATATTTTAGAGAATGTCGGTTATGAAATACATCCACTTTCGGGAGATGGTATCGCTCATCTATCCGTTCATACTCCTGCCTATTATTTTAAACGCAACAATCAGATAACCAGCACCACCCAGGTGACAGATATGGTCGGTAGTTTTCATACCTACACCATGGAGTGGAGTCCAAATGAAATGTTAGGCCTTATTGATGGAGTGCCCTCTTATGTCTACGACAAAACAGCCAATGACCTAGAGTGGCCTTTTTATCAAGCACATAACTTGATTATTAATTTGGCCATGGGTGGGAATTGGGGTGGTGCTCAAGGTATAGATCCTGATCTCACCTCTCAAAAACTAATCATAGATTATGTAAGGGTGTTCGAAAAAAGGTGATCCCCTAAACGCCTTGATATGTACGAGTGTAATCATCATAATAACACTCTTTATAACGCTCTTTAATTGAATTCCTACTTCTGATTACAGAATGATCCCAAAGGAAAAAGCATTTAACTCAGGTCCGTTACCACTGGTGAAAACTTGATTTAAATCATAGTTAACAAAAAGATCCATTCCTTTCCAGCCAACTCTACCTCTGAGTCCATAGCGCACATTACTCAAATAGAAGTTTCCATTGTCTTTTTCTTTATTTCTTAACTTATTGTCTTCTTTATACACATATTTTGAACGTCCATACATCCGATAGCCTAGGTAACCACCTACCCCTATTCGAAAGCCTATTTTTTTTGACCTATTCCATTTAAAACTACCTGCTTCATTCACGATGACCTTACGCGTGCCTTGGGCAAAATCGAATAAAGGGACCAATGAAACATTCAAATAGCTCGCCACCAATTTGCTCTTAATAGGATCTATCTCCCTTATATTGACCGGTTGAGCAAATTTGACTTGGGTGGTAGCTTTAGTGATCTGATAACTTGGAGCTTCCAATTTCCAATTGTACCAGCTTAACCCTGCTCCCCATTCTAAAAACAAAGAATTCTTAAGGTGGGTTTTATTGACCGAGGCCAATCCAAAATACCATGAGCCCCAGGGTTTAACCGAATAGCGGTCCTCAGCAAGACCATTGAGACTTCCACCTTTATCTAACCAATTATTTAATCCCATTTCAATATTAAAATCATGAAGGGTGCCTCTATCTTGATCTTCTTCGTAACTATAACGCTTCAAATCAGTAATCCATGGCTTTTTTTTATAATAGGTTCTCGAGGTTCGCGTGAAACCATTAATACTGTCGTAATGATATTGTTGCCCCCCTTCGAAATGCCAATTTGAAAATTCATCTGCTAGATCATACCATTTATCTTCTAAACTTTGATCTTCTTTGAGTCCATCAATTTCAATAGTCACGTTACCCATTCGAATCTTAAAATCCTTCCCACTTTCATAAATGAAGGTTGAATCCTTTAAATATCTATTACCAGAGTTGTTTGTTATATGATAATAATCTGGTAACTCCTTTCCACCTACAGCATTATTCAAATCCGAAACAATCTGATTGATGTTGTAATCATTGAGTTGTTTCAATTGTGCTCTGGTCTCAGCATAAATGATGATTTGGGTTTCATCCTCAAACTCTATAATCACCGTATCAGCGGTAGGATCGGCAAATAATGACAAAGGATAAGTCAAGATGCATAATAAGAAAAAGTGCATAATATATGGAGGTGTTATATAATCAATCATTTTTAGCAATCATTTTTTCAAACTGCAAAAAGTTGTTTTTTGCCGCTCTTAAGTCTCCAATGATATCGGCAGGAGCCTTGTTTCTCGCATATTTTAAAATCTTGGCGAGTGTCTTTCTTTGTGATTCCTTTTTACTCATAACTACATCATCAGAACCTATCAAATAGGCCAATTGAATCGAGAATTTGGGCTCCGAAACCGCGATAGGTTCAAAAGATTTTGACTTCAGTGAGATCATTACCTTTGCTGAGCGCTCAGCATGATCATCCTCAAGGATTTCAGGTGACTTAGCCAGCTTAATAAGGTCCATCTTCGGAATAATTACGGGAACTTCAGATTCTTTATTCACTTCTAATTCAGGGATGGCCTTGGGTAGTTCTGAATTAAATGCATTTTTAACCGCCAGCACTGGTTCGGTTGATGATTCAGACATTGTTTGAACCAATATAAAAGTGAAGATGCAGAGCAGTGAAACAGCCGCGGCGCTCGCCATCCAAAAATGATGATTGTTATTTTGATCGATTTTCTCGGCCACTTGATCCCAACTATTTGATTTAGGCGTGAGTTCAAAATTGTCCACACCATTCTTAAACTTACGATCGATTTCATTAGATGATTTCATTGCGATGGTTTTTAGGTTTCTGGATATTTAATGCTACCAATCTCTTCTGCAAAAAACTTCTGGCTCGACTTAACTGTGATTTCGATGTATTCACGCTTATTTGAAGCATCTCGGCAACCTCAGCATGTGAATATCCCTCTATAGCATATAGGTTAAATACACTACGGTAACCTAAAGGAAGAGACTGAATCAATCCAACAAGTACTTCAGAATCAATGGAATCTTCCGGCCAATGGCCCGCGATTTTTTCCTCATAAGTATCAAGAGAAGTTTCTAGTAAGGTCATCTTTTTTGTTTTTCTCAAGTACATTAAGCATTCATTGATCATGATGCGTCTGACCCAAGCCTCAAAAGGACTATCACCTTTATATTGATCAATTTTATTAAAAACTTTAACCATTCCCCCAATCATGATGTGTTCAGCCTCAGACCGATCGGCTATGTATCGAAAGCAAATGCCGAGCATTCTAGGTGCTAACTTTTCAAAAAGCTTGTTTTGAGCCGTTTTATCCTTGTTTTTGCATTTCAACAAGATTTCATCAAGAACAATTGATTTTTGGATCAACAACATTAATATTTAAGGTTACAATAAGGGGATGCCACATGAAGCAATAAAGTTGCACGGAGACAAAGTTAATTATTAATTGAAGAGAAAAATTAGGCTTTAATTAGATTAGAGCAGTTCCAAAAAGGCCATTGGTTTGGCTGAGTAACCTATAATAATACATGATCTATTATTATTCCATTTTGAGTATTTATTATTTCATAAATTACGCTGCATGCATAACAATTTTATCTAACTTTAAGTTTAATAACTCTTGTATCCCTATCGCTTATTTGGTGGTAGACTATCTGGTACGATGGAGCAACTTATTATTAAAATATTAAATCCTTGTAAGGCTATTTTGTGTTTGCTAGTAGTTTTTTACAAGTCATATATGTAAATTCATGGAAGACCCCTTAACCCAAAAAATGAATACTAACCCGCCTCGTTCCCGCCTGACTGGGGGCGGATTCATAGTGGATGATGCCACCCCTGATGATATTTTCATCTCAGAAGAATTTACGGAGGAACAATTAATGATCAAAGAGATGGTCATTGATTTTTGCGTTCAAAATATCCAAGAGCCTTTCTTTAAAAATGGCAGAGAGTTAGAGGCAACCCTTCCAGAAGATCGTAATAAAATCTTAGCGCTGCTAAAAAAGGCGGGTGACCTAGGTCTTTGTGGCATCAGTATTTCGGAAGCCTACGGAGGTATGGGTCTTGATTTCAATACCGGTATCTTGTTCAATGAAGCTTTGGCTTCGGGTTTTGCCTTTGCTACCACCCTAGGTGCACAAACCTCCATAGGGTCCCTACCCATTTATTATTACGGGAATGAACAACAAAAACAACAATATTTACCCGGTATCGCCAGCGGAAAATTAATCGCCTCTTATGCATTAACCGAGCCCAATTCGGGATCAGATGCCAATTCAGCAAGAACAAAAGCCGTGCTCTCTGCCGATGGAACTTCTTACAGTCTCAATGGTCAGAAAATTTGGATCACCAATGGTGGCTTTGCCGATGTCTATATTGTATTTGCAAAAATAGAAGACGATAAAAATTTATCCGCATTTATTGTGGAACGAAATTATCCCGGATTCAGTGTCGGAGAAGAAGCGAAAAAAATGGGAATCAAAGCCTCCTCTACGGTACAAATATTTTTTGATAATTGTATTGTCCCTTCTCAAAACTTATTGGGAGATCGAGAAGCAGGCTTTAAAATGGCTCTAAATATCCTCAATACAGGAAGAATTAAAATTGCTTCGGGTGGCGTGGGGGCAGGCAAGTTCTCTGTGACTAGAGGTATTGAATATGCCCTAAAACGTCAGCAGTTTGATCAACCGATAGCTAATTTTGGAGCAATCAAGCAGAAGATTGGAACTATCATCACTCAGACCTATGCCCTAGAGGCAGCCGTCTATCGGACGGGTAAAAATGTAGATGAAAAAATAAATGCCCTAGTTAAAAATGGCGTAAACGATGGGGCATCCAAACTCAACGGTGTCAAAGAGTTTGCCATTGAATGTGCCATTTTAAAAGTTGTGGGTGCCGACTTAGCGTGTTACGCTACAGATGAAGTCATGCAAATACATGGCGGTATGGGATATGCGGCAGAGTTAGGTCTAGAAATGGCTTACAGAGATTCTCGAATCACTAAAATATACGAGGGTACCAATGACATCAATGGCATGCTTTCGGTCGCCGAACTGATCAAAAAAGGATTAAAAACAAAAGAAATTGATCTCAATGGCGCGGGTAAAAAAATACCCTTCATGGTCCTTTTTGAACATTTCCGTTGGGGCAAAGGCCTCCATTGGAAACGAGAACAAAGATTGATTAAAGGTCTAAAAAACACCTTTTTATTAATTTTAGGCGCTGCTGGTCAAAGGCTAAAACAAGACCTTATCAAAGAACAGGAAATTATTCTGAACCTCTCTTCGATATTGGCAGAAGCTTATGTGGCAGAAAGCGTCTATTTAAAAGTTCGAAAGTTGGCCTCCTCTAATCAGGACATTGCTGATTTATCTATTCAAGAAAAAATAGCTCAACTCTATCTCTATAAATCACTGAATAAAGTACAAAATGAAGCCAAAGAAGCCATCGACAGCTTCGCTTCTGGATTTGAAAAGCGTATCTTGAACTACTTTGTGGGCAAACTTCTGCCACCCTATCTACAGAATCCAAAAGCTTTAAGTAGAGAAATTACCGATCATGCTTTAATACAAAAAAAATATCCCTTCTGATATGTTTAAAAAGTTGAATTATTTTAAATTAATTAAAAAATTAGCATCATGAACCCACTGCACAAGGTAGTTATTATCGAAGGTTGCCGAACACCCTTTCTCCGTTCAGGTACCGATTATATGGATTTACTCTCCTATCAATTGGGTGGTTTTGCCATCAAAGGTTTATTGAAAAAAACAGGCATCGATCCTCAATTAATAGACGGAGTGGTCTTAGGTAATGTCATTGCCAATGTAAAAACCCCCAATGTCGCTAGAGAAGCTGCATTGGTGGCTGGAATACCCCAAAAAGTACCTTGCCGGACCGTTTCTCAAGCCTGTATTTCTGCCAATAGAGCGATTGCAGACGCCTGTCAAGAAATCATGACGGGGCAAGCGGATATTATGATTGCAGGAGGTATTGATCATACCTCGGATGCGCCCATACAGTTCCCAAGGAAAATGCGTAAAAAATTATTCCTTGCTCAAAAACTCAAAGGATTGGGCGATGGTCTCAAATTTCTAACCGGCCTGCGTTTCTCAGACTTTATACCTGAAAGACCAGCCATAGCTGAATATACCACCAACAAAGCCATGGGTGCCGATTGTGATATCATGGCAGCAAGGTTTGGAATTCCAAGAGCCGAGCAAGATGCTTATGCAGTAAGATCCCATCAAATGGCTGCTCAAGCCCAAGAAAAAGGATTTTTAACTGAGGAAATGGTAAGCGTAAAGCTTCCACCAAAATTCAAAGAGATTCAGACCGATAATGGAATAAGAGTAGATAGTAAAATTGAAAAATTGGCTCGTTTACGTCCTGCTTTCGATAAAAAATTCGGAACACTCACGGCAGCAAATTCTTCATTTCTCACAGATGGTGCCAGCGCCGTACTCTTAATGTCGGAGGAAAAGGCCAAAGCCTTAGGATTTATTCCAAAAGCAGAAGTTGTGGATTATGTATTTACGGGACAACGTTTAGAGGATGAACTCCTTCTAGGACCCGCTTATGCGGTTTCAAAATTATTGGACCGCCAAAAAATGACCTTTAACGACATAGACGTCATCGAATTTCATGAAGCTTTTGCCGGTCAAATATTATCTAATTTAAAGGCCTTAGCGTCTGAGGATTTTGCCGTTAATGAACTTGGACTAAAAAAAGCTTTGGGTGAAGTCCCAATGGAAAAGTTCAACCTATGGGGAGGTTCGCTATCTATTGGACATCCTTTTGGTGCTACAGGCGGTAGATTATTAACTACCACATGTAATAGGTTAAAACATGAAAAAGGAACTTATGGCCTCCTCGCGGCTTGCGCTGCGGGTGCTCATGGTCATGCCATGCTCATAAAAACCTTATCATAAATTTCAAACGTTCTCATTAAAAATATCATGACTATGAAGTTAGAAGATTTTGTTACCGTTGACGTTCAAGAAAACATCGCAGTATGTACCCTCGATCATCAACATGAAAAAATGAATGTTGTTTCTCCAGGTGTCATTGGCATTTTTGAAACCTTGGGGAATCAACTGATCGAAGATGATCAAATACACGCCGTCATCTTTATCAGTGGTAAAAAAGATTTTATGGCAGGGGCTGATATTAAATCTTTTCAAATTGAAAAAGAAGGCGATTTCAGACCTTTTCAAGCCAAAGGTCATGCCTCATTAGACCGTATTGAACATTCGAAAAAGCCTTTTATCGCTGCCATTAATGGGGCTTGTGTCGGTTTAGGTACCGAAATCGCCCTGGCTTGTCAAGGACGGATTGCTACTCTTGCTACACATACTAAAATGGGCTTGCCTGAAGTCCAAATAGGCCTACTCCCGGGTGGTGGAGGTACCCAGCGCTTGCCCCGCCTGATAGGTATTCAAAAAGCATTAGACATGATGCTGACTGGCAAAACTTTGAATGCTTTCAGAGCTAAAAAAATAGGCCTAATTGATGAGATCACTGATGAGGGCAAGCTACTTCAAGCCGCCTTGGTGATGGCAAAAAAACTCATCCAGCAACCTATCGTACGTAAATCCAAACTACCATTAAGTTCCAAAATATTGGAAAGTGCCCTAGGAAGAGGTCTTTTATTCAAGCAGGCCCGAAAAATGGCCTTAAAGCAGTCTCAAGGAAATTATCCTGCTATTCCTGCCATTATAGATTGCGTCGAGACCAGTTATAAAAAAGGGCTCAAGGCTGGATATGAAAAAGAACTCGAAGGATTTGAACGTTTGATGTTGACTCCTGAAAGTGCGGCTTTACGTGCCCTCTTTTTTGGTATGTCCAACAATAAAAAAAATCCTTACACGGGTGCTAAACCCCTGAAGAAATTAGGGATGATAGGTGCGGGTTTCATGGGTGCGGGTATTGCTGAAATCAGCGCCACCCGAGGAATTGATGTCTTGCTCAAAGATATCAATGCCGATATGCTGAGCAATGCCTCTCGCCAGATTTGGAAAAGCATCAGTAAAAAGTTGGGTTTTAAAAGCATCACTAAACTCCAAGCCGAACAACAAATAGGTCGGGTCCAGGGACAATTAACTTATGACAACTATGATAAAGTTGATGTAGTCATCGAAGCAGTACTTGAACGGATGGATGTCAAGAAGCAAGTCATTGAAGATATTCAAAAACATTGCAAAGAAGATGTAATCATCGCCTCCAATACCTCTTCGCTCTCTGTCACTGAAATGTCCCAATATGCAAAAAACCCTGCACAAGTGATTGGCATGCATTATTTTTCACCTGTGCCTAAAATGCCCCTATTGGAAATTGTCAAAACGGATACAACCGCAGATTGGGTCATTGCCTCTTGCTATGATATGGGCATTAAACAAGGGAAAACCTGTATTGTGGTCAAGGATGGTTCTGGATTTTATGTCAACAGAATATTGGCACCCTATACTAACGAATGCCTCCTCATGTTAGACGAGGGTCTCGCAATCGAAACGGTAGATCGATCATTAAAGAAAAAAGGATTCCCCGTTGGCCCCATTTCTCTACTCGATGAAGTGGGTTTAGATATTGCCGCACATGTTACGGAAAGTTCGAAGAAAAATGTAGCTGGAAGAGCCGGTTTTGAAGTTTCTGAAGCTGTTATTGAAATGAATGCAGCAGGTAGAAAAGGCCGTAAAAATAAGAAAGGATTCTTTTGCTATGATGTCAAAGGAAAAAAGACAGGAGTCGATGCAACGGCCTACAACTTCTTTAAAGGAAAAGGGAATCAATCCCTGCCTATAGTAGACATCCAAGATCGGGCGGTCTTCCTTATGTTAAATGAGGCAGTACTTTGCTTAGAAGAAGGGATCATTGCGAATCCCACAGATGGCGATTTAGGCGCTGTATTTGGCATTGGATTTTTGCCTTTTACAGGAGGACCCTTTCGAGCATTAGATACCTGGGGCATCGCTCCTGTTGTAGCGCGTATGGAAGACTTCAGAAGCACCTATGGTGAGCGCTTTGCTCCTGCCAAGACTTTGATTAAAATGGCTAAAGATGGGAGTACTTTTCATTAATCAGTATCGTCATTGGTTTGAAATATTTATGGATTAGTATGCAGTAAGGAACGTTTAGGCTTTTTATTTCTGTCAAAAGTTTAAAAAACCACTCATTAAGGATTTTTTAAAATGAAATCTGCCAATTCCTCTACCATTTTACGGCTCCCACAATAAAAAGCGACCCGCTGATGTAATGATGTTGGTTTTATACTCATAATTCGCTTTTCTCTATTAATGGCTTTCCCTCCTGCCTGCTCCGCAATAAAAGCCATCGGATTACATTCATATAGTAAACGAAGTTTTCCACTCGGATGCTTAGCCGTTTCCGGATACAAGTAAATACCTCCCTTAATCATATTACGATGGTAATCTGATACAAGAGAACCAATGTATCTCGAGGTATAAGGACGATCTTCTGATTCCATTTGACAGAACTTAATATAATTTTTTACACCCAATGGGAAATGAATATAATTTCCTTCATTGATAGAATAAATAGATCCATTTTTCGGATAAATCATATTGGGATACGACAAATAAAATGTGCCTAATGCTGGATTTAAGGTAAAGCCATTCACTCCATTTCCAGTAGTATAAACCAACACGGTTGAGGTGCCATAGATCACATATCCTGCCGCCACCTGCTGATCTCTTGCTTGCAAAAAGTCTGCTGTAATGACAGGGCTTCCCAAAGGAGTCCTACGCCGGTAAATTGAAAAGATCGTCCCTACAGAGACATTCACATCAATGTTAGAAGAACTATCAAGGGGATCAATCAAAACAACATATTTGTTTTGATTTTTTTTATCCATACTATTTACTTGGATGAAATGCTCTTCTTCTTCACTGGCAATGCCACAAACAATATTCCTATTTGTTAAAGTTTGGATAAATATTTTATGTGCGTAAATGTCAAGCTTTTGCTGCTCCTCTCCTTGGGTATTGATATGGTTTGTATCTCCTAAAATATCTACCAAGCCCGCTTTGTTTACTTCATGATTAACCACCTTTGCCGCTAAAGTTATGGCATTAATCAATCTCGATAACTCTCCAGAGGAATATTTGAAAGCACTTTGGTTTTCAATAATGAATTCTCCAAGGGTTTTACTGGGGCGTGATATAGGTGTCTTATTTAACTACATGTAAGATAATATACACCTATCTGAAAATATTCATATTCTCTTCAACCTAAAGCTAAGTACTAATCTTTGTTCTTGACATATTTTTCCAACCATTGATCTTGCTCCCAAAGCAAATGGAGAATATTCTCTTTGGCACGGTATCCATGACTTTCCTTGGGCAAAAGGACCAAACGAACCTCTGCACCCAGCCCTTTAAGGGCATTGAAATATCGAATGCTTTGCATGGGATAGGTACCTGAATTATTGTCCGCCTCTCCATGCGTCAACAATAAGGGGGTTTTCATTTTATCCGCATGCATAAAGGGTGACATATTGTAATAAATCTCAGGCGCCTCCCAATAACTGCGTTGCTCACTTTGAAAACCAAAAGGGGTCAGCGTTCTATTGTAGGCACCACTTCTAGCAATTCCCGCAGCAAAGAGGTCAGAATTTGAAAGTAAATGAGCTACCATAAAGGCCCCGTAACTGTGGCCGCCCACCGCAACCCGCTTTCTATCAATATAACCCAGCGCATCAGCGGCATCGATGGCTGCTTTGGCATTGCCCACCAATTGCTTTATAAAAGTATCATTGGGCTCTGTATCCCCCACTCCCAAAATAGGAAAAGAAGCCCTATCCATAATCACATATCCTTTCGTCACCCAATAAATAGGAGAACCATAATTGGGATAAGTGAAGGTATTGGAATTAGACGTCTTTTGTGCCGCACTTGATGGGTCTTTAAATTCTCTTGGATAGGCCCAGAGGATCATCGGCATTTTTTCTTTTTTCTCCTTATCATAACCCACCGGTAAATACAATGTGGCTGATAACTCTAACCCATCGGCTCTCTTATATGAGATCACTTCTTTATGAATATCTTTTATGCTGATAAATGGATTTTCAAACTGGGTCATTTGTTTAAGATCACCTTGATCAAAATCTCTAATGAAATAATTGGGATAATCGTTGGGTGATTCTATGCGCACTAAAAGCTGATTTTCATCAATATCATAATCGATGAATCGTTCTAATTTATTTTTATAGTCAGATTGATACAGTCTATTTTTTATTTTTGATTTAAGATTTATTTCATCTAAAAAAGGGAATTGACCCTCGTCAGAAAAGCCATCACCTTTTAAATAAGCTCGACTCCCTTTCAGGGCTAAAACTTTCCGGCCTAGTTTATTTTTTCTGGTAATAAAGCTACCCGGATCATTGTATGCATCCTGATAATTTTGATCAAAAAGGAGATCAACCCCTCCCTCTGGAAGCGCAGGGTTAAATAAATAAGTTCTTTTATTTCGTGTATTCCACCAATAATCGTAAGCTATGGCAAGATTCTTATTTCCCCATATAATACTTGAAAATCTATTTTGAGTCTTTAACATACTCTTAGGCATTTCATCGAAAGGTGCTTCTAACTGAAAAACTTCATCTCTAAACGCCACTAGACTATCAGGATTGCCCTCATCAAGTGCTTTCACGAAAACCAAACTGGCAGGTTGATCATTCCTCCATCTAAAACTCCTTCTTCCAGAGGGTACCGCCATAAAACCCTTGGGTAAATTTTCCATTAAAGGTACCTGTGCAACGGTACTCACCTCTTGTCCTTCTTTTGTATAAATAATGCGTGTAGATGGAAACCTACTGTTGGGGACCAAATAGGAAAAAGGCCTTTTGATCGCAGAGATCATTATGTATTCCCCATCAGGTGAAAAACTTATGTCTTGGTACATGGCACTTCCCAGCCAAGGCACCGAAGATCCTTTCAAAGACACTTTATACAGCTCAGAAAGTGCCAATTGTTCAAAATTATACTCATCATTTTTGTTTTTCAATAAATCTTGATAGGTTCTATTGGGTGCTTCTTGGCCATCACTTACCGAAACAGTAGGTCCAGAAGGAATGGCAGACTTGGGGTTGATCAATGCTGCTCTATCCTTAGGAATCATTTTGACCAATAAACGCTCACTGTCCTTAAACCAATGAATGACTTGTCCTAAATTGGCATTGGCCTTAGGTTCCGTGAGTCTTTTAGCGGCAAAGGTCGATAGATCTACATACCATACTTCTACTCCCAAAGCGGTCGTTTGGGTCATGGCTATTTTTTTTTGATCTGGTGAAAATGTTATGTTGGTCAACTTGGGTTTATTAGGCAGACCTGTGACTTGAATCAAAGAGACTGGATCAGTCCTTAAATCTTGTATTTTTAGATTATTATAATAGGTAATCCTACTTCCAATATTGGTCTTAGGGTCAATTCTCAATCCTGCTAACCTCAGTTCTTCACTCGATAAATCTTCAATACTCTTATAGGTTTCACGATACAAAAAGATCATGAAATTTTTGGCATCATCCATCACAACAGAAGGCGCCAAGGAGACGTCAACAAGATCATATATTTCCTTTGATGGTATTTGATAAGTCAAAGATTCTTGTCCTAAGGTTTTCAACACTCCCATGAGCATCAAACCAAATATGATTTTTTTCATAGCTAAATTTTATAAATTATAAATTGAAAGGGTTCTGACGAGTATAAAAATCAACCCATGAACCGCTCATTTTCATCAATCAAACTAGAGTAATTTAAACATAATTCGCTATCGTTCTGGAAGATATTTAAAGTTAAATGAACCCTTCACTTATAAATAGGTCTCTTAAGCATTTAAAAATAATTTGCAGTCAAAAGATGCCAAGGGGCAAACCCATGTATGAAACATTCTAAATAATAACTGAAGCAAAAGATTAAAATGGAGAAAAATCAGGTTTCCGTTTATTTTACTTCAGATAAAAAACCTATTGATGCGCACTTCATTCTCTGAATCTAATCAAACTGATACCCTGATTAACAATTGGGATGAATGACGGAAAGATTAATGGCCAACCCTCCCTCTGAGGTTTCTTTGTATTTGGTATGCATGTCTTTGGCGATATCCCACATGGTCTGAATAACCGTATCAATATTTACAATGGCTGCCGCAGCATCACTCTCCAATGCCAAATTTGCGGCTGTAATCGCCTTGATGGCACCCATGGTATTTCGTTCAATACAAGGCACTTGGACCAATCCTTTGACTGGATCACATGTCAATCCAAGATGATGCTCCATCGCTATTTCTGCTGCCATCAAGCATTGTTCTGGACTACCGCCGAGTACCTCTGTCAATCCTGCCGCTGCCATTGCCGAGGATACACCGACTTCAGCCTGACAACCCCCCACAGCTGCTGAAATGGTTGCTCCCTTTTTGAATAAACACCCAATTTCTCCTGCAGTAAAAAGAAATTTCTTAATATCTTCTATACCTTGATAATCACAAAAAAGAATATAATAAAGAAGGACAGAGGGAATGACACCTGCCGCACCATTGGTCGGTGAGGTCACAATTCTTCCCATCGCAGCATTTTGTTCATTTACAGCAAGGGCGAAACAACTTACCCACTTATTGATGACGCTAAAATCTTTAGATCCATTTTGAATACCTAACATCCATTCATCTCTTGTGGTATGAACAAATGGATCTGTGAGCTTATCGTATATTTTTTTGGCTCGCCTAGATACATTTAAGCCTCCAGGTAAAGTACCTTCCGCACAACAACCCTGATAAATAGCCTCTAGCATGGTTTCAAAAATTGAAGCAATTTGCTGATCTATCTCTTCAATGGTTTGCAAAGTCAGCTCGTTTTGTAACACGATATCTGAAATCGCACACTCCTTTTTGCTCGTATAGGCTAAAATATCTACCCCTTTGTTGATAGGAAATGGGAAATCTCCTAAGGAGTGTGGCGTCTCTCCGGGAGTTTCACTTTCAATAAATCCCCCACCCACGGAGGCAAAAAGTTGTTGCTTAAGTAACTTTTCCTCAGCAAAGGCACTAAACATCAATGTATTCGGATGACGCTCATGCACATAAGAATTGAAAATAATGTCTTTGGATACCTCAAAATGCACTTCTTTGGATTTAATGAGCAGGATATTGGATTTTTGCACCTCAAGAATCATTTGATCAATCTGAGTAATGTCAACTGATTTCGGTTGATGCCCCATCAATCCAAGTATAATGGCCTTATCGGTCGCATGCCCCTTGCCTGTCTTGGCCAAAGAACCATATAAGTCTATTTGTATCCTATCTAGCGCCTCGAGGTCAAGTAGCTGGACAAAAGTTAAGGCCGCGTTCCATGGACCTAACGTATGTGAACTCGAAGGCCCAACCCCTATTTTGAAAATATCAAAGACACTGATAGCTTGCATAGTCAAATCTAACACGAATTTGACTCACCCTCTAAAATTTCAAGCAGGTTTAATTTGACAAACGGTTTAACAAAAACGACCGAAATAGGATCTGTAAATCCCTTACTGAGACAAATTTTGGTCGTTATTTGATTGGAGTTCATCCCAAGAAGGATACCACAACCTAAAAAATGCAGAAAAGAAAGTCTGACCCTTTTGAAAAAATCTAAACTCAACAGGCAATTGTCAAAACTGCAAAACCTCATTAACAGACATCCATCACACCTATCCCGATCTATCACTTCTACCTACACCAATAGGCCCCAACGAAGTCCTACCTCATCTAATTTT